>NZ_CAUVME010000006.1:0-95287 GCF_963553175.1 Oribacterium sinus | reverse complement strand
CGTGATATCCGATGAAATAAAAAAGAAGCTATAAAAAATCAAGATTATTAAGCAGGTTTTCAGCGATATAGGTCTGAAATGGGGCAATCTGAACCCGCGGGTACTTACGAAAAACGAATAGCATGAAGTTTTTCGCTTAGTACCCCTGCAGGGCGAGGTTAGCGGGAGCGTGCCCCAATTTAGACCTATATTGCATAGAAAACCGATATGATTTTTCACAGCTCATCTTTTTCTAATTTCGATATTACGCCTGTGCACTTGCCGGATATTTCTTCTCCAACTTCTCCAAAATATCCAGGTAATGCTTCTGCACACCCTTGGCAGTTTGCTCATCCTCGAAAATCTGGCTCTTCTCATTGATTTCCTTGAAATCTTCTTCGCTTAGACCTCTTTCCGCAAAGGGATATACCACACTGTTTTCCTTCTCGATATGAAGCTGTAATAAGTGAGCATAAGCCATAGCATAGGACAAGATGTCCAGCTTTAACTCCAGACGGGGATTTTTCTTATACTCGTTCAGGGCGGTTTCTAATGATAAAACATCCGCTCTTCCTAAATCATGCTCCACCAGCATACCGTGAGTTACTAGCTTGTCTCCTACAGGTCCCAACTTCTTTACCATCACGGGGAAGAGGAATTTCTCTTCCTTACCGTGGTGATGCTTATCCGCATATTCCCGAACAAACTCGATAATTTCCCGGAAATCCTCATCGGGAACTTCCCCTCCCTGCATCAGCTGCAGACAAATGTTACGGATAACGCCTAAAGCTCTATTGATGTTGGCATGGTCTTCTTCCATAAGAATTACACTTTGATTCATAAACTTCCTCTTTTCGTATTTTCTGAAATTTTTGCAATAGTAATAGGAGAAGGGTTTCTTCAAAGTGATGACCCCTCAATAAAAGATTCCTATAAATATATAGTATCGCCGGTGCTATGGGATTACGCCAGCCTTTAATCTGAACCGGCAGCATTTCCCTTTATCTGTAAATGCTGTAATGGTTTTCATCAGAAGAATCCATATGGAGTTTGGTATCCTTTAACATACCTTCCATAATTTTTCTTCTCAACTGATAGTAAACCTTAGGATCTCCGGAAACGGCCTCCCAGAAGGGGGCATGAATATCCTCTTCCTGCTGCCAGGAGGTTCTATCCACATCCTGCTCTGTTAAGACATTAACTCTGTCACAGGGCATACCGTTTAAAAGAGAATCGTCAATCTTTCTGTAAGCGTCGCTGGCATCGGAGTCAGCCTCCAAAGCGTGCTTCTGTCCAAACTGAAAGGCGATATCCTCTAAGGAAGAAAGACGGGAACTGTCCTCTGCAAGAACAGTTGTAACCAAAAGAGCATAGCGAGCTTCCGCATCCTGCACTCTTTCCTGCAACCATCCGTGAATGTTCATTACGTCAATCAATTCATTTAAAGGACGTAACTCTTTGTTTACCGTTTTCTCAGCCAAGTTTCCATCAGCAAAAGCCTTCCATTGCTCTTTTTCGCCGTAAGCTACAATATCCTTAATCAGCTCTTCCTGAAGCTGGATCTTGTTGTATAACCAATAATGAATCGGCCCTAAAAATGCACTCATTACGCCTCTACCTCTCCTAACTTACTGTTTAATGCCAAAACAAGAGCATCCGGGTTTAATCCGTGAACCATGCAAGCATCCTCCAAGGACTCCATCTGGGAGCTTGGGCAACCCAGACAATGCATTCCTGCCTCAAGTAAAGTATCAATTAATACGGGATACTCATTTACAATCTGTCCTACCAACATATCACTAGTAATCTGTGCCATTATTTTATCCTCCTGTAAACTCTGACTTATAAATTCTGAATCTGAGCAAAGTATAGCAAAGAGAAAAAATAAAGTTTGTTGCGATTGCAACATTTGGAGAAAAAGTATAGGCATAGAGGATTTTTAGACTTTCTTGAATTTTTAGATTCTTTTCCTTGACAGGGAAGTTTGCCCTCACTACAATAAAAATTGTAAAAAATTGAATTGTCAAAAATCTTTCAAAAAGCCAAAGACGGAAGAGAATTCAAATAGAACGTTAGTATAGTATTAGGAAGGAGTTTTTTATGGGATTTTATGATTACAAGGTAGCGGACACCAAGGGCGGAGAGAAGGACTTAAAGGATTTCGAAGGAAAGGTAGTATTGGTAGTAAACACTGCAACAGGCTGCGGATTTACTCCTCAGTACAAAGAGCTGGAGGAGATGTACGAGGCATTCCACGACAAGGGACTGGAGATTCTGGATATTCCTTGCAATCAGTTTGCCGGACAGACTCCCGGAACGGATGAGGAAATTCATGAGTTCTGTACTTTAAACTACAATACCCGGTTCCCTCAGATGAAGAAGGTGGATGTAAATGGAGAAACCCAGATTCCTCTTTATCGTTTCTTAAAGGAGCAGCAGGGCTTTAAGGGCTTCGGAGAAGGCAAGATGGCAGATCTTCTTCGGGATATGCTTCCCAAGATTGATCCGGACTATGAGAAGAATCCGGAGATTAAGTGGAACTTTACCAAGTTCCTGGTGGACAGAAAGGGAAATGTTATTGCCCGCTTTGAGCCCACCGCAGATATGGCAGAGGTAAGAAAGGCTGTAGAAGCTGCACTATAATATCTCCTTTGTCAAATTGCTTGGAAGCTATTTCTCAGAACAGATAGTTTTGAATAAATAGAAACAGCATTCAACAAATAGTTTTGCATAAATAGCATAAAAGAAAAGCCCGGACAGTATTTCATTGTCCGGGCTTTTACGGTATAATGCCATTCGGGTGTCACGATGTATTTCAGTGACCACCGGTTCTTGCAAGATTAGAAAGGAGTCTATATGCCGATAGACAAAGAAGAACAAAGCATAAACCGTAAATTAATGGACTTTTTGGACCAAAGTCCTAATGCCTTTTTTGCTGTGGAAAATATGAAGCAGGCTTTGGAAAAGGGCGGTTTTAAAGCTCTCTATGAGGGAGAGGCCTGGAAACTGAAGGCAGGAGAAAAGTACTATGTGACAAGGAATGGATCTGCTTTAATTGCCTTTGTCCTTCCCAAGGGGGACTTCAAAGGCTTCCAGATGATGGCCAGCCACAGTGATTCTCCGGTTTTCAAAATCAAGGCCAATGCGGAAATCGGGATTGACAAGGAGTATCTGAAGCTGAATGTGGAGAAGTATGGCGGAATGATTTGCTCCCCCTGGCTGGACAGACCGCTGTCTTTGGCGGGAAGAGTCATTTGCAAGACAAAGGGCGGAGTAGAGACTAAGCTCTTAAATGTGGACAGAGACTTAATGATTATCCCGAACCTTGCCATTCACATGAATCGTGAAGTCAACGACGGCTATGCCTTCAATGCACAAAAGGATATGCTGCCTTTATTTTCCTCCTTCCAGGAGAAGGGAGCCTTTCTGGAATTTATCGGAAAGGAACTGGGAGTTAAGCCGGAGGATATCCTGGATACGGACCTCTTCCTTTACAACAGGGAAAAGGCCAGCATCTTAGGGGCAAAGGAAGAGTACCTTTGCAGCGGAAGACTGGATGATTTGCAATGCGGATTTTCCTCCTTACAGGGAATCCTTGCCGCAAAGCCAAAGCATAGCGTGGCGGTTCATTGTGTCTATGACAATGAAGAGGTAGGCAGCGGTACCAAGCAGGGCGCAGCTTCCACCTTCCTAAAGGATGTGTTAATGCGAATTATTCGTGCCTTCGGAAAGACCGAAGACGAGTATTTGCAGGCTTTGCAGAACAGCTTCCTGCTTTCTGCAGACAATGCCCATGCGGTACATCCCAACCAGCCGGATAAGGCGGATCCCACAAACCGTCCTTATATCAATAAGGGAATTGTCATTAAGTACAGTGCCAACCAGAAGTACACCACGGATGGAATTTCCGGTGCCATTTTCAAGCAGTTCTGCGAAAAGGCAAAGGTTCCTTTCCAGATTTTCACCAACAGGTCCGATATGTTGGGAGGCTCTACCCTTGGAAACATTTCCAACAGTCAAGTAGCCTTGAATACGGTGGACATCGGTTTGGCCCAGCTGGCTATGCACTCCCCCTACGAAACTGCAGGGGTGAAGGACACCGGATACATGGTGGAAGTAGCTAAGCTGTTTTTCTCCTCCTCCGTTTTGGGACGGGGTGACGGAAATTACGAAATTCTCTTTTCGTAAAAAGATTTTTCTTTGGAACTGAAAATGGAGAACAGGGCCGGAGGAAAAAATCGCTCAACCTGTGTTACGAAAGCTTCGTGACACGATTTCAGCAATTAGAATTGAAGAGGAATAAGTATGGATCAGAAAAAAATTAGTTGGAAAATGCTGGCGTTTATGGCCTTTTCCACAGTATGGGGATTTGGAAACGTAACCAACGGCTTCGTATGGTTCAACGGAATTCAGGTTATTTTCAGCTGGATTTTCATGTTTGCCCTTTATTTTGTCCCCTACGCTTTGATGGTAGGAGAGCTGGGCTCTGCCTTCAAGCATGCGGGAGGCGGTGTAAGCTCCTGGATTAGAGAAACCTTAGGCACAAAGCTTGCTTACTATGCAGGTTGGACCTATTGGGCTTGTCACATCACCTATATTGCCAGTAAGCCAAGTGGCGGACTGAAGGCATTGTCATGGGTAATCTTCCGTAGCGCAGAGCTTTATGATAAGCTCCCCACGCTCATGATTCAGTTGATTACCTTTGCTTTGCTCATTATCTTCTGCTATGTAGCCAGCAAGGGCTTAAACCCCTTGAAGAAGATGGCCACCTTGGCAGGCTCCAGTATGTTTATTATGTCCCTGCTCTACATTGTAATGATGTTTGCGGCACCGGCTATCAATCCTAAGGGAGACTATGTTTCTTTGGATTTCAGCTTAAAGAACCTTATCCCGAATTTCCGTTTGGAGTATTTTACCTCTCTTTCCATCCTGGTATTTGCGGTAGGCGGATGTGAGAAGATTTCTCCTTATGTAAATAAGGTAGAGAACCCCAGTAAGGGCTTCCCCAAGGGAATGATTGCTCTGGCTATCATGGTTGTGGTATGTGCTATGCTGGGAACCATCGCTATGGGTATGATGTTTGACCCTGCGTTAATCAATGAGAGTAAGGAAGCGTTTGACTCCTATGCGGCAAACGGATCCTACTGGGCATTCCAGAAGCTTGGCCAGTACTATCACGTAGGCGACACTTTACTGGTAATTTATGCGCTTTGTAACGTAATCGGACAGTTTGCGGTTTTGATTATCAGTATTGATGCTCCTCTCCGTATGCTTTTGGACAATGAAGAGACTCGTCCTTTCTTCCCCAAGAAGCTCTTAAAGCAGAACAAGGAAGGAAGCTATGTAAACGGTATTGTCATGGTAGCTGTACTTTCCGGCTCCATCATCCTGGCACAGTCCTTCGTTCCGGGAGCGGCAGCGGTATTGAAGCAGCTGACTAAGTTAAACTCCGTATGTATGCCTCTTCGTTACCTTTGGGTATTCGTGGCTTACATTGCTTTAAGAAAGGCCGGAGACAAGTTCCCAAGAGAGTATTACTTTGTAAAGAATAATACAGTGGCTCTGGGCTTCGGTGTATGGTGCTTTGCCCTTACCGCAATCTGCTGTTTGATGGGAATGCACTCCGATGATCCTTTCACCATGGCTTTAAATATCATCACACCGGTGGTGCTTTCTGTTTTAGGAATTATCATGCCGATTTTGGCAAAGAACGAAAAGGCTTAAGCTATGTCTTGGACAGAGCGGAAAAATCGCCATTCCAGAAGCTTTCATTTTCGTAGAAAACAAAATTTCTTCCCTCTTCCCTCTGTACAGAGGGGGAGGGAAGATTTATTATCTTTAAGGAATAGGAAAGAAACGAAGCAGACCTTACTGCATAACGGAAGAGACAGCCATATGGACAGGCAGGAGCCGGATAAGGGGAAATTCTTTCCTGCCGCTATAGAGAGAAAAGAGGGATGGAAAATGAAGGAAGGAAGAGAAGCGTATCAAAACCGGGAACTATCTTGGCTTTTATTTAATGAGCGCGTTTTAGATGAGGCAGGAAATCCGCGAGTACCCCTCCTGGATCGTCTGCCCTTTATTTCCATTTACCAGACCAATTTGGATGAGTTTTTTATGGTGCGTGTGGGTACCTTGATGCAGCAAATGCGTTCTAAGAAAACTACCCGGGACAATAAAACGGATCTTAGCAGTGAGGAACAGGTGGATTTGATTTTAGAAGAGGTTCAACGCCTGGAGCAAAAGCGGAAAGAAATTTATGAGCAGGTCATGGGAGAGCTGGAGCCGGTGGGCATCCACATCATTAACTTCCAAAGACTGTCCAAGGCGGAGCAAAGTCAGCTGGAAATTTACTTTGATCAGGCCATTCGTCCCTACCTTTCTCCCATGATTGTGGGAAAGACCCAGCCCTTCCCCTTCTTACAGAATCGGGAGCTTTATGCGGTGGTACGTCTGGAAAGCAAGAACGGCAAAAAGAAGCTGGGAATTGTGCCCTGCTGGAACCCGGTATTTAAACGATTAATCGAGATTCCCGGAAGAAAGGGTTATCACATGTTGTCCGAGGAGTTGATTTTACACTTTGTTTCCAAGCTTTATCCCGGCTATCAGATTAAGGAAAAGTCCATCCTTCGGATTACCCGAAATGCGGATATTGACGCTACGGATGTCTATGATGAGGATCTGGATTATCGTGGCATGATGGAGCAGCTTTTAAAGAAGCGAAACCGTTTGAATCCGGTACGTTTGGAATTTACCAGAGAGTTGCATAAGTCCGTGAAGAAAAAAATAGCGGAGCATCTTGGCATTTCCCATAAGCACATCCTGCACTGCGGAACACCCTTGGATTTGTCCTTCCTCTTTACCTTACAGAACAGCCTTCGAGAGAAGACGGAGCTCTTCTATCCGAAGTACAGCCCCAGAAGCTCTGCTTATATTCAAAAAGGGGAATCCGTCCTTTCTCAGGTAGAACGTCGGGATTTGATGCTGTCCTACCCCTACGAAAGCATGAAGGGATTTTTAGGCTTATTGCAGGACGCAGCCAGAGATTCTTCCGTGGTTTCCATTAAGATTACCCTCTATCGGGTAGCCAGCCACAGCCAGATTGTGGATATTCTTTGTGAAGCTGCGGAAAATGGAAAGGAAGTGCTGGTGTTGGTGGAGCTTCGGGCAAGATTCGACGAAGCCAACAACATCGAGATGTCCCACCGTCTGGAGGACGCAGGTTGTCAGGTAATTTACGGCTTACCCAATTATAAGGTGCATTCCAAGCTTTGCTTAATCGCAAAACAGACGGAACAGGGTATCCACTACATTACCCAGATCGGAACCGGCAACTACAACGAAAAAACCGCTACTTTGTATACAGATCTTTGCCTAATGACTGCAAACCAAAGCATTGGAAAGGATGCGGCAGAGGTTTTCCGTACCCTTCTTTTGGGAGAAACCGTGGAATCTACGGAGGCTCTTTGGGTGGCTCCCCACGGTTTACAAAATCGCATCTTGGAAAAAATCCAAGGAGAAAAGAAAAAATGCGAAGAGGGTAGAGGCGGCTATATCGGTTTCAAGTTAAATGCCCTTACGGATAAGGATATTATTGATGCCTTGATTGACGCTTCCAAAAGCGGAGTAGTGATTCAGCTTCTGGTTCGAGGCATTTGCTGTCTCATCCCCGGAATTCCGGGAAAGACGGAGAACATCTCCGTTCGAAGCATTGTGGGCCGGTATCTGGAACACTCCCGCATTTATCGTTTTGGACAGGGAGAGGAAGAGGAGCTTTACATTGCCAGTGCGGACTGCATGACCAGAAATACCCTTCGAAGGGTAGAGGTGGCTGTACCCATTTGGGATCCTGAGAATAAGAACCGGGTTCGGAAAATTTTTGACTTAGGCTTCCAAGATACGGAAAAAGGAAAATGGCTTCTTTCCGACGGTCTATATCATGATCCGGATCCTATGCCGGAGGAACGATTGAATTCTCAGGATTATTTCTATAGGGAAGCCTATAAAAGAGTGGAACAGGAGAAAAGCTAAGAAATAAAGCCAAGAAATAAAGCCAAGGAATAAAGCTAAGGAATAAAGCCAAGGAATAAAGCTAAGGAATAAAGCCAAGGAACAAACTTGAGAAATAAAACAAAGGAATAAAAATGGTCTATATCTTTGCGGCCCACAAGGGAGAAGTAGAACATCTTATCAAGAAACTAAGTCTGGGGAAACGAAAAACTTCGTTTCCCTTTTTGCAGTATGAAGGGGAAGAAATTCTCCTGACCATCACCGGACAGGGACAGATTAATGCTTCCGCATCCGTGGCCTCAACCTTACAGGAGGAAAAAGCGAAAAATGGGGATTTGCTTCTATCCTTGGGAAGCGCGGCGGCGATTTTAGGAAGAAAGCGGCCTTCAGAAGATTTACTTGGTCGCTGGTTTTGGATTCAAAGTTTGGAGCAGGAAAGCACAGGTCGCAAATTTTATCCGGATTTACTATACAAGCCGGATTTTCCCGAAGCCGGGCTTATAACAGGAGATAAGATTTTAGAACTTGATTCTATGGGGAATAGAGATACCGTCTCCGAAAGACACGGAGATTCCAAAGAACAAATCATCTCCGAAAGACACGGAGATTCCGAAGGCGTTAGCGGATTGGATAACACCTTTCTTTACGATATGGAAAGTGCCGCAGTATTTCAGGCGGCGAATTTCTACCTGGCTCCGGAAGATTTCTTTTTTCTTCGCTGTGTGACGGATTTTGGGGTAAGTCCCGATGAAGAAAAACTGTCTTTCTCTCCCTTATCCCGGCAGGAAAGAATGCAAGCTCTTTTGCAAAAGGAAGAGGATAAAGTTCTTCGTTTCATTGGATTTTTACAGGAAAAATCCAAAGAGAGAAGAAAGGAAGAGGAAAGGGAGCTTGCTTTTCGGCAGCGGCTTCAAAGTCTTTCCGAAAGCTTGCATTGTTCCTTTGTGATGGAAAAACAGCTGGAAAGACTGCTTCGTTATGCCTTCCTGCAAGGGATTTCCGCAGAAGAAGTCCGGGAGTATTTAGAGCGGAATTTCGGAAGACGGAATGCAGGGAACGATGCCCTTCAGGATGCCGAAAATGGGGCTAAAGAAGAGCTTCTCAAAGGAGTTGGAAAGGATATAGATAAGCAAGGTAGGCTTACGTTAATTGATAAAAGAGCAGGGAAAAAAGCCCTTTCCTCTTTGAAGGAATGGATTTTATCCGAAAGAATTTTGCAGGTAAAATGTAATGGCTCGGGTAATCTGTTGCAGATTCATGACAACGATTCCGAAGTTATATCGCCAATCCCTTGTGAGCGTTCCGGAAGCACATTGCCGGAAGGAAAATGCGAAAAAAGCTATCCCTATCAAGATCATTTTCGGCATATTTATGTGGAGGAGGCCCTGCTGCAGAGCCCGGAAACCAAGGGGATTTTACAAAAATTTCCCAAGGCAAAAGTCATTCCGATTAAGCACTACAAGGATGTGTTTAATCGAAAGAAACAGGGGCGGCTTGCCCAGTCCCATAGCCGAAAGTTGATTTTGGCAAAGAAAGAGGGACAAAGGCTGTATGATGGCGCGGTGGTATGCCAGGATTTTTCGGAAAGCCATTTTTGCTATACCTCCCTCCTGATGAATTGCCCCTTTCACTGTGCCTACTGTTATTTGCAGGGGATGTACCCCAGCAGCAATCTGGTGATGTTTTTAAATCTGGAGGATTATTTTGCCGATTGCAGGAAGTGGATAGCGGAGAAGGGAAGCTTGTATCTCTGCATTTCCTATGATACGGATTTGCTGGCGATGGAGGGAATTTATCCCTATGTGGAGGAATTTGCCCGCTTTTTAAATCAGGAAAATGCTCTTCGTATCGAGGTGAGAACCAAGGCAGGGGGAGAAGGGCTTTGGCGGAAAATGCAAAGATTGCCCTTATCTTCGGAGGGCCGAAAACGAATGATTTTCGCCTTTACCCTGTCCCCGGAGGAAATTATAGAAGAGGCGGAGGAGGGAACTGCCAGGCTTTCCTCCCGAATCTTTGCCATTCAAAAGGCTTTGGAAGAAGGTTATCTGGTACGGCTTTGCTTTGATCCTATGATTTATCATCCCCGTTGGAAGGAGCTCTATGGTGCTTTGCTTCAGGAAGTTTTTGAAAAAATCCCCATGGAGCAGATTCATGACTGTAGTTTGGGAAGCTTTCGGATTTCGGAAAGCTATTTAAAGGCTATGGGAAAGGCTTTGCCCCATTCTCCCCATACCCAATTTCCCTATGAAAATACCGGGGGTTACTACCATTATCCCAAGGAACTGATGGAAGAAATGGAGGGCTTTTTGTATAGCCGTTTACTGGAAAGGCTCCCAAAGGAAAAAATCTTTCGTTGGGATAACCGGGAAGCAGATGGTGTAAATGAAAAATAGAGGCAGGCAGGAACTAAGACCTGAAACAGAACTAAGGGGAAGCTTGTAAAAAGACACGGGCATGAGAAGAAAAGGGGTGTGAAATTGGAAAATTTGTGTAAGGAGCAACAGCAAGAGAAACTGGCGTTGGTCACCGGAGCCTCCGGCGGCATTGGCTTTGCTATTGCGGAAAGCCTGCAAAAAGCAGGCTATACCGTCTATGGTATTGGCCGGGATTTTTCCGGTCTTGCCCCTTCTTTTCAAGCGATTTCTTTGGATTTACGGAAGAAAGAAGAAAGGGACAGCTTTTTAAAAAGCCTTCGGGAAAAGGGAAAGCTTGCTATATTGGTGCATTCGGCGGGGGTAGCCTACTATGGCTTGCAGGAAAATGTGGAAGAAGCAAAAATTCGAGAGATGACAGAGTTGAATCTGGAAATCCCCATGATATTGACGCAATATTTTTTGCGTGAGTTAAAGGAAAATCGGGGTCACATCATATTCATCTCCTCCGTGACGGCTTTAGAACGAAATACCTATGGGGCGGTGTACGGGGCAGGAAAGGCAGGATTACTGTCCTTCGCTAGAAGTCTATTTTCCGAATATAGAAAAAGCGGTCTAAAGGTACATAGTATTTTACCGGACATGACGGATACCAAGCTCTACCGAAATGCGGATTTTACCGTGGGAGACGAAGGAAGCTACCTTCTGCCGGAGGATGTGGCCTCGGCAGTGGAAATGCTACTCACTCAAAGAGAAGGGGTGGTGTTGGAAGAGATACTCCTCCGGCCACAGCGCTTTCAAATACAAAAAAAGAGAGGGACAGAACAGGGTTTAGCTTAGCTTTCTGGCAGATAGCTGTGGAAAAGAGGGTACGCTGAGAGCGTGACTCAACGTTTCCGAATAAAAAGAAAGAAGAGACTATAGATTTTTCGGTTCAATAGAATAGGTCCGAAAGAGGGGCAATCTGAGCCCGTCGAAACTTACCGAAAGCCGGTGAAGTGAAGGACTGTAAAAATCAATAATTGAAGCGATTGCAGTAGAGGTCTGTAAGAGAGGCAATCTGAACCCGCAGGTATTTAAGAAAACCGGCGGAAGGAAGGACTGTAAAAATCAATAAATGAAGCGAATGATGCAGTGTAGGTCTATAATAGGGGTAGTCTGAGCCCGTCGGTACTTACTGAAAGCGAGTGAAGCGAAGCTTGAAGTTAGTACCGCTACGAGGCGAAGCTAGCGAGAGCGTGCCCCATTTATAGACCTACACTGCATCAGAGCGTTTTCTTATAACAAGTGCAGTCCTTCACTGCGCAGTGCGAGGTTAGCGGGAGCATGCCTCTCTTATAGACCCATACTGCATCAGAGCGCATCCTTACAAAGAATACAGTCCTTCATTACGCAGGGCGAAGTTAGCGAGAGCGTGCACCAATTTTACAGCTATCTGTCGGAAAGTGCTTCAATGTTCTTCCCCTCTCTTTAGTTACCATAGGAAGCCTGTGTCCGGATTAGTCGTCTGCTTCCTCCGCCAGCTCTGTTCCTTCCTTTGCGGGAGGCATGAGGATGGAGAAAACCATAAAGCCGAAGAAGGCGGCAATCAGTCCGGGAATAATGGCCTGACTAAAGTGGATGCCGAAGAGCATTCCTTTGGACACATGTTCCAGATAGACTACGGTAATGGTTCCAAGTACCAAAGATGCAATGGTTCCTGCCGTGGAGGCTTTCTTCCAGAAGTGTCCCAGTACATAGGGGAAGAAGGAACCGGCAGCTCGGAGGGTAAAGCAGAACATCAGGATGGAAACAATGCTCTGGGTGTTGAAAAGAGCAATAAACATGGAAGCGATACCCACCAAAACCATGGTAATCTTGGTTACGTTCATAACTTCCTTGCTGCTGGCATTTGGCTTAAGGAAGATTTTGAAAATGTCATTGGCAAAGATGGATCCGGCTCCCAAAAGGTCGGAGTCGGAGCTGGACATGGTGGCGGAGATAACACCGGAGAAGAGCAGGCCGCAAATGATAGCAGGCATGGTGCGAATCGCCAGAATCGGTAAGGCATACCGTGCACCAACAGAAGCAAATTCATCGGCAGAGAATTTTCCCATGTTGATCAGTGCCAGTACAATCAATCCTAAAACAGTAGGAATAAAGGCATAAATAAAGTTTAACAGTGCGGCAAGCCAAGCTCCCTGCTTTGCCGCCTTTTCATCTCTTGCGGCATAGAAACGGGAAACCGCTTCCTGTCCTACAGAGAAGGTTCCTACGTACATAATGACGAGAGAAAGAATACCGAAGAAATCATAGCCGGCGAAAAGATTCAAGCTCTCCTTAGGAACATTTTGAATCACGGCTTCCACACCGCCGGCATGGGAGAGGGCGAAAGGTACAGCCGCCATCATACCGATAATAATCAGGAAGACCTGGACAAAGTCGGTAAGGGTTACGCTCCAAAGACCGCCCATAATGGAATAAACCGTTACCACTACCGCAACAATGATTACGGAAAGCTTATAGCTCAGTCCCAGCATAGTGGAAAGAATAACGGAGGATGCAATAAACTGTCCTGCGGTAAGCCCTATTAAAGGAAGCAGCATGATAATGGCAGTAACCAATCCGGAGGATTTTCCGTAACGTCTCCTGAAGTACTCCGGTACGGTTTTTACCGTGGCGGCTCGGAACTTGGGAGCCATGAAAGAGAGAATGACAAAGGCAATTCCCATGGTGATAATGTACCAAGCGGCACTTAAGCCATAGCCGGACATTCCGTTTTGCACAACGCCTAGAGAGCTGCCCCCTCCGATTTCCGTTGCGGCAAGAGTTCCTGCCATCAGCAGCGGTCCCAACCTACGGCCTGCTACCATAAAGTCCGTGTTACTTGTGATTTTTGTGGAGGAATACCAGCCGATAAACAGCATGGCCAGAAGATAAATCACCACCACAAGACAAACAATCCAATTTGCACCCATAAAATCTCCTTTCTGTTTTTTCAACTTGTAGATTGTTATGATTGTAACATAGTTCTATAAATTTGTATTTATTTTTTGAAAAAACAGGGGGTGGTTTTATGCACTTTCTCCTGTTTCTTTTGGAAATTTTTTTCGATTAATCCTTCGTCTTGAAAAAACCTCCTAAATAGCCTAAAATACAGTAATATGAATAGCAAGATATTTAGCAATATGCTCAGGTATAGAGGATAAGGCATTGATCAAAATGATAAGGGATTTAGCATCGAAGACAGAAAGACGCTAACGACAAGTAAAAAATTTGCTAAAGTATAACAAAAAGGGTAGAAGGGATATAGGAATGGCAGAGGGAAGAAGAGGAAGCATTGTAAAAACAATCGCCGGTGGAGGAATCGGTCTTCTTTCCCTTTATTTTTTTCTGCTGTTTTTTCGTGATTCGGGAAATCTGGAGCGTTTTTTAGAAGAGAAAACCCAAGTCGCTTTCCGGGAAATGCTTTGGCTTTTTGCCTATCTCTTCCTTTGTCTTATGGGCTTTTTTCTCAAAAGGAAAATGCAGAATGCCCCGGGGAAAGGGGTTTTTCTGAGAAGGGAAGCTTCCGGAGAAGCAATCAATAGAGCTTTTCTTAGCTTTCTTTTTCTTCTCTTTATTTTACCAACTCTGGTCTTCGCCTATCTTCACCGTATGCTTTTGCCAATGCTTGTTTCCGGCTTATGGTTTTTTGTGCTTGCCCTTTTGTTTCGCTTTATTACCACGGGAAGACCTTTGCAAATATTTGCAGACATAAAACAATTCTTTTCCTTTTTGGAAAAGGACTTTCAGGAGGGGGCGTTGTATCCCTTGGTTTTTGCCCTTCCCTTTTTTATCCTGCAAATGAACCGCAGCAATGTGGCATTGGATTATGACTCCCTTCGCTATGGGCTTAGAAGTGCGTATGTTTTGTTTCCGGAGGGCTTTTTCTCTGCCCACGGGCAAATCAACAGCGTTTACAGCTATCCCAAAGGATTGGAGCTTTTGACCTATCCCTTAAATTATCTTCCGGGCTATGGGTTCCTCTTATCCTTTACTTTGTGGACTTATCTGGCCTTGGCTCTGATTTTTGGCTTGCTTCTCTTTCATTTTCAAAAAAACAGAAAGAAGCTTTATATCGGCATACTCTGTTTTTTCCTACTGTCTTCTGTGGGGAATATGTCCCTTACCATGAAAACGGATTTATTCACCCTTTTGCTGCAGCTCTCCGCCTTGTATTTCTTCCTAAAAGGAAAGAGACTGCAAAGCTGCTTCCTGCTCTTTTTCAGCTACAGCTTTAAGCCTACGGCGGTGGTTTTCTCTACGCTACTGGGAATCGTTTTTCTCATCACCATGCTTTTGGAGTGTTTCGGGAAGAGGAATACAAAAACAAATACGAAAGAAAATATCAACATCAATGCGAATACCGGCATAAATAGCAACACAAATCATAATACGATTCAGGTGAAGGGAGAGAAATGGACTTCGGAGCTTCCCTTTGTCCTGTTTTCTCTAGTTTATACAGGACTGATTACCCTTCGGACTTTCTTGATTACGGGGCTTCCCTTTTCCACCACCTTTACCGGTATTTTCAAGGCTATCGGATTTCATGTAAACTGGCCCTTTAACTTGGATGCCCATGTGGATTACAGCGGAGAGCTTTCCCTTTCGGAAAGTACATTCTCCTTTTTCCGTAGATTCTTTTCTTTCCTTTTTTATCCGGTAGGAGAGGATATGGAGCATGTGGCCATTGCCTGGAGTGGCGTGCTTTTTCCGCTGATTTTAGTCTTCGGGATATGGCAGTGCTTTTCCTTAGGAAGAAAATGCTTACCGGGAAGAAATAGTTTACCGGGAGGAAATAATTTACCGGGAAAAAATAGTTTACTTGGAAAAAATAGTTTACTTGGAAGAAATAGTTTGTTGGGAAGAGAAGCCATTCTTTGTGGGGAGAGTGGAGAAGCTTACCTTTGGGACTACCTTCCCCTTGCCCTGTCCTTTCTTGTGATAATGTCATTTTCTCTGCTGAGCTTTGTGATGCTTTGGCAGATTGACGGAAATTACTATATTTTATGGGAAAGTCTGGCATTACTGCTATGTTTTAGCATGGGAAGTGCTCCGGAAATAAGTTCTCAAGAAGAAAATGCAAGGGGCTCCAAGCTTTCGGCTTTTCTTTTAAAAGTCTTTGCCTTCTCCCCCTTCTATCTTGCAGCATTTCTTACTACCATCACCACCAGCTGGGCGGGGGCAGTGGGCTTTACCCCCATTGATTTGGCTAACAAGGGCTATTATGACCATGGCCTGGTGGAGCTGGAAAATCAAGGAGAAAAGGGAAGCCTTCCCGCCTTTTCGGAAATGGCAAAAAATCCAAGGCACCATGTTTTGGCCTTTGCGGAGACACCGGAATGCTATCGAATCCCCTGCAATGTGCAAAGCATTACGGACGTGGAGGGATCCGGAGGAAGTCCGGGACTTTACGATTCCCCCCTCTATTTTGCCTGGTTCTTAAAATGGTCCGATACTGACTATGTGTATTTGGAGCAAAGCTTCCTGCATGATGAGAGGGAAGAGCGAGCCGGGGAGATGCTTCTGCAAATGGCGGAGGAAGGCATTTTCCAAAGTCCTATGCTGGTGGAGAAAAATAAAATCCTGCCTCTTGATGGCGTAAAGGCATTTTCAGAATCCAATGGCGAAGGGGCGGAACAGCTTTTGCTTTTACAGATTCGGAAAGAGCGTTTAGAATATCCTTGGGAAGAAAGGCCCTATCCGGAATTAAGTCCGGAAGAGCAGATGGAAAAAGACAGGATCCTGCAGTTGCTGTCGGAGTATTTGCAATAGGGTTTTCGAAGGCGCGAAAGCGGTAGTTGACAGTAGGATGAAAGTGATAGTTTCGCTATATCTTTAGGGAATAAATCACTACGTTTGGAATATCGCGAAAACGTGTCCGCGTTTCGATATATCTATCGGGAATAAATAGCAGGTGGATTGCATTACAAAATCTACCCGTAGAAAGGTAAGGAGTAAATGAAACAAGAAGGAAATAAAGCTTTTATAAAAGGAATACCGCTGGGAGGCTATTTACTGGCCTTTCTCTTCCTATTGGGCTCGGCCTATTGGATTAATCGGCAGATTCACATCAAGGCCCTTTACATGGATGACCTGTATTTGTTTTCCTTTTTCCGGGAGCAAAACTTCTTTGAATTCAGCTTTCCCATTGGGCAGGCGGTACGTTTCCGCCCGGTGTATTGGGCGATTTCCTATATCGAAATGGCTTTGGTGGGGGCGGATCCCAACCGCTACTTGCATTTCAACATTTTCCTAAACAGCCTGCTGGCCTTTTTCCTCTTCTTCTTTTCTTTGAAAATGACGAAGAAGCGCATCCTGTCCTTGTCCCTTGGGCTTCTCTTTTTGTCCGCCCATTTTGCCTACTACCAGATTGGGCAGGCCATCGGCATTTTGGAAACTCTGGCTTTGGGCTTTGCCCTTTTAACTCTGTATTTCCTTTACCGACAAATCGACTGCGAGGAGAGGGATTTTGGGAAAATGCTTCTCTTTTCTCATCTCTTTTTCTTCCTCTTGATTTTCACCCATGAGCGATATGTGGCTCTACTGCCGTTATTTTATATTCCCCTCATTTTCAGAGGAAAACAGGCGGAGGTAAATACTGCTGTCGGGGTGCAGAATATAGGGCTAAAAGAAGCGGAAGAATCGGAAAATGCGAAAGCTTTAGATGGTGCGAAAGCTGCAGATTATGCAAAAGCTTCGGAGTCCGCTTTGTCAGGGATTGCTGCCGTGGGAAAGCAGTATATTGTAGTGGAGCAGGGCGAAAGTGAAAGTACAAGTGTAAATACCGGCGCAAATACAAGTGCATATATAAGTGCGAGTACAGGTGCATATACAAATGTAAGTGAAAGTGTAAATGCAAGCGCAAGTGCAAGTGCAAGTGCAAATGTAAGCGCAAGCGCAGGGAAACAGGATAAGTCGGAGAGCCAAGCCCGGAAAAGACCGAAGCTTCTTCCCTTCTTCCTGCCTTTTGTACAGGCCTTTTTGTTCTTTGGCATTCGCAGCCTGGCCATCGGTTCCTTTATACCGAAGGGAACGGGAGGAACGGAGGTACAGGACGGCTTTTCTCTGACGAAAGCTCTGTCCCATGCCTTTTCTCAGGTATTCTATATTTTTGGCATTCAGGCGGGACCGGATTACCTTGCGGGAATTCCCTGGGAAGAAGTAGGCAGAAAGCATCGCTATGTCATTTACGCTTCCATTGCAGTTTTAGCCTTTAGCATTCTTTTGGCTTTGCTTTTTGCGATTCGTAAGGGCAAGCTGAAAAAAGAGTTTTTCGGGAAAAATATTTTGTTCCTATGCTTTATTGCTCTTTGCATCGGTTGCTCCTCCATTACTATCCGAGTGGAAATGCGTTGGGTTTATGTAAGCTTTGCGGCGGCTCTTTTGTATTTTGCCTATCTTTTGGGGAATACCGGCATGCCGATTCCCACATTTTTTGCCCTGCTCTTCGTTTGCCTGCGATTTCCTGCGGAAATGAAATATCGTGAGTCCTTCCCCAGAATTTACTTTTGGGAGGATCAGGACCGGATGAACTCCTTGGCTGAGCAGACCATAGGGAAGTATGGTCGAGATTATGTTTTGGGCAAGCAGGTGTATATCCTGGAAAATAACTACAAGATGAGTAAGTTCTACGGAGATACTTTCTTCCAGGTCTTTGATCCGGAAATGTCCGGACAGGGTACGAAGATTCATTTCATCAAGGACTTTAGGGAACTTCCGTCGGAAGCGAATTCCTACAACAGCCTTGTTTTAAAGGAAGTTCCGGAGGAAAGAGCCTATAGGGACATTACCCAGGAGGTATTTCCCAACCTCTGATATTAAAAGATTCTCCGGATCGGAGAAAAGATTACAAAATAAACGGCAATATATTCGCAGAGAAAGAGAGGGAAAGCATGGCAGAGCATGAGGGACAAAACAGAAATATACCGGTGGCCGGGTTAGAAGTTTCTACGGCACCGACTGCAGGCGTAAAAGCTTCCGGAGAGCAAGCTTTTGATGTGAAAAGTTCCGGCGAAGAAGCTTCCGGAGAGCGGGTTCCCTTAGGGCAAGGTTTTGGGGCATCCGCTTCGGGCAAGTATTTGTTTTCCAAGGGGAAAGAACGGCAGCTTCCTATTGCTTTATTGCTCCTTTCTTTCCTCATGGCCCTTGCCATTCTCTTTTATGTTCTTCTAAGTACTACGGATGTTTTGTATTCCGACTATATCCGGCTGGTAAATTCCTATTTGGGAAAGCCCTTTCAGATTGGGGATTTACTGCAAAAGGATATTTTAACCAGAATTCCCTTGACCTATTTCTTTCGGGAAATAAACCGTTATTCTTTTGGTTATACCCTGATTTTTGACCGGGTACTTGGGGTACTGGGACTATTCTTAGCCAGCAAACCCTTACTGCTTTTTATGAGAAATAAGCAGCTGCCCTTTTCACAGCAGCTTCTGTTTTTACTTCTTTTTTACAGCTTAAATAAGTGGGAAATGCTTTTAAACGGCTCGGGTTATATTCATTTTCTGGCCTTTTCAGCATTTTATGACTATTTCTATGCTTTGGATCAGGCCTTCAGCAAGAAAAGCTCCTTGCTTCTTCTATCGATTTATCCGCCATTTATTTTACTGGTGGCAGGCCCCTACTGCTTGGCGGTATTCCTTTCCTGCTTTGCCCTGTTCTTCTTCCTGGCTTTGGGGAAGAAGCTCTGGGATATGAAGGGGACGATTCTTCTCCTTATTTCCAACGGACTTTGCCTTTTTCTATATCTTCTTAGCAATCACTATGCGGTGTATGAATATGCCGGGGCGGAAAGCATTTCCCTAAAAGAGGTACTGCAAAATCATCTGCTTTTTGTGGTGAAATTTATCTTTTACGGCTTTTCCTCCATGCTTATTTCCGGGGAAAATCTGGAGAAGCTTCTTAGGGACGGAGCGATACAGGGAAAAGGGATTGTTTTGATTGGTGCATTTGTGCTTATCTTTTATATGTTTATGACCCTCTTGTATCTTTGGAAGTTTTTTGCCTCTTCCGAAAATGGAGGAGGAAAGGCATTTGCCGGGAAGGGAAAGGAAGGTCTTTCTTCGGAGCAGGGGCAAGAAGAGGCGAAAAATCGGATAGGAAAAAATGCTATGGCAGCAGAAAATAGTGGAGAGATTTTCTACTTTGGCTTGTTGCCCGGATTATTGCTTCTTCACGGCTTAGCCAGTCATGCCCTGGTTTTCCTTACCCGCTATATGTTTTTAAAGGAAAGCTATGCTTTTCAAAGCCGTTATGCCCTGCAATATCAAAGTGCTTTGCTGGGAGCATTTTTGATTTTGTTCCTATGGAAGAATGAGAAGAGATTCAGCTCGGGACAGGAATTAAGAACGGAACAGAAATCTCAAACAAAACAGGCATCAAGAATAGAACAGAAAATAGGCGTAGAACAGAAAATAGGAATCGGGGAGCAGATAAGGATTGAGCGGAGACAAAGAACAGCGCAGGGCAGATTTGCCTTTTGCCTCCTGATTAGCGGAATCTTCCTTTTGGGAACCCTTTGGACAGACAGCAGTGAATGGGGAAAATCCATGTATCGGCGTGAACGTTATGAGCGTATGTGGACCTATTCCCATGACCTTTCCGCCTATTCCGATGAGGAGCTGGAAAGCGTTTTTGAATATCGGCATGGAGGAGAACGAATTAGGAAGGCCTTTGCCATCTGGGAGCAGGTGAAAAAGGACTGGAGAGATAGATCTTGAGCAAAGTAATAATTTGCTTCAACATCAAACAAATAGAAAATAGAGGATATTGGAAAATGGCTGTTAGAAATTTATACACCGTTAAGTATCGTAAACATGCTGGTGTCAATTCTGAAGCCTTATTCAAACTGCCGTGTATATGAAAGCAAAGTGCAGAGTTTAATACAATTCAGCGATTGCCTCTCTGCCTGAAAATCAAGATAAATGGAATTTGCAGACGGGGACTGCAAAATTGGAGGATAAGATGGAGTTACAGGAAAGTACTCAAATCCAACTCATAACGGATATCAAGGATAAGATTAAAGCCGCGCAATACAGGGCTTTGTTGAATGTGAATGAGCAGTTAATCAGGTTGTATTGGGATATCGGAAATGATTTGAATAAGAATACAGCATATGGAAACAAGTTTATTGATACATTGGCACAGGAGATTAAACTGGCTTTTCCAGAGGCAAAGGGCTATTCAGCGAGAAACCTCCGGTATATGAAGCGTTTTGCTAGAGAGATAACGGATCAGAACTTTTTGCAGACGGTGTCTGCAAAATTGCCGTGGTCTCATAATCTTGTGCTGATTGAAAAATTGAAAACTATGGAGTCCCGATACTGGTATGGAGTGAAGGCGATTGAGAATGGATGGTCAGTTGCAGTATTAGAACATCAGATTGCTACGGGATTGATTGACCGTGAGCAAGGAGGAAAACTTCAAAATTTTGAGAAACTTCTTCCGGAGGTACAAAGCGAACTAGCGATACAGACCATGAAAGACCCATACATTTTTGATTTCGTTGAGTTTGACGAAAAGATGAAGGAACGCCAGATAGAGGATGAGCTTGTAAAGAACATTACAAATTTTCTTCTGGAAATGGGCAAGGGCTTTGCTTATATGGGGCATCAGTATCCATTGACACTCGGCAAAGATGAGTTTGCACTTGATATCCTGTTCTACAATACAGTCCTACATTGCTATGTGGTTGTAGATCTCAAAACAAAGAAATTTATTCCAGAATATGCGGGGAAGATGAATTTCTACCTATCTCTTGTTGATGAGAAGCTGAAAACAGAGATTGATAATCCTTCAATAGGCCTTATACTGTGCCGGGACAAGAACAGGACTGTAGCTGAATTTGCATTAAAAGATATGGTAAAGCCTATAGGTGTGTCGGAATATCGCTTTACACAGGAACTGCCGGATGAGATTCGAGAAGCCTTTCCAGAGGCGGAAAAATGGGCGGAGCATATAGTAATTGAGACGGCAGATGTAACGGGAAGAAATGAAAACTGAACTCAAGCAGACCGGCAAAGCTCAGCGAGAAGCTGAAAAGTTCCCGACCATCGGAATCAAATCCGAAAATCGGGAGCTTGCTTTATGTGCAGAATTATACTCGGATTTCCGTACCGTCCTTAATGGTGAAGCGGATGTTGTCCTGTATTAGCCCTGTGACGATGTTCAGCTCATCAACTCGTCATTGAACGGGATAAGATCACAACTGAAAATGCCAACCTTGCACATGGACACGGAAACCTGAATCTGAAAACATTCAGACCATTTGCAAAGAATCCGCCGATAGCAAAGGGTTTCCGAGAGATTGGACTTGCTGATGAGCTTGGAAGCGGTATGCGAAACAGCTATAAATACACGAAGATGCACTCCGGCGGAGAGCCTATTTTTACAGAAGCTGATGTCTTTTCAACTATTATTCCTCTATCTGAAGCTGCAACAGCTATGGTCGGGCCGTCTATAGAACTTGCTTTAAGGGAACAAGTTAAGGAGCAAGTAAAGGAACAAGATAAGGAGCAAGTCACGATACAAGATCTTATTCAATTTTGCTCTGTTCCTCGCAGTCGGAAAGAAATGCAAGAATTTATGGGGCTGGTTGGTAGAAGAAACTTTTCGGAAAAATATATCAAGCCTTTACTTAGCGCAGGAAAAATAGAAATGACGGTACCCGATAAGCCAAACAGTAGGAACCAAAAATATCAAAAAGTGAATAGTGAAGGAATAATTTCCTAAGGATGGGCATATGGAAACAGTCCGGTTAGCAGTAACTTAGTTCCTACCCTGCATTGACAGAAAACTGCAGGATAAGTAAAATAAGAGAGTTCCATTGTTCCCTTAGTTAAATGGATATAACAAGCGCCTCCTAAGCACTAGTTGTGAGTTCGATTCTCGCAGGGAACATTCGTTCTTGCAGCAATGATTAGAGAGATTCGTTGCTGCAATTTTTGTTTTTAAAACGGAATGTGTAGGCGTGTAATGGCGTACAAGCATGTAAAAAAGAATGCGAAGAGCTATGCTGCCAATATAAAAGTAGACATTCAAAAGTAGACATTGATGAAACAAAAGTAGATATTGATATTTCAGAGTCCATTGCTAATAAGTTAAAGGATACATCAACGAAAACAATAGATCATGTGCTTGCTTTATATAATACATTTGCTACTGTTTAATATTTTGGAAGAAGTGATGTTGTATCAATTATAAAGCTGAAAGATTCCGGTGCATCGAAGTTCTTATCAAAGCTATTGGAACTGGCGGTCATTGAGCCGACTTCTTGCATATACCATTAGCAGACAGTATAATAAGTACACCGAAGCGGTTTCAAGAAATGAAAAATCTTCAACTTTTGAAAGCGGGTGACGATATGAAAACAATTACAAGAGCAAAGTATCTAGACAGAATCATTGAACTGAATGGTACTCCTGACATCAAGATCATCACGGGCATTCGTCGATCCGGTAAGTCTAATCTGATGCAGGCGTATATTGAATATCTGAAAAGCCATTTTGAAAACATCAATATTATCTTCATTGACTTCATGGATTTGGCGTATGAGGAAATTAAGGAATACCATGCCTTACACGCCTATGTGGAAGAACATTATCAGGAAGGTAAAACGAACTATCTGTTTGTAGACGAGGTGCAGATGTGCCCCAAGTTTGAGTTGGCAATTAATAGCCTGTACTCTAAGGGAAAATACGACATCTATGTAACAGGCTCCAATGCTTTCCTGTTGAGTGCGGATCTGGCAACTCTGTTTACCGGACGCTATATTGAAATTCATGTGTTTCCTTTCAGCTTCCGGGAATATTGCCAATATTATGATGATGTTAGTGATAAAGATAAGCTCTTTGATGATTACGCTATCAAGGGCGGTTTAGCAGGTTCTTACGCTTACAGAACCGAAAAAGACAGAACAAACTATATCAAAGAGGTCTACGAAACGATTGTTACAAGGGATTTGGTGCAGAAATATGCGCTCCCGGACACTTTGGTTTTACAGCGTCTGAGCGAGTTCCTTATGGATAATATCAGCAACCTGACTTCCCCTAATAAGGTTAGTCAGCTGCTGACAGCAAATGAGACTCCGACCAATCATGTAACCGTCGGCAAGTACATTAAGTATTTGTGCAGTGCTTTTGTATTTTATGATATTAAAAGATACGACATCCGAGGCAAGAAATACCTTGAAAGTTCTGAAAAGTTCTATTTGTGTGACAGCGGTATTCGATATGCAATACTGGGAAGCAGAAATATGGATTACGGCAGAGTATATGAAAACATCGTTTGCATCGCACTTCTTCGCCGTGGATACGATGTCTATGTCGGCAAGCTCTATCAAAAGGAGGTCGACTTTGTTGCTCAGAGAGGCAGCGAGAAGATTTATATTCAGGTCAGCGACAACATTTCCGGGCAGGAAACATTTGAGAGAGAGTGCGCTCCTCTGCTTCAGATCCGAGATGCTTATCCGAAAATGATTATTGCCAGAACCAAACATCCAAAATATAGTTATGAAGGAATCGAAATTCATGATATAGCCGATTGGTTGCGACAAGAATAAACAAGGTGAAATATCTCCGTCATTCTCTTTTGAAATGATGGAGATATTTTTATTTTCTGAGCGAATTAACAATTCTAAAACAATTCCTTTACTAAAAGAATTGAATTTCGTTAAAAAAAGTGTATAATATTTTTAACGAGGTAATTTTATGGAAAGACCAAATATATTAGGAAAAACACGTGATACCATAACGAAATTTAAACCGGGCTCGGTATTTTCAGCGAGTGACTTTTCTGATATTTCAGATAGTGCAAAAATAGGAGTCACGTTATCGAGACTGGAGAAAGAAGGCTTAATAAAAAAAATATTACATGGCATTTATGTATATCCGGAATACAATTCTTTTCTTGGGGAATGTATCGAACCGGACCCTAACGATGTTGCACACGCTATAGCAAGAAAATTTGGTTGGACGATTGTTCCTTATGGCGACACTGCTCTTAACATATTGGGGTTGTCTACGCAAGTACCCTCTGTTTGGATTTATGTATGTGATGGTGCTTATAAAAAATATACCTATAAAAAGATAATGTTGGAATTCAAAAAGACAACGAATAAGGAAATTTCAAAATTATCTTATAAAACGGCACTAGTAATCCAAGCAATAAAGGCTATTGGTAAGGATGGAATTACTGAGAGTGTAATAAAGCAGATTAGAGAGAAATTTTCTACGGAAGAGAAAATATCAATGCTTGAAGAAGCAAAATTTGCCACGTCGTGGGTGTACGTAGTAATAAAACAAATATGTGAGGATATGCAATGAGACAGATTGCAAAATTGAATTATAAAGATAGAGAGGCTTTATTTACCTTATCTTAGTTTGACAAAGACAAACAGTGAAGTGGCTTAAACACTTGATAAAGTTTATCTATTTTTGACACAAATGAATAATTGCTGACTGATATGGGACGAACTCCTAAGCACTAGTTGTGAGTTCGATTCTCGCAGGGAACATTCGTTCTTGCAGCAATGATTAGAGAGATTCGTTGCTGCAATTTTTTTAAATATGGAATAGGGATGTTTACAATATTTTGAAAGAAGGCGTAAAGTGCAGCACAAGAATATAAAAAAAGAATGTGAAGAGCTCTGGGCAAAATATAAATATTATGTGCTGAGCAAATCCCATAAGGCATATCTGGATATCCGAGAGTATTTGAAAGAAAAGGAAGTGGATATTGTATATCTACAGGAAAAAATACAAAGTGTAAAGGGTATCAAAGAGAGTAAAAAAGATTTTCATAATGCCATTCTTCATGTATGGGGATATTTTAAAAAAGAAGCAAGTGAAAGGGAAAAGCAAGGATTATTTGCCCTATTGGAAGAATATATGGAAGGGGAAAATAGTCAGGATGCTGTGATTCAATATCTTAACGCTTTACTAAGGAAATATCCCAATCAATATTTAGAGGAATCTACTTTCTTAACAGGAGAAAATTATGAGACTATGGCATGAACAACTGATTCCCTTATTGCCGAAAAATCAGCTTCTTGGACAACATAGAGAATGCTGTGCCCTTAGAGGAAATGGGTGGAATAAGAAGCATAAAACAGTAGATTATGCATTTTCCTATACTCCATATCATTTATTTATATTTCATTCTTTAGTTATGGATGAAATGGAAAAAAGAGGGTATAAGGTTTCTGAAGAGTGGAGAGATAAGAATTATAGAGGAAAGACAGCAGAAAAATACGATAATCTTGAAGAAAAAATGATAGAAAGTCCTATCTACAAAGAGCATAATGGGGAATATCTGCTCGAGTGTATAGAAAACTTGCGAAATAAGGGTATAAAAATAGAACTATAAATGTTTAAATGGTTTATATTACAAAAGCTCATTGTTCTCAAAGGGGAGATGAGCCAATGATTCATGTGGCAAATTTTTAGCGAAAAAACCGCTGTTAAAGGAGGATTACTATGTTGGAAGTTGGAACAAAGGCACCGGATTTTACATTGCCGGATCAGGATGGAAACATGCACTTTCTGTCGGAGTACAGAGGAAAGAAGGTCATTTTATACTTCTACCCAAAGGACAATACCGCCGGTTGCACGAAGCAGGCTTGCGGCTTTGCAGAACGATATCCCCAGTTCACAGAGAAGGGTGCTGTGGTTCTGGGCGTCAGTAAGGACAGCGTGGCTTCCCACAAGAAGTTTGAAGAGAAATACGGACTGCCCTTTACTATTCTTTCCGATCCGGAGCTTGTGGCAATTCAGGCCTATGATGTATGGCAGGAGAAAAAGAACTACGGTAAGACCTATATGGGCGTGGTTCGTACCACTTATTTGATTGATGAAAATGGAAAGATTGTAAAGGCATTTGACAAGGTAAAGGCGGCGGATAACCCGGAGCAGATGCTGGGAGAATTGGGATAGTAAGTATCGTCTCAGACTACCCCCATATTCAGACCTATATTGCCGAAAATGTCTCTATTATTTTGATTTTTGCCGCTCTTTTTTGTATGAGTAGGTATTTTCAGATTTCTGTTTGCAATTCAAAAGTTCCATTTGAAATTACCATATTATAATGTATACTAATATCAACGAAAAAATATATATAGTTTATAATAGTAAACGTTAAATGGGGTGCATTGGATGAAGAAAGCGGCATATAACATACTTCCGGGTACAGAAGAAATACTAAAAACCATGGGTGAGCAGATTAAGCTTGCCAGACTCAGACGAAGCCTATCTTCGGAGTTGACCGCAGAACGTGCCGGAATCAGTCGGGCATCTTTGTGGAAGGTTGAAAAAGGTGATCCATCCGTAGCAATGGGAATCTATGCGGCAGTTTTGCATGCTCTAAACAATCTTGATAAAGATCTTCTACTGATTGCAAAGGATGATGCGCTTGGTAGGCAAATTCAAGATTTAAATCTGATAACAAGAAAGCGTGCACCAAGGAGGAATAAATAGTGGTATCTAAAGAAAAGACAATTTTCGTCTACGATGACTTTAGCATGCAGAATCCAACACTAATGGGAATCCTCTATGTTAATAGCTTAAAGGGCGAGGAATCTTATTCCTTTGAATATGACAGAGAGTGGCTCAAAAAGACCTCGCTAAAAATCACATTGGATCCTGAACTTATGCCATATTCCGGAAGACAATATCCCTTCGGCAAAACAATCTTTGGACTGTTTTCAGATTCTTCTCCCGACCGTTGGGGACGTGTTCTTATGAATAAACGCGAAAGAATATTGGCAGGAAAGGAAGGTCGTAAACCTGCTAAACTTTATGACAGTGATTATCTACTGGGGGTATATGATGAAACAAGGCTGGGAGGAATTCGATTTAAAACAGAGCCCAATGGGGCCTTCCTTTCAGATGATAAAGAAACAGCTGCACCGCCTTGGACAAGTCTTCGGACGTTAGAGGAAGCTTCCAGAAATTTTGAAAATGATGATACTACTTTATCTGAAAAATGGTTAAACCAACTAATAAGACCAGGCTCATCTCTTGGTGGTGCCAGACCAAAAGCTACTGTGATAGACCCGAAAGAACAGCTTTGGATTGCAAAATTCCCTTCCAAGAATGATGAAAATGATACCGGAGCATGGGAGATGGTAACACATGATTTGGCGAAGCTCTGTGGACTACATGTTCCGGAGGCAAAACTTGAAAAATTTTCCAATCTTGGGAGCACCTATTTGGTTAAGCGCTTTGATCGTATTTTGAGTAAGCGAATACACTTCGCTTCTGCCATGACGTTGCTTGGAAAAACAGATGGGGCTTCTGCTGCAGACGGGACAAGTTATCTGGATATTGCTGCTTTTATAAAATCCTATGGCGCGCAGCCAAAGCAAGATTTGATTGAACTATGGAAACGTATTGTTTTTAATATGGCTGTTAGTAACACGGATGATCATCTACGAAACCATGCTTTCATTTTCACAAAAAATGGCTGGAGGCTTTCACCTCTTTACGATGTAAATCCGGTTCCCTATGGCGATGAATTATCCTTAAATGTTGATGAAGAGGATAATAGTATCAATATTGACCTTGCAATACAGACGGCTGTCCGATTTGGAATTTCCGAGACGGATGCAACGACCTATGCAAAAGATATTCTGACCATTGTAAAAGAAAACTGGGAGAAGCAAGCTAAAGCTTGTGGATTGTCCCGTCGGCTTATAGAAGAAATGCGTCCCGCCTTTAGCGCTTGCTATAGATAATTCTTTCTGCTCGCTTTAATTTCTAATTTCTCTGCTCTTGCTAATCGTTCTAATCATTCTAATCACACTTATCAAGAAGAGTGATTAGAATGATTTAACAGACAATGTCTACCAAATCCGGAATAGGACTAACTGTATTTGTAAAGGTATAGATTATATCGTTTGCTATAAATATAGCCTATATACAGATAAAAAATTTTCGGATTATGCAAATACCTACCATTCCTGTATGCTAAAGGGGAATTAAGAACAAGAAAGTTTATGAAGCTGAGTTGCAGGTTAGGAGGGTATAGAATGAAGGGAAATTTAGTTTTTACTGCTACTACATTACGAAAGATTGCTTTATTGGGAATATTGTCATTAAGCCTTATTGCTTGCGGAAAGGCAAAGTCGGGGGAGGGCAGTTCTGCCGGCAGTCAGGCGGCAACGAAGCAGGAAAGTGACGGTACTGCAAAGCAGGAGGAGAATGGCTCTTCCGATCAGAAGACGGAGAATAAGGATAACAAGAAGATTCCTTTAAGAGTGATTGCGAATAACAACAATGTGGCTCATATCGATTCCGTTATCGCGCAGTATGCAGGACTGTATGATAAGAATGGATTAGACACTACGATTCAGTTTAACCCCTCTAATCCCGATAATATTCAGGCGCTTCTTGCCGACAAGGCGGATTTAGTTTCTGCCGGTTCCTCTGCGGTATTAAATTACATTGATAATGGGTCCGACATTGTCATCATCGGAGGACAAATGTCTTTGGGAGAAACAGTTTATGTGCGTCCGGAGAGAGCGGAGGAGTTTAAGGATTTATATAACCCCAATACTTTATATGGAAAAAAGGTCGGTGTAACCAGATTAAATACGGGAGACGTGGCATTCCGCAAGATTTTAAAGGATAAGGGATTGGATTTATCCAAAATAGAGTTTGTGGAGCTGGATTCTCAGGCAACGGTTACCCAGGCAGTTCTTAAGGGAGATGTGGATTTAGGTATTAACTTCTTAACCTTCCGTGATGGTGCGGAGAAGCAGGGGCTTGTTCCGGTTAGCCAGTTGGATGCGGAGGATGAATGGCCTGACTACATTTGCTGCCGACTTTTCACCACAAGAGATAAGCTGAAGGCGAACAGAGAAGCCTATGTGGATGCGCTGAAGGCGAATATTGAAGCCTACAGCCTTCTGGAAAATGACAAAGAGGCTGCGGAAAAAGCTGCTCGTCAGGGAATTGACTTAGACGACGATGCTTATCAAAAGCAGGTTTATCAATACGGTCACCTTGGTCTTAGTCCCAATCCGGACAGACAGAACACAAAAGCTTTCTTCCAGGCCATGGTAGATATCGGATACTCTAAGGGAAATGTAAATATTGATGACTATATTGATACCACTGTCTTTGAAGATGCTTTAAATGAGCTTATAAAGGAAAATCCGGATAACAAGACTTATCAGGCTTTGAAGGCGGAAAGTGAACGCACCAACCAATAAAAGCAGCAATAAAAATAGTTTCGACAAATACAAGTATCAATAAATAAAAGTTCCAACAAAGAATAGTACCAATAAAAGGAGAGGGTTGTTTTGAGCAAAATAGAATTGAATCATGTATCCTTTGAATATATTGACAAAAAGAATCAGGTATATGGCGCCCTGGAGGATGTTTCCTCAACGATAGAGGACGGACAGTTTGTCAGCATTATCGGAGCCAGCGGATGCGGAAAAAGTACAATTCTAAGCATTTTAGCAGGCTTAAACCGCCCGAAGTCGGGAGAGGTACTCATTAACGGAGAAAAAATAAAGGGAACAGGCAAGGATCGTAGTGTTGTATTTCAACACTACTCCTTATTTCCTTGGATGACCATTGAAAAGAACCTGATTTTCGGCATTAAACAAAATATCAAAAATCTTTCCAAGAAGGAGCTGCAGGAAAGAGCTTCTTTTTACTTGGAAAAAGTAGGACTAAAGGGTGTGGAGCACAAGTACCCCTCCGAACTTTCCGGCGGAATGCGACAAAGGGCGGCCATTGCCAGAACCCTTGCCATGGACACGGATATTTTGTTGATGGACGAGCCCTTCGGGGCCATCGATGCCAGAAATAGGGTACTTTTACAGGATTTGCTTTTGGATATCCTAAAAGATACCAAGAAAACCATCGTTTTTGTTACCCATGATGTGGATGAAGCGCTGTATTTGTCCGATAGAGTTTTGTTTATGAAGAACAAAAGAATCGAAAAAGATATCAAGCTTCTCTTTGAACGACCAAGATCAAGGGAAGAGCTTCTGGGAAGCTTGGAGTACAGAAGAATTCGGAAAGACATTGTTTCGTTATATTATGATTATGATAGAAAAGAGGAAAATGTAGTTTATGTGGAAGAAGATTCATACAGTAGTGCCTCACCTTCTGTTTCTGGTTCTGAGCCTTATTATTGTACAGCCCTCTCTTAGCGGGACGAAGGGATATTTTCCCTTCCTGTTTGTGGTATTTGCATCGGAAGCGACTTTGCTTCTTTTTCGCAAATCTCCCGTAGCTGTAAATATCGGTATCATACTCTACTGTATTCTGATTTTCTGGGAAATCATGACTGCTAAAATCGGGGTGAAAAACAGCATGCTCTATCCTGCTCCGGAAAATGTTTTTAGCGTTTTTCTGGGAGACTATCAAAAGATCTTGCAGGGTGTATTCAGTTCTTTGCAACTTCTGTTTATTGCTTTTATTATCGCTACCGTATTGGGGGTATCTCTAGGACTGTTTGTGGGCTTGTCCGACCATTTAAGCGGAATCGTTCTTCCTATCGTCCGGGTCATCAGCCCCATTCCGCCGATTATTTATTCTCCCTATGCTGTGGCATTACTGCCGACCTTTAGGGTAGCCGCCATTTTTGTGGTCACCTTAACCATTTTCTGGAGCTTGTTCATGAATATGGTATTAAGCGTTCGGGAGATTGATCCAAAAATCATGAACTCCGCAAAGACCTTAAATGTCAGCAAGTTCAGTATGATTATGGATGTGTTAATCCCCTACAGCTTACCGGGGCTGATTAACAGCATCTCTGTTTCCATTTCCACTTCCTTTTTGGTACTTACTGCGGCGGAAATGATTGGAGGAACTTCCGGTCTTGGCTGGTACATCAAGTATCATTCGGATTTTGCAAATTTTGACAAGGTTGTCTTCGGCATTTTCATGATTGGCCTTGTGGTGACCATCTTGAATTTTGGCGTAAAATCCCTAAGAAGAGTTTTGGTGCCCTGGAAGTAAACAGGAAATTGAAGTGAGGAGTCTTATGGACGGATTTAATGAGCGTGTGCACGCATATATTCCGGCAAAATACTATCATTATCTTAAAGAGTATTTTGGAGAAAGAGGGAAAAGAGCATTTTTACACGCGGTGCAGTACTATGGAGCCCAAAGAGGAAGAAGAATGGCGCAAAGAGCCATCAGAGACGGGGTTGAGCTGACACAGGAAAATTACAATTATTATGGAGAGTGGATTAATACGGAGGAAATCAAGAGGGAAGGCATTGAAAACCGTGCTGAGCTTACCTCGGATGGTGTGATGAAAATTAGTTCCTGCCCCTGGTATACCCAGTTTCAAGACATGAACAGCCGAGAGGCGGGAGCACTTTATTGTAAAGATTTGGATGCCTCCATTTCCAGAGGCTTTAACCCGTTTTTAGGCTATGAAGTGGAGAAAACCTTGCATGAAGGAGAGTACTGCATTCATCACCTTCGTAGCGGAAACATTGGGGAAGGGGCAAAACGCGGAAAAAATCCGGAGAGTCTGCGACCTTTTGCATATCACTGTGCTCACATTTTTTATGCTTTTAAGGAAGTGACGGAAGCGATTTTTTTAAGGGAAGGCGTGAAGGTCTCCGAGAAGGTTTTGGAAGATTTTCAAAAAGACTATGGGGAAGAAATGACAGATGCTATAGTAAAGTATCGCAATATTAATTTTAACGTATGTGACTAAGCTTAATGCATGAGAGTAAGTTGAAAGAATGAAAGCGAAATGAAAGTGACTGAGCTTAAAAAACTAAGCGTTATGAAATTCACTAAGCTTAGAAGCGTTAAGAGAGAAATCGGAAAGGAGTTTCAAATGGCAAAAACAATCGGATTTTTAGGCGGCGGTAACATGGCAAGCGGGATTATCGGCGGATTAATTGACAGAAAAAGCTATGAGCCGAAGAATATCTTTGTTCGGGAAATCAATAAGGACAGAGCAGCTTGGCTTCAGAAACAGTTTGGGCTGAGCATTGTGGAAAGCAATGAAGAGCTGGCCGGAAAAACAGATCTTATCGTCTTCGCGGTAAAACCCCAGGATGGAGAAAAGGCCGGAAAGGATCTGGCGCCTTACTTAAAAGGAAAGAAAACCATCGTTTCCATCCTGGCAGGAAGCCAAATCGAAAAGCTTCATGCCTGGTTAGGAGAAAATGTTTCTATTGCCAGAATCATGCCCAACACCATGATTGAATCTCAACGCGGATATAGCGCTCTTACCTTCGATACTTCTTTTGATGATGCAAAAAAGGAAGAAGTCAGAGGCATTACAGAGTCCATCGGAAAGACTCTTGAGATTCCGGAAAGTCAGTTTGATGCCTTTACGGCAAGCAGCTGTGCCGGTCCGGAGTGGTTGATTCTCTATGCAGGAGCTTTGGTGGATGCGGGAGTGAAAACCGGACTGAATCGTGACGACGTTCGAAAAATTGTTATTGAAAATCTTATCGCCACAGGGAAGGTTTTGGAGAACACCGATAGACACTTATATCAAATTACAGACGAAATGAACACTCCGGGAGGAATCGGTATCGCAGGACTTCATATTTGGCAGAAGGCCGGACTTCACGGCATCATTATGGATGCGGTAGAAGCGGCTTATAAGAGAACAACGGAGCTTGGAAAGTAAAAGCTCCGTTTTTTCTATGCCCTTTTTTGAAAGATATTGATTCTATATCCTATGCCAAGGAAGATGCTATAAATTCTTGACACCCTCCATTTATTGGGTATAATGCTAGATAAAAGCGTAAAACGGCGATTAGATTGTGTGCAAAGTCGCTAAAAACTTGTTGAAATTGGAGGAATAGTATGAAGAAAAGAAAATTCTTATCCCTTGCTTTGGCTTTAGTCCTGGGGCTTTCCTTGCCGGGCTGTGCGAACAATGCATCCAAGGCGGAAAGTGAGAAGGGCAGTGCAGCTGCAGGAGAAACAGAAGCGGAGAAGGAAGGTGCGGAAAAGAAAGAAACTTCTGAGGGGCTTAAGGAGATGAAGCTCCCCACCTTCTTGGCCGGAGAAAATGTGGGAGCAAAGTTCTTTCTTCCTCAGGTAGAGCGCTTTAATAAGAAGTATGAAGGAAAGTATAAAATCACTGTGGAAGAGGTGGTACAGGATTCTTATGCGGAGAAGATTAAGCAGCTGGCTACCCAGAAGAAGCTTCCTGCTTTGGTGCATAGCCCCGGCTCCGGCGGCATTGATGCCCAGTGGTTTAAGCAGGTAATTTTGGATAATGACCTTGCTTACGATCTGACCGATTTTGCTAAGGAAACACCGGAACTTTCCGAACTTTGGCTTCCGGAGTCCAAGGAATACTGCACTTATAACGGGAAACTGGTGGTTTCCCCCATGCTGGTGATTCGTCCTATCGGAATGTTCTACAACGAAGATCTGTATAAGCCGGAGAAAGCTCTTGGAGAGCTTAGCTATGAGGACTTTGTTTCTTCTTTAGGAGACAACAAAATAGCCTTTATGACCTCGGAAAATGCTTGGACTTCCGCTTTGATGCTCTCTGCTCTTGTGGGAAATGAAGAAGGTGGAGCAAAGCTTTTGCAAGACAGTGTAAAGGATAAGCTATGGGACTATACGGAAGAGCCATTTGTAAAGGGCGTGGAGAAGCTACAGACTCTTTTACAGAAAAATGCTTCCGCAAATACTTTAGGAGCAGCTTATGCGGATGCAGCCAATGCTTTCATGAGCAATAAGGCGGCCGTAATTCCCAATGGATCCTGGATGGTTTCCGAGTTTAATGAGGAATCCAAGGACAAGTGGAGTAATGATTTTAAGGGATCCTCCGTGCATGCCGGCATTTATCCCGGAAATATTGCATTAGCAAACCCCGCAGGATACGGAGATTTCTGGATTCCTGCAACCGCAAGCGATGACGAGAAGGAAGTGGCTAAGGCATTCCTTGCCTTCCGCGGCAGTCAGGAAGAGCTGGAAGCCTATCTTTTGGCAGAGGGCGGAACCGCACCAAGACTGAAGTACAGTGAGGATTTCCTGAATAAGCTTAAGGAAAACCCATTGTTATACGAGTACAATCAGAGCGTAAATGATGATACAAAATATGTGCCCATCTTAGGGGATGTGTTCCCCGCTTCTATCGGAGATCAGGAATTCGGAAAGCTTCTGCCAAAGCTGATTGATGGAAGTCTGAGCCCGGAGGAGTTCTGTAAGGAGCTTACAAAGAAGGCGGAAGAGGCAAAGCAGTAATACTTTAACAGTAAAAACCTATAGTTTTGCCATATTAAGCTACGAAGTGGAATAGCCGGAAAGTGCATTAGGCTAATAGAAAAAACAGTTATAGGATATTAATTAGCCAATAGAAATTTAGTAAAACAGATTTAATAAAACAGATTAAGCAATAGAAAGAGTAAAGGGGAGTAAAATAGGATGAAGGCATCAAGCTTGGAAAGACGGAATTATAAGTGGATTGCCCTGTTTTTGCTCCCCTCCTTTTTGGTTTTTCTCTTCTTTTATTTACAGCCGATTCTCAGTATTTTCCTGACTTCCTTTACGAAGTATGACGGCTTTAATCGTCCCCGTTTTGTGGGATTGCAAAATTACATACAGCTTTTTGGGCAGGAATCTTTTCAGCTTTCCATGAAGAATCTTTTTTTGTGGTCTCTTATTGCCACCATTCTTCATGTGGGCTTCGGAACGATTCTTGCTTTTATTTTGTTCCAAAAGCCTAGAGGCTGGAAATTCACCAGAGCGGTTTTTATGGTTCCCAATGTGATTTCCGCAGCAGCCTGGGCTTTGATTTATCGCTTCATTTTCAATGATGAGATGGGCTTTATGAACGGGCTGATTCGCCTCTTTAATAAGGACTTTCATCACCAATGGTTCTTTGAATCTCCCTATGCCTTTTGGGCGGTGACGTTAACCTGGCTCTTCTATGCGGTGATTGTGACCCTTCTTGTGATGAATGACCTGTATTCCATTCCGGAGGAGGTATTTTCCGCGGCGAAGGTAGACGGCGCCAATACCCTTCAGATTCTTTGGCATATCGAGCTTCCCATGTGTCGTATTTCCATCGGAACCTCCATCATTGCCTCCATTACGGCTAGAATTGCCATGTATGAGCAAATCGCCTTAACCACTTCCGGAGGGCCGGGAAACGACACCATGAACCTCCCCCTCATTTTGATGAAGAACATTTTGGATTTAAAATATGGCTTGGCCAATGCCAGCGGTGTGATGATGTTCCTGGCAGGAATTTTGGTGCTGCTTTTGGTGCATAAGGCCTTTCGCTTAAATGAAGGGATTTATGACTAAAAGAGAGCTTCGTAAGTAAAAGCATAAAGCGAAGTGACAACAGGAATTTACAGGCAAAAGAAATTTGTAGGTATAAGCATTAGAGGCGCTAGGTAGCCAAATGAGACTTATGGCTGCGATAAGGGATTTGTATATAAATGAGACTTAGGTTAGTGAGAAGCATTTGCATCTAAACGAAGGGATTTATCGAAATGAAAGCAATTTTGCAAAATAGGGAACATGGCCTTGTAGGAAATAAGAGGGGATTTTTATCCTCCCTTCTCATTGGAATGCTCTTGTGCTTTACTATTTTGATTTCTCTCTTCCCGATTGTGTGGGTGATTTTATCCTCCTTTAAAAGCAATGCGGCGATTTTGTCGGATCCCTTTTCCTTACCTACAAGTTTTTCTCTGGAGCCCTACAGCTATATTTTTTCCAAATACGATTTTGTAGGGTACTTTTTGAATTCCACCTTGGTTTCTCTTTCGGCAACCTTACTGGCTCTACTGATTTATGCCATGGGAGCCTATGTCTTTGCCAAGTATAACTTTCCGGGAAAAAATCTTCTTTTTATTCTGTATTCCATCACCCTTTTGGTGCCGGCACAGTCCAAGGCTCAGCCGATATTTTCCCTTTTGATTCATTTAAATCTCTATGATTCTTTGCCGGGACTCAGCCTGGTGTATATTTCCATGGGACTGGCCATGAGTATCTTTGTATTAAGGCCTGCCTTCCTTGCCATTCCCAAGTCTTTGGATGAGGCGGCAATTTTGGAGGGAGCGGATTTCTTCACTGTCTTTTGGAAAATCAACCTTCCCTTGGCAAAGGGCGGCTTAACCACAGCGGGAATCCTATTGTTCTTGGGAAACTGGAATGAGTATTTCTATGCCTCATTGCTGATTAGTTCGGATAAGGCCAGAACTTTGCCATTGGCTTTACAGTTTTTCACAGAGTCCTTCTCCTATAATTACCCCAGACTTTTTGCGGCTTTAACTGTGGTGGTCTTACCGGGAATCTTGCTCTATGCGGTAATGGAGGAGCAGGTGCAGACGGCAATGGCAAGCTCGGGGATAAAAGGCTAGATAGTATAGGGCTTTATTGCGAAAAATATTATATTGAATTCTCTTAGTGTCAAATACGGTTTTCAATGACGTTTTGCTTATGTTTTTTATGTAGCATTTTATGATGGAACTGGATTATCAGATGCTTTTTGACAAAAGGATATATGCTAATATATCTAAGGTCAAAAAAGATACCATCGAAGTAAAGGGAGTTGCTATTCAAATTTATACTGAAGACTTTAAAAATGACTATGTAAGTCTTACAGATATTGCTAAATATAAGAATAGAGAAGAACCTAATGTGGTAGTTGCGAATTGGATGAGAAATTAAACAGGTTTTATAAAATCATACATAGGAATATAATAAGGACATAAGATATTGCAGGAAATAAATTGTAAATATAAAGGGTTAAGTCAATGGATGAAATAAAGCTATATGAAAATAAACAAATACGCTCCGTTTGGGATGAGGAAAAAGAAGAATGGTATTTTAGTGTGGTGGATGTCGTAGGAGTGCTTACAGAGCAAGAAAGTGCAAGAGGCTCAAGCACTTATTGGGCGGTGTTAAAAAAGAGACTGAAAGAAGAGGGAAATGAACTGCTTACAATTTGTAAGCAGTTGAAAATGAAAGCGGCAGACGGCAAGATGCGTTTAACGGATGTAGCGGATATGCAAGGCATTTTCCGTATTATCCAGTCAATTCCATCACCTAAAGCAGAACCGTTTAAGTTATGGCTCGCAGAGGTTGGAAAAGAGCGAATTGATGAAATTATTGATCCGGAACTTACAATAGACAGAGCCTTGGAGGCCTACTTAAAGAAGGGGTATAAAAGGGAGTGGATAAATCAAAGACTGCAAGCTATTCAAGTCAGAAAAGAACTTACAGATGCATGGGATGATGCAGGAATTCAAAAGGGAATAGAGTATGCAATCCTTACAGATGAGATTACTAAGGCTTGGTCGGGGATGACAACAAGAAGATATAAAAATCTTAAAGGACTTAAAAAAGAAAACTTAAGAGACAATATGACAACTCTTGAAATCGTTTTGAATATGCTTGCAGAGGCGACCACAACAGAGCTTACGAAAGCGACTAATCCCAAAGGCTTGGAAGAAAATAAGAAGGTGGCAAAAAAAGGTGGTGGTGTAGCAGGAAATGCAAGAAAGGAAATTGAGAAAGAAACGGGAAAACCTGTTATTACATCGAAAAATGCTATGGATTTATCAAGACTTATTGAAGATGTGGTGAAAGAGCCTATAAACAAGACAGAGGCTAACAAAGAAAAAAATAAATAAAAACATTCATTTGGAGATAGCAAAAAGTGGCTATCTCTTTTTAATATCATAAAAGTGTGGTTGTTAGGGAACAATCCGCTTAAATAGATACACTTATTTTAATGCTTAAAACATATTAGAATGTTATAGATACGGTGACAAACTTACCCTATTTTATAGAGCAAAGGATAAAAATCCTTGAATTCGCCCTAAAAATAAGCGATAATTTTCCTGTCAGGTTCAAAAATGGAAAAAACGACAAGAAAACCCTATTTCACAGATTGGAGGATTTATGCAACATCGTATATTAGGAGATAATGATTGTCCCATTTTGGAAATTTCCTTAAACCCGGGAGAAAGGGTGAAGATTGAGAGAGGTTCCATGGCTTATATGGCCGGTGTGGAGTTGCAGGGCAAGATGAATTCCGGCGCTAACGGCGGGGGCTTGGGCGGTTTGTTAAGTGCTGTAGGCAGAAGCCTTGCCAGCGGAGAAAGTATGTTTATTACCGAGGCTATTGGTGTAGCCAATGGGGGTAGAATCGGTGTGGCACCTTCCATTCCCGGAAAGATTGTTCGTTTAGAGATTGGAGAGAGGCAGTATCGCCTGAATACCGGAGCCTTCTTGGCTGGGGATTCTACGGTGAACTATGCCATGAAAATGCAGGACTTGGGAAAGGCGTTCTTCGGCGGCACCGGTGGACTTTTCGTCATGGAAAGCCAGGGACAGGGAGATCTATTTGTCAATGCCTTCGGCGATCTTTTGGAGCTGGAGGTACATCCGGACAGCCCCTTAACCATTGACAATGACCATGTGGTGGCATGGGATAGAGGTCTGGATTACCACATTTCCATAGCCTCCGGAACCTTCGGCTTTACCACAGGAGAAGGCTTGGTCAACCGTTTTATTGGCGAAGGGAAGGTGTATATCCAGACCAGAAACTTAAGCAGTCTGGCCTCTGCCTTGCCCATTGCCAGAACGAATAAGAACAACGGCAAAGGCGGCTTTGGAATATAGAGCCATTTCTATGTCCTATAAGCAGTTTCGCTTCCATCGTAAACCAAAATGCTTTAAAATGAAAAAGGAGTGTCATAAGCTTAGCTTGTGGTGCTCCTTTGTTTTAGTGAATTCCTAAACTTTATCAAAAAAGAAGTGGGATTAGTGGAAGAGAAGGGAAAAGTAGGATATACTGCAAATCAGTTTTTAAGAAAGAGAGTTATCCTATGAAGAAAAATGTAAGCGGGCGTGAGCTCCTTTTTATTGCCTCCCTTCTCTTCGGTATGCTGTTTGGGGCAGGCAATTTGATTTTTCCGGTATCCCTGGGACAAAAAGCGGGAAATACCGTGGCCTTGGCTACTTTGGGCTTTTGTATTACCGGAGTGGGTCTTCCCCTTTTGGCGATTATAGCCATGGCCCGCACGGAATCTGCCAGTATGGCGGAATTGGCTTCTAAAGGTGGAAAAAACTTTTCCACCTTTTTTTCCTGTCTTCTTTATCTTTGTATCGGCCCTCTGTTTGCCATTCCCAGAACCGCCTCAGTTTCCTTTCAGGTGGGGCTTTATCCCTTTATCGGGGAAGCCCATCATAAGATGGGACTGCTTATTTTCACCCTACTCTTCTTTTTGGCGGTGCTGTATTTTTCCCTGCGACCGGGAAATATCCTGACCTATGTGGGGAAAATTCTGAATCCGCTATTTCTCTTCTTTTTAGGGATTCTTTTGCTTACGGCCTTTCTGCATCCTATGGGGAACATTCAAAGCCTCCCTCCCACAGAAGAATATGCGAAAAACAGCTTTGTGACCGGCCTTTTAGAGGGCTACAACACCCTGGATGTGGTGGGAGCCCTGGCCTTTGGAAACATTTTGATTGAGACCATTAAAAATCGGGGAGCAAAGGACGGAAAGGAGGTCTCTCGCTTAAGTATTATTTCCGGAAGCATTACTACGGTAATGATGGCAATCGTCTATTTTGCTTTGGCCTTTACCGGAGCGGCCAGCAGAAGTCTTTTTTCTTTGCAGGCTAATGGAGGAGACATCCTGCATTCCGTTTCCACCCATTACTTTCCACGATTTGGCGGCATTCTGTTGGGAATTATCATTTGCCTTTCTTGTTTAAAAACGGCAGTGGGGCTGATTACCTCCACCAGTCTGGCTTTTGCTGAAATGTTCCCTAGAGGGCTTCCCTATAAAAAGCTTGTGCTTTTGTTTACCTTCTTCTCCTTCGCCATTTCCAATCTTGGTTTAAGCAGAATTATCCAATATACCGTTCCGGCGCTTTATTTTATTTATCCCATGAGTATAGTGCTGATATTGCTTTGTCTGATTGGAGAGCATTTTCGGTTTGAAAAAAAGATTTTCCAAACCGCCCTTTATGTTACCGCGCCCTTTGCCCTTTTGGATGCCTACAAGGCTCTGCCGAAGGAGCTACTTGTAGGGATTCCTTTTCATGGGAAAATGATGGAACTTCTTTCCCACATCCCTCTTTTTTCTATTGGGATGGGCTGGGTTTTACCGGCAGTTTTGGCCTTTCTCCTTTCTTTCCTTTTTTGGAAAATGCGGGAAAGGAAAAGGCAGCATATCGCCTAAAATTTTGGCAGAACAAACAGCAATATATCGTAGGAAACATTTGCAGAAGTAAAATACGTCCCGGCATATAGAATAAGGGAAAAAATAGCGAAAGAAATAGCGGAAGAAATATCGGAAAAAATAGCGGAAGAAATAGCGGAAAAAATAGCGGAAGAAATAGCAGAAAAAATAGCGGAAGGAATCCTTAAAGATATCTTTCCGCTGTTATTTTCTAAGGACTCTGTGCTATACTCTAAAGAAAAAAAGAAAGGACGGAAGACATGAAGGTTGTTCTTCTTGCAGGAGGCTTAGGCACCAGAATTTCGGAGGAATCCCATTTAAAGCCGAAGCCCATGATTGAAATCGGAGAAATGCCCATTTTATGGCATATTATGAAATATTATTCTTCCTACGGCTTTAAGGAATTTATCATTTTGGCAGGCTATAAGCAGTACCTGATTAAGGAATATTTTGCCAACTATTTCCTGCACAATGCGGACATTACCTTTGACATGGGAAAGAATACCATGGAGGTTCACAATAGCGAGGCGGAGGACTGGAAGGTAACCGTGGTGGATACCGGCCTTCACACCATGACCGGCGGAAGACTTAAGAGGGTGGAAAAGTACTTAAAGCACGAGCCTTTTATGCTGACCTATGGAGACGGAGTTTCCGATGTGAATCTGGAGGCTCTTTTGGACTTCCATAAAAAGCATGGCAAGCCGGCAACCATCAGCATGGTAAACCTTGCTCAGCAAAAGGGAGTTTTGGATGTGGATGCCGAAGGGCAGATTCGTTCTTTCCGGGAGAAGGAAGAAAAGGACGGCGCGGTGATTAACGGCGGCTTTATGGTGCTGGAGCCGGAAATCTTTGACTATCTTCAGGACGACAATACCATTTTAGAGCAAAGCCCCATGCAGAATCTTGCGGCGGAAGGCAAGCTGATGGGCTATTACCATGACGGCTTCTGGCAGTGCATGGATACCCAGAGAGAGAAGAAGCTTTTGGAAGAGCTGTGGGCAAGCGGCAAGGCGCCCTGGAAGCGTTGGTAGCAAGGAAGTTTTTGCTAAGTTGATAAAAACGCCGGAAGTCATTTTGCAGTGGCTATTGCGTTTGGTACCGTTACGAAAAATTTGCAGAGAAATCTTGGTTTTAAGGAAGTAGGGGGCAAATGCATTTTCAAGAATTAAAAGCCTTTTATCAGGGGAAGAAAGTATTTTTAACAGGCCACACCGGTTTTAAAGGGGCGTGGCTTAGTTTGATTTTGCAAATGATGGGAGCGGAATGCACCGGCTACGCCTTAAAGGAAGAACCGGGAGCCTTATTTTCCCTCTTGAATTTAGAAAAGGGAATGCACTCCATTGAAGGGGATGTGCGGGACTATGTGCACCTTAGAAAAGCGATGGAGGAGGCGGAGCCGGAATTGGTTTTCCACTTGGCGGCACAGCCCCTGGTGCGGGAATCCTACCTTTTCCCCAGAGAAACCTACGAGACCAATGTGATGGGAACGGTGAATCTTTTGGAGGCGGTAAGGCATTGTCCCTCTGTCCGTTCCGTGCTGAATGTTACTACGGACAAGGTTTACGAGAATCCGGATCAGGAAGGACACGCCTTTACAGAGGAAGAGAAGCTGGATGGGCATGACCCCTATTCCAACTCCAAGTCCTGCTCGGAGCTGGTCACCCATAGCTATCAGAAATCCTTCTTTTCCGAGGATTCTGCCTACGGAAAAGGAAAAAAATTTCTTCCGCGCATTTCCACTGCAAGAGCCGGAAATGTGATTGGGGGAGGGGATTTTGCCAAGGACCGCATCATTCCGGACTGTGTACGGAAGAGCATAAAGGGAGAGGCAATCGGCATTCGAAATCCCTATTCTGTTCGCCCCTATGAGCATGTTTTGGAGCCTTTGTTTGTTTATCTGGAAATCGTGGCAAGACAGGCAAAGGAAGAGGGAAAGCAATTTGCCGGCTATTACAATGTGGGTCCGGAGCTTTCCGATGCTATTACCACAGGGGCCTTGGCAGAGCTTTTCGTGGAGTTCTGGGGAGAGAATGCAAGCTGGGAGAATCAGGCGGAGCCCAATGCTCCCCATGAAGCGGGATTTTTACAGTTAAGCACGGAGAAGTTAAAGCAGGTCTTTGGCTGGCATCCTCGTTATACCGTGAAGGAAGCGGTGGAGAAAACCGTAGATTGGTATAAGGCATGGCACAGAGGAGAAGACTTACGGAAGTTTTCCGAAGCACAGGTTTTGGCCTTTGCCTTGGAAGACCGGGAGTGAAGCTTTAGATTAGGTCGTTAGATTGGGGCTTTAAACGGAATTTTTAGACGAAGAACTAAGCTTGGAGCCTTGTAGCAATAAGAGTAAAGCTACATTTTGGATAAGAGCCGTAGAAAGGGTAGGGTATGGATTTAGCGGAGAAGCAGAGACGGGGCTTTGCCATTTTGGAGGAGATTCACCGTATTTGTGAAAAACATAAGATCAGCTACCGCCTGGATTCAGGAACCCTGCTGGGGGCCATTCGTCACGAAGGCTTTATCCCCTGGGATGATGATGTGGACCTTTGCTTTTTACGGGAGGAATGGGAAAAGTTTGAAAAGGCAGCGAAGGAAGAGCTTTCGGAAAACTTTGCTTTACTCATGCCAAATACCTACAGAAACGGTCGTTCCTTTTATGACTTTGTCCCCCGTGTTGTGGATCTTCAAAGCAAAAGACGGGAAGTCGAGGGGGAAGAGGATGCTTTTTACGAAGGAAAGCTGAATCATCTCTGGGTGGACTGCTTTATTTTGGATGATTGCCCAAGGAATGCTCTTTTGGACAAGCTGTATCGTTTTCGACAGCAGATGATTTTCGGTCTGGCCATGGGACATCGGAGAAAGCTGGATTTCCAGAAGTATTCTCCCATGGCAAAGCTCTTTGTGGCGGTTCTTGCCACTTTGGGAAAATGTCTTTCCCTGCCCTTTCTTTTTTCCTTACAGGACAAATGGGCACAGGGGGCACGAAGAGAGAAGAGTCAAAGAAGAGGAGAGGATTTCCTTTATTTTTCCAACTATCAGCCGGACTTCCAGTATTGTAAGGTGCAGTACAGCTGGGAGGAGCCGGTGCAGTATAAGCTCTTTGCCGGAAAGGAATTTCCGGTGCCGAAAGACTATGACAGTGTGTTGAAGATGCTATATGGGGATTATATGACACCGCCGAAGAAAGAAGAGCAGGTACCTAGCCACGAGGAAATGATTTAAGTCGGTGATGGGTAGAAGATCTTGCTAAAGTCGTTGAACAGAGATGGCTAAAAAGTTAGGACGGATAAGGAGCTCAAGAAAAATCATTTCAATGAGGGATTGTTTTAGAGAGAAGGGATGAACTTGGAAAAGATTTGTAGTGTTATTGTTTCCGTATATAACGAGGAAGACAGCTTGGAGCAGTTTTACCGGCATTGTAGTCAGTCTTGCGAAAAATTACAGGAGCTGGGCTATGGCTATGAAATTGTCTTTGTGAATGACGGCTCTCAGGATAAAAGTGCCATTCTCTTAGAGGATTTTGCAGAGAGAGACAAGGAACACGTGCGGGTATTGTCTTTTTCCCGAAATTTTGGCCATGAGGCGGCTATGACCGCAGGCCTGGATCATGCCAAGGGGGATTTTCTGGTTTTTATGGATGCGGATTTACAGCATCCCCCCGAACTGATTTCGGAAATGCTGAAAAAGTCGGAGGAGGGCTATCAGGTGGTGTCCATGGTGCGCACCAAGAATCCTTCCGCAGGCCTTGTGAAAAATATTACCTCCGCCCTGTTTTACTGGATTTTAAACCACGTTTCTCCGGTGCATTTTGAGGAAAATGCCTCCGACTTCTTCGGCATTTCCAAAAAGGTACAGGAGGTTTTAAAGAAGCATTATCGGGAAAAGGTCCGTTATCTTCGGGGCTTTGTCCAGTCCGTAGGCTTTCCCAAAACCAGTATTCGCTATGAGGCGGCGGCAAGACAGGCGGGGCACAGTCATTACTCTCTAAGTAAGCTTTGGCAGTTTTCCAAAAACACCCTCTTTACCTTTTCCAATCTGCCCTTACAACTGGGGATTTTTGCGGCCATTTGCAGTGGAGGACTGGGAACCCTGCTTTTGATTTACACCCTTTTAACCAGAAAGGGAGCTCCTTCCGGCTATGCCACCATCGTGGTGGTGCTTTGCTTTATGTTCGCGGTGCTCTTTTTTGTCATCGGAATTATCGGAGAATATATCGCTATTCTCTTTGAAGAACTGAAGGACAGACCTCTATACATTTTATCGGACAGCAAAAATATCGAAGAGGATTCTGAAAGCTAGAAGTGTCGATATACAGACGAAGGACAGTTTGGGTTTTGAAAAAATATATAGGTTTTCAGCAGTATAGGTCTGAAAGAGAGGCAATCTGAGCCCGCCGGTACTTGCGAAAAACGAAGGAACTGAAGTTTTTCGCTTAGTATCCGCTGCGAAGGCGAAGCTAGCGGGAGCGTGCCCCCTTTCAGACCTGTATTGCATAGAAAACCATTTCTTTTGTAGAAAAATACCAAACTTCCGAATTCTAAAAAATTCTAAGAATGAAAGAAGAAAACTCTATTTTTTTTTAAAAAAAGAAAAGCTATAATCCTCCTTGTTATTAAACATAGTCGAAAGTTATTTCGAACAGGAGGAAAAAATGAAAAGAATTTTAAGCACTTTGACAGTATCCGCATTGGCCGTATCTATGTTAGCTGCATGTGGCAGCAGCAATGCAGGAAAGACAACTACCGCAGCTGCTGAGCAGAAGGAAAGTGCAAAGGCAACAGAGAAGGCGATGGAAGGAACCAAGGCCGCTGTAGAAGAGATGAGCGGAGACTTCAGCGACAAGAAGGTTGGCGTATGTATCTATCAGTTCTCTGATAACTTCATGACTCTCTTCCGTACAGAGCTGGAAAATTATCTTGTATCCAAGGGATTCAAGAAAGAGAACATCAAGATCATGGACGGTGCTAATGACCAGGCTACACAGACCAACCAGATTGAGAACTTCATCACCGATAAGGTAGACGTTTTGATTGTTAACCCTGTTAACTCTTCCTCTGCTGCTACCATCACCGACAAGGTACAGGCTGCCGGAATTCCATTGGTTTACATCAACAGAGAGCCGGATCAGGACGAAGAGAAGAGATGGGAAGAGAAGAACTGGGATGTAACATACGTAGGATGTGACGCTCGTCAGTCCGGAACCTTCCAGGGAGAGATTATCGCTTCCGTTGGAATGGATAAGCTGGATATGAACGGCAACGGAAAAGTTGACTACATCATGATTAAGGGTGACCCTGAGAACATCGATGCACAGTACAGAACAGAGTTCTCCGTTAAGGCATTACAGGATGCCGGCATGGAAGTAAACAAGTTAGACGAGCAGGTTGGTAACTGGGATCAGGCTCTTGCACAGTCTTTGGTTGCTAACGCATTGGCAAAGAATGGTAAGGATATCGAAGTTGTTTTCTGTAACAACGACTCCATGGCTCTTGGCGCATTACAGGCTATTCAGGCAGCAGGAAGAACCGTTGGAAAGGATATCTACCTGGTAGGTGTAGACGCTCTTGAGGAGGCTTGCCAGAATGTATTGGCAGGAACACAGACCGGAACCGTATTTAACGACTTCCTTACACAGTCCCACGCAGCAGGAGATGCAGCAATCAACTACCTCGGCGGTAAGGGAAATGACCACTACATCGGTTGTGACTATGTAAAGGTTACCAAGGACAACGCACAGGACGTATTAAATCTCTTAAAGTAATAAGATTTGCAGGAAAACTTTTTCAAAGCATGGATTATCAGGAAAATGGAGATTTGCTAAAGAAATAGGAGCAGAAAACATTTTCCCAATACAGAACGAATTTGGGGAGTGCAGATGCATTGTGTATTTGCCTCCCCGATTGTTTTTCATTCCGAGAGTAGTGTGAAGAAATGGAGGAGGAAATGGCAGAGTATAAGTTAGAAATGAAAAATATCTCCAAATCATTTCCGGGTGTAAAGGCCCTAGACCAGGTGCAGCTATCCGTTCGTCCCGGAACGGTGCATGCCTTAATGGGAGAAAATGGAGCCGGAAAATCCACCCTGATGAAGTGCCTGTTCGGCATTTACAAGATGGATCAGGGAGAGATTTATCTGGATGGAAATAAAGTGGAAATCAACAATCCTGATGATGCTATGCTGCACGGTGTAGCTATGGTGCATCAGGAATTACAGCCGGTACTGGCCCGTTCCGTATCGGAAAATATGTATCTGGGACGTTTCCCGGTGAAAAAGCTGGGACCGATTCAGATGATTGACCATAAGAAGATGAATCAGGATACGGAGAAGTGGTTGTCCGAGCTTGGTTTATCTTACAATGTGAAGGCGCCTTTGTCCTCCTTATCCATCGGACAGATGCAAATGGTGGAGATTGCCAAGGCGGTTTCCCACGATGCCAAGGTCATTATCTTTGACGAGCCTACCTCTTCTCTTTCCGATAAGGAAGTAGAATTCCTCTTTAAGGTTATGGGAGATTTGAAGAAGAAGGGCGTAGCCATGATTTACATTTCCCATAAGATGGATGAAATCAAGCGGATTTCCGACGACATCACCATCATGCGTGACGGAACCTATGTAGGAACCTGGCCCGCAGAGGATATGACTACAGAGCAGATTATTGCCAAGATGGTAGGTAGAGAGTTAAGCAATATTTATCCGGAGCATCATCACAGCATCGGCGAAACCATTATGGAGGTGGAGGATTTGACCTCCATTCATGAAAAATCCTTCCGGGGAGTATCTTTCTCCATCAAAAAGGGCGAGATTCTTGGCTTCGGCGGACTGGTAGGTGCCCAAAGAACGGAGCTGATGGAAGGAATCTTCGGTATCCGTCATTTGGCTAAAGGAACCATCAAGGTTCACGGTAAAGAAGTGAATATTAAAAGACCCAGAGATGCCATGGATGCAGGCATCGGTATGATTACCGAGGATCGCCGGGGAAACGGTATTTTCGGCTGTCTCTCCATTAAGGACAATGTGGGTGTTTCGATTTATAAGAAGTATTTAAAGGCAGGAATTATGCTGGACCATCCTTCCATTAACAAGGTGGTGGATGACAATATCAAGCGTCTGTCCATCAAGACCCCCAGCATGAAAGAGCATATCGGAAATCTTTCCGGAGGAAACCAGCAGAAGGTAATTATTTCCCGCTGGCTGGCTAAGGATCCGGATATTCTGATTATGGATGAGCCCACCAGAGGTATTGATATCGGGGCAAAGCATGAGATTTATGAAATCATGGAAGAGTTGGCAAAACAGGGCAAGGCGATCATTATGATTTCTTCAGAAATGCCGGAGCTTCTGGGTATGGCGGACCGTATCTGCGTAATGTGTAACGGAAAGCTCACCGGAGAGCTGAATCAGCAGGAAGAAATGACCCAGGAAAATGTAATGAACTTTGCTACGATGTTTTAGGGGGAAAGAAAATGGAAAAGACACAAAAACAAAAATTAACGGATTTTCTGATCAATAACGGCGTTATTATCGTTATGTTCATCCTGGTGATTTACACAGGATTAACTACAAAGAACTTTTTGACCGCGGATAACGGAATGAACCTTTTGGCCAATATGTCCTATCGTTTAGTTATCGCCTTAGGAATTGCGGGCTGCGTTATTACCGCAGGTTGTGACCTTTCCGCAGGACGTATGATCGGATTCGGTGCCTGCCTTGCAGGAACCCTTTTGCAAAAGGCGGATTATTCCGGACGTTTCTTCCAGTCCGAGCCCTGGGCTTCCATGGGAAATGGAATTTTACTTAAGATTAGCCCGATGAATCCTTTCGTGGTATTACTCCTGGTAATGCTGATTTGTGCTCTCTTCGGTACCATCACCGGTTGGTTTATTGCTTACCTTTCCGTACCTCCCTTCATTGCCACACTGGCAATGATGGAAATCATCTACGGTTTAGGCCTTCTCTATACCAACGCAACTCCTTTGGGAGGTTACATTGAGTCCTACACCATCTTCTCTACCGGAAAATTCTTAGGCTTAAGCTATTTGATTTGGATTGCCCTTTTGATGGCTGCAATCACCTGGTTCATCTTCAACATGACCAGACACGGAAAATATATGTATGCTATCGGCGGAAACCCACAGGCGGCAGAGGTTGCCGGTGTTCCTGTAAACCTTACCTTAGTATTGATTTATGCGAAGGCGGCAGCTTTCTACGGCATGGCAGGCTATATGCTGGGAGCAAAAGCCGGAGGAGCTTCCGTAAATACCGGACTTGGTTATGAGATGGAGGCGATCGCGGCCTGCGCCCTGGGAGGTGTATCCGTAACCGGAGGACGAGGAAAGGTATCCAGTGCCTTTATCGGTGTGGCGGTTTTGGAACTTTTAAAGACCGCATTACAATACCTTGGTGTAAGCCCCAATGCGCAGTACATCGCCATCGGTATCGTAATCTTCATTGCCGCATCCTTGGATATTCGTAAGTATCTGACGAAGAAATAAAAGGTGAAATAAAAATAAGATGCCACAATGCCGATCTTATTTTTGTTTCTACTTGTTAAACTGTGAAAAGTAAAGAATAATAGGAAAGCGCTCAGACCGTTAAGGGTTTGGGTGCTTTTTGTTCTAATCGAGTATTACAGGTGAATTGGAGATAGCTTATTTCATTAATACTTAAAATGGAATCGTAAATTATTTCGGAGCTCATTCGAAGTGATACATTAAAAATATATTATATAAATATAAGATTAATTATTGATATAGTAATGACTACGGAATGGTGATAAAATAGCTCATAACAGTATATTACAGGCTTGCAGGAGGTGCAGATGAAAAGAAGCAGAATGGTATTCGTGGTATGTATGGGACTTGCGCTCTCTTTTATGGCAGGGAGAATGAGCGCTTATGCGGGAGAAGAAGGAACGGAACTTCGAGCCAGCTCTTCAAATATTTCTTCCTTGCAGGGGACACAATTTTTTTCTGCCGGAGCTAACTATGGATATTTTGGCGAGACTCCGCCTGCAGGAAAGATTGTCATTGATGAGATTCAACTTCGTGAACAAATAAATGATTTGATGCCTGATTTGATGCCTAATACACCGAGAGATGGGATGCGGGTACAAGAGCTTGATCTCAGAGGAAAGAACTTGAAGCTGAAGATTCATCAGAAGGGGGATGCCCCGAATCAGTTCATCAATGTAGACGATATCTACATTTCCTCTCCTATCTATTATAACAAGATGACCGGGGAAAGTGATTATGAGCGGTACACGGAAAGAACATTTACTCCCGGAGACTATTTTTACGGGATTGAACTGACTACAACAAACAAGAATTACTGGTTCGAGAATGATTTACGGAATAGTTTTTCTCTGGAAACCGTTTATGGGCAAGCAACAATTAGAGTCCATCATACCTATTCTTTCTATTTTGCGGGAGAAGAAGAGAGTGCAAACAAACTTGTTCTTTATTTTTCTGAAGGGTCTATGAGTAAAGTAGAAGAGGATTATCCGTTTAAAGAAATCAGGATGTTTCTTCCGGAGAAAGATTTACAGTATGGAAAATTAGGAGACGAGGTACCCTATACCACATGGAGTAAAATGGGAGATGGCCTGATTGATGGAAATGGAGAGGAAACAGAGACGGAAGTCTCCATTCCGCATAAGGGCGAAAATATAGTAAGATGCGAATATGCGTTAGAGGATGTTTCGAGGGGTGGATACTATGGAAGCGGATCGAAGATCACAAGGCCGGGAACTTATCGCCGTGTGCTTCGCAATTTTACATTGAAAATGAATTCGATAAGTCACTATCGTCTTACCTTCGGCGGCTTGGACGGCAGTCTTGTAACCAAGTTTTACATCAATGATAAAGAATGGAAGATTGATCCGAGAACAAGTTCTTTGGATTCAATCGATCCGGTGACGGGAAGCCTGAAAGTGACCTTGTATGACCCGGACTACATCACTTTAAGGGGCGCAGGTGGAAATACCGGCGGCTCCTCTCATAGCGGCGGTTCCGGTAGCTCCTCCGGCGGTAGCAGTGGTAGCAGTTCCTCAGGTAGTGGTTCATTTAGTGGCAGTAGCAGTGGAGGTTCTTCAGGTGGAGGCTCATTCAGTGGTGGTGGCTCCGGTGGAAGTAGCGGCGGTTCAGGGGGAGGCTCTTCTATTGTTGGTGGAAGTCCTGCCGGGCAAGTTTTAGGAGTAGATCGTTCTCTTTCCAATGGAGAATGGGTAAAAGATGAAAAAGGATGGTGGTACAAGAGAAAAGACGGAAGCTATCCGAAGAGTACCTGGGGTTATGAAGCCTACAATGGAAAGTCCTACTGGTATTATTTTCTAGACAGCGGATACATGGCAACAGGATGGGTAGACTTGAATGGCAGTAAATACTATCTCTTCTCTGGCTCCGACGGTTGGATGGGAAGAATGCTGACAGGCTGGCAGTGGATTGACGGATATTGCTATTATCTCGGAACGGACAGCGGAAACAACGAAGGGCATCTCTATCGAAATGAAAAGACGCCGGATGGCTACCAGGTAGATTCGGAAGGAAGATGGGTAGAGAACGGTGTTCCACAGATTAAAAAATAGCTACGAAAACTATACAAAACAATAGCTGAGAAAGAGGAGAAGTTGTTTGATTACGGCTTCTCCTTTTGCTTTATTGGAAATTTGCAGAGACATAAATAGCTTTAATGGCATTAATTATAGATAAAAATAGCAATAATATTTCTACTTTCTTGTTGCGGTTAAAATCTTTTTTATATCTCTTTGAGATACAATCTCGTAATCCGTTCTAAAACCAAATGTGTCGTGGAGTTTGTCTGTAAGGTCGGTTCGTGTATACTCAGGGATATATCCTTCACCGGGAGCTATCAGCATGTTCATTTCTTTCAGTGTTCTTATAATGCTTTCAGTGGTATAACTCTCACCTAACTTCTTCTCTAGAATGCGATAAAGAATCAGTGCGGTGAAGCAGGTAATGAAATGTGCCGTGATTCGATCTTTTCTGCTGAGATATACCGGTCTAGCTTGAAATTCACTCTTCATAATCCGGAAACATTCTTCAATCTGCCATCGCTTTTGATTAATACTTATAATCGTTGCCACGTCATCTTCCAGGTTTGTGCATACGGCATAGAAACCGTCATAACGTTCCTCTTCTGTGGCAACATCTTCATCTATCGAAGGGATCATTTTATCTGCAATCTCGCCGTCAGAAGTACAGTGATTCTGACGTATAAAACGCTTGGGATCGTTTGGACGTTTTTTATTCAGAGAAGAAGGATTTTCGACGAGCTTTTCAGCGCGTTCAAGCTGACGATTCCGTATCTTTCTCATATAGTCCCGATATTGAAAGGAAAAGGTGACAACGAGATGTTGCTCCAAACCGTCTTCATTAATCCACCGGTCTTTATAGAAAGTCTTCTCGTAATTCTCGACCTCATCTAGTTCACTGAGCTTGTACTCTTTTTTATCTCCGATAAGGTGCCATCCGTCTTCATCAAGACAGTAATCCTTGAGGTATCCTTTCAGCTTTTTGATTGCTTGCGTGGTAACAAATTTTCGGTTTGGAGTGTTGTTGAAGACACGGTTTGAAGTTGATGATAGCCCTGCATCTGTACAAACAATAAACTTCGTCATTCCAAAGTCAGAAAGAATCTTTTTCTCCAATGGTTTCATCGAAGGTTGTTCATTCTCGTTTCCGTTAAAGAGGGAGAAGGTGAGGGGAATCCCATCTGCATCCATAAATAGCCCCATCTGTACAATCGGATTCGGACGGTTTTCTTTGGAATGACCATATTTTCTGAAATCATCCGCTTCCTCAATCTCGAAGTAATAGTTAGTGCAGTCATAGTAAAGAACTCTTTTATGTCGATTCAGTACCATTTCGGAATTCTTGTAAAGTTGAGACTGGAAAAAATCATTCTCTTTTGCAAGGATTTCCAGTGCACGGTAAACGTGATGGAGCTTGCAGTCAGGCTTTTCAAGAAACTTTTTTGAAAGTTCAAGAGAAGACCTCTTGGATCCGGGATAAATAATCCTGGCGAAAAGTAGCATAGACAGGATTTGATTCTTCTGCGGAGCGTTTGGCAGCGTACTGCTTTGCCCACTCCAACGGAGTAAGCTCTCCGCAAACCTTCAGAAGTTCATCTTCCGAACCAATCTTCTCTATCGTCTTAGTAGTGGATTTACCATCTACCCAAACGGATTTACTCAGGTAATAGATGGTCTGATTCTTAGATTTTGATACAGATACTTTCATGACGCAGTCCCTCCATGCGCCCATTACACCATATATAGCCCAATATAGCCGATGTATATTTGATAAAATTTGACACAAAAAAAACAGGTTTTTCAAGGCCTGAGGAGGTTTTGGAACTATTTAACTGTCAAACTACCGAGTGGATTGACGGAAACTGCTACTACTTAGATACACAAGGACAGAATGAAGGAGTCCTGTATAGAAACACCACTACTCCCGATGGCTATGCAGTGGATTTGGAAGGAAGATGGGTAGTGAATGGAGCAGTGCAAAAACAATAAAATTTCCTCAAATGGATAGAAATATAGTATAATTTTATATCGTAAAATGGCAATAAATAAGAAAGGACGATGGAGATGAGAAGAAAAAACATGCTGGCTTTAGGACTTAGCTTTGTACTGGGAGTAGGAAGTAGTACTATGCCGGTATTGGCAGATATTTCAGCAAAAAGAGAAGAAGTAAAGCTGGAAAAGGAAGAAGTACAGGAAATACCTGAAGAGTCTAATGTTTTATTGGATTCTATGTTTGCTAATACAATGGAACATACATCGGAAAACAATCTTACATTGGATGAGGTAAATGATAGTTTAGAAGATTCTACTGATTCTTTTATCACAGAATCATCAGCAGAAAGTGCCAATCAAGAGCGAGGATATTCTGCTTTTCGTTCTATGATAAGAAACTCTGATAATGACATCCAAAGTATAGGAGTGCAGTTTCAACCCTGGGATGTTGCGGGAAGAGATCATATGAAAGTAGTCAGAACCCTGGGATTAAAGATTACTTCTTTAGTTATTAAAAAAGATCATCGAATATTGAAGAATCCGGAATCTGATATTCTTTCTATAATGCCAGAAAGAACAGTCGAGAAAAAAGAAGGCGCTCAATGGCTTACTTATAATAAGGATTATTATACACCAGGAGTATATCGCTACATCTATACGCTAAAGAAATCAAAGTCTTCATCTTATAACATAGTTCCAAAGGATACAGAGGAAAGTAACAATTCTTATTCTATCTTAGTTATGTATGATAATTTTTTGCATAAAGTAGTTAATACTTCTTATCTTATAGATAAAATAGGAATTAGTAGTAAAGAAGATAGTCAATATATTTATTATCCGGTTATAGGAAGAGAATTTACAGTAGAAGAGGAAAAGACCATTGCTAAGGCCTATCTTAGCTCGACTTTTGATATTCATAAAGCGAAAGTCGGAGATCGTATGCAAAGAGTTACATTACAAGTAGAAAAACTTGTACTGACAGACGGTACTGTAGTGCTGGCAAATACTTTTTCAGAACCATTTTTTGTAAATGTATACGATGACTATCCCGACACGCCCAATCAATTCAAGCTATTTTTAGATAGTTATAAAAATGCGGTGGGGGAACAGGGAAAGGTTTGGAATGCTTCTGAAGATACTCTTTTGCCGGCAGGACGTTATAAGGTTGCTTATTATTTGTCCCCTAACTATAAAATTGGAAAGTATCGTTTATTATTAGATGGAACAGATGATGATATTTATGGAAGCGTCACACAGTTTTATGTGAATAATGAGCTGTATAGTACCACGTCAGCAAAGCCAGAAAAAGCATTGACTGCAAGTATTAGACTAACGTCCGACTTCTTTGAGCCTACAAAAGTAGAGAAAAACACCGGAGAATCTTCAGGTAATGGATTCTCTAAAGAAAACTCCCTTCACTCCGGCTCCTCCAGTTCCGGGGGAAGTTCCTCCGGTTCCGGTGGCTCAGGGGGCAGTTTCGGTGGTGGTTCCGGAAGCTTTAAAGTAAGCAGTAGCTTTTCAGGACAGGTACTTGGCGTGGACCGTTCTCTATCCGGAGGCCAGTGGATGCAGGATGAAAAGGGTTGGTGGTATAAAAGACCGGACGGAAGCTATCCGAAGAATAGTTGGGGCTATGAAGCCTACAACGGAAAGTCCTACTGGTACTATTTCTTAGATTCCGGCTATATGGCTACAGGCTGGATAGAGGTAAACGGTAGTAAATACTACCTCTTCCCAAACTCTGACGGATGGAAGGGAAGAATGCTCACCGGTTGGCAGTGGATTGACGGAAACTGCTACTACTTAGACCTGCAAGGACAGAATGAGGGTGCTCTTTATAGAAACACCACTACTCCCGATGGCTATGCAGTGGATGCGGAAGGAAGATGGGTAGTGAATGGAGTGGTGCAAAAACAATAAAATTTCCATAAATGGATAGAAATATAGTATAATTTTATATCGTGAAATGGCAATAAATAAGAAAGGACGATGGAGATGAGAAGAAAAAACATGCTGGCTTTAGGACTTAGCTTTGTACTGGGAGTGGGTGCGAGTAGCACTCTCGCCTATGCCCTTCCTTTAGAGCAGGAAGAAAGCCTTCAGACAGGTAATTTAGAAGAGAAAACTGCAGAAGAGACAGCTTCCAATGCAGAGACCGTTACAGAGACCGCTGTAGAGAAAGACACAACAGAAGATTCTTCAGCTGTAGAGGAAAGGGAAGCCTCTGATAAGGAAAAGGAAGAGGCAGAAGAGGAATCTTCCCTTTCTACAGAAGCCTTAGGCGGCACGGACAGAGCTGTAGAAGAGACACTCACTCCATTAAGCAGAAGTAGAAGAGCCTTGGCAGATACTCCCCGCTATGCTAGTGAGGAGGAAGAAAAGGAAGACAGAAGAAATAGAATAACAGGAATGATGTTAGAATTCAATACACTAGAGGCTGTGGCCAGAGATCATATGAAGGTGGTTAGAGAGAAACCGATTACTGTAAAGGCTTATGTGGTGGACATAGCCGGAGCTCCTCATAATGTAGAGCAATTAAGTATAAGACCGAATAGAACAGTAGAGAAGAAGATTAATGGCCAATGGACAGAATACACATTGGATTATTTTACTCCCGGTGTGTATCGATATAAGTATATTTTAGATATACAAAAAGGCTCTACTTTATACGTTGCAGCAGGGGAGGAGTACAATGGGGTCAAGAAAGTTGCCATAGCTTATATAAAAGGACCTTATTTTTATCGTATAGAAAATGCATCTAATGATATGCAGAATATAGTTGCATTGGAAAAAGATAGTGCAAAAGGTAGAAAATATCTTTTAGAAAGTGGAGAATTCACAGTAGAAGCACAAAAGACAATTAGCAAGGTTTATCTAAAGTCCAGCTTTGATATTCACAATGTCCATGTAGGGGACTTGATGAAGAGGGCTACCTTGTCTACTGAAAAAATAGTATTAACAGATGGTACAGAGATTAAACCGGATAAAAATCCAATATTTTTTACAAATCCTTACGACAGCTATCCTAATAACCCAGATCAATGGAGGCTACTACTGTCCAGCGTTCAAACAGAGGAAGGCTATATAGGAAATGTCTCAAATATAAAAGAGACTAAGGCCTTTACTCCGGGACGTTATCAGATTTCTTATTTACTTCAACAAAATTACAAAATAGACAAGTGTCGTCTTTTGGTAAAAGGAACGGATGACAACTATGGGAATAATGGAACGGAATTCTATGTCAACAATGAGCTATATATTACGGAGATGCCTGCTAAGCCGGAGGTTGATTTAACTCCGCTACCTTTAATAACCTCTCCTTTATTTGATGCTAAAAAAGCAGAAAATCCATCTAAGAATAGTTCCGGTAATTCCTCTCGTGGAAACTCCGGTAGTTCTAGTAGTTCCGGAGGCAGCTCTTCCGGTTCCGGTGGCTCAGGGGGAAGTTCCGGTGGTGGTTCCGGAAGCTTTAAGGTCAGCAGTAGCCTTTCAGGACAGGTACTTGGCGTGGATCGTTCTCTATCCGGAGGTCAGTGGATACAGGATGAAAAGGGCTGGTGGTACAAAAGACCGGACGGAAGCTATCCGAAGAACAGCTGGGGATATGAAGCCTATAACGGAAAGTCCTACTGGTACTATTTCCTGGATTCCGGCTATATGGCTACAGGCTGGGTAGAGGTAAACGGTAGTAAATACTACCTCTTCCCAAACTCTGACGGATGGAAGGGTAGAATGCTCACCGGTTGGCAGTGGATTGATGGAAACTGCTACTACTTAGACCCGCAAGGGCAGAATGAAGGAGCTCTTTATAAAAACACCACTACCCCCGATGGCTATGCAGTGGATGCGGAAGGAAGATGGGTAGTGAATGGAGTGGTGCAAAAACAATAAAATTTCCATAAATGGATAGAAATATAGTATAATTTTATATCGTGAAATGGCAATAAATAAGAAAGGACGATGGAGATGAGAAGAAAAAACATGCTGGCTTTAGGACTTAGCTTTGTACTGGGAGTGGGTGCAAGTAGCACTCTCACCTATGCCCTTCCTTTAGAGCAGGAAGAAAGCTTTCAGACGAGTGCGTTAGAAGTGGGAAATACAGAAGAGACAGCTTCCAATACAGAGACCGTTACAGAGACCGCTGTAGAGAAAGACACAACGGAAGATTCTTCAGCTGTAGAGGAAAAGGAAGCCTCTGATAAGGAAAAGGAAGAGGCAGAAGAGGAATCCTCTCTTTCTACAGAAGCTTTAGGCGGCATGGACAGAGCTGCAGAAGAAACTCTCACTCCATTAAGCAGAAGCAGAAGAGCCTTGGCAGATACTCCCCGCTATGCTAGTGAGGAGGAAGAAAAGGCGGATAGGAAAAATCGAATTCTGTCTGTAACAGTAGAATTTGATACAGCAGATGTGGTTGCCAGAGACCATATGAAAGTAATACGAAACAAAGTTATTAATATAGGGGGCTATTCAGTACAGCAATATGGAGTACCAAAAGATTTCAGCTTACTACATATCCAGCCGAACAGAATTGTAGAGAAGAAAGTGAATGAGGAATGGGAAGTTTATAACTTGGACTACTATACTCCCGGCGTTTATCGCTATAAATATATATTTGAGATACAAAAAGGCTCCGATTTATATTTTATGCTTAGAGATGATGATGAAGATTTGTTTAATAAAACTGCAGTATATTTCACTACAAAGTTTTATTATCATATTTCGAACAATTCTCATCGAATTAATAAGATATTACCATTAGAGTTGGATAGTTCTAAGGGAAGAAAATACCTTCTGATAAGTAAGGAATTCACAGTAGAAGCCCAAAAGACAATTAGCAAGGTCTATCTAAAGTCCAGCTTTGATATTCACAATGTCCATGTAGGGGACTTGATGAAGAGGGCTACCTTATCCACTGAGAAAGTGGTGTTGACAGATGGTACCGAATTAAAGCCGGATAATAGTGAGCTATTTTTTGTGAATGCGTATAGAACTTATAGAGATCGCTTAGATCAATGGAATCTTCTGCTAAAAAGCTTTAAAACAGAGGATGGCTATAAGGGGGATGTTTCCAACATACAGGAGACTAAGGCGTTTACACCGGGGCGTTATCAAATAGCATATTTGCTACAACAGAATCACAAAATAGACAAGTATCGCTTTTTAGTTAAAGGAACGGATGATGACTATGGCAATGGGACCGAATTTTATGTCAACAATGAGTTATATACTACGAAACCGGTTGTACCTGAAACCGATTTAACACCTACTGCATTTTTATTTTCTCCTTTATTTGATGCTAAAAAAGTAGAAAATCCATCCAATAATAGTTCCGGAAACTCCGCCAGCTCTTCTCGTGGAAACTCCGGTAGTTCCTCCAGCTCCTCCAGTTCCGGAGGTAGCTCCTCCGGTTCCGGTGGCTCAGGCGGAAGTTCTGGTGGCGGTTCAGGAAGTTTTAAGGTCAGCAGTAGTTTTGCCGGACAGGTACTTGGAGTAGACCGTTCTTTATCCGGCGGCCAGTGGATGCAGGATGAAAAGGGCTGGTGGTACAAAAGAGCGGACGGAAGCTATCCGAAGAACAGCTGGGGCTATGAAGCCTATAACGGAAAGTCCTACTGGTACTATTTCCTGGATTCCGGCTATATGGCTACAGGCTGGGTAGAGGTAAACGGTAGTAAATACTACCTCTTCCCAAACTCTGACGGATGGAAGGGAAGAATGCTTACCGGTTGGCAGTGGATTGACGGAAACTGCTACTACTTAGACTCACAAGGACAGAATGAAGGAGCCCTTTATAGAAACACCACTACTCCCGATGGTTTTACAGTAGATTCGGAAGGAAGATGGGTAGTGAATGGAGCAGTGCAAAAACAATAAAATTCCCACAAATGGATAGAAATATAGTATAATTTTATATCGTGAAATGGCAATAAATAAGAAAGGACGATGGAGATGAGAAGAAAAAACATGCTGGCTTTAGGACTGAGTGCGGTACTTTGTACAGGGCTTTTTGTCCCTGCAAGCTATGCGGATAGTATTACGAAGGATACTTACGTTCCGGAGGTAGAAAAAACTGCTGAAACAGCAGGAACTGCAGAAGGATTAGATGATTTTCCGGAAGAAACTGCTGTGGAAGGGAAAACTGAGTCCATAGAGGAAGAAGTGTCGACTACTGATGCGGAAGACCTCGAGGAGCTTGCTGAGCGAAAGGGTGAGTTCACAGAGGACTCTACAGAAAGTATAAGGGGAACAGACTCTACGGTAGTGACCTCCGGATATTCAGGGTTTAGAAGTGCTGCAGTGACAAAACCACTTGATAATAAGATTGTTACTTTGCATGTTTCATTTGAAGATTGGGATTTTCCCGCAAGAGATCACATGAAAGTGCTTCGGGAGAAAAAGGTAAATGTAACAGGTATTGCCTTAAGAGGAGGAGGAGCTGGAGTTATCAACAATCCTAGCCCGGATCTTTATAAAATTCTCCCGGAGAGGGAAGTGGAAAAGAAAGTAAATGGTCAGTGGGTTCCTTATAATCGTAACTACTTTACCCCGGGGGAGTATCACTATGTATATACAATTGCTGAAGGAAAAAAGAGTCCATATTATCTTTTGCCAATAGCTGAACAGGACGGAGATGGAAAACTTACTTATACAAGAGTTTCTATGGAAGAAAGGTATTTTTATCATAGAGGGGTACATAGTTATTATCAGGACAATTTGAAAGCTACGCAACGGGAAGATGCAAAATATAAATATTATACCTTTGAAAGCGAAACTTTTACCGTGAAGGAAGCAAAGGTTATGGCGAAAGTATATCTCCGTTCCAGCTTTGACATCCATAATGTTAAGGTTGGTGATACTACGAAGAGGGCAACACTTCAAGTGGAGAAGGTTGTCTTAAAAGATGGTACGGAGCTTCTGCCTAAGGATTTACCACAGCCTTTTCTTATGAATTTTCGTAACGATTTTCCCGAAAACCTAGACCAGTATAAACTCTATTTGGAAAGCTATCCGAATGAAGCGGGAAAAAACGGAAATCTCAGATTTACGCAGGAAGAAGACAGAATTTTTCCGGAAGGTCGTTATAAGGTACTATATGTGATACAGCCTTATTATACAGTGGATAACTATCGTTTCCTGGTGTCGGAGACTGATGATAATTATGGTAAAGGCACAGAGATTTATGTAAATAATGAGCCCTATGAAGTCCGTAGGGTTATTCCCGATTATGAAATATCAACCATTACAAAAATAACTTCTCCTTTCTTTGATGCGGTAAAGGTAGAGAAGAAAGAAAATTATTCCGGTAGTACCGGAAACTCCGGCTCTTCCTCTAAAGGCGGTTCCTCCGGCTCTGGTAGTTCCGGAGGAAGTTCTTCCGGTTCCGGCGGATCAGGGGGAAGTTCCGGTGGTGGTTCCGGAAGCTTTAAGGTCAGCAGTAGTTTGAGCGGCCAGGTACTTGGTGTAGATCGTTCTCTATCCGGAGGCCAGTGGGTACAGGATGAAAAGGGTTGGTGGTACAAAAGAGCGGACGGAAGCTATCCGAAGAACAGCTGGGGCTATGAAGCCTATAACGGAAAGTCCTACTGGTACTATTTCCTGGATTCCGGCTATATGGCTACAGGCTGGGTAGAGGTAAACGGTAGTAAATACTACCTCTTCCCAAACTCTGACGGATGGAAGGGTAGAATGCTCACCGGTTGGCAGTGGATTGACGGAAACTGCTACTACTTAGACTCACAAGGACAGAATGAGGGTGCTCTCTATAGAAACACCACTACCCCCGATGGCTATGCAGTGGATGCGGAAGGAAGATGGATAGTGAATGGAGCGGTACAAAAACAGTAAAACAACCATTATGTTTTATAGAAATGGTTATATAATCTATTTTAGGGAAAAGCTAAAATAGAAAAAGACAGTAATTCTAAACAGAAATTCGACAATGCAAAAGGTAAAGAAACCGAGATAGAAGAGATGCTTCTGTCTCGGTTTGTGGAAGAAGGAGTAATTTATGAAAAGCTTTATCTTGGGGAAGAGAGGAAAGAGGCTGATAGCCCTGTGCCTTGTTATATTACAAGTGCTTTTTCAATTTCCTGTAGAATGGAAAGCGGAGGGAAGTCAAGTAGAGGGAAGTCAAGCAGAAGGAAGTCAAGAAGAGAAAGTTACAAAACTAGATTTTTCCTTTGTAGATCATAACTCAGAACGAGCCGGCTCAATCAAGGTGGAGGTAGAGCTTGTTGTATATAAAAAAATCGATGCAAAAAAGACAGAAGAGACAGATGAAAACGTGCTGTCTTCTTCCGTGATGGATGAAGATGAGGAGGAAAAGGTATCAGCTTCTTTTATTAGAGATGAAGGTAACGAAAAGACTAGCTCCAGTACTTCCGGAATAGAACCGGACGGTAACTATACTAAAGAACAAGTCAACTGGGATGAGAGTGACGGATTCCCACATTATTATCCCAGTTCGAACTATAGTGAAGATAAACCTTCTAATCAGATACATCCGACTTATGGAATTGTTCAGAAAGTTTTATTTTATACCGGGCAAACGAATCAAGATGGAGAAATTTCCCAGGAAATTCCGGCAGAGTATATGACCACAAACTATACGATAGAGATTCGTGTACGAGGAAGTAATGAGTCTTATGAAACGTCTGGTTTATATGAAGAACGTATTACAGACGGAAATTTACCGGATGACCTGTATAGAACTATAGAGCTTGAGTTGAATCAAAAAAAGAAACAGCAGTGGCAAGGAAACTTAGTATTTCCTCCGGTAAATGATGTAATTTTGAAAGAGGGAAAAAGTAGTCCTATTCTGTTGGAAGCATACTATCAAAAGGCCAGTGAGGAAGAGGGGGTAACGGTACCCCAAATAGAGTATTACCTTAAGAATTCCCGGGGTGATAGAACACGGATTTATGATCCTACTGCTTTTCCGGTTGGTACTTCCGGAAGATTTACCATCATCGCCAGAGTACCCGAGGACGCCAATCACGCTGCTTTAGAAGCTGATCAGAGTTTAGTTGTAAAAAAACGCTTTAATGGAGAAATCATTACAAATAAAAATATTAAAATACCACTGGAAAAGGGTGAAGAGATTCAGCCGGAAATTAATGAGATGTTTAAAGGCAAGGTCCATTATTCTATTATTTCTAATGACGATCATTCTATTGTTCTTGATGAAGCTAAAGGGGCCATTAAAATGGAACGTGTTGGAAGAGCAGCAACAGTAGAGGCGCGAGTAGATGATTGGGTCGATGCAGGGGACGGCACGATATATACGGTTGAACCGGAGCAGTTTTATATAACGATTATTCGCGGAAAACAAAAGCAATTTTCCTTTAGTTTAAAAGATTTTGGACAGCCAAGTGAAGAAGAAAGGGGAGGGAATAAGGTATTCCGGTATACCGTGCATTACGGAAAGGAGAATCAGGAAAGAGGATGGACTTTAGGGAAACATTCTTTTCGCGTAAGTACCAGAGGCGCTACAGGCACGAGTGTAAGTTATAAGCTTGAAGCAGGAGAGGATATTGCTGATTTTAATGCACAGACAGGAGTCCTTACTTTTAAAAACAGTAAAGTTGGTCCTGTCCTAATAGCTGCTACATCTGTTGACCCAACAGGAAATTATGATCCAAAGACCATTTATGCGGAGATTAATGTGGTTTATCCGGATTATTCCGATTATCTTCACATTCAAGAAGAAGCTAATGTCAAGGGCTGGAACAATAAGAATGTGAGGATTACTGCTCAAAATAATGGTAGTAAATATGCAGTATCTTATAGTGACTCCTGGGAACATGGAGATTGGGAGCCGGAGATTAATCTGAGAGAAGACAGTGAGTCTCCTGAGGGAAAGATTGTCTACATTAAAACAAAAGAGGGAATCGGACTGGGACTAAAAGAGGGAAAGGTTCTTGGAAAGTATAAGATAGACACTACCGAACCGGAGCTTTCTTCCATTTCCTATACGAAAGATAAAGAGTCCAGACTGAAAAGCCTAGGAGGCTATGGCTTCTATAGGGACACGCTTGAAGTAGAATTAAAAGCCAAGGATAAAACCTCCAAGGTAGATACTTTCCGTTACCGTTATCTGCATCAGGATAGTGATGGTATTATTCGAACAGGGTCATGGCTAAAGGTTAGCGATGGTGATGAGAACTTTAGCAGACCGGATGAGAATACGGCGATTGCAAAAATCAAGATTGATCCTCAATTCCGAGGCAAGATTGAATATTATGCGGTTGATAATGCAGACAATAACAAGCTTGGAACGCACACTCTAATTAACGATGAGTTTTTGGTTGTAGATAGCAAAAAGCCGGAGGCTAGACTTCAGTTTACAGATTCGTATAAAAGAGTAGGAGACCATTTTTATTTTCAGAATCAGGGAATTTTAAGTCTTGGAGTGGAAGAAAAGAACTTTTTTCCTGAGGATCAGGATTTTTCTTTGAAGGTTTATAGCAGAAGAAATGGAGAAGACAAAGAAAGTTCCTATAGAGTGCAGGGCAATAGGGAAGCTCTCACCTTAAAGAAGAATTCCGCTTTCATTAGTGATGGAAGAGAGAGCTTGTTAGAGGACAATTCTACTTCCTTCGTGCAAATCATGCCTAATGGGGAACAGAATGATTTGACAATGAATTTCACCGAGGAAGGACATTATCGTTTGTCCTTTGCCTATAAGGATCCTTCCGGAAATCCTTTAGAATGGAAGAATACTTTAGGATTGGAGAAGAATGGAGAACTGGCTATCACTGTGGATCATACAGACCCCAAGATTTACTTTGACCCTTCTTCCGAAAGTGGTCAGGTACGGTACTTTGCGAAGGATGTCAAATTTACAACAAAGATTTTAGAAGAAAATTTTAGTACCAATGATACCCACCTTAACTATAATTTTCTTCCGGATACTGTGAAAAGTTCGCCTTCATCTCTGGCTACGCCGGTAAGTCCCAGCACTATGCCCGGGCGTATTCTTCATCCCCGTTCTCTGGCTTCGACAAGAGGCGTGCAACAGTTTAAAAATCATACGGTTACGTGGAAGAAGGAAAAGCTATCCGATTCCAACCTATATTCTTCTGAACTAAATTTCACAGAGGACGGACAGTATGAGGTTATGGTGGATACTACCGATCTTTCCGGAAGAAAAGCCAGCGCCTCCAATTTCCTGGTAGTGGATAAAACACCGCCTAAGATTCGGCTGACTTTATCCAATGACGGCTTGGCTAATGAGAAATACTTTAGAGAAGTTAGAAAGGGGCAAATCGAAATTGAGGATGCCAACTTGGATTTCTCTTCTCTTCAGGTAGAGCTTACTGTAAAGGATAAGGCAGGAAATTCCATATCCATAGATGATGCAGACCATTTAACCAATCTAGCTTACTGGACGAAGGCGGGGAATAAGTATACCTATCCTATTGAGTTTAGTAAGGATGGGATTTATCATATCAGTCTTAAGGTCAAGGATTTGGCAGGCAATGAAAATGCTCCCATAGAAGTAGGAGAGACAAAGGCGGCCTTTGATTTTGTGGTGGACAGAAAAGCCCCCACCGGTGCCTTGAAGATTGGTGATTGGGATCGTTCCAAGGATGGAACCCTTTGGACCAAGCTCCTGGATCGTATCAGCTTTGGTCGATTCAGCAATAAGAAGCAGGTCATTCGTTTGCAGGCGGAGGATAACCTTAGCGGTGTCGGGCTGGTGGAAGTTCTTCGAACAAGGGAGAAGATGAGTCTTGCAGACTTGCAGGCAAGTTCTGCCTTTAAGAATGTTACCAGCGAAGCAAAGGATGGTTACTGGTCCAAGGAAATCTCTCCCAACGAGACCTTTATTACCTATGTCCATCTGAAGGATATGGCCGGAAATCAGTATTACCTAAGCTCTGACGGTGTGATTTTAGACCAGCAGAATCCGGAGATTCATATCACCTTACCGAAGGAAGAGGAGAAAAACGGCCTCTACAAGAAGGATGTGGGGGTAGGCATTTCCGTAACGGAGCCAAGCCCCGGAAACAGCTATGCCGGCTTAAAGGATGTGACCTATACCGTTTACAGGGACGGTATAGAAACCCAGGCAGGCTCTCTCTATCATTTTTCCAAGGAAGAGCCTCAGTTAAACGACTTAAAGAAGTCCTATGAGGATGCCCATGCCCTGACGATTCTGGCAAAGGACAACAACAGCAATGACGTGGTTCTGAAGATTAAGGCGGTGGACAATGCAGGCAATCAGACGGTGAAGGAAGAGCACCTGAGCATTGACATTACCAGGCCGAGGGTTGCCTTATCCTTCGACAACAATCGTGTGGAAAATGAGTTTTATTTTAAAGAAAATCGAACGGCTACCATTACGGTAGAGGAGAGAAACTTCTCAGAGGATGCCTTCAAGATTTTGATTACAGACCCGGCAGAGGGAAAGGGTGCCAAGCTTTTGGAGGTGGAAAGGGATTCCTTCCAAAAGGTTTCCGGAAGCGGAGACAGTACCAGATGGGAAAGCCGTATTTACTTTAATAAGGACGGAGACTATCAGCTTTCCATCACCGGAGAGGACTTGGCCGGAAATGCCATGGAAGAGCTAGTCTATGCAGAGGGTACTCAGGCAGCTTTGGACTTTACCGTGGATAAAACAGCCCCTGTACTCAGTGTAAGCTATGACAACAATACCCCAAACCATGAGTTTTATTACAAGGAAGGAAGAAGGGCGGAGATTTCCATTGAGGAGAAAAATTTCCGTTCGGATCTTGTGGACTATTCCGTGTTGAAGGATGGCGGCAGAGAGGGACATGGCAGTGCCCTGTCTTCCTTTAGCGGTGGAGAAGGTCGTGGGGTTTCCGAGCTTCATCATCAGGCAAGCATTTCCTATGAAGAGGACGGAGACTATCAGTTCAACATCCGGGTGAAGGATTTGGCGGGAAATGAGGCCTTGGCTTATCCGGAGGATCATTTTGTCATTGACAGAACGGCTCCCAGTCTGACGATTAGTGATATTTTGAACGAGTCTGCCAATAAGGGAGAAGTAAGTCCCAAGATTTCCTATGGCGATCGTTACTTGGATCAGGACGCTTTGTCTTTGAAGCTTGTAGGAGAGGTGCATGGAGAGCATGAACTGTCTTCTCAGCAGGGAGGAAGCATTTCCATAGCCAGAACGGATGCCTTAAACCTTCCTATGCAGAAGCCTATGAAGGAAATCGAGTCTCCAAAGCAGGAGGAGAAAGAGGGCATTGTTTACCAAAGCTCCGCCGGGGGAGAAGAGGGAAATCTTTCCTTCCAAAACTTCCCGGAGGAGCCGGAGACGGACGATGTGTATCGGCTTTCCGCAAAGATTGTGGATATGGCGGGAAATGAAACTACGGAGGAGCTTTGGTTCTCCGTAAATCGTTTCGGTTCCACCTATCTTCTGTCCGACAGGGCGAAGGCACTGCAGGGTACCTATCAGAAAGAGGGAGAAGAGATTCTGATTTCGGAAATCAATGCGGATGAGGTTTTGTCTTCTGCATTGACCTTATACAGAAATGAGGAGAAGCATGCCCTTTCCGAGGGGGCGGAGTATCAGACTACGCGCTCCGGCGGTAACGGAAAATGGTATCGGGGAGATTATCTGATTAAGAAGGATAACTTCGACAAGGAAGGTCTGTATCATTTGCAGATTTCCTCTCAGGATAAGGCAGGAAACCTTGCCAGTACGGAACAGACCGAAAGAGGGGCGGAGCTTCGCTTCGGTATCGACAGAACACCCCCCAGAATCCTGCTTTCCAATGTGGACAATCAGGGGGTATACCGTGGTGATGCCCTGGATCTGGATTTATCCGTACAGGATAACCTGTGGCTGGAGCAGGTGGATGCCACCGTGGATGGAACGGAAGAACTAAGCTGGAGGGACAAGAGTTTACAGGAAGCGGTTGCTAAGGACAGCTTCCCCTTACAGATTTCCGGAGAAAAGGGAAAACGACATAAGCTTTTGGTGGTAGCAAGAGATGCAGCCGGCAATGAAAGCCGAAAGGAAGTTTCCGACTTCGTGATTACCAACAATCCTTTGCTTCGTCTTATTTCTCAGAAAAACTTTGCCAGAAATGCCGCCATCGCTACTGTGGCAGGCTTAATGGGATTGTCCTGCGTGGTCAACGGCCCAAGCCTCTTACAGGAGCTGAAGCGGAGAAGACTGAGAGGAAAGATAAGATAGGGAAATTTAGATTTTTGTTTTTTAAGGCAGAAAATAATTGACAGAACAAAGGAGAAAAGCTTATAATCCCGAGTTTGACAGTTGAGAAAGAGCCAAGAGCCCATAAACGGCGTAATTACGCCATTTATGGGCTCTTGTTGATTCTCTTTTGCAAGGATTTCCAGTGCACGGTAAACGTGATGGAGCTTGCAGACAGGCTTTTCAAGGCCTGAGGAGATTTTGGAACTATTTAACTGTCAAACTCCCGATAGCTTTAATGGCATTAATTATAGATAAGAATAGAAATAATTTAATATAAATATTGAAAAATAAGAATCCATAAGTTAGTATAAACTATAATAGGGAATTGTTTAAAGTTATGTAATATATATAGAAAAATAACAATGGCAGTTCACTACCTAAACAGATGCGTTTATGCAGGGGGGACAGATGGAAAAGTTTTCAATGAGTATTTCTTTCCATGGGAGAGTCATGAAAAATTTTATGACTCTTATTCTATGGATTATTTTCTTACCGGTAATTTTCATTCCAAAGCTTAGGAACAGAATCGTTCCCATGAATATTTTAGAATTTCATAAAAAACTAAAGTTCTTTTTGTATTCTCATGTCAATGGCGGAAAGGGAATGATTTCTATTTTTTTGGCATTAACTGTTTCCCCTTTGTTGATGTGTACTTTGATTTTCGTAGAATATGCCAGAATACAAAGCGCACAAGCCATTATTGAAGAGTTGATGGGAAGCTCTATTTTTTCTGCCCTGGCTCATTATGATCCATACTTGGATGAACGATTTGGCTTTATGGCGGTAAGACAGGATCAGGAAGAATCTTTGGACTCTCATTATCAAAGCTATCTGGAAGCGAATGTTCAAGGATTCGGAAAGGCCATCAGCTTATCGGGAAGCTCGGCAGAGGGAAAAAATTCGCTTATTGAACCTTTAGTATTAAGGCAGGAGGTATTCGAGTACAGTGAGCTTTCCGTACCCATCAATACTTTGGAAGAGGGCTTAAATATAAAAGAATTATTGGATTACTACCATAAAAAAAATCCTTTACAGATTTGCAAAAATTTACTGGATAGTGGAAACAATGTAATTGATATTACGGATTCTGCTATTAATATGGCAAAATCTTTAAAAGAATACTGCGATGAAGCAAAGAAATATGTAGAGTCTTTAACAAAGTATAAAGAAGCAAGAAAGGCCTATGATAATGCGTATCAAGCTTTAGAAGAGGCAAGAAGCAGGAAAGATAATGGAGAAGAGATTTCTTTGGATTCTTACATTAGTGAAGTAGATAGCAAGGCCAGAGCCTTTGGCACAGCTACCGATGATTTAAAAGAGAGGCTTTCTTCTTTAAAAGAGAAAGAGAGAGATTTTTTAAAAAGCAGGGAAAAATATGCAAAAGGATTAGATGAACTACTGAGCAATACCCAAGAATACTATAAGAATAAGTATAAGAATAAGTATGGTAAAGATACAATAGAGGATCCTTTTTTTGCCACTTATAATGTAATGAATAATCAGGCTCAAAAATTTATAGATAACCAGCAAAAGGAAATATATAATGACGGACAAGAAGATGATGAAAAACTAGAAGCGCAGGCTAAAAAACTGGAGTCTTACTCTGCTGAAGCAGATGATAAAATTGAAGGATATATTGTTCTCTCTGAAGCAGAAAGTATTGATAAAATAACGGCTGCCTTATATGGAGAAATGGAAAATACCATTAAAGGCTCTGATTCTACGATTGATCTTGTAAGAAGTCTTAAGGACTTATTGTATCAGATTATAGGGACAAAAGTATTATATGATGGTTCCTTAGATTCTAATTTGGATCCCAGTGAGTTGATTAATCAAAGCGGTGTGCTGGACTTGGGGACAGCGGAAATAACGGATAGCGTTGTGAATTTATTATCTTCTATTTGGCAGTTCTTAATGGCGGCAGCAGATGGAGATTTTTTCGCGACGTTAACAGCTCTTGGAACTTTTTTGAAGAGCCTAGTCACCTTCTTTAAGGGTATATTTGATTGGGCAAGTAGCAGGCTCCAAAATCTTGGGCGTCTACTTTCCGGTGGAGAGTCCCTGGGGAAGAATTTTCTGCTCTATGGCTATGGTGTTTACAATATGCCAAATAGAACCAATTATAGTGATGGTTCCAGTTTAACGGGATATGAGTATAGTAATATTTTTGAAATGGCCGGTGGTACTTATAATATCGGTTTTCTAGACGGAGATTTCTGGCATTATCCTAAAATGGATAATGTGGAAGGAAGGGACAAACTCTACAAGGGAGCAGAGCTGGAGTATCTTTTAACCGGTTCCAACTCGGAAAAAGGTGCACAGGTGGGTACCTTCTTTAATGGCTTCTTATTAAGATTGGTCTCTAATCTCCCGGCTATTGCAAGTTCTGACTGGATTACAGAAACAAGTGTTACCGGTCCCTTCGTAGTAGTTGTTTTTGTGATACTTCTTTTACTAGAGTCATTTATAGATATGATACTTTTGGTAAACAAACAATCCGTTAGTCTTATTAAGATGAAGGCCTATATGTCTACTGAAGGCATATCAAACTTTATCGAGGATTTTTCAAAGTGTAGGGGGTTAAATGATGAAACAGCGAAACAAATCAAAAAGGGCACTCAGGATACAGCGGATAAGATCGCAGCAGAAGCAAAAAATAAAATAAATAGTACATTCGGAGGTACGACAGAAAGCAGTGAAGAATCAGATAACAACGATTCTAAAACAGAGAACGCTGAATCGAAAGCTACCAAAGATACCACAAAACCAGATAATGATAATTCCAATTCAGAGAACAATGCATCGAAAGCTACAAAGGATAGTACGAAGCCCCAAAATGATAATTCCAACTCAGGGAATACTGTTCCGCAAGAACCAAAGGAAACCACAGCCACAGAGGCCATGGGCTTAAAAGATGAGAAAGGCCTTATGAAGCTGGACTATGGGGAGCATTGTTTAATTTTGATGCTTTTAGGAACAAATCAAGATCAGTATCTTATGCGGTTACAGAACCTTGTGCAATTGGAGGCAAAGGAAAAGTATAAGGAAAAAACGGATTATCATTTGAGTAAAGCTTATACCGGAATTACCGCTACCACAGAGTATCAATTAAATGAATTTGTGCCCATTACAAAAAGTACTGGCGGGTTTAAACTTGATTGTACGAAAACGCTTGGGTATTAGAGAATAGTATTATTAAAAAATTTAAAGTATATATCGGAAAGTCGGAGAAAGTTGATGGAAAAAGATTGTATTCACTTAACAAGTGAAGAAAAAGAAAGATTAATAGAATTTAAGAAATCAGATAAATTTTTAAAAGCTTATAAACAAATTAAAGAGGAAATCGGACTTGAAGAAAGAAAAAAGCTGTATTTTCGTTTAAAGGTTTTATTTTGCTTATTTCTTCTTGTGAAATTTTTTCCATTGGGGATTTATCTGAGTTTCTTTGCTTTTATTATTTTTATGACATATGCTGTGCTGAAGGAAGAGAAGAAGAGCAGTTTAGTCGATACATATGCTCTCGGTATCTTAAATTCAATTTTACAAATCCTTGATCCGAATGCAGAAATATGCGTTAAAGGTGACTTCGTACTTAACGAATATATAAAAGTAGTTCCCGATTCTTATTATTATGCCCTAGGATGGATGTTTAAATATAATGATGACAGATGCCTTAAAGTTTGTGACCTGCGAGCATGGCATGAAGTGAAGAATAGTGAACATGACACAAATCCTAGAGAAGTCACTGATTTTCGAGGACTATTATATGGACTGATATTACCCCATTCTTATGCAGGTCAGTTACGAGTTGTTCCAACCAAGAAATCAAAATTCTTAAAAAAAGAAATCCAAGGAAGATATCTTGAAGCATTGGAAGGTGAAAGAAAAATAGATGTAGAAGATGTTTTACATAATGAGAATTACAACATTTACTGTACTGATGAGGTATCTGCCAGAAAATTTCTTAATCCCAGTGTTTTAGCTTGGTTTGATCAACAGATTTCGAAACAAGGATTATCATTATATTTGAAAGAAAATAAGCTGTTTATTTCAGTATATCAGGATCACTATCTGTTCCAAGTACCATATACACAGGAAATGCTGGATGCATGGTCAGTAGAAACAGCAGCACTCAGCCTTAAAGAGCTGAATCAAGAGATTAGGGATACGGTGGGTATTTTTTATCAGTTATCGATGTAAGATAGAGGAGAAATAAGGGAAGGCCAATAAATTGCATCAGAGGTGAAAGCATTCACGGAAGTACAATTTTAAAGGAGAAAATAGGAAAATGGCATTAACAGCTGAAGAAGTAGAGAAATTAAAGGAACTTAAACGCACTGAAGAGTTTAAAAAAAACTATAAACTGATAAAAGACGAACTTGTAAAAAGAGACAGGCAAGGTGTAGACATGGCTGCTAAGGGATTAATTTGTCTCTTCGTGCTGTGCTATCTGCCTCGTCGTGCAGGCTTTCCTTTGGCAGTAATCCTGCTGTTTGTCTTAATCATCATCCCCTTTTTTAAGAGCAAAAGTGATATCGATTTGAATGCCATCTATAAAAAACAGATTCTTAACCTGATACTGGGGGCAATCCTTCCGAAGGCTAAGATTCACTCCTGGGGAGAAGAGCCTATAGAGGATGTAAAATATGCGGTTCCTAAGTCGGAGAAGTATAATCAATTCAATGCATTGAAGTTTAATGACGAACGAAACCTTAGTGTTTGTAATTTTTATGCCTGGCATGAAGAAGAGTACAAGAGTGGAAAGGAAAAACGAATTAAGAAAGTGAGGGATTTCCGAGGCGTTTTGTATGCTCTAACTCTGAGGGAAGTTTATCAAGGGCATGTACGGATTGTGCCTACAAAGCAGCTTGCGCATTTGAATATAGAGACCCAGGGAAAATATGCGGGAGTCTTAGAGGGAGAGCAAAAGATTGATGTGGAGGATGTGCGGCACAATGAAAATTACAACATTTACTGTACGGATGAGATTGCTGCCCGAAAGTTCTTAAGTCCAAGTGTTCTGGCTTGGTTTGATGAGCAGATTTCAGATCAGGGACTTTGTGCCTACCTTAAGGGGAATAAACTTTATATCAGCAAATATACCAATGAATATATGTTTCCGGTGCCGTACACCAAGAAGAAGCTGAGTGAGTGGTCGGTGGAAAAAGCGGCTCTCTATCTAAAAGACTTAAGTCAGGAAGCAAAGGCTATGGCATCGGTTTTTTCTAAATAGTAATGTAAACAATGGGAACAAAAGAGGTGAGTTATGGATGTTCGAAGTGAAGAGGGAACCATAATGCTGGAATGGGGGATAGGAATGATATTTTCTATCTTTATTCTTATGTTTTTTTTGGCCTTATCCGTTCATTTGTATCAGCGAAACATGTTTACAGCGGCCTGCAATGCGGCGGTAGTGAGAGTGGCAGAGAATTATAAATACGAAGGCTTGGAATACAAAGAGGAGATAACAGTACAAGATATTGAAAATATAGGCTTGTATCGCTATCTTAGTCTGAAACAAATGAATCTTCTCATACACGGAAATGAGAAAGCAAGTAGTTTTTTAGGATTTAGACTTACGAAGTACAGTGGCGGAAATGGTGGCGGTAAGGAAACGGTAAGGGTAAAGAGAGTTCCGGATGATCTTGGACGATGCCATTATGTACTGGAAGCGGAAAAAAGCTTTGATTTTCTTTTTGCACCCTTGTTGGAGAAAGTCGGCTTAAAAGAATCCAACAAAGTAAAAGTAGTGGCAGTTGCCTCAACCCTGGATGTGCTTCATTACGTCAATACGGTCCATTTTAGCCAGTATTTTAATAATAAAATAAGTGATCTCTCCAAGGTTGCAGGAGTGATAGATTCCTTTATCAGCCTTGGAAAGGATTTGTTCGGTTTGATTACTTCTTTTGGAGAGGATTCATGATGGGAAAAGAGGTAAAAGAGAAAATGAATAGCTTTAAAGAGTCACTTCTTAGAGAAAGAGCTTCCGTTACCCTAGAGGCGGCGATTATCTTGCCCATATTCTGCTTTCTATTTATGGCATTGAATGGTGTGTTCTTTGTGTTTTCGGCGCAGAATCAAGTGATGCATACTTTGGTGCAAACGGCTAATAGTCTGAGTCTGGATCCTTATTGGAATGAAAAGATAAGATTGGAGAATACCAGTGTGAGCACTATTTTGCAAAGATTTGAGCGTTATGCTGTACGAGACAAGAGCTTTTCTTCTGCGGAAAGCTGGCACAAGAATGAAACAGTGTCTTCCGGCGTGCTGGAGGATCGATTTTATTCTTATTTTACCGGGGATGGAAATAAACTCAGTGCTTATACTAAATTAAAAAAATTGGGCGTTGTAGGGAACATGGAGCTTAGCGGGACAGTCAATAACGGCGACTTAACCCTTGTTGCCAAGTACAAGATGAAGTTTTGGTTTAATCTTTTTAAAACAGAACCATTGGACTTATCCCAGAAGGTGAAGGTTCATTTGTGGGGATTGGAAGACTATTAAAGGGGAAAACATGGCTTTAAAAATAGGCATCGGTGTATTATATCTGCTTCTCTCTGTGTTAGCTATTAAGCTAAGCCACATTTTACTGGTATGGCATCAAAAACAGCAAGAGGACAGGGGGATAAATAAAAAGGAAACCCATCCGATTTTCGATAAAAAGGCAAAAAATATATTGTATGGATTGTTTATTCTGTTTTCCGCTGTATTGGGCTACTTTACGGCACAGAATGCAGTAGATACCTTTGCTATCGTTCGTCTGACTTTGTTGTATTTTATTTTGGCTGTAGCGGCCATTGTAGACGGGGAAAAATACATTATTCCGAATATCTTAGTACTGATTTTTCTGGTGGCAGGGGTAGTGATAGGACTCATTGAAATTTTGTATTATCACCTTGGGTGGAAAGAATTCCTTTTCCAGTCCTTAGGTTCCCTGTTTATTTTATTGCTCTTTCTTCTGTTGATGGTATTCCTATCAAAGGGGGGACTGGGAATGGGAGATGTAAAATTATATGCTGCCATTGCCTTTTATTCCGGCATCAGTGCAGCCTGTATCATTCTTCTTTTTTCCTTTATTCTTTGTGCGATTACGTTCATCCCCTTTCTGCTTCTAAAGAAAATAAAGATTAAAGATGCCTTTCCTATGGGGGGCTTTATCTTTGCAGGCTATGGCATTAGCTTGATGCTGTCCCTGATATAGCACTGGGCTTTTGAATGGAGCATTGGGATGTACTATGGAGGATATTATGAGATTATCTTCTTAAATTGATGAAAAAAGACCGATAAACCATCGCTATGCGGGTTTACCGGTCTTTTTGATGGGCTTTCCTAAAAAGGCTCTTTTTCTTTTAGCTTTGGAATACCTTTGTAAAATTCAAAAGAAAATCCAGCTGCTTCCGAAGCTCCTTATATTCCTTCTCAATAGATAAGCCGTCTACTTCTTCAGGAGTCTGAGGTGTGGGGAAGATAAAGTTATCGGTATATAAGGAGATATACAGCTTATTTCCCTCCAGATAGACGCAAAGACCGTTTTGAGAAATGTGTTCGTCAAACCAGGTCAAGACTCTTGGGCTTAAGAACTTTCTTGCGGAAAGCTCATCGCTACAGTAGATGTTGAAGTTTTCGTTGTGCTGAATATCTTCCACATCAATTTTCTGCTCTCCGGGCAGGGCTCCGGGATAGGCATCCTGTACTTCTCGTTTCAGAACTAAAGTTTTTTTGGTAGGAACTACTCGAAGCTGTCCGTTAAAGTTTACGGGGAGCTGCATGGAAAATACCTGTCCGACAAAGTCTGTCACCTGAACGTTTTTTGCATATTCCTTCCCGTCTCTGGTCTCAATTCTGGTTTCCGTGTGGGAAGAGTAGAGATTACACATGCGAGTATCCTGCTCATCTCCTAAAGACAGGAAGAAGAAAGGCTCATATTTTTCTGATTTGGGCGTTACCTTTTTCATGGCCTGTAGAGGTAGGCTTCCTCTTTGTCCAAGATTTGCTTTTGGGAAGATTTTCTGAAGAATGGGATTTAGGAATTCCTCCGCATACAAATCATCGTTATTCTTACCGCCTTTTGCAAAGTAAGCGTTTCTTTGCTCTTTTTTCGGACGATAGACAAAAAAATAAAGGAGCCCTACAAGCAAAATTCCGAATAACTTAAACACAATAATCAGTAAACCGGCTACGATGGCCGCAACGATAAGATAATTTTTCCATTTAATATTTTCCTGCATTTCTCCGCGAATCTTTGTGAGTCGTGCCTGTACATCAGGATCATTGGCCAGCTGTCGTACCCGCTCCTGCTCCTCCTGCCGGTTTGTTTCTAGGTAATTTTCTTGAAAATCTGCCATGCAATCCTCCTTCATAGCTTAAAATTCATCAGCAAACAAGAAAAAATACAACATAACTATTTTACAACAGAGAGGGGAGACAAACAAGGGGCAGAAAAAGCAGAATAGGAAAAATAGAAAATAAAAAAGTTTGATTGATAAATACCCTAAACTTGAAAAAAATGAAAGTTTAGGGTATTCTTATTATCAAATTTAGCAAGGAGGTGTAAGAGGTGGGCGAGAATAGAAAATTAAAGGAACGTGATATTTACTTGAATAAATTGATTGCTTTTCAAGACACGGAGCCGGTGAAGGTTATCACAGGAATCAGAAGGTGTGGTAAGTCCAGTCTTTTAAAGTTGATGCAGGAACATCTCTTGCATTCGGGAGTAAAACAAGAGCAGATTATAGCAATCAATTTTGAATCCTTAGAATTTCAAGAAATGAGTTATAAGGATTTATATGCTTATGTGAAAAAAAAGATTTCGAAGAATCAAAGAACTTATTTGTTTTTTGATGAATTGCAAAGAATTCATCAATGGGAAAATGCGATTAATTCCTTTCGCGTAGATTTTAACTGCGATATTTATATTACAGGATCGAATTCCTATCTTTTGTCTTCGGAGTATTCCACCTACTTGGCCGGAAGATATATAGAAGTGAAAATGTATCCGTTGTCCTTTAAGGAATTCATAGACTTTCATGGTTATATTTTGAAAGACTATCAGACTCCTATTGGGGAAACAAAAAAACGTGCCTGGAAGGAAGATGGAGAAATCGCAGAAACAAGAGATTTACTTGATGCTTACATGCGCTATGGCGGAATGCCCGGAATTGCAGATTTTGGCTTGGAGCAAGATAGAGTGATGACTGTGCTGGACGGCATCTATTCAACGGTGGTGCTTCGAGACATCTTAGAACGGGAAAAAAGAAGAGGACAGCGGCAGATTACGGATGCGGAGCTTCTTAGAAAAATCATACTATTTTTAGCTGATAATATCGGCAACACTACATCCTTAAATTCCGTGAGCAATACTCTGGTATCGGAAAATTTGCTGGAAAATCGTGAGAGGCAGGGGAGGCCGGCAACCCAAACTATAGCAACTTATGTAAGCGCTTTAAAAGAATCCTTTATGTTCTACGAAGTCAAGCGATTTGATATTAAGGGGAAGGAGTATTTGAGAACTCTGGGGAAATATTACATCGTGGATATCGGATTAAGAAATTATCTCTTAGGTTTTCGGGATAGAGATAGGGGACATAGCTTGGAAAATATAGTATATTTTGAATTATTGCGTCGAGGCTATGATGTTGCTATTGGAAAAATAGCTAGTTTGGAGCTTGATTTTGTTGCTACAAAGGCCAATGAAAAGCTCTATATTCAAGTTACGGAGAGCATGCTGGAGGAGACGGTAAGAAACAGAGAATTGAATCCTTTACAGCAAATTCCCGATAATTATACAAAAATGGTGATTACTTTAGACAAAGCATTGGATGAGGAATATGAGGGAATTCATGTTGTAAGCTTAATTGATTGGCTACTGAACTAGAAAAAGGGCCTACAAAAAATCAAGATATCCATAGTCTTCATGCTGTATAGGAGACAGTTTTGATTTTTTGCAAGCCTCTTTTTTCTTCTTTTTTCTTCTGTTTCTTCCACTTTCTTTGTGTTTTGTTCTTCTGCTTTTTTGTGTTTTATACAAAATGAGATTCTTTTGCAAAGTCGGTGAGATTTCGTTTAATGCAAAACCATTCCCACAAAGATGCCCAGATAATTTCCAATCACATAGCCTAGAGTTCCAATCAGAAGTCCCGGAATAATCAGCTCTGTCCAGCCCTTGGAAACCGCCATGGCCGCCGCTGTGGTGGGGCCGCCGATATTGGCATTGGAGGCAATGATGATTTCTTCGATGGAGAACTTGAAGATTTTTCCGAAAATCAGGGAAATAATCATATTTACCGCTACCATAATCAAAGCCAGAACCAAAAGCAATGGGGATTCTTTAATAATCAAAAGAATGGAGGCAGGGGCACCGATTACCGCAAAGAAGAGGTAAATCAGGAAGGTGCCGATTTCCTGAGAGCCTTTCACGGAAGACATTTGCTTCGGGAAGAAGGAGGCAATCATCATGGTAATGGTGGTAATCAGCAGGTATTTGTTTCCGAAGAAACCGCCCATAAACTGACTGAAGGCGTCTTTTCCGGAGAAGAATCCGCTGATGACTCCGGAGAGCTTGGTGGAAAGGGTTACGATGGTAAAGGCAATGCCTACCGCAAAGGCAATGTCCTTTAGGGAAATGCTTTTTGCCCCCCAAAACTTCGCTGCCATGGTTTTGTTTTTATCCCGGTCCTCTTCGGACTGTGCCAAGAGGGCATCCTCATAGGGCTGCTTATACAGCTTTTTGATGATGGCCATGGAAGGCAGGGAAATAAGAACGAAAACATAAAGCGCCATCAAAAGATTATCCGCAACGATGGCAGCGGATACGGTTTTTCCCGGGACAGCATACTGCTCGGACATGGCTACGAAGTTTACCGCGCCACCGGTATAGGTTCCTACGAACATAGGAATAATATCATTGAGCTTGGGGATAGCATTTTTCAAACTAAAGTAGGCAACAAAGCCCCCCAAGAGAGTTCCGGCACTACTCAGAAGGTAGATGGCCAGCATTCTGCCGGATTCCTTTAAAATCTTCTTTACGTTGGCATTGAAGAGGAGCAGGGGTACCGCCAGGGGAACTACATAGCTCCATACCGCATCATATACCGGTGATTCTGTAGGGATGATGTTCAGGTTTGCCAGCACCAAAGTGAAGATTGTGGCTAAGATACAGCCGGTAATCTTGTTGGCCCAGACATATTTTTGTTCCAGGTATATAGAGATGGCCACGCTAAGGGACAGAATCGTCCATAGCGCCCAAGTATCTTCCGCGGAAATCAATGTTGTCATAAATATACCTCTTTCTATAATGGGGAGTTTCCTCTTATCGTGGGGCAGTGCCTCTAAGCGTCGGAGCGGGAATAGGAGTTTTTCATCACGCTGCTGGCTTCGAACAATACCTTGTCCAAAAGCTCGGCGGTCTCCTGCTTGGCACAACGGGCAATCTTTTCATTGCATTCTTCCAGCATTGCTCGAATTTCTTCCTGACTTCTCTTTTTCTTTGCAATTTCCTTCTTGCACTCCAGAATCAGCTGATAGCACTTGGCTTGTACGGAGTTCTGATAGCGCTCCACGTGGAAACGGCTGATGGCGTAGGAAGCATTTGCCAAAGCGCCGATGAGCCGGTTGTTCCAATAAAAGCTGTCGGTGCTGACTTCCTTCCTGGTGGTGCTGAAGTAAGCGGGAATCTTTCCCACGGAGGAGAAGAGGGGAATCAGGGCATTAAAGACATTGCTTCCGAAGGCAAGCCAGGTAATGCACTCCAAGTCCTTAATCTTTTCTTCTTTGTTCTGGTGGAGAGACAGGAAGCAGGTGCGCTCGATGCCGATGGGACGGAACTGTCCCACATGACTGGCATCACCGTATTTTCCGTAGCAATCATATTTGGTGCCTTGGAAATGAGAGGAGAGCACGTATTTTACATCCATGGGACTAATCTTCTTCTCCGGCACCATGCTCCAGGGGATGTCATCGGAATCCGGTGTGAAGTCTGCATTTTCCCCTTCATAACGGAAGCAGTGGGGATTCAAGGTCTTCAGCATATACCAGGTTCTGGGAGTGTTATACACATGGTCCGCATCGGAGTGACTGCCGAAGGCGTCTCTTGGATTGAATTCTTCCTCATAGGAAAGATTCAAATGATGCTCTGCGATAAATTCCTTTAAATCCTTGGAGCAGATGTGGGATTCCTGCTTTCCGAAGGCATCCTTTAAATCAAAGGAGTCGATGCCCTGCTGGTTGGCCATCATCACATAGGAATCATCCGGAACTCTTTTGGCGATAAAATGGTGTCCGCCAATGGTTTCCAGCCACCAAATCTCTTTGGTATCGGAAAAGGCTATTCCGTTCATCTCATAGGTGCCGTACTTTTCCAAAAGCTCTCCGAGACGAAGGACTCCTTCTCTTGCGGAATGGATATAGGGAAGCAGCAAGCTTACCATATCTTCTTCCCCGATGCCTCCGGGAATTTCCGTCCTGCCTTCCTTGTGAAGTACTACCAAGGGATCCGCTGCCAGCACCAGCTCGTTACTGGTAATGGTTTCCGTAGCGGAAACGGAGACATTGGCACTATTGGTGCCGGCGCCTGCCCAGATACCGTTATCGTTTAAGGCGTTGGGGAAGCAAATGTAATCCAGTGCCTTGTCCGGAAGAGGAATCTCCACATGAGACAGCACGGAACGATATTTCTTGGGAGGATTCTTTCCGGAAACGGAAATCATTTTCTTCAGAGTATACTCTCCGGAACCGGAATCCATATTACGGGCGATCATAGTGGAACCGTCGTAGCTGGCATCCTTACCAACCAAAATTGTTGTACAAGACATAGCAAATTCTCCTTTCAAATATTTTTTTCTATTATATAATGCACAAATTCAGAAAGCAAACGATGGTTTTTCCCCTTCTAATGGATGCTGTATCGGATTCGGCCCGTGCCTGTGTGCCTTTGTCTGTCGTTAGAGTGCCTTTTTCTTGCCATCGAAAGCCGATTCATGGTATAAACAAAGGGTTGGAGAAGGATTGGAAAAGGACGGTATAAAGGAGGCACTATGGAAGAACAGGGATACGAGAATAATAACGGTACTGTAGGCGGAGAGCAGCAGAGCATAGAAAAACAGTACAGCAGAGATACTTTGGAAAGAAAGCCGGGCCCATGGGATATTTCCGAGGAAGAGCTTCCTGAGGAGCTTAAGGTAGTACCGGCACTTCACTTCTTCCTATATCAGGTGGTTTTTGCGATTCCTCTGGTAGGACTTATTGTGGTGATTATCATGAGTCTCGGAGCTACGAAGAATAAGAATATTCGAAACTTTGCCAGAGCCCAGCTGATTGCCATTGTGGTGGGAATTGTTCTGACAATGTTGTTCGGAGCGGCAATTCTCAGCTTTTTCCTGGCTTTTGTGGGCCCCTATTTGGATCATCCCCCCATCGTATAAAGAGGAATTTCCATCCTAATCTCGATACAATGAATTGTATTGTTTTGGAAGAAAGGAAACTCTATGGCCAAGGAAATGTGGAAGCCCGGAAATATGCTGTATCCGGTGCCTCCTGTGCTGGTGACTTGTCAAAATAAAAAAGGGGAAAGCAACATGCTTACGGTGGCCTGGGCAGGTACCATTTGCTCCACACCGGCTATGCTATCCATTTCCGTTCGGAAGGAGCGCTATTCCCATGCTATGCTGATGGAAACCGGGGAGTTTGTGGTGAATCTTCCCACGGAGGATTTGGTACAGGAAACGGATGAGGCCGGTGTACGTTCCGGAAGGGATATCAATAAGTGGGAGAAACTGCATTTGCATCCGGAAGAGGGGAAAATGCTTTCCGTTCCCATGATTTCGGAGTGCCCGGTAAATATGGAATGTAAAGTAAAGCAGGTATTGGAGCTGGGAAGTCACGACCTGTTTTTGGCGGAAATCCTGGCGGTTCATGTAGACTCTTCCTTATTGGATGAAAAGAAGCGCCTGCAACTGGAAAAGGCAAAGCTTTTGGCCTATTCTCACGGACAATATTTCGGTCTGGGAAAAGTATTGGGAAGCTTCGGATTTTCCGTGCGAAAAGAAGCAAAGAAAAAAACAGCAGGAACAGAAAGGAAAAAGCATGGCAGCAGAAGAAAATAAAGACATGGAAGAGGAGCTGGTAGGGCTTTCCGAAGACTTAGCCAGATGGAATGCCAGAAGGTCCAAGGAGGAGCAGTACCATCTTATAGAAGAAGAATCCGAGAAGCTTAGGGCTAAAAATCAAGAAGAATTTTTTGAGGATAGAAGAGGACAGAACAAGGAAGGAATCACCGAGACCGGACAGAAGTATGCTTCTTTAGAGCAGGACGGAGATGGCTTGAAAAATGGAAAATGGACTACGGAAGAGCTTCATCGTTACCGCCGTGCAGGGGATAAAATTCCGGAATATACCGCGGGATATCTACCCAGTGAAGAGAAGTTTATCCGTTTTACGATGGCCTATTATAAGAAGAAAATCTGGAGCTTGGTTTTTATCTTTTGGCTTGCTCTAGGCCTTTTGGCATTTGCCCAGTATTGGATGGGAAATAGCTTTTTTGCCATTTGTATGGTAATTCTTATAGCTCTTGTTCCGTTTTTGCTGTTTTATCTTTATAAGGGACAACTTCAGAATCTGTATCGGTCTTCCAATAAAAAGCTGAATTTACCGGTAAGCATCGCCTTCTATAAAAACTATTTTTTGATGAAGACGGAACGCAGCAGTATGGTTGTGTACTACGATGAGCTGAAAAACATCGTGGATATGGAGACGTTGTATCTTTTGGACATCGGCGGCAATGCGCTAATTCCCGTAGATAAGGACAGCTGCAGCGAGTCCTGCAGGGACTTCCTGGAGGCAGTACGGAAGAACCTTCTTATGGGAAGGTAATCTAAGTAGAAAAAAGGAAATAAAAAGAGCTGAATCAGTAAAGACATCAGAAGGCTTTTCAGAAAAATAACTTCGGAATAAGGGGGCAATCTGAGCCCGCGGGTTCTTGGCTTTTGTTTTATAAAAGCTTAGAACCCCTGCGAGGCGAGGTTAGCGGGAGCGTGCCCCTGTTTCGAAGTTATTTTGTATTGAAAAGCCAAAATAATAGTCTTTATTCAGCTCTTTTTATTTCCTTTTTTTCTTTGATTAGCCCTTCTTCCGGAGGGAGCCGTAGTTGTGTCCTGCCTGCAGGTCTACGCCCTTTGCCTTCGCCAGCTCGGATACGGTTACCAGCTGGAAGCCTCTTTCCTGTAAGGCGGGAATCAGTACTTCTGCCGCATCGGCACTTTGAGAATAGATGGAATGCATTAAGATGACATCTCCGTCCTTTACGTGCTGTAATACGGTGTTAATGGTACTCTTGGAGTTTCTGGTTTTCCAGTCCAGGGTATCAATGCTCCAAAGAATGGAGGGCTGTCCCTGGTTTTGTAAAGCGGCCTTCACGCTGGCGGAGGTAGCTCCGTAGGGAGGACGCACCAGAGAAACGGACTGGCCGGAAAGTTTTCTTAAAATCTCGGTGGTCTTTGCTAAAGACTGGGTTGCTCCTGCCTGAGAAAGCTTTGGAAGATTCTCATGCTTATAGCTGTGGTTACCGACTTCATGTCCTGCCTCTGCCACACGCTTTACTACGGAAGGATATTTTTCCGCCTGGGTTCCTACGAAGAAGAAGGTTCCTTTTCCGCCATACTTTTGGAAGGCGGCCAGAATACGATCTTCATATTTTCCGGGACCATCATCGAAGGTCAGGGCAACCATGGGTTTGGAAGCGTCCACATTGCTCTTGGAGACCTTGTGGCTCTGCTCCGGCTGTTCCTCTCTGGGACTTTCTCCCTTTGCAACCACAGTGACTAAAATACCGTCAATGTGCATTCCCACACCGATTTTTCCGCTATCTTCTCCGTTTTTCGCCCAATCCTGCCAGGTACCCAGTACAGCGGTTTTGTAGTACACGTCATACTGATCTTTCAGACTGCCGTTTAGGGAAACGCGAATACCCTCTAAAGGCATGTTCTGCCCTTCTCCTGCGACCTGCCCATTCTCATAGGTTTTACTCCAGCCGCTACCGGAAATGTTGACCTGATACTGAATGGTACCAGTGCTTCCCTCGGGCTGATGCTTTAAAAGGATTTTAACTGCGGTGGGATAATTTCCGGCTTTCATCTGCCGTTGGCTATCGTTACTGTAGCTTTGGAAGCCGGTATCCGCTCCGTATAAACTATAGTAGGACTTCAAATGATGCTCCTCCGCAAAGCTTTTTCTTACTCCGAATAGAGGGAGAAGGGCAAAAAAGCAAAGAAAGAGGAAAGAAAGAAGAGCTCCTTTCATAAAAGAAGGCTCTTGATTCGTCTTATTTAGATTCAATATTTTCATCATAACACTCCTTATAGATTTATAAGCTCCTATCCCTTCTTTGGTTCCTAGAATCCCTAGAATTACGAAAGGCTTTCAAAGCTTAGTTCTTATTACTCAACTTGTCCTCAAGACATTGTAAACTCTTAAAAATATTAGAATAATTAAGAAATTACAACACCTTAAAATGATAGCACATTAGGAAAGACAGAAAAGGGAAGATTTGGTTACAAAATAAAGAAGAATGGAAAGAAATCCTATAGAGTTTTATTGAGCAGCTGTGAGCGCTTTGGCTTTTACTAGGGTTTGCCCTAGTTATGTGAAGGACTGTAAAAATCAAGAATTGAAGCGAATGATGCAGTATGGGTCTGTAATAGGGGACAATCTGAGCCCGTCGAAACTTACCGAAAGCCGGTGAAGTGAAGGACTGTGAAAATCAATAAATGAAGCGATAGATGCAGTATGGGTCTTGTAATAGGGGGCAATCTAAGCCCGTCGAAACTAATCGAAAGCCGGTGAAGTGAAGGACTGTGAAAATCAATAAATGAAGCAAATGATGCAGTATGGGTCTGTAATAGGGGGCAATCTGAGCCCGTCAGTACTTACTGAAAGCGAGCTAAAGCGAAGCTTGAAGTTAGTACTGCTACGAAGGCGAAGTTAGCGGGAGCGTGCCCCGATTACAGACCCATACTGCATCATCGCGAAACCTCTGAATGTTTACAGTCCTTCACTACGAGGCGAGGTTAGCAGGAGTGTGCTCCGATTACAAGCCCCATACTACATCATCGCGAAACTTCTGAATTTTTACAGTTCTTCACGCTAAAAGGCGAGCTCTGTGAGAGCCCGCCTTAGCTTTAGACCTGCAACTGCATGAAAACATAACTTTTTCTGCAGTCTTTTTTGGATTTTTAAATGTTAGATCAAGAGGTAAGAATAATCGTTGTAAACGGTATCTACCAGTTCAGCCAGACGATAGAAGAGCTTTGTATTCTTATCGCCTACCTTGTAGTTCATCTTCTCACCGCCTACGCGAACAATGGCATTTCCATCATTGTCAACGAATGCAAATCCGTCGTTGGTGGAATCTTCCATTTCCTCGGCTCTGTGGAAGAGAGTGAACTTCTCCTTGTAAGGAGCGGAGTTGTATGGGCAGAAGGTCTCACAGTTACCGCACTCGTTACACATATAATCCACGTGGATAATCTGGTGCATCTCTACGCCGGGAACCTTGATGGCGAAGTTTGCACGGTTAGGACATACATCGCAGCAGTTCTCACAGATGTGGTCGCAGGCAAGACAACGCTTGTCAGGATTTAATCCCTTCTCCGGCTCTACAAGATTACCCTTCTTAGCATAGATCTTCTCGTCTGTGGTTAAGGATGGACGATCTGTACCGATGGTCTTGTTTAAGATTGCTTCGCAAGCAAGTTTCGCATCAGCAATAGCCTTTACGATTACGGAAGCGCCGAAAGCACCGTCTCCTGCAGCGTAAACGCCGGCTACGGAAGTCTCATTGCTTTCCTTCTTTAATACAGGAAGTCCCTTGTCGGTAACAGCAATACCGTTCTTCTCATAGAAAGAACCGTCTACCTTCTCACCGATGGAAGCGATTACGGTATCACAAGGAATCTCAACCACTTCGTCGCTTTCCTTAACGGAACGTCTTCCGGAAGCATCCACATCGGAGAGTACCATGCGGTGGCAAAGTAACTTACCGTTCTCGTGGGTAAATGGAGCAAGGAGCTCCTGGAAGTTTACACCTTCTTCGATAGCCTCTTCCAATTCTTCCTGATCCGCAGGCATGTAGCGCTTTGTTCTTCTGTAAACCAGATAAACATTTTCTACTCCTGCATTTCTCTTCGCAGCTCTTGCAACGTCCATAGCGGTGTTTCCTGCACCTACTACAACAACGTTCTTTCCTAAGTTTACCTTGCCATCCTGTGCCTTGAAGTCAGCCAGGAAGTGAAGGGCATTGTAAGCCTCTCCCTTTTCCAGAACAAGTGGAGCTTCCTTGTGGGCACCGATAGCAACGACTACAGCGTCAAAGTTATTTTCCTTACGGAAAGCGTCAATATCGCTAACTTCCTGTCCAAGGTGGAACTGAGCGCCGTACTGCTTAGCTAAGTTTACGTCCTTCTGAATTTCTTCAGCAGGGATACGGAATCCGGGGATAACGTTGGCTACTACACCGCCGGCTACAGCGTCCTTATCGTAAACATGAACTTCTACGCCTGCTCTTGCCAGGAAGAAAGCGGCAGAGATACCTGCAGGACCTGCTCCGATAACACCAACCTTCTTCTGAACAGCACCTTCCTGCTTTAATCCGGGAAGAACGGCATCATATCCGCCTCTTGCAGCGATTAACTTGTTGGTACGAATCTGTACGTCTGTCTCATAGTGATTTCTGGTACAAGCAGACTGACAGGTATGAGTACAGATATTTCCGGTCATGAATGGAAGCGGGTTCTTATCTAAGATAACCTCTAAAGCTTCCTGGAACTTTCCTTCATTTACCAAGCGGCCGTAGCTGGTGATATCCTGGTGGATCGGGCAACGGTCACGACAAGGCATGGTATAGCAATCTACCAAAGGAACCTTCTTATCGGACTTTCTGTTGGGAAGGGGCTTAACGGGCTTTACCAAGTGCTTATCGCTCTTAGCGTCTGCAATCATCTTCTCCACTAAGGAAAGCTCAACCTTTTCCCAAGGCTTTGCCAGGTTCTTCTCTAAAAGCTCAGCCATCTGGATGAAACGAAGGTATCCACCGGTCTTTAAGAGGGTTGTTGCCATGGTTACAGGCCAAATGCCGGCCTCCACGATACGCTCAATGTTGAAGTAATCCGCACCGCCGGAGAAGGAGATACGAAGGCTTCCGTTAAAGTCTCTGGTCAGCATCTTTGCTACAGACATGGAAAGAGCGAAGAGGGACTTTCCGGACATGTACATTTCCTGAGAAGGAAGCTCGTTGTTCTTCACATCTACAGGGAAGGTGTTGGTAATCTTTACACCGAAGGCTAAGTTCAAGCTCTTTGCCAATTCCTGCAAACGCTTTAACATAGGTACTGCATCGCTGTACTGTAAGTCATCCTTAAAGTGGAAGTCTGTGAAAGCGATGTAGTCGTAGCCCATCTCATCTAAGATTGCACGAGCGGTTTCATATCCTAAGAGAGTAGGGTTACACTTTACGAAGGTGTGCAAATGCTTTTCCTGAATCAGGTAAGAAGCAATCGCCTCAATCTCGGAAGGAGGACATCCGTGAAGGGTGGAAACGGTAACGCTGTTGATGATTTCGGACTGAATAGCCTCAACATCTTCCTTGGTCACCTTCTTAAAACGGTCAAGGTTAGCCAAAAGCCATGCCTTACACTCCTTAAAGATTTCGGTATCCTTAGCGTCCTTCATCTCGTTGATGAAACGGTCTACCTTGGGAAGTTTGATTCCTTCCAGATCATATCCTACGGAAATGTTGAACTGGAAAGCGTCCGGATCACCTAAATCGTACTCCTTCGCCATAACCTTACAAGCGAACCAGCCCTTTACATACTCTGCAAAAGCCTGTGGTACTTCCAACTCTGTAGACCACTCACAGTTGTAACACTCGTCCTCTGCTGTGATGCAGGGCTTTGCTACACAAGCTGCCAGCTCTCTACCGTCCATCTTCTGTACGGTCTTTAACTCGAAGAAACGAGCTCCGCCGTAGTAAGAAGCTACGATGTTCTGAGCAAGCTGGGTGTTAGGTCCTGCAGCAGGTCCAATCTGTCCTTCTAATTTTCTGCCAAAAAGAGTGTTTGGCTGAAGGTTTTTTGCCTGGTAGCATTTCTGCATACCAAAAACAGCTCCCTGTTGATGCTCTACCAAAATACGGTTCATCAATCTGTCAAAGGGAATCGGGGTCATAATATCACTCATGGAAATCTCCTTTTCGGGTAAACAGCCCTCCTGCTTAAGATCCTGCGTCTTCTCCTGATTTACAGGAGGGCTTTTCCCTGATGGGGTATTCTTGCCTGACCAAGAATGGCCCATTAATGTTGCGAACAAAGTTTCCAGAAGAAAAGGGTTCTCAGCTACCCTTTTCTTCTATAGAAAAGCTTTGCTTTTTGTGAAATTCCGTTTTAACCGTTAATTTTCTTCTCTAAACGAGCTGCACCCTCGCGAATCTTGGCAAGGCATCTCTCTTCGTCGATTCCCTGAAGCTCTCTGTTCTTCATCAGAATCTTACCGTTTCCTACGGTAGTAACTACGGAACGACCGTTCATACCGAAGAGCATGTGGCCGTTTAAGTTGCCGGCATTCATCGGTGTTGGCGGGATATAGTCGGTGATGATGATATCTGCAGCCGCACCCTCCTCTAATACGCCCAGCTTCTTTTCAAAATAACGGTTAGCGATACGAGCATTGCCCTGGAAAAGCATTTCCGGAACCTCTGCCCAAGCGGCACCCGGGTCTACCAAATGATGCTTATGGAGAATATTAGCCACCTTCCAAGATTCTATCATATCATGGGTGTATCCGTCTGTACCTAATCCTGTAAGAATCCCTTTATGTACAATCTCCATGGTAGGAGGACATCCGCAGGCATTACCCATGTTGGATTCCGGGTTGTGTACTACCATAGTGTTGGTATCGCGAATCAAATCCATCTCGTGAGGATTTACATAGATGCAGTGGGCAAGGAGAGTCTTCTCCCCTAATACGTCCCAGTCATAGAGTCTGTCTACGATTCTCTTGCCGTGCTCCTTTAAGCAACGGTGAAGGTCTAAGATGTCCTCTGCCACGTGGATGTGGTATCCGATCTCCTTCGGCTTCTCCTTACGGCAAAGCTCCATGGTCTCATCGGAGATGGTAAAGCTTGCATGCATACCCATCATTCCCTTAATGAAGTCGTCCTTCAGGGAAAGAGCGTGCTTTGCGAAGTCAACATTTTCCTTAATAGCGGCATGTGCCTTTTCCTTACCGTCACGATCAGAAATCTCATAGCAAAGAACGGAACGTACGCCGAAGTCTCTGGCAGCCTCTTCGATGGCGAAAAGGGATCCGGAAATCTCTCCGAAGGAAGCGTGGTGATCGAAGATGGTAGTTACTCCGTTCTTGATACATTCTAAATAAGTAGCTTCTGCGGAAAGTTTGGTTAAGTCGTTGTCCAGATTCCGGTCAATAGTCCACCAAAGTCCGTCCAGAATCTCCAAGAATCCGTTAGGAGCATAACCCTTGATGGATAAGCCTCTTGCCAAAGCAGAGTAGATGTGCTCATGGGTATTGATAAAAGCCGGGTGAATCACACCGCCCTTTGCATCAATAAATTCCGCGTCTGCGTATTTTTTCTTTAATGTCTCAAAATCTCCTACTTCTACAATAGTGTTGTCTTTCCAAACTACTGCGCCATTCTCGAAAAAGCTGTTCTTTTCGTCTCTGGTGAAAAGACGTCCATTTCCGATTAAAAACATAGCTCAATCCTCCTTTTCTTTCTAAGAGCCCTTGGCTCAGTGCGAAAAATTGTATACAGTTTTCCTTAAAAAAATCGCTGTAAAGCCTTGAAAATTCTAGGGAAAAACATATTTGATAGGATTTTATCATTCCCTGAAAGTAATTGCAATGGAGAACATAAAAAAATTTTTGGAAGCTAAAAAATTTTTTGAAAAAACCATTGCAAAGTAAAAAAACCGTGCTAAGATAGGGGTACATAAAAAATTTTTAGGTAGTGCTTTTCGATAGATTTTGAAAGCATAAATTCCGGTAGAAAGGAGGGAAAATGACAGAGGATAGCAGCTTGGAAATGCTGGTGAGTACGGCTCACGGTATTGCCAGACAGTTCGGAAAGGATTGCGAGGTTTGTATCCATGATCTTTCCGTAAAGGATTTGGAACATACCATCATTTTCATCATCAACGGACATGTGAGCGGAAGAAAGATAGGAGACGGCGCCTCAAAGGTGGTACTGGAAACCCTGGAAGCGATAGAAAAGGGAGACATCATTGTGGACCATCTGGGCTATCGCACTACTACCCAGGACGGCAGAATCCTAAAGTCCTCTACAGTTTTCCTGAAGGACAGCACCGGAAAATACCGCTGGGTTCTGGGCATCAACTATGATGTAACCGCACTGATGAATGTGGATGCGGCATTGCAGTCCATTACCACGGTGGAGAGCCATGACAGTAACGGGGACGGACAGATTCCTTTGAACGTGAATGACCTTTTGGACAACCTGATTAATCAAAGTGTGAAGCGGATTGGAAAGCCGCCGGCTCTGATGAATAAGGAAGAAAAAATCCAAGCCATCCAGTTCTTACGGGATGCGGGAGCCTTCCTGATTACCAAGTCAGGAGACAAGGTTTCCAATTTCTACGGCATCAGCAAATTTACTTTATACAGCTATATTGACCAAAGCAAAAAGTAACAGTATAGTGGCGAAAAAAAGGAGGAATAGCCATGCAGGATTTAAAATGGAAAATTAATGAAATGCCAAAGACAGAGGACAAGAATCTTCCTCTTATGTCTATGGAAGAAGTAAAGAAGGCAAGAACCTTCCACGAGAGCTTCCCTCAGTACTCTGAGACCCCTCTTTGCAAGCTTCCCAATATGGCAAAATATCTTGGCCTGGGAAACATCTACGTGAAGGATGAGTCCTATCGTTTCGGCTTAAATGCCTTCAAGGTATTAGGCGGTTCCTACGCTATCGCCCGTTACATTGCCGAGGAAACCGGAAAGGATATTTCCGAGCTTCCCTACAATGTTTTAACCTCCGAGAAGTTAAAGGAAGAGTTCGGAACAGCAACCTTCTTCTCCGCTACCGACGGAAACCACGGAAGAGGAGTAGCCTGGGCGGCTAATAAGTTAAGACAGAACTGTGTAATCATCATGCCGAAGGGCTCTACAGAGACCCGTTTGAACCACATCAAGGCTGAGAATGCCAAGGCATGGATTTCCGATGTAAACTATGACGAGTGTGTAAGACAGGCTGCAGCTCTTGCCGAGAAGGAAGAGCACGGAATCGTAGTACAGGATACCGCTTGGGAAGGCTATGAGAAGATTCCTGCTTGGATTATGGAAGGTTATGGAACCATGGCGGATGAGGCTGCCGACCAGCTGGGAGAAAGACCTACCCACGTATTCGTACAGGCCGGCGTAGGTTCTCTGGCAGGTGCAGTTGTAGGATACTTTGCTAACCGTTATAAGGAGAATCCTCCTATTATGGTTGTGGTTGAGGCTTCCGTTGCAGATTGTCTTTACAAGGGCGCTGTGGCAAATGACGGAAACATCCGCATTGTAGACGGCGACATGATTACCATTATGGCAGGACTTGCTTGTGGAGAGCCAAACATTACTTCTTGGGATATCTTGAAGAACCATGCAAAGGCATTTATCTCTGCTGAGGATATCGTTGCTGCAAGAGGAATGAGAATGTTGAACGCTCCGTTAAAGGGAGACGATCAGGTATTTTCCGGAGAGTCCGGTGCAGCAGGCTTCGGTGCATTGGCTGCCATTATGTTACAGGATGACTTCAAGGATTTAAGAGAGAAGTTACAGCTTAACGAGAACAGTAAGGTGCTTTGCTTCAACACCGAGGGAGATACCGACCCTGAGCGTTGGAAGAACATCATCTGGGAAGCAAAAGAGAAGTAAGATAGAACTTCATTTTCAAAAAGACAAATTGTGCAACACCCTGGATAACAGGCTTATATATAACTAAGGAGGATATTAGTATGGGACAGTTAAATAAGGAAGTTTTGGAAGAGATTAAGAAGAGAGCGGAAGGCTATAAGGCTGACATGAGTGCTTTCTTGAGAGCAATCGTAAAGAATCCGGGAGAGTCCGCTGACGAAGCAAAGCACGTTGAGACCATCAAGAACGAGATGGAGAAGGTGGGCTTTGATGAGGTTAAGGTTGACCCACAGGGTAACGTAATGGGATTCATGGGATCCGGAAAGACCCTGATTTGCTTCGACGGACACATCGATACCGTAGGAATCGGAAACAGATCAAACTGGACATTTGATCCATACGACGGATACGAGGATGACACCAAGATCGGTGGAAGAGGTGTTTCCGATCAGCTCGGCGGAACCGTTTCTGCTGTATATGCTGCAAAGATCATGAAGGACATGGGACTTCTGAACGATAAGTACCGCGTAATGGTAGTAGGAACTGTACAGGAAGAGGACTGTGACGGTCTTTGCTGGCAGTACATCATCAACGAAGATAAGATTCGTCCTGAGTTCGTTGTATCTTCCGAGCCTACTGACGGTGGATTATACAGAGGACAGAGAGGACGTATGGAAATCCGCATTGACGTGAAGGGTGTTTCCTGCCACGGTTCCGCTCCTGAAAGAGGAGACAATGCAATCTACAAGATGGCTGACATTCTTTCCGACGTTCGTGCATTAAACAACAACGGAGATGCAGAGTCTACTTCTATCCGCGGATTGGTTAAGATGTTAAATCCGAAGTACAATGAGCAGTGGAAAGAGGCTCGTTTCTTAGGAAGAGGAACTGTTACCGCTTCCGAGATCTTCTTCACATCTCCTTCTCGTTGTGCAGTAGCTGACAGCTGTGCTGTATCTTTGGACAGAAGAATGACTGCCGGAGAGACTTGGGAGTCTTGTCTTGAGGAAATCAGACAGCTTCCTGCAGTAAAGAAGTACGGTGAGGATGTTGTAGTTTCTATGTACAACTATGATCGTCCTTCCTTCACAGGATGTGTATACCCAATCGAGTGCTACTTCCCAACATGGGTACTTCCTGAGGATCACAAGTTATGTAAGGCTTCCGTTGCTGCTTACAAGGATCTTTACGGTGAGAAGAGAATCGGTGAAGTGGATACAGTGGCAGAGAGAGAGCCAAGACCTCTTCTTGACAAGTGGACCTTCTCTACAAACGGTGTTTCCATCATGGGAAGAAACGGTATCCCTGTAATCGGATTCGGACCCGGAGCTGAGGCTCAGGCTCACGCACCTAACGAGATCACATGGAAGAAGGACTTGGTAACCTGTGCAGCATTCTACGCAGCTCTTCCACAGTACTACTGTGACTAAGTTTTAGAGTCTAAAGTGTAAATCAAGTACTATACTTTTCGGTAATTCCGGAGTAGATGGTACAAAATAAGAATAAAGATTAAGCCATGGGGCTTTATCGGATAAACACATTTTTAAAGGAGATTAAAATGGATAAGAAGCAGCAGTTTGAAGAGTTAGTAAAGGAAATTAAGGGACTTAAGACTGACAAGATGTACTTAAATGATTTCTTCCTTACATGGGAAAAGTCTGATGATGAGTTAAAGGCAGTATGGGATGTTGCAGATGCACTTAGAAACTTAAGAGAGAGAAACATCTCCACAAAGGTTTTTGATTCCGGTTTAGGAATTTCTTTATTCCGTGATAATTCCACAAGAACCCGTTTCTCCTTCGCTTCCGCTTGTAACCTTCTTGGATTAGAGGTTCAGGACCTGGATGAAGGAAAGTCTCAGGTTGCTCACGGTGAGACCGTTCGTGAGACCGCTAACATGATCTCTTTCATGGCTGACGTTATCGGTATCCGTGATGATATGTACATCGGTAAGGGAAATGCTTACATGCACGAAGTTGCTGATTCTGTTGAGGCAGGACACAAGGACGGCGTTTTAGAGCAGAGACCTACTCTGGTTAACTTACAGTGTGATATCGACCACCCGACACAGTGTATGGCTGACGCTTTACACGTAATCCACGAGATGGGCGGAATCGAGAACTTAAAGGGTAAGAAGCTGGCTATGACTTGGGCATACTCTCCTTCTTACGGAAAGCCACTTTCCGTACCTCAGGGTGTAATCGGTCTTTTCACAAGACTTGGTATGGAAGTAGTTCTTGCTCATCCGGAAGGATATGATGTAATGAAGGACGTTGTAGACGTAGCAGAGAAGAATGCTAAGGAGTCCGGCGGATCTTTCAAGGTTACCAACGATATGAAGGAAGCATTCCAGGGTGCTGACATCGTATATCCAAAGTCTTGGGCTCCATTTGCAGCTATGGAGAAGAGAACCAACCTTTACGGTGAGGGAGACACAGAGGGTATCAAGGCTCTTGAGAAGGAGCTTCTTGCACAGAACGCTCAGCACAAGGATTGGGCTTGTACAGAAGAGATGATGAAGCTGACCAAGGACGGAAAGGCTCTTTACATGCACTGCTTACCTGCTGATATCACCGGCGTATCCTGCAAGGAAGGTGAGGTTGACGCAACTGTATTCGATCGTTACAGAGACCCACTTTACAAGGAGGCTTCTTACAAGCCATACGTTATCGCAGCTATGATCCTTCTTGAGAAGTTCAAGGATCCTGCAAAGGTATTAGAGGAGTTACAGAAGCGCGGACAGGATAGAATCTTCGAAGCATAATTTGTGCGGACAGGATAAAATCTGAAGCATAATTCATGCAGACAGATAGAACCTTTGAAGCAAAACGAGATATCGCACACTACGCATGCGATACTCGTTAAGAATAAACGCTTAGAGGGAGAATGATATAGCGTCCCGATTTATTCGGGGCGCTATTCTTCCCTTAAAAAGGATTTGAAAAGCCTATTTTTCCTGTTTCAGGAGTAAAAATTTTTATTGGAGAATAATTATGGGAAAGAAAATTGTTATCGCCTTAGGGGGAAATGCCCTGGGAAATAATTTGCCGGAGCAGATGGTAGCCGTAAAGACCACCGCAAAGGCTATCGTTGATCTTGTAGAAGACGGAAATGAAGTAGTAGTTGTTCACGGAAACGGTCCTCAGGTTGGTGTTATCAACAATGCTATGGGAGAGTTTGCTTCCGAGCATAATGAAGATCCGACTCCTCTTTCCGTATGTGTAGCCATGAGCCAGGCGTACATCGGTTATGATATCCAGAATGCCTTGAGAGAGGAATTCTTGAACAGAGGAGGAAAGGTACCTCCAGTAGTAACCGTAGTAACCCAGGTTCGTGTAGATAAGGATGACCCTGCTTTCCAGAATCCTACCAAGCCAATCGGTCGTTTTATGACTAAGGAAGAGGCTGAGGCTGAGGCACAGAAGAGAGGCTGGAATATTAAGGAAGATGCAGGACGTGGATATCGTCGTGTAGTTGCTTCTCCTAAGCCAAAGGAGATTGTAGAGCTTTCCGCTATTAAGGCTATGTCCGATGCGGGAGAGCTGGTAATCTGCTGCGGTGGTGGCGGAGTTCCCGTGGTTTCTGAAGGAAAGCACCTTGCCGGAGCCGCTGCGGTTATCGATAAGGACTTCGCTGCAGCACTTTTGGCAGAGAGCCTGGAAGCAGATATGCTGATTATCTTGACTGCTGTAGAGAAGGTTGCTATCCGTTACGGTAAGCCGGATCAGGAGTGGTTAACAGACCTTTCCGTAGAAGAGGCTCAGAAGTATGCAGACCAGGGCGAGTTCGCTCCCGGATCCATGCTTCCAAAGGTACAGGCTGCTATCCAGTTCGCTTCCGCTAAGAAGGGAAATGAAGCTATGATTACCCTTTTGGAGAAGGCAAGAGAAGCATTACAGGGTAAGACAGGAACCAAGATTACCAAGAAGTAAGAAGTAGCTTTTCTTCGAAAGTCTACATTTACTGACAGTTAGGGAACTGTAAAGAATCAATATATTTTTTCTAAACAATATAGGTCTGAAACGGGGCACGCTCTCGCTAGCTTCGCCTGACTGAGCAGTGGTTTCTGTTAACCACTGCTCACTTTGCTTGTGCGC
>NZ_CAUVME010000005.1:0-100626 GCF_963553175.1 Oribacterium sinus | reverse complement strand
AGCGGTTCCTCAGTCCTTGCCCCCTTTGCAAAATCTCCTCTCTGCAAGGTCACAAAATCCATATAGGGGACTCGGTGCAAAAGCTCCCGACAACTTTCATAGATTTCCTTAAAGCATTCATGACAATGCTCCTCCGGCATGTCCACAATAATCAGATAAGACTTTGTGCCATCCGGGTCGGACTTTAAAAGCATATCCAACATTGCAATCTCGGAATGTGTCTTTGCAAAGGATATAAGTCTCCTATGCAAGGCTTCCACTTCTTCATTTTCCTCCGGATATCCCAGCAGAACCTCCGTATCTTTCTTCACTTCCACGGACTGTACTTTCGCTTCCCCAAATTCACTTTGGTATCCCGGTGAACTCATCAAGTTATGGATAAGTGTAGGGCTTACATAGAAGAGCTGCGGTCCATAGGGATTGATTACAAAGCCCTCTCCCTTAGTAAGCATGGACACAATTTGAGGGAAGCCGGCAATCATGGTTTCTCTTTTCCATCCTGCCTCCATCTGCTGATTCATAGCCCCCATTTGCTGATCCATGGCGCCCAGTGCAAACCAATCCGTAAACACCGGAAGGGCCGATTCTCCCTGATCCATCGTTACATGAGGGATGGTGAGCTTCATCCCTGCCTTTAGGGTTACAGAGCCATCCTTTTCCCCCATTGGCAGGCTTCCGTCTGTCTCTATCGCCACCAGGTAATGACTTCGTACCAGCTCTCTAAAAAAGAGATTCAGAAATTCTCCCTCTCCCTGCCTTTCAAAAAACACGCGACTTAAGCCTAAAAGATAGGGATTTTCCACCGCTTGATGCACATTCGCTTCAATCTGATAGGGAATATCCGTGATTACTGCATATTGCCAGTCCGGAGAAAGGGCTTCTTTTCGAGAGAAGAAGAGCTTTACCCTTCTCTGCCCTTGGGTTTCCTCTTGTTCTGCCTGTTCCGCTAATGCATCTATTTCCTCTATCTTTATAATCATTAGATGAGAAATCGTTCCATCACGATGCAGAGCATAAACCTTCTCCCCTTCTTTAGTATTGCCAAAGAGTTGGCCTTCTACAGAAAAACAATCCCCCTCTACGGCTGCATAGCTTTCTGCCATCAGAGTAAAGCGGGTTCGATCGACCCCATTCTCACTATTCCTTTGATTCTCAGACTTAGACTCATCTTTTCGAGTAAAGAAATTCTTTAAATTTTCTAACATTCTGTCCTCCCGAAACTATATTAGCTTTATGCAAAACATTTTATCTCAAAATCACCTCATTGCCATCTACTTATTTAACTTTGTCACCAAGACTTCAAACAAATACCATTTTTCACAAGAAAATCACACCCTTCTTTCTTTAATCGGTCTATACTATGCGGCGAAGAATAGCATAATCTTGCAAAAGGATGTATAGTACTTGGACAATGCCTATCCCAAAAGGGAATGATAGGGTCGAAAGGAGTCGTTATGGAAATCCAAAAAACAGCCAGCGCCGGCACCACGGAGAAATGTGATTGCCTGGTAACTGTTTCTAAAGGGAACGGCGGCAGAACAGTGGAGCTTAAATCCAAGGTGCTCTACGAATACGGAAACAGGATGGTTGCCTTGGTTCATCACTGCCTTACACAAATGGGCATTCAGGATGCCTTGGTGGAGGTCGAAGACATGGGCGCCTTTGACCACATCCTTGTGGCAAGATTACAGGCCGCTGTTTACCGCAGTCAGGATAAAACGGAAAATATTCCTTGGGGGGAGCTGCTCTATGAATCATAAAAATCGCCTGCGAAGAAGCATGATGTTTCTGAATGCACAGAAACCGAATCTTTTAAAGGATCCTTATATCTACGGGGCGGACTCCTTGATTTTCGATCTGGAGGATGCTGTAGCCCTTGGAGAAAAGGATGCTGCAAGATTCACTCTCTTTCATGCCTTAAAAAAAGTAGATTATCAAAATGCAGAAAAAGTGGTGCGGATTAACGGAATCGATACTCCCTTTTGGAAGGAGGATATTCGCTGCGCCGTATTTGCCGGCTGTGACAGCATTCGCATTCCGAAAACGGAATCCAAGGAGGATATTCTTACGGTAGAAGCGGAGGTAGCAAAGGCGGAGCAAGAAGCCGGTGTGGATCTCGGAAGCACCCTTCTTATGGCGGCTATCGAGTCTGCAAAGGGCGTGGTACATTTGGAAGAAATTTGCCATGCCTCGGACAGGCTTTTCGGGGTAGCCCTTTCTGCAGGAGATTATACCAAGGATTTACATACCGGAATCAGTGGAAGCGGCGTAGAGCTTAGCGGAGCAAGACAACTGATGATTATTCACGCAAGAGCCGCAGGAATACAGTGCTTTGATACCGTCTATACCAATCTGGAGGATATGGAAGGCTTCCGGAAGGAAGTGGAGCTGATTCACACCATGGGCTTTGACGGAAAGTCCATTATAAACCCGAGACAGATTCCCGTTGTGCATGCTGTTTATACGCCAAGCGAGGAGGAAATTGCCTTTGCCGAAAAAGTAGTACAGGAAATTGATGAGAAACGAAGTCAGGGCATCGGCGTATTTACCGTAGATGGGAAAATGATAGACATCGCCTTTTATGACGGGGCAAAAAGAACCCTTGCGCTGGCAAAGGCTGCCGGCGTTTTGGAGGAGGTGCAAAATGATTAATGCAGTGGGTAGAGAGATTCCGGATGCGGTTTTAGCGGAAACCGGGAAAACGGTATTTCAGGGAAGCAGACATTTTGACGGCTATTCTTATGAAAAGACAGCAGTAAGAGCAAGAGCACGTATCGGTGGCGAGGGCAGTAAGCTGGAGAGTAATTTGCAGGAGGTTTTGCGAAAATGCAACGCCCATGACGGCATGACCATCAGCTTTCACCATCATTTTCGGGAGGGAGACCTGGTGGCTATGCAGGTGATGCAGGCTATTCATGATATGGGCTTTAAGAACATTACCATCTGTGCCAGCTCCCTCAGTAAAGCCCAGGACGGGCTTGTTCCCATGATAGAAGACGGCACCGTAACCCATATCGAAAGCTCCGGAGTTCGGGGGAAAATCGGAGAAGCCATCAGTGAGGGTAAATTGCAGGGAATCGCTATTCTTCGTTCCCACGGCGGAAGAGTTCGGGCCATCGAAACGGGAGAAACGAAAATCGACATTGCTTTTATCGGGGCTCCAAGCTGTGATGAATACGGAAATTGCCGGGCAGTAGGGGGAAACAGCAACTGCGGTGTGCTCTCCTACTCTGCCATTGATGCGGAGTATGCCGAGTATGTGGTGGTTTTAACGGATTGTCTTGTTCCCTTTCCGAATTTTCCGGCAGATATCAGCATGACTGACGTGGACTATGTGCTAAAGGTGGATGCTATCGGAGATCCGGAAAAAATCGCTACCGGTGCCGCCCGTCCCGTGACGGATAGAAGAAAACTGATGATGGCGGAAAGCTGTGCAAAGTTCATTGCCGCTACCCCCTATTTTAAGGAAGGCTTCACCTTTCAAACCGGTATAGGCGGTGCAGCCAGTGCCACGGCACTTTGTCTTTCGGAGAAAATGCGGGAGAAAAACATTCATATGGGCTTTGGTGCAGGAGGAATGTCCAAACCCATGTGCGATTTATTGGATGAGGGTTTGGTTTCCTGCCTTTTGGATACTCAGGACTTTGATTTGCCTTCTATCGAGAATCTGATTTCCCATCCGAAGCATTTTTCCATCAGCACAAAGGAATATGCCGATCCCTTCTGTAAAGGCGCGGTGGTCAATAAACTGGACTTTGTAATTTTAGGCACACTGGAGGCAGATGTACATTTTCACTGCAATGTGGTGATGAGCTCCGAGGGAGAATTAATGGGGGCTCAGGGAGGACATCCGGATACGGCGGCCGGTGCAAAATGCACCATTGTCATCACGCCTTTGGTACAGGGAAGAATTCCCACTATTCGAAATGATGTGACTACCGTTACCACCCCCGGGGAAACTGTGGATGTGATTGTTACTGACTATGGCATTGCCATTAATCCCCGGCGTCCGGAGCTTTTGGAGGCTGCAAAAGCCGCTAAGCTTCCCATAAAGAGTATTGAGGAATTACGAGATATTGCCTACAAGATCTGTGGTGAACCGGCCAAGCTGGAATTCGAAGATAAGGTAGTTGCCATTATCGAAGCAAGAGACGGCAGCATCATGGACGTTGTAAGAAAGCGGAAGGATAAAAATCTACTTACACTAAGCGCTAGATAAAAACCAGTAAAGCCAAGTGCCATTCTTATAAAACAAGTATGTAATTTATGCCAAGGGAGTTCAAAATGGAATTTTATTGTAAAAGCGGAGAACGAATCCATGTGGATATTCTGGGAGAAGGCTTCCCCATTGTCTTTCTTCATGGAAATAATTTGCAAAGCGGCTACTTTGCAAAGCAAAGGGTTCTCGAGAAAAGTTTTAAGCTTCTCTTTGTAGATAGTTTGGGGCATGGAAAATCCGGAGAACTGCAGGGGGAAACAAGCTTTGCTTACCTTGCTGATAGTCTGGAGGAGCTCCTTTCCTCCCTTTCCATAGGAAAATGTCTTTTGGTGGGGCACAGTGACGGCGCAAACCTCGCCCTGGAATACGCCGGTCGCCACGGCGAGAGAGTAGCCGGTATTCTGGCAAACAGCGGAAATATTTCCTTTTCCGGTCTAAAGTTCCTTCCCCGCTATGCCTGCTATCTGGAGGAATGGCTCTACCGCTTTTTGGGCCTCTTTCTTCCCGCCTTTAAACGGAAGTCCAGGGTTTCTCCCCTTTTACGGGAAAATGTGGATGTGCCGAAGGAGCTTTTTCAAAAGGCGCCTTACCCTGTAGTGGTTTTGGTGGGCGATAGGGATATGATTAAGCGAAAGCACAGTATGGCTATTGCAAAGCTTTTTCCAAAAGGCAAATTTCTGGAAAGAAAAGGACAGGGACACAATATTCCTAAAAAAGACAGTGCCTATTTTAACCAACTGATAGAAAAAATGGTGCAGGGCATACAGCCTTGATACTGCCTTAATCAAATAGCAAGATGCTGATTATACAATACAAGCATCGATTATCAGCACAAGTTGCTGATAAAGTAAGGTAAAAATTGCAAAACAAAGTTCGTATAGAGTAAAGAAACTCCGGTTTCCATAGTAAGGAGGAAAAATTGAATAAGCTGATTTCTTTTTTTAAAAAATGGCAGAATGTTCTAAAGAGCATTCTTTTCCTAAGCATTTCTATTTTGGTGCTTTTGGAACTTGTTAAAATGGGAAAGACCATTTCCCCGGAGGCGGTAAAAAGCATATTGAGCGGCTTGTCCCCTTTCCAAATTGTAAGTCTCCTTGTTCTCGGAATCCTTTCCGTTTCTCCGATGATGCTCTATGACTTTATCCTTTGTAAGGAGCTGAAAAAGAAGATTTCTTTGGGGAAGCTCATAGAAAGCAGCTGGACCATCAACAGCTTAAACAACCTGATCGGCTTTGCAGGCCTTGTGGACGTGGGACTGCGTTACAGCTATTTTACGGAGGAGGATAAGGGCGAAGAAACCATGCAGGGCATTTCCAAGGTGATGCCTTATTTCATGTCCGGGCTTTCCCTCTATTCCTTGCTATCCTTCGGGCTCTTGTTTTTCGTTCAGAAAAATGCCGTTTTAAGACCCTACAGCTTTGTCCTTCTTCTGGCTTCTCTGATTCTTCCGGTCTTGCTTTTTCTTTCCACCAGAAAAAACTGGTCCTACTTTGGAAATCTATCTAAGAAAAAGATTCTGGCTTTAATCGCAACTTCCCTCCTCGATTGGGGCTTTGTTTCCTGCTTTTTCTTTTACTGCGGAAGGACACTGGGCTACAGCGTTTCCCTTGCCAACACCTTGCCATTATTCTTTATCTCCATTTGCATCGGTATCGTCTCCATGATTCCCGGAAGTCTCGGAAGCTTTGATTTAATGATGATGAGCGGTCTTTTACATTTTTCCGTAAATCGAAATGAGGCGGCAAGCTGGCTGCTGCTTTTCCGTATCTTTTATTACATCATTCCCTTTGCCATCGGTCTCCTTTTCTTTATCAAAAGTATGGGAGGACAGATTAATCAAAAATTTTATGGTCTTCCGAAGAAGCTTAGCTCCCTACTGGGACAGGGCATCAGCCACTTTATGGCAACTTTCTTCGGTTTTTTTCTGATGGCCACCGCCATTCTTCCCGATGAAATCCATAGCATTCCTCTTATCGGACAAATGGATCCCATAAGGGGGCAGCTACTCTGGCAGTTTCCAAGCTTTCTTCTGGGTTCTCTTTTCTTCCTTTTGGGAAGACTTTTAAAAAGAAAAGCCTCCTTTGCCAAGCCCTTTTCCCTTCTGCTTTGCCTTGTGACTCTTTTCTATATCAATCTGGGAAGCCCTTCTTTTTTCAGTAGTCTCTACCTTCTGTTGTTTCTGCTGATTCTCTTTTTTCGAAGAAAAGAGCTTTCCAGAAAAGCCTTTTTCTATCCTATGGAAGACCGGCTAAAGGACTTTTCCTATATTGTGGGAAGTTTTTTACTTACCTTTTTTCTTTTATATCTTTCCAGTGGAAATACAGGAAAAGACAGTCTCGGCTTCCTGATTTTCCATAAGGGCGTTCTGCATAAAATACACACTTTCTCAAAGCCCCATTTTTTCACGGTCTTTTTAGACTACTTTCTTCATCTTTTCGCCTATTTTCTGATTCCTGCGCTTTGCTATATTGCCGTGGGCGCACTGGCGAGGGATAAACATTTTTCCTTCGGAGAAAAATTCAATCAGGAACGCTTTCAGAACTTTTTGCAAAGCTTTCCCAATACGAATTTAGGGGCTTCTTTGGCTTTCTTGGGAGATAAGTTGCTGTACTATTATCAGGAAGAGGGCATGGATAAAGTGGTTTTTCAATTTGCCATAGAAGACGGAAAAGCGGTGATCATGGGAGAACCCATCGGGGAAGAAAAATATTTTCCTGCTGCAATCTCTTCCTTTACTGCGGAAGCGGAGGAAAAAAACCTTACTCCGCTCTTCTATGAGGTAGGACAGGATTTAACCCTTCTCCTTCATAACCATGGCTATGAATTTATGAAGTTCGGAGAAAGTGCAAAGGTTCCTCTTTCCGACTTTGATCTTGTGGGAAAATCCGGTAAGAAGTTCCGTGCCGCGGTCAACAAAATAGAAAACAAAGGATATACCTTTCAAGTACAATACCCGCCCTTTTCCGATGCCTTTTTACAGGATTTGGAAAAAATATCCGATGCCTGGCTTTCCGGAAGACAGGAAAAGGGATTTTCTCTGGGCTTCTTTGACAAAGGCTATCTCTCTCTGGCTCCCATTGCCTGCGTATTGGATTCCGAGGGACATGTGCAGGCCTTCTCCAACTTCCTTATTTGCAACGGAGAAAAGGAAGCCAGCATTGATTTAATGCGTTATAATCCGGGAACGGAAAGTAACGGCATCATGGACTACCTCTTTGTGGAGATTTTCCTGTATTTTAAAGAAAAAGGCGTGGAATACTTTGATTTGGGTATGGCGCCTCTCTCCAACGTGGGACAGGAAGAGCATAGCTTTTTCCAAGAAAAACTGGCCTTCCTGGTTTATGCCTTTACCAATCGTTTCTACTCCTTTTCGGGACTAAGAAAATACAAAGAAAAATTCTCGCCCCTTTGGGAGGCAAGATACCTGTCCTATCCGAAGGACAGCAGTCTGCTCTTTGATCTGCTGGCGATTTTTAAGATAGATAACCGGAAAGTAAAAGAGCTGTAAAAAACATTTTCTAAGCAATATAGGTCTGAATGCGGGCTCAGACTCCCCCGCATTCAGACCTATATTGCATAAAGTATTCTTTATTGTCCCAATTTCAGATATTCTTTCTTTTACTGAATCTTATGCTTCTTCATTTTCTCCTCAAAGATATCCGTAATAATCTTTCGAAGCTCTTCTCTCTCCTTCTCCGGAAGCTCTCCCGCCTGTTTAGCCACTGCATATAATGCCGGATATTCCTTCGCAATTCTTTCAATGGTCTTGGTGGTGGCATGACCTCTTACGAAGAAGGGAATCCTTTTGATCCATTCCTCCGGCACCAAATCTAAAATTTTCTTTCCTGCTTCCTTATCGCTGATGACCGCCTCCGATAAACCCTGCTTAATTTGCTCCTGTTCCTTTTCCGTAAAATCCTGTAATTCCATAAAATCTCCTTTTTACTCTATAGCTATCGTGTTGTACTCTATACCTTTAATATATCTTGACCGCTCTATTATACTCCGATTTAAGGCAGCTATTATAAATTTTCTCAAAACCAACATTCTAAATTCTTCCGAAAATCAAATATCCCACTATCGTTAGAATCATCAGGCTTTCCTGAATATAGGTGTATCTTTCCACCTTGGACACAATGCGATAACGCCCCGGACTTTTTGCATAGTCATAGAAGCAGTAGGAGCACCATAAAGCGTTTAAGAAAAGTAGCAAAACGGACAGTCTGCTCAGTCTCCATACCAGGATGAAGTTCGTGCAAATGTCTACCCAGGTTAAAATAAAGACAAAGCGAATACATTTTTTATAGCCGAAAAGCTTGGAATAGGTCACATACTCCGTTTCCTCCTCCGGTGCCCGAATCTTCCGGGAAATCTCCCAGATAAGAGCCGGAAAATACAAGGTCAGCACAGCCATGAAATTGGTAATATCCCAAACCGGCAATTTGTATTTCATAATGGTATAAGAAATCACATAGAGATTAAGAAGAATCTGTACCGGATTATGGGTAACCAAAGCCAGAGGAAGGGACTTTGCAATCTTATGCTTTTGGAAAAACCACACCGCCATTAAGCTTCCATAGGTGTAAAGAATAAAGCAGAAGATAAAGTTCTTCATAAAAAGGAAGTTAATCAGCAGGGTAAAGGAAATGAGTATGGTGGCAAATATCCGTAAATCCGTCTTTGTAACTCTTCCGGAGGGAAGAGGCCGAAAGGCAAAAAGCCGTTTGTCTAGCTCGTAGTCCTTAAAGTCATCCGCAATTCTTAGCCAAAGCAAGAAGCTAAAAACCGTAAAACTGCAAATCAGCATCCCCAAAATATCATGTTGCACAAAAAAGCTGTAAAGTGCCGACTGCCCCTCCACCGGCTGAAACGAAAGAAGCGTATCCTTTCCCACACCATGATTTAAGAGCACAATAAAGTAGATTTCCAGAAAAATCATTACGCCCAGTCCCAATCTTGGCACTATGGGGTACATTTCCTTAAAGTAAATATTTAATCGTTTAAGCCTTTCCATAGCCTATCCTTTCCCCGATTTCCAGCTTCGTTTCCAAGCCTTTATTCGTATTCTCAAAAAGGTCCTCATCAATCACAATTTTATCATTGAGCAGTTCCACAATAGTCGAGCCTCCCAGAGAAAAATAGCCCTTTTCCTCTCCTGCTTGAAAGCGAAAAGGAAGCTGATTTGCCCTATGATTATGAATATGCCCTACCAGCATTGCCCCCACTTCCACATGGAGGATTTTTCCCATGCCTTCCAACTCCAAAAGACTGATTTCTCTTTTATTTTCGGAAAATGCTTTAAAGTGGGCGGCCTCTTTACGCACACTATCCAGCCTTCCCTTGATTTTTTTCGTTCTTAAAAGCCTTCCCCTTGCCGGGAAAATGTAGCGGTGATAATCCGGCAGGCTAAGGCGAAAAACCAATAGCGTTCCGCCTTTCAAAAATTCCGGACAGGGAGCCTTCAGAATTTTTTCGATTGAATAGTAATTTCCCTTGATTTCCAAAGGAAGGAGATTAGATTCCCCATTGTTTTCACTGCCGGAGAAAATAATTTGTCCTTCTTGGTCTATTTTATAGGCCAGAAGCTTTCCGGAAGCGGTGGCATAGAAAGCTCGCTTTCCTGCCTGTCCTTTTTCATGCCTTTTTTCCTGTATCTTCCCTTTCCATCCCTCTCCATTTTCCTTTGTATTCTCTTTTCCGGCCTCTCTTAAATAAACTGCTTCTTTTCTGGAAAAGAAAGCCCCAAAGCTTTGATAATTCTTCTTTAAAAGCTCTTTGGAAAGTCCGTATTTTTCCACAAAAGGCGCAATATCTTTTTTAGAAAGAAAGCTGTTATAATACAAGCCCCGAAGAAAAGAAAAATAGGGGCGGGCAAAAATCATTTTAAGAAGAACTCTCCCAAGAAAATGATGGTACAAAAAATAAATGGCCCTCTGCCCATACTCCTCTTCTTGAATCAGCCTTCCTGTTTTTCGCTCAATAATGGAAGGGGCGTTTTGCTCTTTTTGTTTTTGCTCTTTACCCATAGTCCTCTCCCCTACAGCTTTCTCACCAGCAAAATCACAAAGAGAACAGCCAAAAGTAAAAGACCGATTCGGATTTTCAGACTCGGTTTCTTCATTCTGAAGTTAAAGACGAAGAAAAAAGCCAGTAAAACATACAAAAGCTCTCCCGGAAGAATTTTCTCTATGGAAAAATATATGCTGAATAATCCATAAAGAGGAATAAAAAAGGAAGCGTAGGTCACCGCAAGGCCGGTAAAATAATCCTTCTTTTCTCCTCCACTGGCATTAAAATAGGCAAGTCTGGTCACTACGGAAAGAAGATATAGCACTGAAAGCAGAAAAGAAAAGACTCCGAATTTGGCAAAATACTGAAGATAAATATGTACCGGAAACACACCAAAGGAAATAAGATCCGATAAAGAATCAATTTGCACCCCAAAGGCTTTTTCCAGATCATTTCTTTGAAAAGCATTGGCTACCATGCCGTCAAAGGTATCGCAAAGCCCTGCTAAAATCAGTAAAATCAAAGAAAAAGCGAAACTTTTCGAAAAGAAAACTCCGTATAAAGAAATGGAAAGCCCAAGATAGGTTAAAAGCACACTGGGATGATAGACCCCTAAAAAAATTTTCTTCATCAATATTTCCTCAACTAATGCAACAATGTATTCTTAGCCTACTATTCCTACTTCAGCAACTATTTATAGATATTTCCTCACCCTAAAAAGAATCAGCAGGCAATTCACGAGAACATGGGTAAGTCCGCCCAGAAAAATCGCAAATACAGTTTGTGCAGGTGTCAGATGCACCAAAACGCCCAGGCAAAGCATAATCCCGAACATGGAATCAATCTGATCCAAAATAAAGAAAAACAGCTTAAGCCCTCGTCTTCTGTCTCCCTGCTCCGCCGCAGAAACCGAAAGTCTCCTTTTGATAAAGCTATTGGGCAGTTCGAAGAGCATATACAAAAAGCCGAAAAGCATGCCAATCAGAAAATTAAAGGCAGGCATATTTTCAAAATACAGATACAAAAGACTTCGCTTATTTTGCCCTAAGCCCTGCAAAAGAAAGCCCCAAAAAACTTCCAATATGCCTGCAAGAACCGTCATTAAAATAAAGCCCAAAATACTTTTACTGTCCCCGAAAATCCGTTTTCCGTCTGTCCAGTTCTTTCCGCCGTCAATAGGTCCGCAACGGCTTTTCAAAAAAGGAATTTTCAGAAATAGCATATTGAAAACGCCTGCCAGAATCACCGGAAACATGGTGATGTATAAAGATATGATCCACTGCATAAATAGTATTTACCCCAAAAAATATTTTCCTATGGCAATCCCCTGAATCAGGAAGAAAGCAATGCCGAAGCAAAGCACTCCCGCAGCCGCCAGATCCTTAGTCGCCTTAATCTCCGGGTGCTGTTCTTTAGTGGTAAAATCCGACAGATGCTCCACCGCCGTATTGACACACTCCATACCGTACACACCGGCAGAGCTTAAAATCACAGCATACCAGGTAGCCAAATCCACCTGCAAATAAAAGAAATCCAAAAGAAAAAAAGCGAGGTTAATCCCCAGATAATATTTATAGTTCTTTTCCGTCTTTAGTCCGAAATAAAGTCCCTTAATGGCGCATAGCACACTTTGTCGAAATGTGATGTTCTTCATCGAAATTTACAAAAACTCCTTTACTAACAATACATACTCTCTACTTCCCGCACATTTATCCTGAAAATAGCCTTCGCTGGCCTTCCCTTTTTGAATCAGTGCCGCAATAGACTTGGCCTTTTTTCTTTTCAGCACTTTCGCGGCCAACTGGGAAAAGGCAAGCCCCAGCCCCTCTGCCCCTTTCTTCACTGCCAAATACAAAAGAATGTAGCAGCTTGGCCTTCTTCTTTTGAAAAGGATTTGCAAAAGAAGAATTGGATTGAGAGGCTTTTGCAGTAGATTTCCATAGTCCGGAAGGCAGAGGAAAAAGCCCTTCAGCTCCTCCTTATCATAAGCCAAAAAGACCATTTCTTCATCTACAATATACTTTAAAGAGCTGTAAAGGCTTACAAAGCTTTCTCGGGAAATATTCCGAAAGCCTTGGAAATCCTTATAACGTTCCATTAAAAGGGGATAGATTTCAGAAAGGTATCGGTCAAAGTTCTCTTTTGTAGGGTGCAAAAATCGGTAGCCCTTTTCCTGAAAATGTTCCAAGCGTTTCTTTGCCTTTGCATTCTCATAGGAAGGCTCCAAAGCATCATAAAAGTGAGAAACATAAGTATCGCAAATCTGAAAGCCCGCTTTTTCAAAAAGATAAGGATAATAAGCTTTGTTCGCAGGTTCCCCAGTATAGGGCACTTTCTCTTCCAAAGCAAAGCGATACCTTCCGAAAAAAGAAAGATCAATGGGTCCTTTCAAGCCTTTCTTCCCCGCTTTTTTGGCTTCCATTTCACAAGCTTCTAAAAGTAAAAGGGCCACTTCCTCTTCCTCTATACTTTCATAGAATCCTGCAAAGCCGTAGGCCTCATCTTCATACAGCGTTAAAGCAATCCGCCCTACTACGCTTTCTTTTCCCTCCTTTAGGCTCACGCAAAGAAAGGGCAGAAAACAAAAATTTCCTTGCACTAAAATGTGGCTTCCCGAAAGTATCTCCTCCTCCATTTTCCTATCCTGCATAAGACAGGACTTTTTATAAAGCATAGCGGGAAGATTTAAAAATTGCTCCCTTTCCCCTTGTTCCTTTACCGCTTTGATTTGATAGTTCTTCATTTTCCCTTTCTATTTTAAAACAAGTGGGAGAATAAAGTTTCGGATTTCCCCTCTCACTTGTCTTGCAATCCTATTTTTCCTTTTGTTTTATGACACTGCAAATGCCTAAATCCCCATCTATCTCCACAATGTCTCCGCTTTGCAGCTCTTCCATAATCTTCGGAATATTGACCACCGCAGGCTTTTCCAATTCTCTTGCGAGAATGGCGCTGTGGGATAGAAGAGAGCCTCGCTCCGTTATCAGTCCTGAGGCCATATCCAAATAGGGGAACCAGCCCGGGTCTGTAGAATAGCTTAAAAGAATTTTCCCCTTAGCCTCCGCTACTCTTATCTCTTGTAAGCTTTTAATCTTTAAAACCTCTCCTCGGAAGATGCCCTTGGAAACGCCTCTCCCAAAGAAAACTCTTGTCTTAGCATTCCCTGCTTCTTTATCTTTTTTTCCGGCTTTTTCCATTTGTCTGATATGTCCGGTATTCCCAAGCATTCCATCTCTTCCGGGCTTTTCGATTTGACCTTCTATATTCCCTTTTTCCTTGAAAGATTCATAACTTAAAACCCTAATCTCCCCTGCCATAGGGTCTCTGTCCACCTTTCCCAGGAGCTTTACCCGAGACAAAACAGGAAGCCTTTCGTAGGCCTTCCGAAGTTCCTTTTCTCTTGCAATTTTCAGGGAGAAATCTTTGCCGGAAAATAGAAATTCCTTCAACTCATCAAGTCTCAAATAGTACACATCAAAGCCTATGGTTTTCTCCCCGATTTTATCTACAATCCGCCGCATAAGACCAAAACATCTTGTGCGATGAAGGCGGGAAATCTCCCTGTTGTTGCAGGAAGATTCGGCAAGGCGATAGAGGAAGGACTTTCGCTGTTTCTGCTCGGAGGGCTTCTCCATACGGCTCGTCTCTTCGCAATCTTTCTCCGCGAAATCTATCTCTATGCTATCTTTCTCAAATCTGTCTTTCTCCCCATAAGCTTTTTGAATGCTATGCCCCGCTTCCGGAAGCCCTGCCCTATCTGTCTCTTCCGTCTCTAAAGCATCCAAAATCCACCGATCCAGTAGTTCTTCATTGCTTCTGTAGGTTCTGGTTTCCAGCTTCAGCTCTCCCTCTATCCGGTCTCCATAGGCAGAAATATAGCTTTTCTTTTCCTTGCGGTATTCTTCGCTGTCTAAGCCATGCTTTCTTGCTACTGCCTTTAAGGTGGAAAGCGCTCGTACCGGCTTCATGGTTTCTAAGGAAAATGCCATTTTCTTCCCATACAAATGGGTGCTGATAAAGGACACCATATCATTCATCAAAGTAATATCCCACTCCCGTAAGAGGTCTTCCTTCATTTCCAAAAAAATCCGGTATAGTGCCTGAGCTTCTTCCTCCTCTTCCACTCTTTTGCTATAGGAGACATAGCGCTCTTGGAAAAACTTGTCCAGCTCCTTCATTTTCCTTTGGGAAACTATAAAATAATAGCAAAATAAAAGGGCGATTCTGCACTTTAAAAAGAAGCTCGGCTTCTTCTTGGAAAAGGATATTTCTTCGTTGGATACCCCCAGCATCCCCTGCCATACCGGAATGATTTTCCCGGAAAAGGGAAGAAGGCGCAAAATATCGTACCAGGAGGAGATTTCATAATACATTCTTCCGGAAAATCCCCCCACCATGCGTTGAAAAACTGCCTCATAGGAAGAGACTCTCTTTCCAAGAAAGCGTCTTCCTAAAGAAGTGAAAATCCCGCTATACATTTCTCCGGCAAAGCTCTCGCTTAAAGGGAGACAAATTCCCGGAAAGCTTTCGGAGATATTGCTGTTGTCCAAAATACGAGCGGGAAGTTGCATGTCCAAGGTGGTGATTGCTCTGGCCTGTAATATGTAAATCTTGCCCTTTTCAATGGCAAATTCTATGTCCATGGGCTTTTGAAAAAGCTGTTCTATTTCTTCTCCAAGGCTAAACAAAGTTTTCAGCTCATCCTCATCCAAACCTATAACGGTACCTTGCCCCTCTTGGTACAGGCATTCCCCCGGAAAATAGTGGTAGGTCAGTACATTTTCCTGATCCTCCACCACCTTATCGCCCAGACCTTGTCCAAGAACCACCACCATTTCACTAAGAATTCCTTTTGGATTTTTTGTAAACAGAACACCGGACTTTTCCGGAAACAGCATTTCCTGAATGAGTACCGTTTCTCCCGATAATACTGCTTTTTTCTGTTCTGTGTCCTCCTGCCGTTCTGCGTTTCCCTGACGTTCTGTGTTCTCCTGACGTTCTGTGTCCTCATACTGTTCTGCTTTACCCTGCTGTTTTAAATCGTATTCCGCCTTCCCTCTATTCGCCTTTTCTTTATAGTCCAAACTTCCGGCGTAGGAGGCAAATACCTCCTGTACCGCTTCCTTGACCTTCTCCCTTTTTACATTTAAGCGAGTTAAAAACTGTCCGGCAAAGGAATGCTCTCCGCTGTCCTCCGAAGAAAAATTGGAGCGAACGGCAAAGTATTCCTTCTCAGAAAAAGAAAGAGTCACTTCCTCATTTTCCGAAACCAGGATGAACCTCGGAACCGGAAATCCCTGCTCTTTTAAAATTTCTAAATTCCTTGCCTTCATGATTTCTCCCACTTATTTTTTCAGCTGTTTTGCTCTAAATATAATAATTTATCTTACCTTGAATTCTAAAGAAATGCCACACCCTATTTGCCCTGTCAGTTTCATCACTACAATTTTCCATGGTCTGTTTCATGCCCACTGTATTTTCATAGTCTGTTTCATGCCCACTGTATTTCCATAGTCTGTTTCATAGCAACCATATTATCCTAGTAGGTTTTGAACCATACCGCTCCTATAGCTTCATTCCCCCATTCTGTATACATTTATTTTTCCTCTAAAAAGTATTTAAACAATAGCTTTTCTTTGGTATTATTATCTAAATATAAATTCGGATTTACAAAGAACAATTGTAAATCAGCACAAGTTCTCATGACAGAAAGGAGGCTTTATGAGAAAATCATTCATGAAATCAGCTCTTGCATTCGGCTGTGCATTGCTGACCGCTCTATCCCTTACCGCCGTCACAGGTTTTGCCAAAAACTATGATGACGAAGTACAAAGCTGGCAGCTCCTGTCCCGGCATTGGGATGAAAGTGAACTTAAGGTACGCTTTGAAGAATTCATCAAGGATATCAAGGAGCATAAGGGTATTGAGGATTACATTGTTCCCGATATTTCAGAAGAAGAAAAGGAAGCTATTCGCAACTACTTCCGGACTTTTGAGGGTATGAAGGACATCCGCTATACCTACACCAAGATGCCGGTGCTTCATCGGGTAAACGGAACCGATGAGTACAATGATTTACGAGGAATCATGGAATTAAAGTTCCAGACTACCGAAGCAAAGAACAAGGTAACGGAACACACTGTCCTTCTGAAAATGGCAAGACTGGGAGATGCCCAGGGGCTCAAATGGAAGATAGTAGGCATCCTTTGGAAGGATAAGGGCGTGGATGTATCCGACGTAAAGATTTATCAGTTGGATAAGCCAAAACGCGGCGAAGAAGTTTGCATTATGACCACCGATGCGGGAGTAATCAAGATGCGTCTCTTCCCGGAGAAGGCTCCCATTGCCGTACAAAACTGGATTACCCTATCCAAGCAGGGCTTCTACAACGGCACGCCATTTGCCAGAGTCATCAAAGATTTCGTGATTCAGGGCGGTGCTTTGGATGGTTCCGGAGACGAGGCAAAGTCCAGCTATAACGGTTTCTTCGTTGACGAAGTAAACATGGAGCTGCACAACTTTAACGGAGCGCTTTGCTTAGGAAATAACGGTCCCCATACCAACGGAAATCAGTTCTATATCGTGCAGTGCAGTAAGATTCGTAATGAAGCAGCTCTGCCGCTCTTATCTCTTCCGGAGAATGTAAAGGCAAAGTACAAGGAAGTGGGCGGAATTCCCGAGCTGGACGGACGTTACACCGTATTGGGACAGGTTTATGAAGGAATGGACGTAGTAGAAAAGATTGCTTCTCAGGAAACCAATCAAGATGATGCGCCTGTATCCAACCCCATCCTGATTCAGAATATTACTTTCCAGAAATATCGTTAAGCAGAGCCGGACATTTTCCAAATGTCAGCCCTGATACCGGCTAAAATCCATTAATATCAAAAAGGACTTTGGAAGAACCGGGGGATATCCCCAAAAGCTTCTTTCAAAGTCCTTTTCTCCTTGTTTAAAAAGAAATCTCCTGATCTCTACTCTTTTTCATTCTATACTTATCATCGTACATCTTTCCGTCCGCCTGTCGAATCACATGACTCACGGTGAGATGTTCTCTCTTTTCAATGGGGAGCTTCTCCGCAACCTCCCGATAGCTGGCACTTCCCATGGAAATACTTACAGGGAAGGGCGGATTCTGTTTCTCCTTTGTATTCCGCAAATACTCTTTAATCTTATTTTCCACTTCAAACACTGCACTTGCGGGGAAGACGATGCAGACAAATTCATCACCGCCGTTTCTTCCGGAAAAGCCTTCCACCTCTGCCATGGCATCCTGAATTGCCTCTGCCACCATTTGAATCAAACGATCTCCGGACTCATGGCCATAAAGGTCATTGGTCAGCTTTAAGTCGTTGATATCCATAAAGATAGCGGCATAGTCCTTCTTTTTACTGTGGTCCAAAACCTCCAGCTGATCCTGCAAATACTGCCGGTTTCCAAGACCGGTCAGCCGATCCGTATAAGCCAGATATTTTAAATGCTTTTCTTCGATACCGGCCTGGGCAATCAGAATAACCTTAAACACATAGGAAGTAATAAAAACAATAATCAAAAGCAGAATCAGAATCTTTGAAAAGCCTGTGGTAACAAAGCTTTGCAAGAATCCCGGCCACTTCTCCGTAATACTGCCGGCCAAAATGATTCTAACCTGTTCTAAAATGCCGAATACAGCCACAAACACCAAGCCGTAGCCCAAAATATAATCCGAATTGTTCTTTATCTTTTTTCCGGGGAAAAGCAGGCTTGCCATAGAGGAAAATACCATTACAATCTGTGCCGTCTGTACCAGACGGAGATGCCCGGTATACTGGAATCCCGTAGGGAAAATATAAAGAATCAGGCAAAGCAAGAAGAAGGCCAAGAAAATGCTGCCGACTACTCTAAGATATTCCCTGACCACCTTCCTTGAGGTTTCATAGCTGGCATATAAAGGAGCCGTGGGCAACAATAAATACATACCCACATATTCGCAAACCGCACTTAAATCCTCTCTGGGGAAAAGCAAATAGGCCAGACCGGTATTCCCCAAGTGCCAGAGGGTAATGGCGAAAACCAGGGAGAATAGCCACATTCCTTCACTGGCATACACATGAGTCTTAAAGAAAAAAGCAAAAATGACGATTCCGATAAAGGAGCCGATTAAGGTCATTACGAAAATAGGATAAGTCGTTTCCTGACTAATCATCGGATAGTAAAACTCTGTCCCTTTAGCCATCAAAACCGGAACATCAAAATTATCCTCCAAAATATCCAGCTGAGGATCGATTTCCACCCGAATCTCATCCCCATAAGCCTCCAAAGGAACCGGTATGCTGATTTTCAGGTGTCCGATCATATGCCTTTTCAGATTTTCTCCGTATGACACCAATAACTGGTCCTTGTAGTAGGCCTTCACCACACTGTTATAAAAAAAGAAATTTATCGTCTGATACTCCGCCTTCCATTCCGATTCCAAGGGCAGATGCATGGTGATATGATCTTTTCGGGAAGAAAAATTAAACAGATAGCTCTGAAAATTATCTACACTTCCATCCTCGTGCTGTACTTCTACGCTCATGTTCTTCAGCATTTTATAATCACTTTTCGGCACTCGTCCTACATCACTCAGAATATAGCGCATCACAAGAAGCCCCACCAAAATGGAGAGGAACAAAAGAATGACGGTTTGATGTTTTTTGATGAAGGAATTATTTCTCATCTCCGCTCCGAATATCCAACATAGAATGCTCTGTTTTTCACAAAAATATCCTTCGTGTTTATGCCCTTAGATGCATATCTTCTTTCTGTCTCATAAGCACGAAAGCTTCGGTCTAAACTAACAAAAGTCCACCGTAACCTATACTTAATCGTCAAATATAAGAGAAGGCATAAACCTCTGCCTCATACGAGTAACTCTTCTCTTGCCGCTTTCTAAAGATGAAAATAGTATAGCACAATCTTTTCTATTTTGATTTATAAAAAAAGGAAAATCTGTCGAATGAACCGAAAAGACTAATGAGCTCGTACCTATGGATTTGGTGAAAACTAAAACGGAAGGCATTACAAATATTATTTCCAAAATCTCCGATGCCTCCGAGGATGAAGCCCGGGGCATTGTACAGTTGAGCTCCGGACTGGATCAGATTTCCTCTATGGTACAAAGCAATACCGCAACAGCGGAGCAGTCTGCCGCAGCCTCCGAGGAGCTGTCCGGACAGGCCAATGTATTGCAGGATCTGGTATCCAAATTTCAGCTAAAGAATGAAGAATAAAAGGAACTGTAAAAAATTAAAATAATTTTCTAAGCAATATAGGTCTGAAATTGGGGCTATGACTACCCCGCATTCAGACCTATATTGCCGAAAATCTATTTATTTTGATTTTTTACAGCCCTTAACCTTCAATCATAATCGGCTGCTTCTCCGGAAGTTTCTTCTCCCCTTCCTTAGGGAAGGAAAGCTTCAGAACGCCCTGTTCAAACTTTGCTTTTACATCTTCCTGCTTAATGCTGTCACCAACATAAAAGCTTCTTTGCATAGAGCCGGAGTAACGCTCCTGACGAATGAGTTTACCTTTCTCATCCTTCTCTTCTTCATTTAAGCCCTTCACGGCACTGACCTGAAGATAGCCGTCATGCAACTCTACCTTGATATCCTCTTTCTTAAAGCCCGGAAGGTCGATATCCATATCGTACTGCCCGTCCTTTTCATGAACATCCGTCTTCATCAATCTTCCACTGCGGTCTCCGTAAAGCTTATTCTCTACTCTACCCAGACCTCCAAAACTTGGAAAATCAAACCAATCATCAAATAAATTCTCTCCAAAAATGCTAGGTGCTAACATATCTTTTTCCTCCTTATACTCTTCTTTTGACTTCTAATCTCTTGTCATTTTTTTCAGCAAGGGGAAGAATCTTCATCATCGTGAGAACCTTTAAAGTCCTTGCGGTCTTCTCTGTTCCTCTGCTTGATTATGATTATACTCAAGTTGTTAGCACTGTCAAGTGTTGAGTGCTAATTCAGTTGTGAAAAATTTGTGTCCTATTAGGATTCCTTTAAGACAATAGCTTTTTTAATTCTCCGACTCCGGGAACCCGCCCGCTTACGACCAGTTTCCCGTCAATCATGAGGGAAGGAGCACTGAGTACCCCAAGCTTTACAATCTCGATTAACTCCTCTACTTTTTCAATTTTAGCATCCTTCCCCAGCTCTTTTACCGCTTCCTTTACATTTTGATATAATGTATCACATTCTTTACAGCCTGCACCGATAACCTTAATTTCCATATTCATTCCTCACTAAAACACTTTTCCGCTTTTTTCGCCATTCCAATTCCTAAATTTTAATCAGTATTTCTGTTCTAGGTATCTTCTCTACGTCTCTTTTCTACGTTTCTTTTCTGTTTTTCCGCTTTTTAATTCTTTAGCTTCATAGGAGAGTCCATATAGTTTTTCCAAGCTTTATCAACGCTTCGAATCACCTTTGGTCCAACCTTCGACAAAAATACCAACTCGGAAATATCCTTTGTTGGACATGGCTTATAGTCGATTAGTTCTTCCACCACATCCACCTGCATCCAGCAATTGTCCAAAAGGAAAAAGCCCTTGATTCGGTAACAGTCCGGTAAAACTGCTTGTAAAAATTGATGAAAACGCTCTTTAGAAACATTTTCCGCACAGACCAGAGAAATGGTTTTCGGCTTATTATCCACCGTATTTAAGCTTTCTTCCGAATCTACCCAGCTTCCCTTTTCAAAGCCTTTTCGAATAAAGCTAAGATCTGCTCTTCCATTTTCGCAATGTAAAATCAGGCAATGGGGATTCACTTCCCGAATCAAAGAAAGTACTTTCTTATATTGTTCCTCGGAAATCAAATCCATCTTGTTCACGATGGCAACATCACAATGCTTTAATTGCCTGTCTACCGTTTCCGTATCCTTTACCTGCTTTGGAAAATGCACGCCGTCAATCAGGCAGATTACGCCCTGAAAATCATAGACGTCCCCGGCCAGAACTTCTACGCTCTTTAAAATGTCCCGAATATTCGAAGGATCGGCAAGACCGGAGCTTTCCACAAAAAGGTATTCCATATCTCCCTTGCTCATCTCTGACAGAGCTTCCACAAAGGAAAGTTGCAGGCAGGAGCAGAAAATCGATCCTCTGTTGATTTCCTTGATGGTCAGTTCCTTCTTTTCCAGAATACTGCCGTCAATTCCCGTTTTCCCAAATTCGTTTTGAATGACGGCAAGCTTTTTATCGGAAAATTCTTCCAGTATATGTAGCAAAAGACTGGTTTTTCCGGCTCCCAAAAAACCTGTTAAGACATATAATTTTTTCTTTTCCATAAATGATCTCCTAATGAGGACAATGTAGTACAAGATATAAAAGATAGTAAAAGGTAGCACAAAATAGCGTGCACTCCGGCAATACCGCTTAGTCGAAAGGAAAGCATGTTCCTTGTAAATCATAACAGAAGCACCGCCTGTAATGCATTAAAAATATATCCGATAAGAATAATGCCGAGGATGCATATTCCTATAAAAGTCCCCAAGAGCTTCGGCTTAATGACCTTCCTAAGCATAATCATAGAGGGAAGAGAAAGAGTAGTAACCCCCATCATAAAGGCCAGCACCGTTCCCAGCTCCGCCCCCTTCAAAAGAAGGGATTCCGCAATCGGTATCGTTCCAAAAATATCCGCATACATGGGGATTCCCACCAAGCTTGCAAGAATCACGCCGGCAGGATTCCCTTTCCCAAGTAAAGAAATAATCCAGTTCTCCGGAATCCAGTTGTGAATCAAAGAGCCGATGCCTACCCCTAAAAGGATATAGGGGAAAACCTTTCGAAAGGTCGTTTTCACCTGCTCGGCAGCATAAGAAAGACGCTCTTTCCGGGATAAGGTAGGGAGCGCCTGCTCCACGGGTTGCAGCTGCAAAAGAATGGGTTCTATCTCATTTTCCAAAGACAAATGCTCTATCACTAAGCCGCCTAGAACCGCCAGCAAGAGTCCCAATATCACATAGACAGAGGCAATTCTTAGACCGAAAATACCGGTGAGTAGCACAAGACTTCCCAAATCCACCATGGGAGAGGAAATCAAAAAGGAAAAGGAGACTCCAAGAGGAATTCCTGCTGCCGTAAACCCCATAAAAATCGGAATGGAGGAGCAAGAACAAAAAGGAGTAATCGTTCCCAAAAGAGCCGCTATAATATTGGCATGGATACCGTGAAAACGCCCCATAATCCGCTTTGTCCTTTCCGGCGGAAAGAAGCTCTGTACATAGGAAATGGCAAATATCAAGACGCAAAGGTAAACCGTGATTTTCACACAATCATAGAGAAAGAAATGGAGACTTCCTCCGATGCGACTTTCCGTAGCAATCCCCATGCGTTCCAAAGCCTCCCGAAAGAGTCGGCTTAGCCAGTCCATTCTCAAAATTTCCTCTTGTATAAACTGTATCATGCTGTTTTTTGCACCTCCTTTTCCTCTACCCTATATATCACTTTTGGTGTCTTCCTGCAGATTTTCCTTTCCTTCTTCCAAAAGCCCCTCCAAATACTCAAAATCTTCTTGTAATTGCTTTTCCAGATACATCCTTCTTGCTTCCTGAATTCGCTCTGCCACTCCCTCTTTTTTCCCATAGCAGCATAGATCCATAAACAAATCCAGAATGGTAAAGTTCTTTTTATAGAACGCATTCTCTTTGTATTTTCCAAAAAGAGCTTCACTATCTTGATAAAGAGTCTCCGCTTCCTCGTAGTCCTTTAAATAAAAATAGTTCAGGCATAGATTCAACCTTCTCACCATCTCTACAGAAGGCATTTTCTTTACCCTCGGCTCCAATTCCTTTAGCATTTCCACTGCTGTAGCATATTCTTTTTTCCCTGTTAATGCCGCAGTACGATTCAGCTCCGCAATAGCCCTAAGATGCTTGGATTTTACCTTATCTCGAATCGCTGTTATCTTGTCCAAATATTCATCATACTTTGCTTCAGCGAGTAAGGGCATTAGGGCGTTAATTTTCCTTCCGTAAAAGATATTATAGGACAGGTTTATGATAACACTGATGAGTAGAACTGCTATCGACGAGGAAATGTAGATGCGCATGGTTTCTTCTTTACTAAGCTGAAACCGTAGCTTAATAAAAAGAAGAATAAGCCCGAATAAGATGCCAAGAGCGATACATATGTTTATGCTTTTCCTGATTTTTTTCATATATCTCCTCGTTTAACCGGTTTAGGTAATCTGAAAACATAACTTCTGCAAGCTTTAGGATAGCAAAAATTGTATAAATAGAAAATATTGTCCTTATTTCCTACGTGCCATTTTACGATATTCCGATGGAAAGATCCCTGTATTGTTTTTAAAGTTTGCCGCAAATCTTCCGGCATTGGAATACCCGACAGCCGAAGCTACCTGGTCGACTGTAAGATCTGTAGAGGCTAAAAGCATTTCCGCGTGGCTCATACGTCGCTCTTGGATGTACTCCGAAATGGTGCGTTGATAGACATGCTTAAAAGAGGTCTTCAACTTTGTTGTACCCATACAGGCGATTCGCGCGAGCGTATCCAACGGAAGCGCCGAGTTAAAATGGTCATGGATATAGGAGGTAACATTACTTAAGGCATCCATGTCCTGCTTGGATATTTTTGCAGATAACTCGCTTTTGCTTTTCTTTCCGTGTTCATAAACAAGAGAAACCGCTTCCGCGACCTTGGCTTCATAGAATAACTTTGCCGGTATGCCTTCTCCATTATACTCCCAAACTTGACGTAAAAGTCGGGACATCTCCGGGAAGTCGAGCGTCTGCCCGATGCGACGGAACGCCTCATTGGGAGGAAGGTAGTCATCCGGATAGCTTTCCCGCAGATATTTTTCATAATATGCGGGAAATACTTCAATTCCCACGGAACGAATCAGAATATTCTTGTGCATAATGGATTGATAAAGCGCATGTCCTCCATGAAAGGTTTTGACACATCCCGCAGTTAAACGGCGGTAAGGGGTCAACTCCTCCCCGGACACGGAATCATAGTAAGTAATGCTCAAACACTCCGGCGTAGTAAGAGAAATAAAGTGATCCTCAAAAAAATAGAAATCATGGATTTTAATATCAAACAAATCCTTTTCTCCGTAGACCCAGTAATATCCACAAGCCAGCTCCTTTGGCGCGAGATACAATTTTCCGGCAGGGCTAAAGTTCTGTGTAGATTCACATTCAACAAAACCGCTGCGGGTAAGCCATTCTCTGTAAAATTCGTTGACTTCCATAGAATCCCCTCAAAATCATACATATCGGACATCATTTCGTACAGTTCAGGCAAACAACGCTCGACTATATTGTTTCGCTTCTCCTGATTTTTTATACTGTTTTTGCGATTAGCGACATCTAACAATGTATTACCACAGCATCTCTTTCATTTCAATATGTACGGTTAAAGGGAGGGCATCTCTTATGACAAGCAAAAGAAAGATCAAGAAACAAAACCTTACAATCAAGGACCTCATTACGGTCGGCATTTTTTCTGCCATCATTTTTGTATGTATCTCCTTGAGCGGAGGCCCTTTTGCCATGTTCCCGGCTTTGACCTTTTATTTTCCGGTGGGCGCATCGCTTCTTGCCGGACCGGTATATCTTTTACTGATTGCAAAAGTGCCAAAAACCGGGCCAATCTTTATCGCAGGACTCTTGATGGCAATTTTCTGCTATGCGACCGGCATGCATATCGGCATGACCATCGGATATCTGGTCGGAAGCGCAGCAGCGGATCTTCTGGCATGGACCGCAAGATATAAAAGTATAAGAATCAACATTCTATCCTATATTGTTTTCTGTCTCGGCGGAACCGGTTCTTATATTGCCTATTTCTTAAATCCCAAGGCCTGGGTAAGTCGGATGTTGGAGAAAGGCACACCGGAGGAATATCTGGACAGAATGACATCAGCAGTCAACCACCGGGTTTTCCTGACCATGCTGGCAGGCACAGTTTTCGTCGCTCTTCTCAGCGGCTTTGTTGGTAGTAAACTGTTAAAGAAACACTTTACAAAAGCGGGAATCACGGCATGAAGCGGAGTACATATACAGAAAACCGATTCGGCCTGCAATTTGACCCCCGCACAAAAATCGTTCTGCTGATTCTATGCGTGATTTCAGCGACGATTGCCTCTTCTCTCCTGTATGAGAGCGCGCTTGTTTTTGCGATTACCATATTCGGCTGTGCAAGCGGGAAAGTGCGCAGATCGCTTTTCTGCATGGCATTTTATGGCGCTTTCTATATATTAACGCTATGGATTCGATCGCTTGAAAAAGGGGTACTTTACACCGTGTTCACCTCTTGGCTCGGCTTGTTTTATACGGTCTACCCCTGTGCTTTCCTTTCGAGCATTATTCTTTCCACAACGAAGGTGAACGAGTTCCTGACTGCGATGAACAAAGCACATATACCGAAGAAAGTGCTTATTCCGCTCGCGGTCATGCTTCGCTATATTCCCACAGTTTGTGAAGACTGGGGGTATATTAAAGACGCTATGCGGCTTAGAGATGTAACGCCATCCTTATTCGGATTGCTTAAAAATCCGGCCATGACGGTGGAATGCCTTTATGTTCCTTTATTGATGACGGCTTCCAATACAGCGGAAGAACTCTCTTGTGCCGCAGTAACACGCGGGATAGAAAATCCAAAGCCCCGTACCTGCCTTCTTGCGATACGGTTCCGGGGGAGGGACCTCGTTGCCATAGTTCTTGCAGTATTCATCCTTATTTTGGGTTTTATCCGGGAAAGGCTGGTGTAACCTATGATTACGTTTCAGCATGTATCTTTTTCGTATGACTCGCACGGGGAGCAAAAAACCGGACAGAGAACCGAGGATTTGCAGGATATCAACTTGACGGTGCATGACGGAGAATGCGTCCTTCTCACCGGAAAAAGCGGATGCGGAAAGACCACGATAACACGCCTCGTAAATGGACTTGTTCCGCATTTTTATCCCGGGAAGCTTCGCGGGGAAGTTCTGCTTGACGGGCGAAACGTATCTGAAATGCCCCTATATGAAACGGCATCTCTTGTCGGCTCGGTATTTCAGAATCCCAGAACGCAGTTTTTTAATGTAGACACAGACAGTGAGATTGCTTTCGGTTTGGAAAACCGGGCATTCCCAAGAGAACGGATTGTAGAAAAAGTGGCGAGCGCAACAAAGGATTTGAAAATTGAAAATCTGCGCGGAAGAAATATTTTCTCTCTGTCAGGGGGAGAAAAGCAGAAGATTGCTTTTGCCTCCGTATATGCCATGAACCCCTCTGTTTATCTCTTGGATGAACCATCCTCCAATCTGGATATGGAATCGGTCGCTTCTTTATGTTCTCATCTTAAAATGCTGAAGTCTCAGGGAAAGACCATTTTAATAGTCGAGCACAGGCTATATTATCTCATGGATATCGCTGACCGGATTATTGTTCTGAATGAGGGAAGAATAAAAAAGGATTGCTCAGCGAAAGAGTTCCTGACCCTTTCCGACGAAGAACGCCGAAGTATGGGTCTTCGAACGACGGACTTACGAAAAGAGCTACCCTTAATCACCGCAGAGAAAGCGCAAGAAACAAGGCTGGAGCTGAAGAACGTTTCTCTTTTCTACAAGAAAAAAACTGTGCTGGAAAATATCAACGAAAAGTTTTCACAAGGTGAGGTAATTGCCCTTGTCGGGAAAAACGGCGCAGGGAAAACAACATTTTCACGGGCTCTTTGCGGATTACATGAAGAAATAAAAGGGGAGTTTCTCCGGGATGGTAGAATTATCTCAAAAAAGACGCGGCAGAAAATCTCCTATATGGTCATGCAGGACGTCAATTATGAACTTTTTGCAGAAAGCGTAAAGGCCGAATGCTCCTTTGGCATAAAGAACCCGGGTGCCGATTTCGTCGCAGAAACGATGGCTGCGCTGGAACTAACCCCCTTTAGCGAACGGCATCCCGGTACCCTTTCCGGCGGGCAAAAGCAAAGACTTGCCGTCGCTGTGGGACAGATCTGCAAAAAAGAGCTGATTGTCTTTGACGAACCTACCAGCGGGCTCGATTATGAAAGCATGGAAAAGGTCGCGAAAATTGTCCGTAAGCTCTCCGAACAGGGGAAAATCCTATTTGTTGTGACGCATGATTATGAATTTTTTTGCAGGACATGCAGCCGTATGCTTGTTTTTTCCGATGGGAAAATACACTACGATTTACAATGCCGTGCAGAGAATAAGGAAGAAATAAGGCAGTTGTTCTTTTCCGCCGTGGAGGAAAAGAAGAGTGGAAATAAGGGAGGGAATTGCTTTGCATAAGAACCGGGAAAAGCCGATAAAATTACTTCTTACATGGGCAGGCAGCGACAAATGGTACTTATTTGCCTCCGTTTTCTGTGCTTTCTTGAGCGGACTGTTTGTGATCGGACCGTATGTCGGCATTTATTACCTGATGGACGCCGTCCTCCTTGGAACACTGACAAGGAAAGGATTGACGGACTGTATTGTTCTCATAAGTATCACTACTGTTTTCCGCATGGTTCTCTTGGGGCTGTCCGGCGTGCTCTCACACAAAGGGGCGTACAATGCGCTGTTTCGCGTGCGCTGCATGATTATAGAACAGCTCGCGAAAGTGCCGCTCGGATACGTTAGCGAACGGAGCACAGGCGAAATCAAAACGGTCTTGAATGAGAACATTGAGAAGCTAGAGTTATGTCTTGCCCATAACATTCCGGAGCTTGTCAGTTATCTCACCGGTCCTGTCGTGATTTTTATGTACCTCATGACCGTGAACATCCCGCTGGCACTGATTTCCCTGATTCCTCTCTTTTTGGATATCCCGGTAATGATGGCAGTGTTTCAAAAAATGTCTGCCCTATTACCGGAGACCAACGCCTCTCTCACCGACTTCAATTCCGTCATGGTCGAATATGTCCGCGGTATGCGTCTCATTAAAGCATACCGGATGGGCAGCAAATCCTTTAAAAAATTCAGAGAAGCCATTCTCGACGAAAACAGAGCATGGAACAAAATCGCGAAAAAGACTGCTCCCCTATATGCCGTGTTTATCCTGCTTCTGGAGTCCGGACTTTTACTCCTTGTTCCTCTTGGCGGGAGACTTTTCCTGCATGGTTCCATCCCGGCAAGTGTATTTCTCCTCTTTTCCTACATCGGTTCCTTGTATTTAACGGAACTGCTTCCGCTTCAACAGCTTTCCGGGAATTTTGCACAGGCATTTAGCGGCATGAGCAAAGTCAAAGAAATACTGGCGCTTCCTACCTTTGAAGGGGGAGACGATTTCCCCGAAAGCCATGATATCACGCTAAAAGGCGTGCGCTTTTCTTATGACGGGAAAATAAACGTGCTGGAAAATGCCAACCTGTCCATCCGGGATGGCGAGAAGATTGCCGTTGTGGGCGCATCCGGAGCAGGGAAAAGTACAGTTGCCGCACTGATTGCCCGTTTCCATGATGTGGACGAGGGAGAGGTTTTGATCGGAGGGAAAAATGTTAAAAGCATTCGCTATGAAACGCTCCTTCAGCATATCTCTCTTGTCTTTCAGAAGACTTTTCTGACCCGTGACTCCGTCTTTGACAATATCCGTATGGGGAAGCACGCATCTCTTACGGAGGTGCGGGAAGCTGCAAGAAAAGCACAGATTGACGATTTCATTATGTCCCTTCCGGATGGATATGATACAAAGGTCGGAAGTTATGGTTCCCGCTTTTCAGGTGGAGAAAAACAACGAATCGCCATCGCAAGGGCCATTTTAAAAAATGCGCCGATTCTCATCCTGGATGAAGCGACAAGTGCCGCAGACCCTGAAAACCAGATGGAGATTGACAAGGCGATTAAGAACCTCTGCAAAGGAAAAACCGTCATCATCATTGCACATCGGCTTAGTGTAGTCGGCATGTGTGACAGGGTTTTGGTGGTAGAAAATCACACGATTTCCGATATGGGAACCCATGATGAACTGCTTTTACGAAACAGAACCTATCGGAAAAGTTGGGAAAGCTATGAAGCGGCAAGAAATATCCGCTATGGGAAAGGAGGAGACGTAAGATGAGAGACAATGATCTTTTCCATAAGAATCCCCGGTTTTACCTCGGTCTGCTATTGACTGTTCTGGAAGGACTGCTGTCAGGAAGTAACTACATTGTCCTTTACGCGGTGCTGAAAATGCTGTACGACGGGTCTGCCGATATAAGGAGCATCACCCGTATATCCTGCCTCGTCGGCGTAATCTTCCTGATACGGCTTGCTATTTACAGCACCGGCTATACACAGAGCCAAATCGGGGGTGCCGAAGTTTCTAAAAATATCCGTCTCGGTCTCGGCGATAAGCTAAGGAGAGTTCCACTATCCTCTTTTACGGAGAAACAGGAAGGACAATATATCCATATCATGACGGCAGATGTAAACAGTTATGAGCAGATTCTGACGCACAAACTTGCCTCCCTTGTGAAAAACGGGGTGCTGTCCGTAATCGTACTTGCTTTGATCTGTGTTCTCTATTTTCCGGCCGCAATCCTCCTGCTGTTTTCTCTTCTACTCCTCGTTCCGGAAATGTTGCTGTCGTTTCGAATTGTGGAAAAGTACGGCAAGGAGAAGAATTCCGTTACAGCGGAAGCTGTAGGACAAATCGTCGAGTACATTGACGGAATCCGGACCTTCCGTTCTTATGGAATGGGCGGTGTTAAAAACAGAAATACAACAGATGTCCTGCGTAAATTCAGCGCCGTCAGTTATCAATATGAGGCACACGGTATACCTGTTAATTTCGCTTTTAACATTGTCAATTGGCTGACTGTTCCGCTTATTATGTGGATTGGATTCATCCCTTGGCAGTCCGGGAAGATTCCCGCAATCACTTTCCTGTTTCTTTGCATGATGCCGATGGTTTTCGCCCGGCTGACCGCTGCGATTTCGGTCGATCTGTTCAGTTACAGGAATCTCCTGCTCTCTAAGACAAACATTCAAAACGTGTTGGCGGAAAAGGAAGAAGCGAAAAGCCAAGCTGTTTTTTCTCCCAAAGAGCACGACATCTCCTTTCACGATGTATCCTTTTCTTATGTGCAGGGGGAAGTGGTTCTAAAAGAAATGCGCTTCTCCATCCCGGATTGCAAGCTAACCGCAATCGTGGGAGACTCCGGCTCGGGCAAATCAACAATTCTGAATTTGATTGCGAAGTATTATGAGCCGGAAAGCGGAGAAATTGCCATCGGAGGACAATCTATCCGAAATGTCAATGCGGAAGATGTGCTGGATAGCATCTCCATGGTGGATCAGGACACCTTCCTGTTTAATGATACAGTTCGGGAAAATATACGCCATGCAAAGCCTTCCGCTACCGATGAAGAAATTGAAAAGGCGTGCCAAAAAGCGAACTGTGACCCGTTTATCCGCAAAATGGAAAAAGGCTATGATACTCCTATCGGTGAAAATGGAAATCTGCTTTCCGGCGGTGAACGGCAGCGGCTTTCTATTGCCCGGGCCATATTGAAAAACAGCCCGATTCTGCTTCTCGATGAAGCAACCGCCTCTTTGGACATTGAAAATGAATTCGCTGTAAAACAGGCAATTGTAAGTCTTCTGCAAGAAAACAAGACCGTTGTGATGATTGCGCACACCCTGTCTATTATAAAAAACGCGGATCAGATTCTCGTGCTGTCCGGTGGAAAAGTAGTGGAGTCCGGAACCCATGAAAAACTTTTGGCATTGGGCGGTAAATATACTGCCATGTGGAACGCCGAACAATCGATTACCGCGTAGAGGGGGGCACTGAATTTACTCTTCCGGCGTATACTTTAGGGAACTTTTATATATTTCTTATTCGTAAAAAGTTCCCTAAAGCAGTAGAGGCACTCGTGATAATCTCTCCACTAGATATACTGAATAGGTAAAGCCAATAAATTTTCTCTAAGATAGGTCTTTTTATCAATAAGACATAGGATGATTCCCATGCCTCTTTTTCTATCCGGAATCTTATCCAGTACTTGATTTGTAGCTCCCATGGAAGCCTTAGGATTGCCCGACATTTTTATTTCCACCGGATACAAGATTCCATCCTCTTCAATGATTAAGTCGATTTCATTTTCACCGGAAGCATTCTTATCCTTTCCTCTATAGTAGAAGATATTAAAGCGGTAGTCTTTTCCTGCATTGGAATAGGATTTTAAAATCTCCGACACCACAAAGGTTTCAAAGATGTTTCCGGCAACCGCTGAATTTTTCAAAGCATCCGCAGTTAACCACCTGGTCAAATAACATGCAAGACCCGTATCCCGAAAATAAAGCTTCGGCGTTTTGATTGCTCTGTTTAAAGCACCTGCACTGTAAGCCTGTAAAAGAAAGACGATTCCCGTTCTTTCCAGAATAGAAATCCAGTTTTTTATGGTCGGTTCACTTACGCCAACATCTCCCGCAATGTTTTTATAATTCAGCATTTCCCCTGTTCTTGCCGCAACTGCTGTTAGAAATTTTGTAAACGTAATACTATCCGCAGCAATCAGTTCATGGATATCTCTTTCCAAATAAGTGGCAACATAGGAGGAATAAAATTCCTGCCAGTCCCTCTCTATATCATAAAGCTCCGGATAAGAACCTCGATGAATGATTTCCCAAATATTGTCATAGTCTTTCAATTCCTTCTCCCGTTCTTTGATATATTCTTCTTTGGGAACAAAAGGACGGTTGAAACGGATTTGATGAAGCTCCCGTAAGGATAAACCGGATAACTCATAGACCGATACTCTTCCTGCCAAAGATTCGCTTACCCCCTTCATCAATTCCAGCTTTTGAGAACCGGATAGGATAAATTGTCCTCTTTCATCAGAATCATCCACCTTCAATTTAATCTCTTCCAAAATGGAAGACTCCTTCTGTACCTCATCAATAAATAATGGACAGGGATTGTTCAAAAAGAAAAGCTTAGGCTCCTCTTTGGCCTGCACTCTGGTTAAGCGATCATCAAAATTACTTCGGTTAAATTCAGGGAATTCCCGCTTTACCAGTGTGGATTTTCCCACCTGTCTTGCCCCTACAATCAATGTACATTTGCTGTTTTTTACTCTGCTTTTTAAAATATCCGAAATAGCTCTTGGAATATATGCCATGCCTATCCTCCGACTAATCTAAAGTTTGACTTTATTATAGTCGACAGTATAGCAAAAGTAAAGCGACTAATCCAAAGTCTCATTTTATATTAGTCGCCGAATAAAGTCTTGTTTTGTTTAAGATATTTTCAGATTATTTTCCGAATGTCTAAAAATCACTCCATTTTCATACACAAGCCTTCTGCTGGAGTTCCTCACTATAGTATCTTCACCATTTCTTCAAGAGGTCTATACTTCTCGTGCATCGGTGCCGGCATTGCGTCATCCGCAGCATAGCCTAGAGGCATCAGGCATACCAGCTTTACAGACTTTGGCAAATGAAATGCTTCTGCCGTCTTGGTATTTGGGAACCCATCCACCCATACAGAGCCTAGTCCCAGCTCCGCCGCCTCAAGCATCATATGATCAGCCACAATGGAGGCATCCTGCTGACCGGATAGAATTCCCTCTTCCATTTCATTCCGATATTGCTCGGACTCCTCATAGCCAATCATCAGAATCGTTGGCGCATTGTACACACATCTGGTAAGAGAACGAAGCTTTTCAATTCCTTCCGTACTTTGCACAACATAAATTCTGGCGGACTGCTTGTTTCTGGCACTGGGTGCGATATGCGCCGCCTCTAAAATCTTATCCAGCTTATCTTTTTCTATCTGCCTCTCGCTATAATTGCGAACAGAGTAACGACTCTTTGCCAGTGTTATAAAATCCATGATTTTCTCCCTTTTCTTCCTACTATATTTTGTTCTGTTCTATGAGTTCATCTCTGTTGGATATCATTTTTTCTTACCAACTTGACGTTGCCATCTTAAACAGTTAGTATACTTCCAGCAAGAATGCACTTTTTAGTAAGATACTCACTTTTTAGTAATATACTTACTTTTGGTAAACCATAATAAAGTCTTGATTTTATTGACTTTTTCTGCGAATTTCCGGAAGAATTTGGAGCAAAAAAATGACAAAAAAAAATTCAAATTCAGAAAAATTGTTTCATTGTCCTGTAGAGGCAACGCTCTCTCAGATTGGCGGAAAGTACAAAATGATTATCCTCTGCCATCTCATCCACGATGGAACCTTGCGATATCATGAGCTACAAAAATATATTCCTCAAGCCACCGCCAAAATGTTGACACAGCAGCTTAAGGAATTAGAACATGACGGAATAATCCATAGGAAAGTCTACCCTGTGGTTCCGCCCAAAACCGAATATTCCCTTACGGAAAGAGGAAAAACCCTTACAGACATTATCCATTCCATGCGGGACTGGGGACGCAAGTATATGGCCGGAAGCTTTGAAGAATAAAACGGCTATATTCAACCACCTTATACATTGCGCTAAAGAAAAGGGTAAACACCCATTTTCCTATTCCCGAAAAGTCAGTTTGAATTCCACTTTCCGTTGGAAGCAGTCCAAGTTTCAACAAATTCTTTATTCTCTACGGCTGCATTGTATGGCTCTGACAAGAATTTTCTTATCGTTTTCAGCACCGTAATAAAATCATCGGTCTTTGTATCAATCTTTCGACAGAAGGCTTTCCACTTTTTCTGCATAGTGTCGTCTCTACCGAAGGTCATAATCTGCTCGAACTGCTCCACAGTAAAGTGATGCTCACGATTTTTAAAGGTCTTATTCAGTGCTTTCGTCAGCGTTGCGCCATCGAAATCAAACTTATTTGCGAGGTAATAAAGATCATAATAGTCCTTCATCCGGCTGGAGAATTCCATCAGAGAAAGGATAGCGTCAAGTTTTTCAGCAATCGTGGTTTCCAAAGAATATGTGTTGACCATTGGGGCGTTAAAATCGTCAAGTTGCGTCGGTATCTTTCTCTTTTCCTGCTTCGGAACGATTACATCACCGACACCGAAGTCTATACTAAAAGGAGTTTTCGTATTCTTGATCTTCGCCACAAGGGAAGCACCGATTCCGGCATATTTCTTTGCCACCGCAATGGGAGCCACATTCTTGATTTCAAAGGTAATGAAATCGTTGCCGGTGTCTGTCACTATGATTTCTTCCAATATGGCCTTGAGTTGTTCCGGTGTGTTTGGTATCCTCCTGAGCAAGAAATCAACATCAACGGTAACGCGGCTATCAAAGTCCGTGAGGGAATAGATGAACAGACCACCTTTTAATACAAGGTTTTCTGCATATTTGGACTTTTCCAGTCTGCGCAGAAACTCCTCCTGACAGAAGAGTTGCAGGCAGAGCTGATAGCTTCTACCGCTTTCAGCTGCTTTATTTTTGAGTCGTGCGAGCACAGATGTGGAAATATCAGCCATTCAGCAACACCTCCATTAATTCTGTCACTTTTTTATACACATGCAAGCTCTTTGCGTATATCGAAAGATTCTGCAGATTTTTTCCCGGATCATTTGCATATGCATTGAGTGCTTTGTTAAAAGTCTCCGTATCAAGCCTTGCGCGATATTTGAAGCAGTCACAGAGCGTTCGTTCACGGTCATATACTGCCAGCATTACTCCGTTAAAAGTATCATATATTTTGCCAAGCTCATAAATGTCCTGCTGAACATAATATACTTGCAAGCGAAGAATGTTGTCTCCGAGCTTTGTTCGTGACATAGAGCGAGGAACGGCAATCGACCATCTACGAGGAGTAAAATCACAGTATCCGTAATGAAAGAGTGCCGATTCAACACAGACAATTCCCTTTGGAAAAAGTTTGGCAAGCATCTGCTCTTCTGAAACGGTATCATGGTTGGCAAGACTGTAATACCCATGACGAACACGTTCAAGAAAGCCCACATTGCACAAAGATACTACTTGAATAGCGGAAATACCGGCAGCGACAAAATCAACCGATTTGGCTATTCCGCCTTGTTGAATGATTATATTTTTAACTTGATTTTGAATATCCATCAATATACCTGCTTCGCAAAATATCAAACACACAATATTCTTCTATGTATCTGATTTTTATTATACTCATAATCTCAAAATAATCAAAAAATACGCACATATTTAGATTCTGTGTGCGCATTTTTTAAATTCCTTCTTTACTAAAACCCCTATCATCAAAGCAACCGTAATATATCCAATAATCGCCGAAAGAGCTGCTTCCACACCAAAATTACCGCCTGCAAATAGCTTATTTGTGGACTGTAAATGAAATTTATACCTTCTCCATTTCCATAAAAAGCGCAGTTAAAGCCCTATAATCCAGATACTGCACTCCTTCCTTTCCCTCCTGAATCATGCCTGCCAGCCTACTCTTATAATAACAGTCCATCGCCTCTTCTAAAGATAAATGCAACTCTTTTGCAATATTTTGTATCAATCTTTCTTCAAGACTTTCTTGATAAAACTGCTCTAAAGCTTCCTCTGTCATGGTGTTAACTCCTCTGCTAAAACAAATTCTAAAAGTTCATCAATTGATCTTTGAGAAATAAAAGCAATCTGATCATAATTGGGATAAACACGAATTTCCTTTATTGCTCTTTCTTTATCCCATATTCCTTGATGATACATATCAACCACTCGAAAAACTTTATCATTTGCAACTTTTCCAATAATAATGTCAAATTGCAAATAATCCTTTTTCCCCTCACGACAATTACACACAAAATCAATCCAAGAGTCCAAATCCTCTCCGAAATCTTTCACATTAAAATCTGTTTTATCCAAACTAAGCTCATAGCTATTAATAATCGGACTTCCTGTCACTAAGTCCGCTCTACGTTTTGCCCACTTCTCTGCCTGTTCTTTTACCGTAGTCACATAAAATCCGGAACCAAAATCCAAATTCCGAAGGCTATGTTTTACGTCAGGATTTTCTACACGCTGATTTGAACCATGAAATACTATCATACTATCACCTCTTTTTGGGCAAGATATTCTTCAATATCTTTCACAACAAAATCAGTACTCTGTGTATGTAAAATATCATAATTCGGAACCAGGTAATGATTAAGACAGCCACTCTGTTTTAAAGCAAGATATACCTGTGCAGGCGTCTTCCTCCAACGGTTTGCGCAAGCATGAATCATATAAATAACAAAAGAAAAGATTTCCGAACGCAAAATTCCCTCCTTAAATCAATTTACAAAATAAGATAATAAAACATAGAAACTATCGGAATAATACTATCTAGTATACATTCTTTAGTGATGTTTTGAACACTTCGTTTTTTGTTCACTTCATTGTTCTTAATACTTCCACAACTTTTTTTAGAGCTTTTTCTTTAGGGAACTTTTCTATACTAATTAGTAATAGGAAGTTCCCTAAAGTTCAATGTTTTTTAAATACTGAAGGAAGATAAAAAATATTACAATTATTTCAGCCCTTCTATTTTCTGTCCTTTCCAAAGAAATACGACAATAGCAAAAGAGAATATCTGAGCTATCAAAATACGAAAAATCATATACTCATCTATGCCTGTATTGCTTACAACATGAAGCAAGTTAGTAGCAATGCAATTATTGAAAAAGTGATCTGCCATGCCCGCATAGAGATTTCCTGTCATCCGATATAATAATCCCCATTTTACCCCCATCATTCCTGCCAGAATAATATAGCCTATACTCAGTGATACGAATCCCATCCCACTAATTTCTCCATCAATCCAATTGTGGAGCGGCGTTACAATATGCCATATTCCAAAAAGTAGAGCCTGAATAAACAGAGCTGTTTTCAATGAATATCTGGTGTTAATCAGTTGATAAAACAATCCACGAAAGGTACCTTCTTCCATAATTACATTAATGATATTAAAGAAAATATTTATAAAAACAAACCCAATACCCGTTTGTATACTACCAACTCCAGTTAAGGAAAATCCCGTAATAAAGAATCCTAAATAAATTTTTTTCTCCTGAAAGTACAAGATACTACATTCAATTGTATAAGCAATAAAAAAAGAAAATAATGCAAGAGCGAACCCTTTGAGAATTGTTTTTACTAAACCGTACTTTTTAAATCCTATCGTGCTTATATCCCAATGTAATTGTTTTAAAAGAACGAAAAGTAGTACGATACCAAATATCTTGTTAATAAAATTTTCTGCAAAAATCGTTTGGTCCATCCGAAGTGCAATTGCTTCAAAAGCATGTACCAAAAGAAGGATAAGGAATATAAACACACAACTCTTAATTGGTTTATGTAATATAGTATCCTCTGAAAGTATCTCGGAGGAGTGTGTAGTTTTAAGCATATTTTATTGCCTTTCTATAAAGAAAATTCGGGATAATATCCGGCCCTAAAACCCAAAATATTGATTTCCAAATACCTCTAATCCGGTACGACATTTTCAAGTTTTCCGAAAAGTCTCATTCTTATTGTTTTCATTCTGAGCTCCTCAAAATTTCAGCAATCTTATCAAAGGTATTTCCGTTTCGAATCGTAATTTGCTTGTAGAAATCCTGCTTCATGAGTTTTTTATGGTAGGTGGTTTTTAGATATTCCGCCTCATCCATTTTCCCCCAAAATACTGCCTGTTTCCCGACAAATACTTTCTCATTGTAAAATGTAGAGTTCTCTATAAAGTGGAGAATTCCGGATTTATCCATACCACAGGAATAAAACAAAACATCTCTTCTTGCCAGCTCCTCTTCCCACCAATCCGGTAATTCCGCTTGTTCTTCCAGATACTCCTCTTTCGTAAGTAAAGCAAAGGGAATCGAAAAATCGTAGTTTGTTTCTAAGACTTTTCTTATCTTTAAGATACAAGCCTCACGACTTTCAGCACTACTGAAAAACAGATTGCCACTGTTGATATAGGAATCAAGATTTTCAAAACCTGCATTATCCAATAAGGCTTTTAAATCCGTCATAGAAACTTTATTTTTCCCACCCACATTGATGCCTCGAAGGAAAAGGATATATCTCAAGAAGCTACCTCCTTAAATTTAGTGTTTCTTCTTCCACAACGCCCCCAGCAAGATACCAATTAGAGAGATTATCGCTCCTGCTACAATCATCCCCCCATCCGGGGCATTGATCTTGTTAACGGCAATGTTGTTTGCCATTTTAAATGTACCATATTCAGCAAGCATATACATTAGGCCAAAGAAAAGGGTATATCCCCATTTTCCTTTTCCCCAAAAGTCATTTTTCCCAATCAGCACGGACTCAACAAATGTTGTTACCGGTAGAATAATCCAAAGGAACATCAAGCTGTAGCCCATAGCGTCACTTCCACTTGTAAAAAACCAAAACACAATCATGGCAAGTGCCCAAATCAGAAGATAAGAAAGTATGATAATGATTTTGTTTCTAATATTATGCTCCATGCTACTGCACCTCCCTGGCATTTTTATTGTAGGGAAAATGCCCCCTGTCGTCCAGCAAATGGCTTTTACATCACTTATAGCGTGTGTCAAAATCCTTTTACATTGTCCCTTTATTGCTTTAATTTACCGCTAATCTCTTTAAATACTTCTTTTTTGATCTTCCAAATCCCTGAATAGGGTTGTTCAGCATAGGTCTTATTTCTATTTTCATATAGATAAACGACCTCCCAGTTCCTTTCCGTATTGTTATAATAAAAGCTAACAGCCAGAAATTTTTTAATGTTTGCAGGCTGTTCATGATAACTTTCCCCTCCTGTATCTTTAGTATTTTCTTTGATGTCCTTCACGATTTTAGCTATTTCATCCTGTTCCGTGATTTTCACAGTATTTCCGGAAGGATTTTCCGTAATTTCCATTTCTGTTATTTCCTTTGCCTCCGGCAGGCTGATTTCCTTCTTCGCTCCGCAAGCTGTTAAGGCAAAAATAAGAATAACAGCTAAGGTGATTCTCATAAACTTTTTCATGTTTTTTCTCCACAAGTTTACTTAATTCTCTTTAGAATATCTTCAACAGACGGCAGCTGCTCTTCCAGGGCATTCGGAAGACTGCTCGTAACTTTATACTCACTCACACCAATCGGCTTTGAAATGTCCTTTAGGGAATATTCTGCAACCAAATTATTCTTGCTTTTGCAGAGCAGTAAGCCGATGGACGGATTGTCTTCCTCTTTCTTTAGGATTCCATCTACTGCAGATAGGTAAAAGTTCAGCTGACCGGCATATTCCGGTTTGAAATCTCCTGCTTTCAACTCGATAACTACATAACACCGCAGGTTCAGATTATAAAACAATAAGTCAATATAAAAATCATCGCCCCCGACATTAAGATGATACTGATTGCCTAAAAATGCAAATCCTGTTCCAAGTTCCAGCAGAAGCTTAGTAACGTCGCGAACAAGCGCCTGCTCAATATCTCTTTCCAACATCTCCTCACGGAATGGGATAAAGTCGAACACATACGGATCTTTCATGGTCTGCGCTGCCAACTCACTTTGCGGTGATGGCAAGCGGCTCTCAAAATTAGAAACCTTATCAACCAGCACCTGCCGCTGATATAGTCCGCTTTCGATCTGATGCACCAGCACATTGCGAGACCAGCCATTCTTTGCCGCTTCTTTCGTATACCATATATGTTCATCTGCACTCTTCAGTTTATCCATCAAGGCAATATGATGATACCAAGTTATTTGTGCAAGTGCCTCTTGCACAAATTCTCTATCTGAAAAACGAGCAGCAAATTTTGCCATATACTTTAGATTGCGAACAGAGTAACCTTTGCTTTCCGGGAACGCCATACGAATATCGGACGCAAGGTTATCAATGAATTTGTTTCCCCAAGTTTTGTGCTCATTAATGACACAACCGATGTCATAATATAGGAGCAACATATCTTCGTTTACATGAACAGCTGCCCGATACTGCGCACTCGTAATTTCACTCTTTATCTTCTCAACAATGGAGATATACTCCGACGAATTCATTAACACTCGCTTCACCTCACTTTCAATATAATCCATGTTTTTTACAATAATGCGTTGATTCTCGCATCCTTGCTCTTGATATAGTCCTTATCAAATCGCTGAACTTTTGGCAGCAGGACCGCTCAGCCTACTGTAGAGGCATTGTCAGCTTTCATTAAGCTACTTTTTGCCTTCTTTGTCGCATGAACTAACAAAATAGCAGCAACTATACATATTACTTTGGATGCATTCCCTATAATTACATTATCCTGGAAAGTAATTTGAGATAATGTATTCATTAGTGCATGTGTCATTACACATATCCATAAACTATTTGAATAGGCAAATAATGCCGATAGTATGAAACAGTTTGTGAATAGTCCCAACGAGAAATTAAGAACATCAACCGTTACAATGCTACCATCAATACAAAAGAACAAAAAATGCCATACTCCCCAGCACACAAAGGTCATCATCGTCGCAACGATATAGGAAAGCTTTTTCTCTAAACAGGACTGAAAAGAATATCTCCATCCTATTTCTTCTATTCCACCAAATAGAATGGCCTTAAAGAATAGAGCTATCGGAATCCATACATTTTCAATTTTAAATCCCTTACTTATTGCCACAGAACAAAAGTCTATAATTAAAAACACAATTGCCATTGCATAGATTTTAAATGGCTGCTTTATCTTAAAAAAATCCTTTATTATACGCAAAGGCTTTTTCCCATTGTATTTAATTTGATAAAATACGCCCCAAAAGGCAGACGACACACCTCCAATGATAATAAAAACCATCCCCAAAAAAGAATGGTAGCCTAATCCATATCCTTTTTCTTTTAGAATTCCAACCAGTACTGCAACTGCTGTTATATGAAGCAATGTTGGAAATAAAAATGCTTTCATTATCGACTTATTATTCATTATACCTTTCTTCCATAACACACTTCTACAGGCACTGTAATCTGACCGTTTGCTGAAATTTTTGCCAAGTTAATATTTATCACCTTTTCTATTACAGTTTAGTGAATCGATAAGAAGTGCAATGCCTCTTCTCTGATTTCCTTATCGCAGGATGCATTTTCAGAAATTCCGTTCAGAATATCTAAATAGATTTCCGCCTGATCTGTTCCATTGATAAGACGATTTAGCATCCAAACCGTATGCAATGTAGGCATTCTTTTTATTGACAGAAGAAGTTCTTCTTCATATCCTTTTTTATAAAATCTCTCCACAAAATGGACGATTGGTCCGGGACTTCCAAAATCTGTCAAAGGATGCCTTTCCATCAGACGGAGCAAGGGCTGTACGGAGTCTAATTGATTATAGTTTTCTTCAATTTCTTCCATGCAGTCCATCATCACGGTTTCAAGATCGTCATTATCTTGAATGCAGGTTTCCATTTTTTGAATGATGCTGTTTAGCGTTTCCATATCTTTTTACACCTCAGGGTTTTCTTAGACTTTCTATTCTAACTTCTTACGCAATATCCATAATCAAATTAGCTACCAAGGCTCTATACATATCGAAGTCTACTCATTTTACATCTTTAAATGAAATGAATTCATTAATTCTCCAAAATAATCGACCTTTCCGAACGAGAAATAATTATACCATGCCTCGATTGTTTCCTTGGAATATAACTCTAAGTTCTCAAGTATATATCTTGCCCAAAGTAGTGAACCTGCAGAGCTCGCCGTAATTAAATTTCTATCCATAACGGCTATTTTGTCTTCATAATATTTTTCTCCCTGATAATTAGGACTTTCTTTCAAGAAAAATAATGCATTACTTGTATGATGATATGAATTTAAAATACCCTTACTTGCTAATCCCAAAGTAGCGCCGCAAATAGCAGCAACCAATATATTCTTTTCAAGAAATGACTTGGACAGTTCAAGGATTTTTTGATTAGATTGATCTTGCCAAGTATCTGCTCCGATTAACAACAAAGCTCCGGCTTTTGTTTCATCTATTTCCTCGATAGTGATATCCGGCACAATCGTTACCCCGCCGGAAGTTTTAATCGCTTTTTTAGAAGCGGAAACCGTTTGTAATTCATATTGAGATTTCCCTGCCATTTTTTGTAATGTTAGTCCTTGTAACAGATATCCATTTTCCCAGTCTGCCATTGTATCCAATACGTACATATATATTTTTTTCATAGTCGCTCCTATTTGTGCATTTTCAAAATCTTCTCACATCTCTTCAATCACTGCGATTCTATGCAAGAACACTTTCGCCAGCTCCCTTGCTTTTTCAAAGTCTTCCTTGCTGAGAACCATCATCGCATAGCTGTCACTTCCTATATCCATAGCAGACAAAACATATTCTGTCCACTGGGCATTCAGAATCTTTCCCCACCTTGGAATATCCTCTTCATCATTCAGTATTTTCTCATCCGTCTCAAGATTTAGACCGGCACTTAATTTACGCACAGCAGGAATAAAGCTATCCTTCCTTACTTTCCAATCCAGTTCTATAAGCTTTCCTTTCCGCTCTAACGCGAAAAAAAGCTCTTCCCACGCATGATCCATATCTTCCATACTTTCATGCTTGTGCTTTTTCAGGAAACGCTGCGCTGTTTTAGGATCAGCCATCAGGAGCTTTGATAAGTCTTCAAATGCGGATTTTACAATTGCATCATCATTTCCTATCACTTCCGTATAAGTCTTTTCATCGGGAAGAACTTCCTTTTTTACAAACGCTCTCATAATCTTTACGGCATCGCTGTAGCTTAAGTCGGAAATTAGATATTTTTTATCCTCTATTTTCAAATATAAATTGACCAGCTCTTTGCTTTTCCCAACTACCGCTTTCATCAACGTACAACCTTTTACGGCATAGGACGGGCTTATCTCTGCATAAGTATAATATCCGTCATGCATCGCTTTTAGTGCATTGTCAATTCCGCTGATATGAAATCCATTTCTATCGTAAGCCGGGTCTTTCATGTGCCATTCTTCATAAATCTCAAAGAACACTTTCTGTATCCAATTATAGATGCTCATGATTGTTTTCCATCTCCTCTTTCGTCATTCCGGTCAACTCTTTCACCCACATCCCTACCGTATCGGAAAGTATGGAATCACAAGTATATTCCTCCATACCATCCATATATTTGCAGGAAAATGAAGGCTCTCTTATCGCTGCTTTATAAAACTGCATTGCCACATCCTGCAAATGCTCCGGATGAAACGGAAGTGACAGTTCTTCCGCTAACTTCCCTCGAATCCTATCCCAGTCCTTATGTTCTTTATGATAATCTTCTCGAATTTTGGCCATATAGCCTTCGCAAAAGTCTCTCAGCAAGCTTTCCCTTTGATAAATCTTCTTACAGTTAAAGTCAAATAGATTTCCTGCGTGAATTAAAAAGGTCAGAAGCTCTGCAAGACTTTCCGCAATTCTTCCCACCTCTCCTTCACTACCGATAAAGCCAATACTTTCATCCTCTAACAACACAAATTCTCCGCCACTTGCATCATGTGCAAACGCCTTAGCTTGCATAGAATAGTTTTCATTATTCTCCATAAACCGGATTTCCTGAAGCTGCTTGTAAAAGCAAATGTCACACTCTCGCATAAGCATAGTATGAAGTTCCGTATTATTCTTAATCTGCTCCCATAATTCCATTCCGTTTTCTCTCCTCCCTACAAACTGGAAGTTATTACTCGTTTATTCGCTCAAGTATTTTTATAGTGTCATACCTTTTTCCGCATTCTTTACAAATCCAATCACAATTGCTTTTCTTCGCTTTTTTATGAAGAAAATCTAATTTTCCACCACATCTAGGACATGGTTGAGGTTTTTCACATATTAGACTTTTCAAAAATATCACTGCTTCATCCCTATTAGCCATATTAAGTTCTTGATATATGTTCATCATTATTCTGTTCCTCAAATTCTAATTTGTCTACACCTCTTTTATCCTATCATTTATCAATTCGATAAACGCTATCACTGTTGCTCCTATCATAGGAAGTCCATAAGGACTAAACAGGAAATCGATAACCAATCCAGATATACCTATTCCGATTTCTCCTTGAGCGAAAGAAGCTAATGCTCCAAATATGCAGAATACCATAACGATATACAGCAACGCCGCTTCTGCAAGCATAAATAACTAATTTTCATTTTAACATTGTCATGAGCTGACTTCGATTCTTTCCTTCAAAGGAAGCTCGGGGAATTGGAGGCAGTTACATTCCATAATGACCGCTATTCCATGCTCATTTTCTTTTTCTACTCCCGTCTCCGTAAAGCCGCATTTTCTCCTCATAGTCCCAAGACACCTACCTTATGGGATTAATTTTGAGTTAACAACTTTTTATAGGATAAATCAATAGCGAATGCACCAAGAGGAGCTGTAAGAACAATAGCCAGCACTGCCACAGTAAGAACTGCATTTCCACAAGCTAAGCCTAATGCAAGAGGTACTCCACCAATGGCCGCCTGAACTGTTGCCTTTGGTGTGTATGCAATCATCACAAACATTTTTTCTCTTTTATTCATGCTCGTTCCAAGCAGGCAAATAAAAACACCTAGCATTCTAAATGCCAAAGCGCCAATAATCACAATAAAGGCTTTTATCCCTACATTTCCCAGATACCCTATGTTGACAGTGGCTCCAACAAGTACGAACAGAAAAACCTCTGCTACAACCCAGAGCTTCCCATATTTTGCGGAAAGTCTTTTTGCTACTTCTCCCCTTTTTCTCTGTAAGCCAATGCCAATAAACATTATGGCAATCAATGCAGAAAAGGGAATGGCTGATTTTAATTTATCCTCGACTACTACAAGCAAAAAAGAAATACTTAAGATAACAAGTACTTTGGAAGTATCTCTGCTATGAATCTTTTTAAAAAAATATGCTAAAAGAAAACCTATACATAATCCAATTACAATGCCAAAAAGTATAGAAAAGGGAATTTTTATAAAGCTTAAGGCAGAGACTCCCTCTCCTTGTATCATTCCAACAAAAGTTGAAAACAAGACAATCACATACACATCATCCACAGATGCCCCCGCCAGAATTAACTGAGGGATTCCTTCCTTAACTCCATAGCTCTCATCCATAAGTTTAACCATTCTGGGAACAACAACTGCCGGCGAAACAGCTGCAAGAACAGAGCCCATAATTGCTGATTCCAAGAAACTCAAGCCCATAAGTTTTGTCGCCAGTAAAACTATGCCCAGCAGTTCAAAAGAAGCAGGGACAAAACACATTAATACTGCCGATCTTCCTATTTTCTTTATTCCGGATAAATCCAATCCAAGTCCTGCTCTGGTCAAAATAATAATGAGTGCAATTTTTCTAAGTTCTGTTGATACCCCAAGAATACTACCGTCTAAAAGATTAAGGACATATGGCCCTAATACAATGCCTGTGGCCAACATACCAAGTAATCCAGGCAGCTTGCACTTTTGGCAAATCCATCCCATAGACATACCCAGAAGTAAAATAAGTGAAATACTGAATAACATAAAAATCCTCCTTAAAACGCAGAAAAAGCTGACAGCTTCTGCGTTGATAATCGCAGAAGTCATCAGCTTTAATAAGCGGTTTAAGTACTTAATACTTTGGGAGAACTTCATTCCCATTTACTTTTGGATGATACCACAGTTCACCATAAATTACAAGAGCACATGTCCATCACAACATATCCATCACAACATTTTTTCCATAATAACCGCTATTCCATGCTCATTTTCTTTTTCCACTCCCGTCTCCGTAAAACCGCATTTTCTCCAAAAGTTCCTGCTTTGCATATTTCCTTTCATATAGGCCAGCCTTACTTTTGTATAACCTTCGCTTTTCCATGTAGTTAAAGCCTCTGCAATAATAGCGCTCCCTTTCCCTTTTCCGGACTCTTTACTGTCCATCATAAACAAGCCGATGAAAATCGTATCTTCTTCCGGAAAGGAGAGAATAAAGTCCATAATGGCAATTAAGCTGTCATTTTCAAAAAAGCCGATATAGAATTTGTCCTCAAGGCTTTTCCCCTCCGGTAATGCCTTTAAATCATTCAACACCGTTTCCCTACATGGCTTTGGTGGACAATACGCAAAGTACAGGGGATTGCTATTCTCCAGTTTCAAAATCCCGGAGACATCCTCTTCCCCCATTTTTTTTAATATTGTATTTTGTAGATAGTTGGCTGATATTCAGCATACCGCTTCCGGACATTTCTACATTACCTCACTATGCACGTATGATTAATTCTTCTTGATAAATCTGCTCGCCAAGTGATAAACCTGTTTGCTCTCTTTACTATCCAAAGACCAGCTCTCTATTTCTTTTCGAATGAAATCCGGAAATTTCTTGCTGATATCTCGTAAAGCATTGCCCACGGATTTTCTGACATATTCACTGGGATCCTCTTTTAAAGCAGCTAAACGCTGAATGGCTTCTTCCGGGTGGTCTTTAAAATAGGCTCTGCTTGTCCAGATTCTTAGCCCTTCCGTAACGGCTCTTCGGGCGTTCGGCTCGGGACTTTGTAACCATTCCGTAATCGTGGGGAGGGCTTTTTCCATTCCGATTTTTTTACAATACATATCAAAGGACTTCGCTAAAATCTCCTGCACTCTCCAGTTCTCATCCTTTGTAACTTCTTCCTTCATAAAATGAAGGATTTCTTCATCTTCAGATAAGTAGCCGAAAAGAAATACCCCATACATTCTCACTTGATAAGCAGGAGATTGAAAAGCTGCAAATGCCAAAGTCTTGCAATAAGCAAAATCATGGGAGTGAAAATCCTGTAAAGCTCTACTTTCTTCCGTCTTGAAACCGTTTTCTATCGAAGAAAATTCCTGTTCTAACTCGGAAATATATTCTTTCATATCTGCTCACCTCCTTAAGAGATTTGCTCTGCCTTTTTCTATTTTGCACTGACAAATCTCACTCAAAAAGCTCCGTCAATTCTGTTTATCTTCTCTAAACATACCATGCTTTCCCAAAATATTGATTCGCAAATCTCTATGTTTCCTCATTCATCATTGACCTTTTTGTTCGGTATCCGTATACATAATTAATTTCTTTCGGTGTTTTCCTGAAAAGTAGCCACCCGAAGAAAATCATAGTTAACGGAATAAGTAAAACCATAATGAGCATGAATATCCAGAATCCCATTTGAAATTCCTCCATTACTTTTACTTCTAAAGCATTGATTCAGCCTCAGTTATATTTATAACATTTTCCATGTACTCATAGAATTTCTTGTGTAATTCTCTCATTTCATCCGGTGCGTTTATCGAATGTTGATACATGAACTTTTCGCCGAAAGTACTTCTATATACAAACGACATAATAAAAGTCAATATCGGTAGCGGCACAAACAAAAAGATATTCATTTTCCATGGGGATAACTTGCCACAGGTTTTCCTCATAAATTGGAGGTTTCGTTTTAGAGCTTTTGCTGTCTTATACATAATCTTGTGTTCATAGCCGGCTATTGCAGGGTTATCCGCTTCATAATATGCATCTGCAATAGGAACTACCATTGCAAGATGACAAAGCTGCCAAATGTGCATATCTTTCACTATCTGATATGGAATAGAAGATTGCTTAAAAATCAAAGAAAGGCGTCTTACTCTATCCGTTCTCATTCCGGAAATCTCTGCAAAGGTAGTCGGTTGAATGATTTTCGGAGTAAGCGTGGCATCCAATACATCATTCTTAATGCTTCCTCCTGCGCCAGGAAATGCCGGAAGGATTTTGCCTTCTCCACAAAGATTCTCCCATTCATTGTAGTCATCCATGGAATTTGTCATTGTTACAATGCATTTGCTATTATTGGTTTTCAGTTCCTCAAGTGCCTGATATAACTGATTCTCTCTGACTGTCAAGAATATAAAATCATATTCGTCATCATCCTTGAGTTCAGACAAAACAGAAACATTTGCTTTTTTAACTTTTTCTCTTTTCAAATAAAGCAGACCCTTCTTCTTGAGCGTTTCCAGCCTAGCTCCTCTTGCATAAACAGTAGTATCAAAACCCGCTTCGGCAAAAAGCGAGGCATACAGCGAGCCTATCACTCCCGTACCAAATATGAGTAATCTCACTTATAGACTCCTTTCTGCCATATGCAAAATATCCCTTATTTTAAAAACAGCTTATCCCAATCCTGCACGGATTCTATTACCGGAATCCAACTGTCTATTTCGAATCTTTCTTCTATCCATGGTTCCGCATAGCCGTCCAGAATAAGCACCCCATTGCATTTTATATGGGCTTTTGCCTCTACTATATCTAAGACTTCTATCCTGTATTCAATTAGCGGTTCATTTTCATAAATATAAAAGGAATCTTCACGCTCTTCGCTTTCCTCAACTGTCTTTACTGAAAATGTAGTCCCCACCAGTTCCTTTACTGTACTCTTATCCGTATCTATCGGATTAATACATATGGAAGGAGAAATCTCATTTCCCTCGAAATCCCCGGGCTTAAACCCAATGTCTACAGCCCATGAGGCGCTTTCCTCCCGGTCTTCTTTAAAGAACATGAGGCAGCTTCTTCTATCTCCCCAATCGTCTTGAAATATAAAATCTTTTATCTTTAACATTTTGCTCTCCCTTACAAACCGAAAGTTGTTATTTAGTTTATAGTCGTACTATTTTATTCGCTATATCTTCTACAAACCTCTTATCGTGTTCCACAAATAGGAGTGTAGGATTTGCTTCTTTTATAATTTCCTCAATCTGTATTCTTGATATTACATCTATATAATTTAACGGTTCGTCCCAAACAAATATGTGAGCCGGCTTTGATAAGCTTACAGCAATTAAAACTTTCTTTTTTTGTCCATCGCTATAGTTCTTCATATCTGTTTCAAATAATTCTCTTGCAAAATCTAATTTTCTAAGAATTGTTTTGCACAATGTTTCATCAACACCTTGGCTTTTTATATACTCATTTAGGCTAGCTGTTAAATTGGAGGAATCTTGAGGAATATATGATATTTTTAAATTACTTGCTAATTTTACATCACCTGAATACTCATGATTTAACCCTAATAAAATTTTAATCAAACTTGATTTTCCGCTACCATTCCCCCCATATATAGCCACTATATCCCCTTGCTTTATATCAAAACTTACATCGCTTAATATCTGCCTTTCTCCATAGCATAATGATAAATTTCTAACCGATATTAGAGGATTTTTGTGATAATCTAAGGTATGCAATAATAGACTTTCCTTTATTTCAATATCTTTTAGTAAATTCTGTTTTTCTTCTATTGCCTTATTTTGTCTATGCTCCAAATTCTTAGATTTTTTCATCATCTTAGCTGACTGATGACCTATATGTCCCTTGTCCGGTTTTACACCTGATACTTTCACAGCGTTTTTAGTATTTTCAATTTTATCAGACCAAATATGACTCTGTCTTGCAGCTTCTTTTAATCGTTTAATATCTTTTCTTAATTTCTCATTTTGACTAATTTCAAATTGGTCTTTCATCAATTTATTTTCATACCAGGATGTAAAATTTCCTGATTGGACATCAATAGTATTTCTGTTAAGAGAAATAACATGATTGATACAGCCATCTAAAAAATCTCTATCATGAGATATAAGCAAAAAACCTTTTTTACTTTTCAGATATTCACTGACGATTTTTCTTCCGTCCATATCTATATGGTTTGTTGGTTCATCAATAAGTAAAAAACCATCTTCTCTTGTAAACAAAATAGCTAAAAGGATTTTTGTTTGTTCTCCTTTGGAAAGCGTTTCAAACTCTCTATAAACAAGGCTCTCATCTATATTTAGCAAATTAAGTTCTCTAAATAATTTCCATTCTTCCTCATCTGAGACGAGTTCTTTATATAACTCAATTCCTAATTTTGAAGTATCACTTAAATTAGGTGGAAATTTAATAAAGTCAACACTTTTGCTGATTTTGCCTTGATAAACTTCTTGGTTTAAAAGTAGCTTAAAGAATGTTGATTTTCCAATTCCATTTCTTCCTATTAGCCCTGTTTTCCAGTTCGTATCAAATGAAAAGGATACATTTTCAAATACAGGTTTTACATAGCCATAATATGAGAAAGTGAGATTTTCAATTTTAATTGTTGACACAAAAACACCCCCTCAAATTCAAATTTACCCATACTAGCAAACTGAAAGTTATTACTCGTTTATTCGGTCAAGTATTTTTATAGTGTCATACCTTTTTCCGCATTCTTTACAAATCCAATCACAATTGCTTTTCTTCGCTTTTTTATGAAGAAAATCTAATTTTCCACCACATCTAGGACATGGTTGAGGTTTTTCACATATTAGACTTTTCAAAAATATCACTGCTTCATCCCTATTAGCCATATTAAGTTCTTGATATATGTTCATCATTATTCTGTTCCTCAAATTCTAATTTGTTTGCACTATGCCAGCAAATCATAATCAGTACATTTCCTTTGGCTTTCGATACATTCCCATTAGCTCTCGATAGATTTCCATTGGCTTTCAATATATTCAATCGCAATTTATAGCTTTAACGTTTTAATGCTGTGTAAATCCTTGGTAACTACAGCCGTATCAAATCTGATCTCAAATAAAATCAACGATTCTCCTGCATATTCTATTGTGTCTTTGTAGCCCGGAATTTTAGCAATAAATTGCTCGGCAAGATCAAAAATCGTCTTGGAACTTTTTTGCACTATCCCCTTAGCTTTGACATGCTCATTTCCTCCGTGAGGAATGGTGGTAAATGCCACGTTTGGATTTGCGTTTATTTCTTTCACTTTGTCGTTTCCTTTGAAAGACGAAAAGTAAAGTATATTTTCAGCCGGCTCAAAATAAAAATTTACAATTCTTACATTGGGAACATTATTTACAGATGTTGCCAAGGCTATTTCTGTTTGTTCAGTCATAATTCTTAAAAATTCCGCTTTTATATCCATTTAAGGAGACCTCCTTTTTCAATACCTTACTTATTCTATTCTTTTTGATATTTTGCTAACCCTTACGAATAAAATATAGCAGTTCTTGCATTTATTTTCTTGATTTGTAAAACTCTTTATACTTCGGATCATCGTATTCAAAATATCTGTAGCCAACCCCTTTTTGTTTTACAAGGTTATTCCATAGTTGAAAAGCTTCCTCCTTGTTTCCGGTTTCAAATTCATATTTTGCTTGCAAATGTTCTATTTCAGACTCAAACAAATGTAGAGTATTATTGTTCTCTACCATTCTGTCTAACCATTGTTTTGCAATGGGGAGATTATTATATTTTAGAGCACGTAAAAAGAATGTTTTGGCATAGTTATAAGCTTGATTCCATTTTGCTCCCGAATCGGGAAATGCTTCCCATCCTTGTTCTGCAATGGAGAATCCCGCTTCTATTTTGTTATCATCGAGTTGATTGATAGCCTCCTTGCCATAAGCAATAACTGCTTCATATCTTTCACTATCTAACAGCATGTTGATGTCACCTCCAAATAATCAAACTATGTCTTCCAGAATAATACTATTTCAGCAAATCGTAATCAGTATATTTCCATTTGCTTCCAGAATATGATGATAAAACTCTTTCATGCATTGAAAACAATCCATAATTTCTTCTGAAATCTTATCTTCTATTCCATAATAAGACTTAAGTTCTTTTAAATTTCTATCACTTAAATATCGATAAGTCGCGCGCATTCCCATTTTGCATGACCTCCATCATTAACTTAGAATTTCATGTTCAATTCTATAAACCATATCCCCTGAATTCCAAATATACAGGATAGCCGATACAGGTTCTTTTCCTTTCTCCCAAAGCCAGCCTGTATATGTTGTACTATAGCCGAAGTATCCTTCTGTTAAGATTTCAAATTCTGCATGGGCATATTCTTTCATATATTCTTTTAATCCGATGGCTTTTCCGGAAAATTCCCCCTCATATACAGTCCTATCAAATATCAAAATATTACATTCCTATCCTGCGTAAAATCCATCTCTGTCCCCCATACTTATAGCCCTAATTTTCCTAACCACTCCTCAATATCTTCTATATCGGTATTCGTGGAAAGCATCAGTGTATCCTCATTATTTTCATCGCATAAGATCAATTCCTGTTCCCGGGCACTTCTTTTCTATTTCCCTACTAAATTTTTCTAAACGAGATATCGCACGCTTTGCGCACGATACTCGTTATGAATCAAAATCATGATTTTCCGCTTTGTTTACATGAATAAAACTGCTTACAGACATTTCTACTTTCCCTCAAGGCCAATGGTTTCGTATAGGAGATAAACTCTTTCAATGAATTTTCCTTTGTACTCCAAATATTTGTCTATATCTTTAGGATACAGCCGGGCCGCTTCCCTTTTCACTTCGGCATACTCCTCTGCCAAATGAAGATGAGCACGGAGATAATCTCGAAAAGCAATATGCCTCTTCAGTTCTTTAGAGTCCATAGGGCAGACATACAAATGATGAACCATGAGCTCCGGTTTCTCTTCATAGGAAAATGCTTCCCTTCCCTCTATTCCAAGATTCCCTTCATGCCGGTATCCCTTCTTTTCCAGCAGGCTTTTCATTTCAGGAAAGACCGACATATCCGGAATCACAATATCCATATCAATAATTGGCTTTGCCGCTAAATTTTCCACCGAGGTACTGCCAACGTGTTCAATGCTAAGACTTTTAGCCAAGATTTCATTACCAAGGGAAGCAACGATTTTTTGAAACTCTGTCTTCCATTGTGGAGTATAGTCTTCTATGACAATATGTTCTGTTCTCATATTTTCTCCATAGGTTCTTTAGAACACTACAAAATAAGACTTCATTCTAAAATTCATAGTCATAAAAATCTTAGAACTGACTCTTATAAACTTTCCAATAAAGTGCTAATTGCATTACAACATTCTTCAAACTCAATGCCTTTAGCATAATCAAAGTCTTTTTGATAATTCTCCCACCGACTTTTCATAGAAGTACCTCAAGATACGGTCTAAGCTTCTCCTCTACATGAAGGGATCCAGCATAATTTGAAAGAAGAGGAATGTTCTTGTCTTTTCGCAAAACATATCGTTTAAAGGCCTCTACTACTACTTGTACATCCACGTGGTTTCTTGTTTTCAAAATATCACATAGCGTACGTTCTGCAGAATAAGCCTTCACGGGGTTTCCCGCCGGACTAGTAAGCTCTGTAGACCCCAGGCTATAAAATGGCTCCTTTGCCCCCTTAGCTAATATACCATCCTTTTTAGGATTAGATAAATTATAAGTAGCAGGAAAAAACATTTGAAACTTAAGAGGAGTTCTATCCGTCAAATCACAGAGAAAAAGAGCTGTTTCCAAGGCATAAATTCCCCTTTTATAGCGAGTTTGCAAATTAACAAATTCATCGTCCCACGCTTCCGGTAATATATAGACTCCTCTTCCGGAACGTTCTAAATCTCCTTTTTTTACAAGATGCTGAAGACTCCCTCTGGAAAATCCCGCATGAACCACCATGGCCGTTGTAAGAACAGCATTATTCTGTTTTGCAAGTTCCAGAATTTTCTGAGAATCAGTCATACAATCACCGCCTTTTTTTACTTTCTTGCTGTATATAATATGTTAAACAAGCATAAAAGTAAATTAATTTTTCTGCTGTAAGTAAAGAAGTATATCTAGCACATATTAATGAAAGTATTGAAAATACTTCCTATGAGATCTTCCTTTCAGTATCTTAATGTCTCTATCTTAGATCCAACACCATACTATCAAAGTCGATATACTCTTCCCCAATCTTAAAATACGCCGGTAAAGTTCCCACTGTCTCCGTTCCCTTTTCAAAAACAATGGCTATGGCAATCACGGAGAGAGGCACTGAAAGTAGTCCGCAAAGATACCATGCTTTCCCAAAATATTGATTCGCAAACTTCCATGTTTCTTCATTCCTCATGGACCTTTTTGTTCGGTATACAAATACATAATTGATTTCTTTCGGTGTTCTCCTGAAAAGTAGCCAGCCAAAGAAAAGCATAGTGAACGGAATCAGTAAAACTACGATTAGCATAAATATCCTAAATTCCATTTAAATTTCCTCCATTACTTTTACCTCTAAATGATAGATTCAGCCTCAGCTATACTTGAAAATCATTTTTCTTGCTCTTCTTATGTAATCATGAATAGTTTACTAAATCCAGGTTTATCCCATCATAATATTTTTTCCATAATGACCGCTATTCCCTGCTCATTTTCCTTTTCTACGCCCGCATCCGTAAAACCACATTTTCTCCAAAAGCTCCTACTTTGCATATTTCCTTTCATATAGGCCAACCTTACTTTTTTATAGCCTGCTCTTTTCCATGCCGTTAAAGCCTCTATAATAATAGCGCTCCCTTTCCCTTTTCCGGACTCTTTACTGTCCATCATGAACAAGCCAATGAAAATCGTATCTTCTTTTGGAAAGGAGAGAATAAAGTCCATAATAGCAATTAAGCTGTCATTTTCAAAAAAGCCGATATAAAACTTATCCTCAAAGCTTTTCCCCTCCGGTATTGCTTTTAAATCATTCAGTACCGTTTCCCTACATGGCTTTGGTGGGCAATACGCAAAGTATTGGGGATTGCCATTCTCTAGATTCAAAATCCTGGAGATATCCTCTTCCTCCATTTTTTTAATTCTATACTTTGTAGACAGTTGGCTGATGTTCAGCATACTTCTTCTATCTCCCCAATCCTCTTGAAATGTAATCTCTTTTATCTTTACAAACCTGTTTTTTAAGCTTTAGTTATCGGAATCCAAAGTTCCATTTTGTAGTCTTTGCTGTGCATATCACCTTCATAGTAATATTCAAAGTCAGGTTTTCCTGAATGAACATAGCCATGCTCAGGGAAAAAGACTTCCATCGCATATTTCCATCCATTATGAATGCAATCCGGAACACTTCCTATTAACTCTACAACTGCATACTCTGCTTCTTCCACTTCCAAAACATCTAATCCCATACTTCTTGCTTTGTCTGCACCTGTAACAATATAGCCTGCCATATAATTTATTGTGCTTGGATTTTCCACATCATGGCAAACGCCCATACTTTGACCGCTTCCCAAACTTGCAAGTTCATCGTGGCTATATTTTTCATATAGCTTATCCCATACACTCGGACATAATGATGAATTGATGCTTTGTTCATTTACTCCTGCAACTGTAAATGCTTGTTTCTTTTGAATTGTAATATTCATGCTTCTTCCTCCTCTTACACTTAGTGCTAATTGCACTCGTGATACTAATTTGAATGGTTTTCCATTTCTTACCTCAGAAGGAGTAAATCCATGAAAATTTTTAAAAGCTGTTCCAAATGAATCTGATGACTCATATCCAAATTTGAAAGCAACATCAATAATTTTTTCATCCGTATTTCTTAATATAACGGCTGCTTCCGTCAATCTTCTGCTTCTTAAATATTCTGAAAGCGTTGTTTCAGTCAGAATAGAAAACAAGCGACTGAACATTGAATACGAATATCCGGATAACTGAGTTACTTTCTTTTCATCAATTTCATCATCAAGAACTGTTTCAAGATAATCAATCGTATCGTTAAACGACTTGATAATATTCATTTCAATCCCTCCTTTCTTTCGGTTTATTTTAGTATAGAGGAAGACCTCTTTTCCTACCCTACAATATCTGTACAAGTTTTATAGGTTTCATCTCATAGAAACTTATACCTTGCTAAGTTCAACAAACTGAAGCTTGTTTGTCTCATTTAGCTTTCTTGGATTTCTTTTCTGGCAGTTCCGCATACATACCTTTCAGTAGTTCAGTAATCAAATCCATATCCTCAAATCTGTCGAATGCATACATCAATGTCTTTGAACCCTCATACGGATAACGCAATTCTGAGTCTGCAAGAAGTTTGTCCGATGTCGGCGTTCTCTTTAAAAATAGTTCATTATCGCAAATGTCACCTATCAGCTTACCGTTAAAATATATAAGGTATCCGCCCATCATGGATCTTATGACAATATCACCTGCTGCGGAAAAAATCTCACGAACAAATTCATTAAATTCATTCACTATGATTACCTCCTTCAAAATCAAATATTCCTTACTTTATGGCATACTCTTTCCCTATTTATCCTCAAAATTTCAGCAATCCATTTTCATCAAATTGAAAATTCGGTCCCCATGGAACTTCCCAATAGTATCCATCTAAATCCGAAAAATATGCGTGATATCCACCCCAAAAAACTTCCTGTGGCTCTTTTACAATTTTTCCACCTGCTTTTCTTACTAATGCAATTACAGTCTCTACATCTTCTTTATGTTCAACATTGTAGGCTAATGTAATTCCTGAAAATCCATTTCCTTTTGGTGGATTATTTTCATCAATATCTTTTGCTAATTGTTCCAAAGGAAATAGTTCAAACTTTGTTCCCGGAGTATCAAAAAAGCATACTGACGGATTATTTTCTCTGCAATCAGTCTTATATCCTAAACCATCTCTATAAAACTTTATTGACCTTTCCATATCTTTCACACCTAAACAAATACAAGTAATCTTGTTCATCGTTACCTCCTATGAATTCAAAGTTATCTACATCTTCAATAGATTCATAACCAAAGTAGTCATTATGTCTTTTTCCTCCGGCTTAGACTCTGCAATCATAAGTGTGATTGCCACTAAAGCTCCATCGCTAATTACCTTTTCTTCATTCCGGAATAATGCGTCATTTCTCCCTAGAAATTCCAAAAAAATGGATGCTGCAATCCGCTTACATCCATCAACACGCATTTTTTGCGTGTTGTTTTCTTTATCTAATTCATTTTCCTTAAAAACATTATTAACATGTTTACGAACCGTTTTTTCATCTCTATCAAAGAGTAATGCCATTTGATTAGAACTTAGCCATACTGTCTCATTTTCCAGAGAAACTGACAACTTAACTTCTTGATCATGTGTTTCAAATAAAATTATCTCATTATTTTTCTCATTCACCGTATTATCCCATCCTCACACGTTCCAATTTAGCAATCAATTCTATAAACCATATCCCCTGAATTCCAAATATTCAGGATTGCCGATACAGGTTCTTTTCCTTTCTCCCAAAGCCAGCCTGTATATGTTGTACTATAGCCGAAGTATCCTTCTGTTAAGATTTCAAATTCTGCATGGGCATATTCTTTCATATATTCTTTTAATCCGATGGCTTTTCCGGAAAATTCTCCCTCATATATAGTCCTATCAAATATCAAAATATTACATTCTTCTAAATCACTGTCAAAAAACAAAACTTCTCCGGAATATAATTTTTCTTCACCTTTCGTATATTGAAATATTGTATCCAACTCTATTGTTAGAACATCATTTTTAAAGCTAAACTTCTTTATCCTGCTATCATGCAAACCAAAAAGAATATTACTTTTCCTATCCTGCGTAAAATCCATCTCTGTCCCCCATACTTATAGCCCTAATTTTCCTAACCACTCCTCAATATCTTCTACAGAAGTATTCGGGAAAAGCATCAGTGTGTCCTCATTATTTTCATCACATAAGATCAATTCCTGTTCTTGATCAAAAAACAGGCTTAGCCATACAATAAAGCTTGCATAATCCCTCATTCTATTTTCGGAATTAAAATACTCTATGGCAAAGGTGGATCTTTTTCTATCCATTCGTAAGGTAAACTGATAGGACTCCGAGTAATTTTCCCAACAAATATCATAGGAAAATGACGCAGTCTTACTCTGCTCTATTCCTGTCCCCAGATACTTCTTTTCTATTTCCCTACTAAATTTTTCTAAATCAAAATCATGATTTTCCGCTTTATTTACATGAATAAAACTTGTTACAGACATCTCTACTTTCCCTCAAGACCAATGGTTTCGTATAAGACAAAATTTTTTCCTGCTAATATCAATATGCCGGAGCAGAATGTCTTCTTCTCAAAAATCAGATTCGGAAATTCTGTTCTTAGTTCATCCGCAACGCAATAGATTTCATCATTATCCCACTCATCCGCATATTCTTTTTTGCATTGATCTAATTCCTTGCGATTTGAAAAAGCGACATCTCCAATGAGAATCTTTCCGCCATCTTTAAGATGTGCAAGCAAATCTTTTATCAAAACAGTCTTTTGTGCATCCGTTAAGTGATGAATAGAATACGTCGCAATAATAAAATCAAAGGACTCTTGCTTCAGTTCATCCGCTAAACCCTTTGAAAAATCCCCCTGATAGAGATGTGCACCTGGCATCTTTTCACACGCGAGCTCTATCATTCTTGAGGAAAAATCCTGTCCGTAAATAGTGCATCCGTTCTCATATAGTCTTGTGGTTAATGTACCTGTCCCGAACCCGAGGTCCAAAACCACTGCATTAGGCTTTTCCATTATGATTTTGTAAATATCTCCCAGAATCCTCTTGTACCCGGCAAAGGGATAACGATTCTCTTCTTCCGATACCCCGACTGATTTATCGTAATCATCCGCCCATAAATCAAAACCTTTACTATTTAACATTTTCCCTCCTCTACTCCTGCTTTTCTATCGTATGCCCCTGCTTTTCCCGCCTTTACCCTACCGGACAAGATGCATCTCTCGCTCAAAATACTCGGTTTATTTCGCGTGATAAAGCAACCGGACTTCCCATAATCCCGCCAGAGAATAGCCGGCTATGCCTATAAAACTCGCCTTTCCGTGAATTCTTTCCGTAGCCCAAGAAAATAGCGGACAGTCCGCTTTCTCCACCTGAAATAAGCTTAGTTTATGATTACACAAGGTAAAATCTTCTCTATGCATAAGCTACCTCTCCCGGTTTTTCTCCGTATACCCTATCTTAGATCCAACACCATACTGTCAAAGTCGATATACTCTTCCCCAATCTTAAAATATGCCGGCAAAGTTCCCACTTTTTTAAAGCCGAATTTTTTGTACAAATGAATGGCGCGACTATTGTCTCCTCGCACTTCCAGATAAATGAGCTCCAGGGCATTTTCCCTGGCATAGTCTATAAGCTTTTGCATAAGTTCGCTTCCAATACCGCTATTCCACTCCGCCTTTACCACGGTGAGCCCCAACTCTGCCCTATGACTCATTCTCCTTGGGAAAGCCCTTAATTCTCCGCTTCCCACAAGCTTTTCGTTCTTCCAAGCGAAATAACATACCGATTTCGGATCCCTGGAAAAGTTCCGAATTTCCTCCTGCTCTTCCTCTACGGAAATTGGAAATCCTTCCTGTCCAAAGGATAAATTGTCTGTTTCCGAACCTACCTGTCTTGCATAAGCTATTCTTGCTTCCGCATCCTCAGGTAGAGCTTCTTTAATGATAACGTCTTTGATTACGTCTTTAGTAACGTCTTTAATAATGTCCTTCATAATATCTTCCCTGCAAAATCACTATGATGCTTTATTTAATACTTTACCCAATACTTGACTCAGCACTTACGCATTTATTTGTTCACCACTTTACTCAACACTTATGCAATACTCCATTCCTTATTTCTTAAACGAGCAGGTCCTTATAAAGTCATTCACCTCTGCCCCGGCTTCCAGATAACGAAGCAAAATCTCCGCACAGGCATGACTGTCGCTGTCCGCCCGGTGGTGTTGAAGGGAAATCCCAAAATCCTCGCAGACCATATTTAACTTGTGGCTCCTGTCGGGAAAGAGGCTTCTGCCCATTTTCACCGTGCAAAGGTAGCGGGCATAGGGCTTCCAATCAATACCATAGTCCAAAAGGCAGTTTTTCAACACATTCATGTCAAAAGAGGCATTGTGGGCCACCAGCATTCCGTCGGAAAAAAGTGGCTCAATCTGCTGCCATAATTCCGGAAAGGTGGGAGCATCCTTGACACTGGCCTTACTGATTCCGGTCAGTTTTACATTGAAATAGTCAAAGTCCGTTTCCGGATTCACAAGGGAATAAAATTCCTTGCTGATTTTTCCCTCGTCCACCACGGTAATGCCAATGGCACTCATACGGTTGTTCTTCCGGTTCGGTGTCTCCACATCAAAAACAATAAAGCGTGCCACGATATCCTCCTAGCCTTTCAAGGGCAGCCGCCCTTTATCTCTTCTACAAAAAAACCGTTGTCTCCCAATTTTACTTGCGAAACAACGGTTTTTGCAAACATTATTTTCTTCTATAACATTTTCCGCTTAAAAATCTACCTCTGTATCATAGTAGCAACACTTTAGGAGTTTCTCCATTTCCTCTACGCTGGGCTGACGGGGATTGGAGCCTGTGCAAGCATCCGCAATCGCATTTACCGCAATGTCATGAAGTCTTTCTAAGAAAATGTTCTCCGGTACAAATCCCTGCTCTGTTGGATAAGAATCTGCACCGTAGTTCTTGATGCAATGAGGAATATTCAGCTTGTCGTTTAAGCCTCTAACATAGCTAATCAATGCCTTTACCTTATCATCGTCGTTATTTCCGGAAAGACCGATAACATCCGCAATCTTTGCATAGCGCTTCTTTGCGGTTTCATCCTTCGCATTGAAGGCGATAACTTTTGGAAGGTACATGGCATTTGCCGCACCGTGAATGATGTGCGCTCCGAAATCTCCGAATACCGCTCCGGTCTTATGAGCCATGGAGTGGACAATTCCAAGAAGTGCGTTTGAAAATGCCATTCCTGCAAGGCACTGGGCATTATGCATAGCATTTCTAGCCTCTTTGTCTTCATTGTAAGAATCCACCAGGTCGTCCCGAATCATTTCAATGGCATGCAAAGCCAAAGGATCCGTATAATCGCAATTTGCAGTGGAAACATAAGCCTCAATAGCATGGGTTAAAGCGTCCATTCCGGTATGCGCCACCAGCTTTTTCGGCATGGTCTGTGCCAGAGCAGGATCTACGATAGCCACATCGGGAGTGATTTCAAAATCCGCAATGGGATATTTGATTCCCTTTTCATAATCTGTGATAATGGAAAATGCGGTTACCTCGGTAGCGGTTCCGGAAGTGGAAGAAATCGCACAGAACTTTGCCTTCTTTCTCAGCGTTGGAATACCGAAGACCTTACACATATCTTCAAAGCTGCACTCCGGATACTCGTACTTAATCCACATCGCCTTCGCCGCATCAATGGGAGATCCTCCGCCGATTGCCACAATCCAATCCGGTCCGAAGTCCAGCATCTCTTTCGCACCTTTCATTACGGTATCTACGGAAGGATCGGACTCAATCCCTTCAAACAGCTTTACTTCCATTCCCGTTTCCTGTAAGTACTGTACTACCCTATCCAAAAAACCGAAACGCTTCATAGATCCGCCACCCACGCAGACAAAAGCCTTCTTTCCCTCGAAGGTCTTCAGCGCCTCCAATGCATTTTCTCCGTGATAAATGTCTCTTGGTAATGTAAATCTCATCTCCTGCCTCCTTTTAGAGCTGTCAACTTTTACATACCCCACATGCTACACCCCATTTCCGAGAATGTCAATAAATTAACAATATTGTTTTTTGAAATAATTTGCCCTATATATTGAGTAATGCATATTTTGAAAGCAAGAGATGAAGAATTAGGAACTAAACCTATTTTCCAAAAAAATAGAGGAGGATTCTTCCGAAGAAAAATCCTCCTCTTATCATGTATTCCGTGCTCCGGTTTCAGACCTGTACTGCAGGAAAGTAATCCATTACAGCTGATATAGCTTTGTGTACTTCTCCTCAATGTAATCCAAGAAATAGTTTACATTAAACTCTTCCCCGGTCACCATTTTCATAAGCTCCGGTGCCTCATAGCGGAAACCGTAGGTATGGATGTGTTCCTTCAGCCAGTTCATAATTCCATCAAAACGGTTTTCTTCCAAAAGCTTTTCTACATCCAGGTCCTTTCGCATGGCCTGCATATACTGGGCCGCAAAGGCTGTTCCCAAAGCGTAGGTGGGGAAGTAGCCGAAGCTTCCGTCCGACCAGTGCACATCCTGTAAGATGCCTACTTTATCATTGGGCACATCCACTCCCAAATACTCCTTGTACTTTGCATTCCAAGTCTTATCCAGTCCCTCTGTAGAAATGCTTCCGTTAAATAAGCCCTTCTCGATTTCATAGCGAATGAGAACGTGCAACGGATAGGTCAATTCATCCGCTTCCGTGCGAATAAAGGAAGGCTTGGACACATTGATTGCCTGATAAAATTCCTCTAAAGACACCTCTCCCAGTTGCTTTGGAAAATGCTTTTGCAGCTTAGGATAATGATATTTCCAAAAAGCCATGGTTCTTCCCAGATAATTTTCGCAAAGGCGAGACTGGGACTCATGCATACCGGAAGACACTCCCTCGGATAAAATCATACCGTCATACTTCGGGTTAATATTATGCTCATAGTAGGCATGTCCTACCTCATGCACCGTAGACAAAATGGCAGAAATCACATTGTTCTCCAGGTATTTCGTAGTGGTACGGCAGTCATTTTCACAGGTCCAGGAAGTGAAGGGATGCTCGGATTCATTTTGATAGCCCCAGGAAGAATCAAAATGCAGATACTCTAAAAGACCTTCCATAAACTTCTTCTGCTCTTCCACAGGGAAACTCTGCTTAAGAAAATCCTCCCGTAGCTGCTTAGCCTTTGTGACCTTCTGAATGAGGGGTACCAGTCTTTCCTTTAGAGCGGCAAAGAAGGCATCATATTTTTCCTCGTCCATTCCCGGCTCAAAATCATCCAGCATCTGGTTATAAATACTCTTTTCACTCTTTCGATAGCCGTAAAGCTTCTTCTGGCTCTCAATTACCTTTTTCAGATAAGGGGCAAAGAGAGAATAATCCGCCTTTGACTTTGCTAAAATCCAGGCATCAAAGGACTCGTCACAAAGCTTTTTAAAATCTACAAACTCCTCCTTGGGAATGCAAAGGGTATCCAGAGCCTGCTTGTAATAAAGCTGAATGGCTCGCTTATTTTCCGCGTCCACCTCGGGATCCTCCTGCAAATCCTTTAGTAATGCCACAATTTCCGGATCGGTTTCCAAGCTGAAAAGCTCCCCTGCCAAAAAGGCGGAACGCGCGTCCCGATAGCTTGCCCCTGCCTCCGGCGCCACCGTCTGCTTATCAATGCCAATGATATTTAAGGCCATTTGATAGGCAGAGCATTTAAACAGCCAATCCTGATACTTCTTTAATTTTTCTTCAGTAGTCATATTTTTCCTTTCTTACAATTGTTTTACTATAATACATGCCGGTACGAGAATATTCTGATATAATGATTTTATGGATTTAACGTTAGCGTTTTTTTCATTTTTACAAAACTGCCAACGTTAACTTTAATATTTCGTACTGTATTTGCTATTATATACTATGAACTAATAAGTTAGAAAGGAAGAATAATATGACTTGGTATCCTCGTGAAAACTACCTTAAGAAGATTCGTGACTTTTATCACGAAACCGATATTATTAAAGTAATCACCGGTGTGCGAAGATGTGGTAAATCCTGTCTTATGGAAACAATTGCCAACGAATTAAAATCGTCTGGAATTCCTAGTAATCATATTTATTTCTTCGACTTGGACAGTAAGGACTATCATAAAATTACAAATCCGGAACAATTGGAACAGCTATTGGAATCAGTTCCGAAAGTGCGTGGAACAAAATATCTTTTTATTGATGAGATTCAAAATGTAAAGGACTTTGAACTAATTCTTAACAGCTTTCGTAGGTCTAATGAATGGTCAATTTTTATTACCGGTTCAAATTCATATCTCCTAAGCGGAGAATTGATGACAAAACTAACCGGAAGATATATTGAATTTGAGATGTTCCCACTTTCGTTTGAGGAATACGAAGGCATTAAAAAATTCTATGGAAAAAAAATTGCTTCCGACCGACAAGAAGAATTACAAAACTATATTCTTGAAGGCGGTTTTCCCAGAACAATACAACTGGAAAATATTGCCGCAAAGCGTAGATATGTTCAAAGTGTTATCGAGGAAATTTTTGAAAAAGACATTAGAAGAAGGCTAAAAATCCGTAATAAAAATACATTTGAAACAGTCCAAAAATACATCATCAACAACTTTGCTGCAACAACCAGTCTAAAAAGCTTAAAAAAAGCCATTGAACAAAATGGAACAGCTATAAGCGAAGCCACGATTGCAAGATATGTTAAAGCCTTGTTGGATGCGAAAATTCTTTGCGAATGCCCCAGGTTTGATATGAAGTCCAAAAAATCCTTAAGTGGAGAAAAGAAATACTATTTAGCTGACACCGCTTTTTATTTTGCTCAGAACACGGACAACAGAATTAACTTTGGTCCTGTTCTTGAAAATATCACCTATATATATGCAAAATCTCATGACTATTCCGTAGCAGTTGGGAGAATAGGGAAGCTGGAATGTGATTTCATATTAAGAAATAACGAGATGCGTTACTCCTACATACAAGTTGCATATACCATTGCATTATCAAAGGATACTGAAGACCGTGAGTACAGACCACTTGAATCCATTAAGGACAATTATCCAAAATATGTTGTTACTGCAGACTCTATTCTGCAACAGAGAAACGGTATTGAGCATATTAACCTTATTGACTTTATGCGAAATGGAAAAGAATTTTTGGCTTAGTTTATAAAATATATTTTCGGTTATAGGAGTAAGGGGCTGTAAAGAATAACTTAATTATATACAAAATATAACTATATTATTTTTTTCAGCCCCTTCTGCACTATAAAATTCATTCTTCTATTCGGCCCTATAGCATTCCAAAATTACAGCTTAATTTACAAGAATGCTCTTACCGTTTGATTTTACAGTTAGGCATTACCGTTTTGTTTTACACTCTGGCAACGCCACTTTTCTTTGCGGCTTCCGCTACGGCTTTAGCTACTGCGTCCTTGACTCTTTCATCAAAGGCTGCGGGTAAAATGTACTCGGCATTTAATTCCTGATCGCTCACCAGTTCCGCTATGGCATAGGCTGCAGCAACCTTCATTTCATCATTGATATCCTTTGCCCGCACATCCAGGGCACCTCTAAAGATGCCCGGAAAGCATAGTACGTTATTAATCTGGTTGGGAAAATCCGACCGCCCTGTAGATACTACCGCAGCCCCTGCCTCCTTCGCATCCTCCGGGAATATTTCCGGAATAGGATTGGCACAGGCAAAGATAATGGGCTTCTCCGCCATGCTCTTCACCATATCCTTATTCAGGGTTCCCGGTGCGGAAACACCGATAAAGACATCCGCATTTGTGATAACATCAGAAAGACTTCCCTTTTCCATGGAGAGATTGGTAATCTCTGCCATTTCCATCTTAATGGGATTTAAGTTCTCTCTCCCCTTATAAATAGCACCTTCCCTATCCGTCATAATCACATGTTTTGCTCCCATGCTTAAGAGCAGTTTGATAATGGCGATGCCTGCCGCTCCGGCTCCGGAGGTCACAATCTTCACTTCTTCGATTTTTTTCCCGGTAAGCTTTAAGGCATTAATCAGACCTGCCAAAGTGACCACCGCAGTACCATGCTGGTCATCATGGAAAATAGGAATATCGCAAACTCCCTTTAGTCTCTTCTCAATCTCGAAACAACGGGGTGCGGAAATGTCTTCCAGATTTACTCCCCCGAAGCTTCCGGCCAGGAGGCTCACCGTCTTTACGATTTCCTCCACATCCTTCGTTCTTACGCAGAGCGGAATGGCATCCACATCTCCAAATGCCTTAAACAGTACACATTTTCCTTCCATAACCGGCATACCGGCTTCAGGACCTATGTCTCCCAAGCCTAACACCGCAGTTCCGTCCGTTATCACTGCCACCGTATTCCAGCGTCTGGTCAACTCATAGCTTTTCTCCACATCCTTCTGTATCACTAGGCAGGGTTCCGCAACTCCCGGGGTATAAGCAAGACTTAAAGCCTCTTTGCTATCTACCTTGGCTCTCGGTGTAATCTCCAGCTTTCCCTTTAATTCATAATGCAGTTTCAATGATTCCTTCGCATAGTCCATTTTTCTTCCTCCATACTTTATATCATTTCTTCCGGTTTAAACACTTCATCAAACTTCTCTTCCGTCAAGAAGCCAAGCTGTAGGCAGGCCTCTTTTAAAGAGATGTTTTCCTGATAGGCCTTCTTCGCTGTCTTCGCCGCATTTTCATAGCCGATATAGGGATTTAAGCAGGTTACCAGCATCAAAGAGCGATGCAGGTTTTCCTGCATTTTCTCCTTGTTCGCCTTGATGCCAACAACACAGTTCTGATTAAAGGACAGCATGGCATCGGAAAGCAGGCGTACAGACTGCAAAAAATTGTAAATGCACACCGGCATATATACATTTAGCTCAAAATTTCCCTGAGAAGCCGCCATGCCCACTGCTACATCATTGGCCATAACCTGAACGGACACCATGGTAAGCGCCTCGCACTGGGTGGGATTGACCTTTCCCGGCATAATGGAGCTTCCCGGCTCATTTTCCGGAAGGAAAATTTCTCCAAGACCGCATCTTGGGCCGCTGCCAAGCCAACGGATGTCATTGGCTATTTTCATTAAATTCGCCGCCAAGGCTTTCAAAGCACCGTGGGCGAAAACCAGTTCATCCTTGCTGCTAAGGGAATGGAATTTGTTGTCCGCCGTTTTAAAATCCTTATGTGTCAGTTCCGAAACTGCTTTAGCCACTTCCAAATCGAAACCTTTAGGGGCATTGAGTCCCGTTCCCACCGCAGTTCCGCCAAGAGCCAGTTCCCGAAGCCCGGGAAGGCTTAATTGAAGCATCTCTTTCGATTTTTCGAGCATCACTTTCCAGCCGCTGATTTCCTGAGAAAAGCTAATCGGTGTGGCATCCTGCAAATGGGTCCGCCCTGTTTTTACAATGCCTTCATTTTCCTGCATAAGGCTTTCAAAGGATTGAATGAGGGTGTCAAGACTGGGAAAAAGTCTCTCCTCGATTTCCAATGCTGCTGCGATATGCATGGCTGTTGGGAAGGTATCGTTGGAGCTTTGGGACATATTGGCATGGTCGTTTGGATGAAGTAGCTTTTCTCCTGCCATTTCATTTCCCCGATTGGCAATGACTTCGTTCACATTCATGTTGAACTGGGTTCCGCTTCCGGTCTGCCATACCACAAGGGGAAAATGCTCGTTGAGTTTCCCCTCTAAAATCTCATCACATACACCGGAGATCAAAGTTTTTCGTCTTTCATCCAGTTTGCCAAGTCGGTTATTGGCGATTGCCGCCGCCTTTTTTAAAATGGCAAAGGCACGAACAATCTCAGCGGGCATTTTCTCCGTTCCTATTTTAAAGTTCTCAAAGCTTCTCTGGGTTTGTGCCCCCCAGTATTTTTCCACCGGAACCCGCACTTCCCCCATGGAATCGTGTTCTGTTCTATAGTCCATTTCTTTTCCTCCATACAGCATTTACAACAGGGAAAATCACTTCGGGTAGATTTTATCAAAAAAATGGCTGACGGAACAGGCTGGATTCTATCTTGTCCTTCATTTTTAATCTTTACATCGTTTAGATTGAGTGCTATCATCTAATCAGTGTATAGATTAAAGCAAAAAAGGAGTATGCTTTGAAAGCCGATACATACCATCATGGGAATTTAAAAGAAGAATTAGTAGAAAAAGGCCTGGCCTATATCGATCAATATGGTCTGGAAGCCCTTTCTATGCGTAAACTGGCAGATTCTACAGGCGTCAGTCCTGCCGCGCCCTATGCCCATTTTAAAAATAAGGAGGCTTTTCTGTCCGAAGTTCGTAATTATGTGAATCATCGATTTTATTCGACATTGGTGAAAGCCACGGAAGATTGTTCCGACCCTTCCAGAATTCTTTTCAATTTGGGAAAAAGTTACGTCCTCTTTTTTTATGAAAATCCTCTGTATTACCGGTTCTTATTTTCTATAGAAGATATTGATATAGAAAATTATCCGCCGTTTGTATTATTCAAAAATACCGCAGAAAAAGTATGGAAAGAGGAATCCGAGAATCGGGATAGTACTTCTATTCTCCATTCAAAAGTAATTGCACTCTGGTCCCTGGGGCACGGGCTGTCTTCTATCGTAAACATGAAAGGCGCTGTAGACACGGATCATCTCGAGGCGGAAGTCGAGCAGATTCTGAGCTCCATTCATGTATAAGAGACGACGCAAAATTGATTTCCAACTTAATTCATGTATAGGGGACGAAGTAAAACAGATTTTCGACCAAACAATATATAGGAGTATAAATGATAGGGGTATATTTAAGCGGTACAGGAAATACAAGGCATTGCATCCAAAAATTTCTTACTGTACTAGATTCCGATGCGAAATGTGTTCCCATTGAGGATAAAGAATCTATAGATGCCATCCGAAAAAATGATGAGATCATTCTTGCTTATCCGACACAATTTTCCAATGTGCCATTTATGGTAAGAGATTTTGTCATTCGGCATAAGGATGTCTGGAAAGGGAAAAAGATATTTTTAATCACCACCATGGGTGCATTTTCCGGTGACGGAACAGGGTGTCTCGCCAGAGTTTTAAAAAGATATGGTGCAATTATCCTTGGCGGTTTGCAGATTCGTATGCCGGATGCGGTTTGTGACAGTAAATTACTGAAAAAGTCTTTAGAAGAAAACCGAAGAATCATCCATGAAGCGGATAGAAAAATCGAAAAGGCAACAAGCGCGATTAAACAAGCCGGTAAATATCCGCAAGAAGGCTTAAGCTTTCCGGCTAATCTCGCAGGCTTATTCGGACAAAGATTATGGTTTTACCATAAAACCACAGGATATAGTAAGAAACTGAAAATCAGTGATGACTGCACTGGATGCGGATTATGTGCCTCTATCTGCCCCATGGGAAATCTACGTATACGAAACGGCAAAGCCGTCAATATGGAAAAATGCACCATGTGTTATCGTTGCATAAGTTCCTGTCCCCAAAAAGCCATTACACTTTTAGGAAAAGAAGTCATCGAACAGTGCCGGTATGAGAAATATGTTTAGGATGCAAAAAAGTTTATTTAAAGCACAAAGAAGAGCTTACATGCTCTTCTCTCCTGTGTATTTTTGATAAGTATATTGTCCATGGGCGTTGGTCGCCTTGCCGTCCCCGTAATATATGGCATATTTCGGGCATCGGTGAAGACATCCTAGACACATAGTGCAATCTTCCTTCACCCAAACCGGCTTTTTGTTCTGCATTTCAATCGCCTGAACCGGGCATTTCTTAGCGCAAAGTGTACAGCCAATGCAGGCGTCAGACACAGAAAGATTCTTTGTCTTTCGTATTTTGCCGTCATAAATCTTTTTCGCCACCCTTCCTACAAATTCCGGCACCATGAAATCCATCTCTTTTCCTTTTTTCTTTTTGAAAATCGATGCCTTAAGCTCAGTGATTTCCTCTTCCGCTTGCTTTAAGCTGTTTTTAACTTTTTCCGCATTGGATAAGTCAAAAATCACAGTCCAGGTATCCGGCATACGAATATCGAATTTCGCATCTAAGGCTAAACCCTTTTCTTTTAAAAGACTATCCGCAATCGAAGATGCTGCCCCCGTTGTCGTTCCGAAGGTTCCCACATAAAAACTGTACGGCTTTGTTTCATACTGAAGCTTCAACTTTTCCAAGAACGCATAAACAATGCTGGGAAGTCCCCAAGCATAGGTAGGGCTTAAAATCCCAAACCTTCCATCTCTTACCGTATAGGCATAGCTTTCTGCCTTGCAGGCTTCCTCAATAGATATCATTTCTTCCTGCGGCTCTTTAATTTTCTCTGCTACATGCTTGGTATTTCCGGTAGCTGAAAAATAAAATAACATCTTACTCCTCACTTTGTTTTTTTATTAATGCCCTATGTTCTTCACTCGTACTGTTCCTTTGCTTAAATAGTTTCATTGTAGCAGAACTTTTGGAGAATGGACGATCGGTAAAGAAAATCAAGACGGATACTTCTAAAGATAGTTTCCTATCTGATGTCTTTTTGTAAAATATACTTGACATATTAAAAACAAGGTGTATATTGGTTATGTAAATTATTTACGACATTTTGTAATACACATTGCTTTCCGTAAAAAAGTGAGAAAGCAAGGAAAGGAGTTTTCGATGAATTATTTTAATTTAGGAATAGCTGTAGGTTTTTTTACCGTTACACTGCTAGTTCTCTTTCGAAACAGATTGAGTAAGGACAAACAAGATTGTTATGATGAAAGGCAGGTAATCGTCCGTGGAAAGGGCTATCAATACGCTTTTTTCACCACCATGGGGCTTCTCATGCTGTACGCTGCCTTTGCCGAGCCCATTGAAAAGTATATGGAAGCCGGGATTATCCCTCTTGCCATTCTTCTTTTCTCGGGGCTAATCCTCATGGGATACTGCCTTTTCCATGATGCCTTCTGGGGGCTTATCAGTAAAAAAAATAAAAGAATGGGTGTTACCGTATGGGCTCTATACAGTGTACTGAACATCATGCATATCGTTGATAATAGCTCTCCTGATAAAATGTGGATTGACGGAAGGCTCAGTAGCCGTTTTATGGTTCCTCTCCTTCTCAGTATCTTTTTTGCCATTGCCCTGATTCTCATGCTCCTGAAGAATCGAATGAAGAATGACGAAGAGTGAGGTGGAAAATGAAGAATCTCCGTTTAAAATCCGCTAGAGCGGGAAAAGACCTGTCCCAACAGGAACTGGCGGATCTGGTAGGCGTCAGCAGACAAACCATCAATGCCATAGAAAAAGGGGACTATAACCCTACCATCCGCCTCTGCCTTGCCATTTGTCATGTACTGGGGAAAACATTGGATGAGCTGTTCTGGGAGGAAGAAGCCGATTAGCTGTATAAAAATAAGACTGTAGAATTTCCGCAGTGTAGGTCTGAAGTCGGGGCACGCTCTCGCTAGCTTCGCCTCGTATCGGATACTAAGCGAAAAACTACGTTTCTCTTGTTTTTCGCAAGTACCGACGGGCTCAGACTACCCCGTATTCAGACCTACAACTGCATGAAAATCACCACTTTTCTACAGTCTTATCTTTCACATGCTAATCATAATGTACATTAGTACAAACCGGACATGACGGAAGCATCATATCTATTTCAAATCCCTTATCTCCTTCATAAAACACTCACTTCTCTTCGCTATCCTCGTTTTCTCCGCAAAGCTCTTTTAATTCCTCAAAGCTATAATCCCGATAGACCTTTCCTCGTCCCAGCAAAGAATCTGCCGTTTCCGGCAAGGCTTTCAGTAAGGTTTCCGGCTGAATTTCTTTCGGCAAAGGAATTAATTCTCCATCCGCATCTTCCGCCTGATGTGCCATGAAAATAAACTCTTCCTTTTCCCAGTCTATGGCAAAGTGATTCATCACCTCTGTAGCAGAAACTTGCAGAAGATTTTCCTCTTCAGAAATCATATTTTCATAGAGAAATTCGTACAGAGCTTCCCTACCGATTTTGATTACTCTAACGGTTTTCTCCTTCATCCTTTTCCTCCCTAATCTTTATCCGAACTTTATCCGAAGATAGCTTCCCTAATTCGTTTCTGTTCGAAATACAGATAACAAATACTAGCTTGCTCGTAACAAAGTTCCCCAATGTGACAAAATACCGTCCAAATATATAATTTATTGCATCACGACTTGTTCGAAATATAACGACTTGTTCGAAATATAACTATCCCCTTGTCCTTTCTCCTTTTTATGATAAAATAACAATATTATTATGATAGTAAAACAAAAAGGAGAACCCCTATGATTAATATCCGTCCGGTTTCCGACTTAAGAAACAAATTTCCCGAAATTGAAGATGTTGTTGTTAATTCCAATGCTCCGGTATTTCTCACAAAAAATGGGTATGGAACAATGGTTTTAATGAGTCTTGAACAATATTCTGCCTTGACCGATGATACAGAAAAAAAACTGGATGAAGCAGATGCCCTTGCAGCAAGCTCTACAACTCGACTCTCTAAATCTGAAGTTTTTGATTCTGTAAGGAGAAGGATTAATGAACAAGCCAAAATATAACTTAAGTTTTCTCCCAATCTTCCAAGAAGATTTATACGAAGTAACAGACTATATCACCAATGCCCTCAAAAATCCGGGTGCAGCTCACCGATTGCTTGATGATATTGAATTCGCAATCAGCAAACGACTAGAAATGCCTCTTTCATTTCCAAAGTACCAATCTTCTAAATTAAGAAAGCAAGTTTACTACAGAATCAATGTAAGAAACTTCTCGATTTTCTATGTAGTAATAGGCAATACAATGGAAGTAAGAAGATTATTATATGCAAAGAAAAATATTGATGAATTACTCAGATAAATTTTGTCTTAGCATTTTTTATATCAACTAGCTGGAGTATTTCGGACTTCTCTTTCATCCTTTTCCTCCCTGATCTTTATTCGAACTTTATCCGAAGATAGCTTCCCTAATTCGTTTTAAACTCTCTTCATTTTCCAAATATTCATGCATAAAGGGATACATAAAGAAGCTCATGGGGCGAACCTGCGTAGGACTGGCTACATCCCAAAGCTTGCTTTTTGCCCAGCGCTTTATCACTTCCAATACCTTGTCTTTTTATCCAAGATACCCATAGCAAATACAAGCTTGCTCGTAATAAAGTTCCCCAAGATTCAAGTCCTTGATTCTTTCATAATAGTCCACGGTATCCTCCGGACTGCCCTTCATAAAAAGTAAATTCAGAAGCTTCATCTTATCAAAGTCTTTTTCAGGATTCAGCTTTCCTTCTGCTATCAATTCTGAAGCCGTTTTTGGTGCTTTTGGCGGCTGATACTCTCTGCTTCTTGATTCCGGTAAAATATCCTGCTGCAAATAGTTCAGGAGAATCTTACAATAATTGTATCGTTGGCAAGAGCCTTTAAGGCATTTCTCTTCCTCTGCTTCCATTAAGCGACTTTGTTCTTCTTGAAGAGCCAAACTGACTTCCGCCTCCCGTCCGATTTTCTTTGCCGCAAAGCACATGGCCATCATATATTCGTTAGCTACATTGGAATAATACCACTCATCCCAAAAGGGCATTAGAAGAAGGGTATGGCTTACCGCTTCTTCATACTTTCGGTCAAAAAACTCCACTCCGGCCCTTACCGCAAGATTTTGATGGGGAAACTTCTTTTCAAAAGCTTCCAGCTTCGACAAACTTTCATAGGAGCCATTTTTGATTTCCTCGCAAATGTCTCGGTACTTCTTAGGTAGTTTTATTGCTTCCATAAGCTTCCCTTTCTCGGACAATATTCCCGTTATCATTACTGCTTCCCTGTAATATCAAAATCCGGATTCCTCTCAGTCTAGAGTCTGTAAAATCTCATCCACGAACTCCAAAAGTCCTGCTGCTGCATAAATCACCTCATCCGGATCATGGATATAGCAAAGAATCTGTCCCTCTTTTCCCTCCTTATCCGGGTCAAAATCCAGCATTAAAAAGCAACTGTCACAATACTCCGCAAAGGGAATCCATTGCTTATGAAAAAGATAAGGCTTAATCCTGCTATCCCGCATTTTCTCTATTTCTTCTTCGGTGAAAAAATCCGGAAACTCTGTCAGAAGAGCATCTCTGTTTTGGAAATATTGCTTTGTCTTCTCCATCTGCTCTAAACTCATTAGAGAAAATGACATTTCCACATCATGGATTGTAGAAGGTAAGATGCTGAAATATTTGCTTCCGTTTTTATAGCTGTAAAGCTCCTTAAAGTCTTTCGGGAACTTGATGGAGAACTTCTTCTCAAAAGCCTCTATCTCTTTCTGCGAAGCTCCGGGAATCTCTTGATACTCCCCCCAATATCCCTCTTCCATCGGATCATCCAAGTCCAGTTCTTCAAAATTCTCTAAAACGTACTGTTCTATCCGCTTTATCTTCTGAATGAGATTCATTTCTACTCCCGCCTTCTTTTATCATAAATATTCGATTTTATCCCGAATATTCAGCACAAAAATGCTTCTGATTATTCTTAACAACTGATGGTAATTATACTATATTCTAAAGTCTTTGACTCTGTAAGAAGAAGGATTAATGAGCAAGACAAAAAATAACTTAAGCTTTCTCCCCATTTTTTCTACCGTAAACCAAATGGTCAGCTTAATAAAGAATATTGACTTTCTATTTTTCAATTGTATAGTATAAATAAGATTATCATAAATTAGTTTATAATAAAGAGGACCAATGTATGAAATTTATAGGCAGAAAAAACGAGCTTAGTAAACTGGAAGAGGAATATAATCGTAACAGCAGCTTTGTGGTTATCTATGGTCGCCGTAGAGTTGGAAAGACAACGCTTATTAAAGAATTTCTGAAGGAGAAAACTGCATTCTATTTTCTTGCCACAGAAGAATTGGAAAGCCAAAGCATGAAGCGATTGGCAGGCGTTATGGCTCGTACAACAAAAAATACATTACTGCAAAAAACAACATTTACGGATTGGTTGGATTTGTTCCAAGTGATTGCTGACTATAAGCCCGAAGAGAAGAAGGTGTTTGTCATTGATGAATTTCCATATCTTGTAAAGACCAATTCGGCTTTTCCCTCTATTTTGCAAAATGCTTGGGATGAAATTTTAAAAGACAGTAATGTGATGCTGATTCTGTCCGGTTCTTTCATCGGTATGATGCAGAAACACGCCCTGTCCTATGACAGTCCTTTGTACGGCCGTAGGACAGCGCAAATACGCTTAGCTCCACTGCCATTCATGGATATCTATGCTGTACAGAAGATGCCCTTTGACCATGCCGTAGAACAGTATGCTGTAACAGGCGGCATCCCGAAATATCTCGAGTTTTTTGAAGATGGACGTCCTTTGGAAGAACAAATCAAGGATAATGTTTTATCTAAAAATGGTTTCTTATATGAGGAACCTAATTTCTTGTTAAAAAGCGAGTCCATGACAGCAGTAAACTACTTTTCCATCATTAAGGCGATTGCGGACGGCAATCATAAACTAGGCAAGATTGCCGGCATACTTGGTCAAGAAAGCTCTTCTCTGACACCATATCTATCTACACTTTTGGATTTGGGATTTATAGAAAAGAGAACGCCGATTACTGAAAAAAATCCGGAAAGATCCCGCAAGGGTCTATATTTTATTGCGGATAATTTCATCCGTTTCTGGTTCCGTTATGTTTATCCCTATAAAGGCGAACTGGAATTGGACAATATGCAGATTGTGCTGGATGAAATACACAAAGATTTTCGGGAGAAATTCGTAGCATTTGCTTATGAAGATATCTGTAAGTCTATTTTTGTGGAGTTGTGCAACAATAAGGCATTTCCTTTTTTACCATCTCGTATCGGCTCTTACTGGTTAAATGATTTTGATAGTGATACGGAAATAGATGTAGTATCCGTAGATCATCAGAACAAACGGGTATTTACCGGTGAGTGCAAATACCATGCAAATCCGATAGATGCACCGGTGTACTTCGCATTAAAAGAAAAAGTGGATTGTTCCGCAGAAATTCGCAAGGCTTTTCCGGGATATGAGATTATCTATGGCGTGTTCAGTAAAAGCGGCTTTACACGGCGTATGCTGGATATTGCAAAGGAAGGTTCCGGTATTCTTCTGATAAATGAAGACGTCTTATATAAAGGATATAGTGCAAGTTCATTGGAATTACTTTAAAAAACCTCTCTTAGATCTCATTCCACTGTAGTTCTTTCGGATTTTCCGGAAAAAAGCTGCGGCCGACAACCTCATCGCGTAAGCGAATGCCCTATCCAATATAACTCCCCTGTGTTATACTTAAAAAGTTCTAGAATACTACTTTTTTTACTATTGTAGCCAAGGTAGAGAGAACAAAGAAAGGAGATCAAAAATGGGTTTAAGCCAGGAAGAACTAAAGAAAATAAATGAACTTAAGAATACTGCACGGTTTCAACACAGCTGGAAAGCCATACGAAATATCCTCACTTGGAAAGAAAGAGTACAACATTATTTTATTCGGAACATGCTTCTACTCTTTCTTTGCTTTCTTGGCGGTGGCGGTTTAATGCTCCTCCTAGATGAAGGTATTCTTCCCCGCAGTGATTTCATGAACGGACTTATGAAACACCTCTCTAGGCTGGTTCTCTTTCTTGTGGTACTTCAAATTCTCAGTGTCCTATTGTATAGCCTGATAGGTCCCGGTTGGGAAGCAAAGCAAAAAGCCAAGCTCCGCAAGCTTTATGAAAGTGACATTCTGGCTCCGATACTGCAAGTCCTCTATCCTTCAGCAAAAGTCGATACGGAACATCATATCTCCTTGAATAATATAGAAGAAGTCGTACCTTCTGCAGAACACTATATTCAATCCGGAATACTGAAACGCAATGATGAAAGGGATCTCGAAATAGTAGATTTATATGCATTCAGTGTCGAAAAAGGAGATAACGGTTACGAAGATGTTACCGAATTTCTCGGCCAGGTCTACTCCATAAAGAATACGCTCTCTTTAAAAGGAAAATTATGGATCGTTCCGACACATCGTTTCCTTAACTTGGAGACCGAAGACGGCTATCTTGGCACCATGTATAAATACAAGCAAATCGATGTAGAAGATATACAGCATAACGAACACTACAACATTTACTGCACAGACGAACTATCTGCAAGGAAGTTCTTAAGCCCCACTGTTATCGAATGGTTTAACAGCATGACTTCCCGCCGCAAGCTTTCCTTCTACAGTAACGAATCTCGCATTTATTTTGCAAATTATAATGATAAGTATTTCTTCGCCGCTGCGGATGACAAGAAAAAATTCAGGGCATGGCGAATGGAAGACGCGGCAAGGAAGATAAGCTATGCCATGGACTTTGCAAACGAAGTGACGGAGATGCTACATAAGAACGAAGGTTTTTCATAGGACTCCGCTTTTCTATGCATAGATTTTCTTTCTTTGCATAAAACTTCTTTCCTTGCATAAGATCTCTTATTTTGCCTTACTGAATTTCACCTTGGGAACAAGGAAGTACAAAGGAATGATATTCAGTACAAATGTTGTGATAAAGAGCAGCATATCCTTTAGCTGAATTCCATTTCCGGACAAGATTGCATTCATCATATTCGTGTAATAATAGCCCGGGAAAATCCTTTGTACTTTGGCAACAAGGGAAATAAATCCGCTTTCCGCACCGAAGCTTGCGAAGGGCATAATGGTCAAAGCTGCCAGAATAATGACCGGAAATCCCACTGTATCAATGAGTTTGGCATCCAATCTCACACCAAGTACAAAGCCGATAACGCTGAAGTAAATCCCCATGATGGTCAATAAGAAAAACTGAATGCCCAGCTTTCCGTTAATCGGGAATTTGGCAAATACCGTCGCAGCGCCTAAAACAACAACAAAAATCAAGGCATTTAACACGACTTGCACGAAGGTCTGGTCCAAAAGATAGTTTTTTATCCCGTAGTTGGAAAATCGGGATTCAAAGGAATAAAAGCCGATATCGGAGGAGATTCTTTTGCTAAAGGTTGCCAGACTGTTTCCGATGATACCGATAAACACGGCAATCCCCAGCATAATATTCGGCAGCATATCCGCCTGAATATTGTATAAGAACATATACCAAGCCAGCGGAAGAAGGATCGTAAATAAGACAAATCTTCTGTTTCGTAACACCTGCTTTAATTGAATCATACTAATCATTTTTAGGCCTCCTTTTCAACCTTTTCTCTATAAAACTCTTCAATCGTTTTCCCCTGCCGGTGAATCTCTTCTACGGATTCCGTTGCAGCAATTCGTCCATTCTTTAAAATCATCACCTTTGTAAAGAAATGATCGATCTGGTTAAAATCATGGGTAACAATCACGGAAGTATATTTTTCCTTCTCCAGAAGCTTCCAAAACCGGTCTACGGATTCCAGGTCCATTCCGGTGGTTGGCTCATCCAGAAAAATAAGCTTCGGAGAATTTAAAATGCTGAGCAGTAAGGAAAGTCTCCTCTTTTGCCCGCCGGAAAGACCGCCCACATATTGCTTTTTAAAATCCTGCAAGGAAACCTTTTCCAAGGCTGTATCCACATCTATGGCAATTCGATTCATCGCACTTTTCAACTGTACTAAATCCGAAACCGTCAAATCCTCGATCAAAATATCGCCCTGGGGCATCATACCGATTTCCGTCTGATAATCCAGCGCCGTGTTCACGGTACCGGAATTTGCCTCCAACTGACCGGCAATGATTTTCATCAGCGTGCTTTTTCCTGCTCCGTTATTCCCCAGTAAAGCGACCTTCTCTCCTTCTGCTATGGAGAAGGAAACGCCTTTTAATACCTCTTTATTTTTAAAGGATTTCTTGATTTCATCTACACTAAACATCTCAGTGAACCTCCATTTCTTTTTTCTTTACGAAGCTCATTATAGAACGTGTTTCGGAAGAGAAAATAAGCTTGTCGCGAACGGTACTTATTTTGTCGCGAACGGTAATTTTCCGGAAAAAACAGACTAAAAGAGGATCGTATAGCAGCAAAAAAAGTTTTTTGAAAGGAGTATCACTTAAAAGAACGCACAAAAAATAGACCCCGATCAAGACTACCAAGGTCTATTTGCAAAACTGAATGGTTTGAGAAAAAAGATGATTGGCGCTGCGGGTACTGATTAGGGATTTTGGATATTTTTCCAGAATCGTATGCACGTTATAAAGACCAAGTCCTCTGCCTCCCCCCTTAGAGGAATACCCCTTTTCGAAAATAGGAGAGAGCTCCAGTTTTTCCGCCTTTGTACTATTTTCCACCACCAAAATGAGCATTCTCTCCTCACGAATCAAGGCGATGGCGATTTTCGGATTTTCAGCAGTAAGACATCCCTCTATGGCATTGTCACAGAGAATAGAAAGAATCTTGATGAAATCCAGCAGCTCGATTTGAAAATCATAAATCTCTTCTTCTATCTCCACAGAAGTTTCTATTCCCTTACTCTGCGCCTCCAGAAGCTTCGCGGATAAGACACTTTTTACCGCATCATTTTCAATCCGACTTAATTTTGCAAGATCAAATTTACTGCTATAAAAGGGCTTTCCGCTATCTTTTAGAACCGTATTATAAATGTTTTCAATGCTGTCAAAGTCTTTCCGCTCAATTCCCAGCTTCAGGCTGGTTAAGATATTCATATAGTCATGGCGAAAACTGCGAATCTCTCCGTATAACTCCTCCACATGATGACTGTATTCGGAAAGCGCCTTTAGCTCACTATCCTTTTGCTCCAGAACTTCCGCTTCCAGTCTTTCCTTGGAAACGGCATTGATATATAAAAGCACCACGAAAAAGATAATGATATAGAGATTATTCAGCTGTCCCCGAAGGCTGTCCGCCCAAGAAAAGCTTTCACGCAGCATCAAAAAGGCCGTAACCAAAACAGTGTAAACCATCATCGAGAGATTGATCGGCAGTAAAAAGCGGCGAAAAAAGCCACGCGAAAAGCCTGCCTTCAACTCCTGAAAATTGATTTTCAGGGATTTTATAAGGACAAGATAGAGGGGAAAAACCAGAAGTTCAATCAGAAGATCATATCCGCCGATACTCGCCTCATTGTAAACGGAAATGCCGAAGAATGGAAATACATAGAAGGCCAGCATCCTTCCCAGCAGGCTTTCTAAAACAATAGGATAAAGACCGTAAAACAGCTTCAGTCCTCCGTCTTTCTCCCGATTTCGATAGAAGCTGTACAGCACGAAGCTCACAAAATACCCGAAGAAAGCAAGCGGCGGAAAAAAGAAAAACAGTAGTTCAAAAAGAACCGGAACAAGAAGAAAAGACCAGAGCGGCATATTTTCATCGCTAATCTGACGATAGAACAACATCACGTTGACGATTTTCACATATTCAATTGTCAGATTCATCATGGATTCCATACCTTCTCCTCTCTGAAAATCTTTTACTGCTTCATCGACTTCATCCGTTCCAAAAGTCCTCTATACTTCATCCGGGAAATCAGACAGCTCTCCTGATTCTCGAATATCGCCATTTTCTCCTCTTTATCAATCTTCACAATATTTTTCGGATTGACCACAAAGGAGCGGTGGCATTGGTACAGTCTAGAATCCGCCTTTTCCAGGTCGGAAAGCCCTGCATAGAACTCGATTCTTTCCTCCTTGGTATGTAAAATCACCTTATGAACGGTAGGCGAAGATTCAAAATACAAAATTTTATGAAAAGGAACCTGCACTCTGGCCATGGCCGTTTCAAAACTGAAAGAATCCTCCGATACAGTAGCGCCAAGTTTTTCCAACGTGTACTCAATAGCCGACTCCACACGCTCGGAAAAATGTTCCTCATCCAAAGCTTTGTCAATAAAGTCCAGCGCCGAAACCTTATAGCGAAAGGTAATCGGCATAAATTCCGAATGGGTTGTCACAAATACAATAGTGGCATTGGGATCCCTGCTTCGAATTTCTTTCGCAATATCCAGCCCCTTCTTTTCCTCTCCTCTAATCTCAATATCCAAAAAGAAAAGCTGATGAGAACCTCTTTCCGTAATCGCATTAAGAAGCTGCCCGGCATTTCCAAAAATTTCCGGTGCCTTACAAGACAAGCTCTTCCTACTAATCAGCTCCTTAATCACCTTTTCAATGCGGGATTGTTGTATTCTTTCATCCTCTAAAATAAAGATCTTCAGCAAGTCTCTCACTCCTATTAAAAACTTTCGTAGTCAAAAAAATCCGCTATTTCCCTCAAGCTGCCTCTAAACTCTACAAAAATAATCGGTTTATTTTACCATGCTTTACCTAAAATGGAGTCAATTTTTTCATTTTATACTGCGCACTATATTTCTTTCGTCCCATTCATAAAAATGCTATACTGTTTCCGTTAATAGACATTAAATATCATAAGCTTCACTCGCATACGGCACTGCTTAAGCAAAACACTCTATAGGAAAGGAGAAAGAAAAAGTGGATTCTTTTCGATTTGCATTATCTTTCGCTCTTATGGTTTGCCTCTCTTTTCTCCTTCTCTTTTATATCTATTTTCGGCTTTTATATGGCGTAAAGAAAAACCGGGAAGTCCCTCGGTGGATTTATAAATTCGGGCAGGCTTTTCAGGGAAGAGTGCATGTGAAGTATGAAAATGCAAATACTTCCGTAGCTCTTCGAGATGCCAATATTTTCCTTTTTTTCTGGCTTCTTTCCAATGTTTTAAGTTTTGCTTTTTTTTATTACAAAAACGGAAATCCATTTGCCTCGTTATATCAATGTTGTAAGCTACAGTTCCTTATCCTGCTTTTAGCCATGATGCTTCATTCCCTCTTTCAGTTTTTTAGAATGACTTTTCATTCTTCCAGGGAAGCCCGTCGTTGGTATTCCACAAGCAATGCACTTTCTTGGCTAGCCTTCTTCTCCGGCTCCCTTTTGTCTTCCTTTGTCTCTACCATGGGGTTTCCGGAAAGGCCGATAACGGCACAAATTGCCGGGACGAAACTGGTTGTCGGCAGCACAAAGGCCTCTTCGCTTATCGATGCAGGATTTTCTTTTACAGGGAAAAGTGCTGAAAGTAAAATCACCAACAAAAGAAATGACCCCTTTTATTACGGTGAATATCTGGAAATTACAAGGGACGGAAAATCCTACGGTTTTATGAGTGTGACTCCCACCTGGAAGGACGAGGATACATTAAAGAATTGTACCATTACCTATTATGAAATCCCCGGAGATTGCGCCCAATTAGCAGAAGTCCAATTTAATAAGGTAAACTTAACTACACTCTCCCTTTCCGACCTTCAAACCAGGAAAATCACGGATATTTTCTCTTTAAAACCCGCTAACTATAAAGAAATTCAGAATGAGAGCTATTATGTTTTGACTATGCAAACAAAAGACCATGCATTCTGGAAAAACTATAGTCTTTATGCATATTTTGATGCAAATGGCGTTGTATTCTACTACGGAATCCGCGCTCAACAATCGATTTGGGAATGATTTGATCAGGAAAGGATAATGAAAATGAACTTGTTTAGCTTTGAATTCTTTTTTGGACTTATGGTTGGTCTCTCTTTTCTCCTTACCTTTTATATTTATTTTCGGCTTTTATACGGCGTAATAAGAAAGCGGGAAGTCCCTCAGTGGATTTATAAATTCGGGCAGGCTTTTCAGGGAAGAGTACATATAGAATATGAAAATGCAACGAATTCCGCCGCTCTTCGGGATGCCAATTTATTTCTCTTTCTTTGGCTTTTGGTCAATGTTTTGACCTTTGCTTTTCTATACCATAAGAACGGAGACGCTCTTGCCGCTCTCTATCAATGCATGAAAATGCCATTTGCCACGATCATCGTGGCCCTAATAGTTCACCCAATCTTGCTTTTACTTAGAATGCAGTTCAGTTCTTCTGAAGACGCCTATCATATCTACTCCACTACCAATGCAGTCCGAGGGGCAGCATTTTTTTCCGTCTTCCTTCTGGCTCTTTACGTCAATATGTAGAACTTCCGTAAAAACCCGTGGAACATAGCGGAATCAGAAGTAAGCAATCGTATTGGCTATGCTTACAAACCGTCGACTATTCGTTATGGAAAAATATTAATATCCTGCTTCAGCCAATAGGAAGGGAAGCATAATGCCTCCAAGAATCATCCAGACTGCAAGATTAATCCCTAAAATGACGAAAAGCACAGCCATAGAATTTCCTTTTCGAATCTGTACGCTAAAGTTGCTCAAATCCACCGGCTGTTTGAAGAGAAGGTTTCCGATAGACGCCTCCAGCCTTTCTCTCACGCTGCTTTCTCCATCTAAAGAAAGGGTATAATTTCCCTCTTCTTCTACCTGAAAATGATAAAGTTCCATTCTTCCTTTATCAAAGCCAGTGACTGAAGTACGCATAAGGCTGGGAGAAAGGTACAGCTTTTCCCCGGTCTCTGCTCTTCTTAACTGAAAGCCGATATTTCCGATAGGAGTTTTTTTGAAACGCCTTCCGCTAAGCCAAATCCCATACTTTCCCTGAGGAAGATGAACGCTTCCCTCTTCCTCCGTGTAGGGCATTTCAAAGAATATCTCTGACTTCGCAAAACGAATCATTTTTCGAATGCTGAAAATCAATAATACAATCCCCATGGGGATCAATAAAAAACATAAATTTCTCATTTTGCCACTCTTCCTAAAATACTATCTTTACTGTTTTTCTTTAAGAATACATAATGTCTTTACCTGAGAACGGCATAATGCCTTTCTCCAAGAATGCATAATGTCTTTCTCTAAGAATGCATAATGTCTTTGTTTAAGAACGCATAAATAGCATAAACGTCAATCCCAAGATAACAGAAATTGCAGTGATAATCGATAAAATTTTTCCCCTATTCCAATATCGCAGGGTAATATACAAACCATCCAAAATATCAAAGCCAGGAATCCACTGGAAAATAAAATGCAAGATACATTGTCCGACTTTCCATCCCTTTTGCTTTCTGCTCAGTATAATTAGGCAAATGGCATAGCTAAGTCCGGCTAAGCCTGCCATAAAAGACATGCCCAGGAAAAGCGGTGCTACAACTAAGCTCATGGCGAAGAAAAAGGGGGCAATGAATAGGGTCGCCGGTAGCACCAGCAGCACAAAGGAAAGCCCTATTCCTCCAAGTAAGACCGCAAGAAAGATGGCCAGAAAAATCAGTACTGCAGGCAGAGAACTGTATTTAAAGAAAAGAAAAGTCTTTATACACTGCTCACTATCCTCTCTTTTAAAAATTTTAAAAGTCTCCACCATCTGAGTGATTAAAAGACCGGTAAACACAAGAGCAAATAGGATATTCAATAAGACATAAAGCTGTAAACTGAATATGGGGCTTGTCGGAAGCAGGATAATAAAAGCAACCCAAGTATATAATACAAAAATATGAAATATTCTGAAAATCCATGAAAAATGCTTCATAAGCTCTACCTCTAACTTTCCGATGTTTTAATGATTTCTATTCTCGGTATGGAAATCTTAGGCAAATACTCTCCTGCTTAGACAACCTACTACTCTTCCTTTTGTTTAATTATATTCCTCAACTGATAAAATTTTATTTCCCAAAAAACATCCTAATATTTTCTATTTAGAAAAGCAATAAAATAAGCCTTCCTTCCGAGAATTAGCATGGACAAAAAACTTGAAAGTGTTAAGCTACTATTAGTTAAATGAGGCTAATACCGGGTTACTTGTTATATCATTATCTTATCTCATTATGTTTTATTCCTTTAGTTCTGTAGCTCATACAGTATGTACTCAGTAGTAGAACCTGAGCTACATTGATGAAAAAGTTTGGCGAGGTGCGTGTAATGAAATACAAAGGAATCTATTTTAACTTATTCCGTTTATTTCTGAAAAAACCGATGGTAAAAAAGTTCGGGAAGGATAAGACGAAAGAAAGCTTACAAAAAGGACGTATATTATATCGGGAAATGCTGGAAAACACGGATGATATCGGAGAGAAAAATCCCATGGCTCACAATATTTATTCCGCCTATGTTTTTCTGGCAGTATGCAGAGCCGGTAACTTTTCGGTAGAGGATTTTAGAGAAATAATCGCTACATTTATGGAAAATCGTTTCATCAGAAAAGCCATGAGCTCCATGGATTTCAATAAAGAGACGGACATGAAGAAATTTGCCGAAAGAATGCATAAGGTGGAAGAATGGGCGGAGGCGCATCCGGAATATCAGGATAAAACCTGGGATTTTCATTTTGATGAAAAGCGGCATAAGGACGGCTTTTATTATCACTTCACACGATGCCCTTTAGAAAAATTCGCAAGAGAGAATGGCTACCTGGATTTATTGCCCTTGTGCTGTGACATTGACCACATTGCGGTGGAACGAAACAAGGGTGTATTGCATAGAGAACAGACACTGGCAACAGGCGGCGCAATCTGCGATTACTGGTTCGTGGGAAATCAAACGAAGAATCCGCGCTAAAAGGTAAGAAGGGAGATCAAAATACTATGGGCTATTATTTATTCTATTTATTCTTTGCCTTTATCATTTGCCTTGCCTACGGCTTCTCCTTTTATCTTTATCTTCTTTTGGAACTTGCCGTGAAAAAGAAAAAAGAAGTACCAAATTGGTTTTATCGTATCGGGCAAAGTATGCAGGATAGAATTCACCGCGTGAAATTAGAAGATAGGACAAACTATGATGCGCTGAAGCAGAGTCGTATTTTCCTTAGGGGAATGCTTCTTTTAAGCTTCTTTACTTATCTGTTCTTTCACTCCCAAAGCTATGCTATTTCTTCCACAGTTTTAAATTGCGGAAAAGCGCAGTTTGTCATCTGCTTTGTGATGAAAGAACTGACACAATATTGGAATTTAGGCTCCACTCCAAAGGACAAAAGAAGCTATTATTCCCCAAGCTTTGCCGTAAGCGGATGCTTCATCATCAGCTCGGTTTTGCTTCTTCTTTTTGTGGTAAGCATGGAGCAACTACGGTTTCACATTTCGTTTCCATAGATTTATACCCCAAGGCCTTGTCAATCATTTCTACCTTATTCGGGCGTTTCATTAAACGATAATACTCTCGCCAAAGTAAAGGGGATTGCAGGGGGATGCTTTCCGTTCCCAAGGGAAGCATTTCCACAATCTGCTCCTTCTCCAAGGAACAATCCACCACATTCCCTTCATAGACAATGGCAAGGCCCGCCATAACATCCACATCAATCCCCTCTATGCTAAATTCCATAAAGCTTTTCGTCTGATATTTTGCTTTGGGATTTTCCGGCTTCAACTCTCCCATTTCGGATAAAATATTATGAACACGGTCAACATCCGAGAAGAAAATCATTAGGTCAATGTCATCAAAGGAGGGGACTATCTTTTTAAAATAAAGCATCATAGAGCCTCCTAATGCCCACTCAATCCGCTCTTCCTTGAAACGATGTGCAATTCTTTTTAATAGGTTGATTTTTTCTTCTAAATTAATCATACACCCTCTTCAACCAACTAATAAATCCGTACTTCTTCCCCAGTCTTTTTGCTCTCGCTTTATCTAAATCTGTATCGCCTTTCAGTATCCCTGCAAGAGAATCCGTTAAATAAGATACCGCCTTTTCTCGCGGAATAAAACGGCCTACCTCTTTTCCGTTTTTTGTGACGATAATCTCATTGCCCTCCTGAACCATAGTAAGATACCTACCAAAGTTGTCCTGCATCTCCGTTGCTGTAACAATTAATTGATTTCCTAACATAACATCATCTCTTAAAAAAGACTTTTCATAATCTTCTTCGGTACACACATCATCACGGTTCTTTCCGGATCCACCACCTGACAGAAACGCAGGTCTCCCACGGCGCTGAGGAGCATTCCTGCTTCGTTCAAGGAGAGTCCCAGATTCTTCTGTACTCTTTCATTCATGATACGTACCGCATGGAAAATCGCCTTTTCTATCTCCTCGTGGGAGTAGATTACACCGCAAATCTCTTCATTTTCCAGCATAGGGGTTTCAATGCTGATTCCCTTAATCACGGACAGTCTTACCTTCACCTCTGCGGAAATTTCCACCCCGCTGACCATTACCTCTCCGTCTCCCATCGCTGCATGCACATCTCCCAGGGAGAAAATGGCACCATCATGGAATACAGGAAAATAAAGGCTTGCCCCTTCTTTGATGCGCTTATTGTCCATGTTTCCACCGTGGCAGCCCGGTGTACCGCAGTTGATGGAAACATTTTCCGGCGCAACACCGATAACCCCAATCATGGGCGTAACATCAAACACAAGCTTCTCGTTAAAATGAACCTTGCCCTCTTCCACCTTTATCCTTTTAACAGACTCTTCTTTCACCAAAGAGCCAAGGACGCCGTTCTCCGGAAGGGCACACATTACGCCCTGCTTATCCAAAGCGATTTCCAGGATTTCCACCTTGAGGACATCTCCTGCCTTTGCATTCTGCACATAGACAGGGCCGGTGGCGGGATTGATTCGGTCCCAGTTCAAAGCTCCGATACAGCTTCCCTCTTCGCTAAGCTGATTATCAAAGCAGTCATGGGTACGGAAAATGACGGTTTCTCCGTCCATCACCTCCGCAACGCATTCATTTTTACTGTCAAAGGCAAATACTCTATTGTTTTCAATGATTTTCATAGTTTCTCCATTCCAGTTTACACTCCCATTGTTTCCTGTCACACAAGAAGGATGTCAAATAATTAAATTTTTCTTGCAAGCAAGCTCACATTACCTTCCGATACTTTTGGCACTTGTATCATCATATTGATTCTATTGAACTTTTTCAACAATTACTTCTCTCAGGCTAAGAATTTTTTGCACTACTCGTTGTTGAAAAACACACCCGTAAATACTAATACAACAAGCATAGTAATTTATGGGATTTTTCTATGTGCATAGAAAAATGATTATGCTATACTCTTTTTAAAGGAGAATAAGAAAATGGAGAATAGAAAAAAAGTGAGTCGAGATATCGCTTATCAAAAGGAAAATATTAAACGGATTCCCTTTTCTATTCAGCTTTCAGAGTATGATATATTGAAAGCGCAAGCTGCTAATATGCCGATGAATACATTTATCAAGAAAGCCCTGAATTCCTACACAGGGCAGGAGATATTTAAGGTATAGGGAGTAAATATGGAAGATAGAAAAGATGAAATCCGTTTTGAATGGGACGACAGAAAAAACCAAATCAATATCAAAAAACATGGAATTAGTTTTTTAGAAGCAGAAGAGGCATTTTTTGATGATTGTGCCGTTAGGTTTGATGATCCGGAACATTCTATAGGAGAAGAAAGGTTTTTGCTTATAGGAGCTACCGTAAGAGGTTTACTAATGGTTTGCCATTGTTATAGGGAGGAAGGTGAGGTCATTCGATTAATCTCTGCTAGGAAAGCAACAAAGAACGAACGCCTAATTTATATAAAGGAGAATGAATAATGAGAGAAGAATATAACATTGAAGAATTAAATCCGAAAAAAAATCCTTATGCAAAAAAGTTAAAAGAACAATCAACTATACAGATAAGCCCTACTGTGATGAATTACTTCCAAAAACAAGCTGAAGAGCTGGATGTTTCTTCACAAACATTAATCAATATGTGCTTGCTTGATATCGTGAACAATAATAAAAAAATTAATTGGAATTAATATATCGACTCGGAAAGAAGGCAGGAAAATGAAGAAAATTCTTATTGTAGTAGATATGCAGAAGGACTTTATTGACGGTTCTTTAGGAACAAAGGAGGCGGAAGCCATTGTACAAAAGGTAAAAGAAAAAATCCTCTCCTATCCCAAAGAGGATGTTTACGCAACCCTAGACACTCATAGAGAAGATTACCTCTCCACCCAAGAGGGTAAAAATCTTCCTGTCTCCCACTGCATTAAGGGAACGGATGGCTGGCAGTTGGATAGCGCTCTTCAAGGCTTAATCCTAGCGGATCATTTCTTTGAAAAGCCCGGCTTTGGAAGTTTGGAATTGGCAAATGCCATGAAAGCCCTCTGTCAGGAACTTAAAAGCAAAGAACAGGATTTCTCCATCGAGCTTGTAGGCTTATGTACCGATATCTGTGTGGTTTCCAATGCCCTTCTTCTAAAGGCATTTTTACCGGAAGTCCCTCTCTCTGTAGATAGCCGGTGTTGTGCCGGAGTTACGAAAGAAAAACACGAAGCTGCTTTGGAGACTCTACGCTCCTGTCAGGTGGAGGTGCTATAGGAAAAAAACGGGCTGTAAAAAATTAAAATAATTAATAGATTTTCGGCAATACAGGTCTAAATGAGGGGTAGTCTGAGCCCGTGGGTACTTGCGAAAAACAAGAGAATCGCAGTTTTTCGCTTAGTATCCGATACGTGGCAAAGCTAGCGAGAGCGTGCCCCAAATTTAGACCTATATTGCTTAGAAAACTATTTTGATTTTGATAGCCCGTTATGTTTTCTGGTATGAAATTTAGCGTCCGCTTTATTTCTCCAATGCCTGATCCACATCTGCAATAATATCCTGCACATCTTCAATTCCTACAGACATTCTAATTAAATCCGGAGATACACCTGCTGCCAGTAGCTCTTCATCATTCATCTGTCTGTGGGTGGTGGATGCCGGGTGCAGCACACAGGTTCTGGCATCCGCAACGTGAGTTACAATAGCAGCCAGCTTCAGAGAATCCATAAACTTTACAGCCGCTTCTCTTCCTCCAACTACGCCGAAGGAAATTACTCCGCAGGAGCCTTTTGGCAGATACTTTTTAGCCAATTCATGCTGGCTGTCATTTTCCAAACCGGAGAAGGAAACCCAGGATACCTTCGGATGCTTTTCCAAATGCTTTGCTAAAGCCAAGGCATTTTCATAATGTCTTTCCATTCTTAAGTGCAAGGTTTCCAGACCTACGCCCAGGTAGAAGGAGTTTTGCGGAGAAGGAATGGAGCCTAAATCACGCATCAGGTTGGTGGTCATTTTCACAATATAAGCTGCCTTACCGAAGCTCTCTGTATAGACAGTTCCGTGGTAGGTTTCGTCCGGAGTGGTCAGTCCCGGGAATTTCTCCCTATACTTGGTCCAGTCGAAGTTTCCGGAATCCACAACTGCACCGCCAACGGAGTTGGCAAAGCCGTTCATATATTTTGTGGTGGAGTGAGTCACGATGTCCGCTCCCCATTCAAAAGGTCTACAGAAAATCGGGGTAGGGAAAGTATTGTCCACGATTAAGGGAACGCCATGCTTGTGGGCTGCCTGAGCAAATTTTTCGATATCTAAAATTTTCAAAGCAGGATTCGCTAAGACTTCTCCAAAAACCAGCTTTGTGTTTGGGCGGAACTTACTTTCCAGTTCTTCCGGGGAAATGTCCGGATCCACGAAGGTCGTTTCAACACCCATATTTTTCATGGTCTTTGCAATTAAGTTGTAGGTTCCTCCGTAGATTGCAGAAGAGGCAATCACATGATCTCCCGCAGAGGCAATGTTGAAGATGGCATAGAAGTTTGCCGCCTGACCGGAAGAGGTTAAAATAGCCGCCACACCGCCCTCCAGCTGGCAGATTTTATTTGCCACAGCATCATTGGTGGGGTTAGCCAGTCTGGTATAGAAATATCCGGACTCCTTTAAGTCGAAGAGGTCTCCCATTTGCTGGGAAGTCTCGTATTTGAAAGTTGTGGATTGCACGATAGGAACCACTCTGGGCTCTCCCTTTTTCGGCTCATAGCCTCCCTGCACACAGATGGTATTGATATTGTAATTTGCCATGATGTTTACTCCTTTGTTTTATTTTCACTGTTCTGTCCTATCAGAAAACTATTTATTATTCTACCATGCCTATATTTAATTCGTCCATTATTCTGTATATTACTTTTCCATAAGATGTACAATATTAATAAATTTTTTGTTCTTTTCTTCAATATACAGCACATCCCATGCTATACTTAAAAAAACATAGAATCGTCAAAAATATACTTAGCGGAAATCATGTTAAACAACTCCGATAAAGAACTATCCGGCATGTGAAAAAACTTATCTTTCGATAAGACTTCAGAAAGGGAGCATATGAACCAAATTGACTTGAGTAAAGAAGAACGACAAAAACTCAAAGAACTTCAGGAGAACCCACAATTTAAAAAGGACTGGAATATCTTGAAGATATGCATTTATAAATCACATCCTCTTCCATCTATTTTTATATTGTGTTTACTTATTTTTTTTGCATGTATTTTATATTGTTTCAGCGGCTTATTTGCATATGTCTTATATGAATTGATTAGTCCTTTTGAGGATTTAGCATGGCTCTACATAATACCTATTATTTTCGTTCTGACTACTGCCGCTGGGGGAGCTATCATACTGCTTATCACCAAGCTTGTTGAAAAACAACTAAAGAATTTTAGTCCAAGAGAAATATATTTAAAACGTTCACTTCCTCCAACGATAAATATTATTCTTCCCTACTCGGAATTTAATGAAGAAAAACTTCCCACTAAAAGCTTAAAAAAAGCTCTACCAAATTTTTCATATTATCTCCAGTCCGGTTTACTTAAATTGCAGCATCAAAATGATCTCCAAATCACAGACTTATATGCCTACAGTCCAAAAAAGAAGAAAGTTGGCACTCACGAATACGAATTTAAAGGACAGCTTTTTTCCTTTAACTATTCTTCCCATTTTGACGGACAACTGCGAGTTATTCCCTCAGATAAACTGTTGGAGAAAGGAAGAAAGAGAGGGAATTTTGCCCCCTGCGAAGGAGAGATAAAAATTGATGTGAAAGATATTCCTCATAACGAAAATTATGACATCTACTGTTCTAACATAGAAGCAGCACGAAATTTCCTAACACCGGCAATGCTTGCCTGGTTTGACAAACAAGTTCCTAGAGGATTAACTTTCTTCTTAACAGGGACTCATATTTATTTGGCTATTCAAAGCAACTTAATTATCTTCGATCCGCCCAAGAATATAGCAGCTTGGGAGAAATGGAATATTGAAGAAATTGCATGGCGAATAAAAGCTATGACTCAAACAGCACTGCAACTTACGGAAATATTTCAATAAAGCCTGATATGTAATGACCGCCTGTCAAGAGTAATGCATAGAAAATCACCACAAACTTTTTTAACTGGTTCTTACTACATCTGGAAAGAGCTTCAGAGTATCATTTCCCGAACCTGGCCACTCTGATATACGTGGATTGGTTACCCACCGTAAACAGCAGGATGATGATGTCAAGGCTGTAAAGCACCACTTTAGCGGCTTGGCCTTGATATTAGCAACGCGATGTTACACCCATAGTATCAGGCAATACATCCGTTATCATGCCCCACATAAAGCAGGCAAGTATCTGCTGTTTAATCTTTTTAAGCAAGCTTGTGGTCATCCCTCATGCGCAGGATTTCTAGTAATAGGATAGCTCTTCTTTGATTATCTCATCCTGTTCTACTTCTGAAGCAGTAAAAAAGCGGATATTTCCTTTTTGAAAAAGAAGCACATCGGATTTTCCTTCAAAAACATGTTTAAAATGATGGGTTGACAGAATAATTGTCTTTCCTGCTTGGTGCAATTCCATTAAGAGCTTTTTAAAGAGTTGCTCCGCTTCTTTTGCAAGATTCGTAAAGGGTTCATCCATGACATAAATATCCGGATTCATCACCAGAATACTGGCGAAAGCAACCTTTTTCTTTTCTCCCCCGGATAATTGATACGGTACTCTCCTTTCCAGATCTTCGATTTGAAGTATTTTAAGAACATCTTTTACTCTTGTACGAATCGTCTCTTGATCCAGGTCTAATTGCCTTAGACCAAATGCAATCTCATCATAAACAGTTTGATTAAATAACTGCATATCCACATCCTGAAAAAGTATACCTAATCTGGCATAATAATGATGCTTGCTTTCTGTATTCTTTAATACTTGACTTAACTCCTGTCCTTCAAAAAGTACTGTTCCGCTTTCTGCCTGTTTAAAGCCTGTAATTAAATCGATAAATGTAGATTTTCCCTGTCCATTTGCTCCCAGCAAAATAAGATATTGTCCCTTTGAAATTTGCACGGATATATTTTGAAACACGATATGTTGTTCGTATTTACATGTAAGCTCCTTGATTTGATACATTTATTTCTCCTCTATTCTTATTGCAACAATGCAAAGGAAGACAAGTGCAATGCAGAGATAATCTCGAAACCTTAATCGTTCTTCCGAATCCTTATATTCTCCTGTAAATCCCCTCGCTTCCATGGCTTTTTGCAAGTCTTTCCCATATCGTACTGCCCTCAAGTAAAGGATTCCCCAAATATTATTCCCAATTTGAAAATCCAGATTCCCTCCGAAGGAGCGTGCCTCAATACCCTTTAACATATCCTGTAATATTCTTCCAAACAAATAGATGTACTTTATAGTAATATCCAACTGCAATAGCACAATATTAGGAAAATGAAGCTTCTTCAAAGCTTGCAGAGTATCTCTTGTACTCATTAGTTCAGTATATAACGCAATTAACATGGACATTAGCGGCAATCTAAGAAGAAATAATACATGAAAACCATGTAAAAAAAGATTGGGAAGATATAACAGAAAAGGGAATAGCAGCAATAAAATTGATTTTTTTATGGTAGCCACAAGATGAACATAAGGCAAACTGGCAATCAAGCCTAGGAGAAATAAAAAGAGAATCCAAAAAAATAAAAAATTCCTCGAGAAACTCACCCCCAACAAAGAGAAAAAAAAGCACAACAGGTATGTTACCGGATGCAAAAACCTTTTCCATTTGATGGAGGATTTGTCTCTAAATTTTAGAAGAACAGAATCAATCATTTTTCTATTACGAATAAGGAAATGATCCTTACCTTTTCCAATATTTATTCTCTGCTCTTCCTTTAACCATTCCGGCAACATTAAACCCTACTCTTTCGTCCAAAGATAATTTTATAAAAGAGGAAAAAAATAAGAATTGCCGTCAATGCACTAAGGATATAAGCTAGTGAATCTGGAACCCCGCTTATACTGTAATCCGTCATTAAACTGGAAAAACTATAGCCATCTGTCATTCCTTTCGGTGCCACGGCTGTCACATTATATTTTGATAAATTCTCCATAAGTTCCGCAACATCCCACTCTGCGAATGCTGTCCCTTGGGCTAAGAGTCCGATAGGGGTAAGAATCACCAAAACTGCTAAAAGAATCAATAACGGTTTAAATTTCACAATGAATGAGCTTTCTCCCTTCGCTTCATGCAAAGGATTCTCCGTTCTTTGGATGAACCCATAAACACCGGCTGTGAAAAATCCTTCCACAAAACCGATTAATAAATGGGTAACAAACATTACCGGAACAGTGACACCTAAGGGATATGGGTTATAAAGCGGGTTACCACTGGAATCTTTGAATAAAACCGGCTGAATACCCAGTAATACTGCTACACCAAGCGCTGCAACATTAATCCCTATATAGCCTGCAATAAATGTAGCCAGGCTATCATACTTATGACCTTTCCTTCTAATAAACTGAAAAACGGCGTAACCGGAAAACGGCATCAAAAAAGCCATTGCAAAACAATTAGCTCCAAAAGCCAAAATCCCCCCATCACCAAACAGAAGAGCTTGCATTGCTAGTGCTATACTAATCGATAGCGTAGCAGCCCATGGCCCCAGCCATATAGCAATCAAAACGGCGCCAACTGCATGAGCAGTTGTTCCTCCCGGTACAGGCAAATTAAACATCATAATCAAGAAGGACAAGGATGTGCTTACGCCAAGCATAGGAACAAGCTCTTTATCTTCCTTAACCTTCTTCTCAACAGTTTTCACCGACTTATACCAGATTGGTAACATTAAGGCTCCCATAACTACGCAGGTCTCTGTACTTAAGTAATTTTCCGGAATATGCATAAATCCTCCTTTCTTTGTCTCAATGCTACTTGAGCAATAACGATTTCCATTGTCTTCCCATGCTAATCCATAATCCTAAATAAACCATTATCAGCGTAATAAGAAAATGTATAATAATAAATCCTATCGTTTCCAATGCCCCGGCTTTTTCTAAAAGCATATATAGCCCTGCCGAAAAGGATGAAAACGTAGACAAACTTCCACAAAAACCACTTACTATAAATTTGTTCCAAAAATCATTTGTAAAATGCCTTAAAAATAAACCTGTTGCTATTCCGATAATAAGGCATGCACAAGCATTCACAAGCAAAACACCTACTACGGATCCGGTGCTTTTCGGCGCTAATGATTCTATAACAAATCTCAGACCGCCCCCCAAAAAAGCTCCTAAAGAAATAGCAAAATACTTGGCTAATACTTTCATTACCATCTCCTAAATAATAGAAAAAAACCACATCCCTATAAAAACACTAATCAGACAGGTAACAACACTCCCCACGCAGTAAATCAAAGCCAAATTCTTCTCTCTCTTCAATGCCATTTTTAAGTATTCCAAAGTATAGGTGGAAAATGTAGTAAGCCCACCACAAAATCCGCCTACTAGGAGCGTATTGAACTGGGACGAAAGCTCTTTTCTTGATGCCATACTAAGAAAAATTCCAATGAAGAAACATCCGATGTGATTAGCAAGTATCGTTCCCCATGGAAGAGTAGCACTTTTAGTGTTGAAGCTGTCGCTAAGATAGGATCGTAAGCAAGCACCGACTACCGCCCCCAGTCCACACAAGATAAAATTCATGGTCATTTTGTATCTCCTCTAATGAATGTGCGCATCTGTCTTTCTCAAGTTGATAGCCGGAAAATTTTTAATTTGCTCACGATAAAAATTGGTAAAAAACCACATGATGCGGCGGTTTTCGTGATAACTTGGACCTAAAATCCGCAGAACTATTCCTGCATCAATTTGTGTGACTCCATATTGACAAGGGGTTTCCAAGCTGTCCAAAACTTTTCGAAACTGTTCCAAGCAGACTTTATCTAATTCTTCATCAATTATTACCACCGAATTGAAGTTACTGTTTCCTTCAAATAAGCCAATATCTTCCATATTTTCCACTGTCGGATCACAAATCAGGAAATCATTCAATACTTCTTTTCCTTCTTTTTTAATGATTGTTTTTAATCCTGTAAAACGATATTGAAAAGGCGCTCCCTCAGCAGACCAACCTGCGGTCAATCCATCTGTTAGAATAACAGAAGCACCCTTTTCCATTTCTATTATCGTCTCTTGTAAGTAATGGGCATCTTCATAAGGGACAACCTCATCAAAATATAACTCCAAAACGGCGTTTTCCCCTACTTTGACTAAAGACTTCTGCTTGGTTAATAAACCATTAGGACATTTATAAACATAGGTTGGTGTTTGAGTAGTTACTACAGCATGGGTACTTTCTTCTAATTGAATCTCCTGTAAATACTTTTCTCCTTCAATAAAACCGCCACCAAGAGAAATCAAAAAATAAACGGGAATATTTCCGGTATCTAAAAGAGCTGCAGAAACACGATAATTTCCCTCACGGTAAATCTTCTTTGCTACTGTACGGTCATTGCGATAAGTAAAGCGCAAGTCAATATATCCATCTACATCTTTCATCTTATAGCCCATCTAACAAACAATCTCGTTTTATCCAATTTATAACTTCCTTCAGTCCCTCATCAGTTTTTAAGTTCGTAAATAAGAAGGTTCCATCAGAGCGAAATTTTTTTGAATCTTCTTTCATACGATTAAGATCTGCACCAACATAGGGTGCCAAATCAATCTTATTGATAATGAATAGGTCGGATTTAATCATCCCCTGTCCTGCCTTACGAGGTATTTTTTCTCCTTCTGCTACATCAATAATGTATATTGAGAAATCTACCAACTCCGGACTAAAGGTTGCCGCAAGATTGTCACCGCCGCTTTCCAAAAAGATAATATCTAAATCGTTATGGAACCGTTCATTTAGCTCATCTATAGCCGCCAAATTCATTGAGGCATCCTCTCGAATAGCAGTATGAGGGCAACCTCCGGTCTCTACACCTATGATACGATCCTCCGGAAGTACAGAATTCTTAATCATAAACTCTGCATCTTCTTTCGTATAAATATCATTAGTAATGACACCAATACTGTATTTGTCAGCCATATGGCGTGTCAAACGTTCTATCAGCAACGTCTTGCCTGAACCAACAGGTCCACCAACCCCAATTCTAATGGTACGTTTCATAATTCACTCCCCTTTTATGACATGAATAGTCTGGCTTCTTGCGTCTCATGCTTAATTTGCGACAATTCAATCCCCGGTGCATTTGCGCCCAAATAAAACTCATCCAGGCAAAGAATCTGACCATAGATTCTGTCCAATTCTTTCACGACACTCATCAATATGATTTGGCCTTCTTTTTGTCCAAGAGGCACAGCACGGACAGCATTTTGTACTAAGGTAGAAGCTACGCTATATCCATACATCATAAAGGCCTCCTGCATAGGAATCGATTTAAAATGTGCAAATAAGGCAAAAACTATAGCCGGATTTCCGAATGCTCGCTTTTCCTGCATCGCTAAGAAATAAGAAGAAAGATACGGAATCTCCCCATACATTTCAGTTAGAAGAGTTCCCATTTGCCGTGCAATCAATCTCGTTCCTACACGTGTTTCTTTTGCAATAGTTCCAGCATCAATAGAACCATCCAAGTCTAAAATATGGTCAAAATTATTTTGGTTCAAGGATTCATAAATCAACTTTATCAAAAGTCCTTCTCCGAACTTAAACTGCAGTCTGTAATAATGATGAATCCAGTTTTTGAACTCCGACCCGTTTTTAATTCGGCGATTGGAAAGGTAATTTTCCATTCCAAAAGAATGATTGAAGGAACCTATGGGAAATGTCGAATCACAGACTTGAAAGACCTCCATATATTTCAAAAAATTGCTCATCATAATCAAAAGGATAAATCTGCATAATGCAGAGGCTCACTTAGCTGAATATCCCTTGTCTCATATGGGATATTTTTGCTATCCAATGTTTGTTCCACCACTTTATCATATAAAAGTGAAATTTCTCCGTTTTCGATACGAACTGGCTTATGCAGATTTCCCAACATGTGAGCCAAAATTCCCATTTGATTAATATCCTTGGGTACTATAACAATCATTTTATCTGCAATAACATTTAAAACCAGCAATTCCTTGTCGGATAGAAGAAAAGCTGTGCCATTTTTCAGTTTATCCTCTTCGTTCTCCAATCGGATTCCATATTCATTTCCATGATCAGTTGTGACACGCAAAACTTTTTTTAATAAATCATCACTTTTGACCATTGCCGTTTCTACATGAAAGGCCTTTAAATCATTAATATTATCAATATTGTCATAGATCTTAGTTAAAACCATCCTGTTCTCCTTCCGTTAAGAAACCGGCAACAGTCAAAGATATATATTTATTTTGTTGGTTCTATTTCTTAGTACATATAATATCTCTGTGCCAATGAAATATTGTCCGCAGCATCACAAGAAATTTCTTTATCGTCGATGCTTACCTTAAAAGATTGAGGGTCAATCTTGATGGATTTTGGGGTATAATTGTTCAACTTCATATCTCGTTTGGTTAAATTTCGAGTATTATGAACTGGAAGAACAATATGACTCAATCCAAGCTCCTCTTTTATTCCATGCTCATAAGCGTATTGGGAAACAAAGGTGATATTAACACTCCCAACAGCTTTTCCTTTTGCGCCGTATAAATCCTTCATCATACGAGGTTGGGGGGTAGGAAGACTGGAACTAGCATCACCCATAACGCCATAAGCAATCATACCAGCCTTCAGTACCATTCTTGGCTTTGTTCCAAACATCGCCGGATCCCAAATAACCAAATCCGCATATTTTCCAACTTCTACAGAGCCGATGTAATCGGACATACCATTCATGATTGCCGGATTAATGGTATATTTTGCAACATAACGTTTGATACGATTGTTATCGTTATATTCACTATCTCCTTCCAGGGAACCTAACTGTGCTTTCATCTTATCGGCCAACTGCCAGCACCGCATAGCAACTTCTCCTACACGTCCCATAGCCATGGCATCGGAAGTCATAACGGAAAGTGCCCCCATATCATGAAGAACGTCTTCTGCGGCTACTGTTTGTTTCCGCACACGGGACTCTGCAAAGGATACATCCTCCGGAACCTTAGGATCCAGATTATGACACACCATGGTCATATCAAACAATTCGTCTATAACATTCTTTGTATAGGGGTTTGTAGGATTTGTGGAAGACGGAAGAACATTCTCTTGTCCTGCTACAACCATAATATCCGGAGCATGTCCTCCTCCTGCCCCCTCCGTATGGAAAGTATGCACGGTACGTCCCGCAAAGGCATTTAATGTATTTTCGACAAATCCGCCTTCATTTAAAGAGTCTGTATGAACCGCAAACTGAACATCATACTTGTCGCAAGCTTTTAGAGAATTATCAATACCTGCTGCCGTGGCTCCCCAGTCCTCATGGGTCTTTACACCTGCCGCACCCGCTTCAATCTGTTCTCCGATAGTCTCCGGAGTGGCTCCTGCTCCTTTTGCCATAATTCCAAAATTAATCGCTTCATTATCCATGGCTTGCAGCATACGATGAATGTGGAATTTACCCGGGCTTGTTGTAGCGGAATTCGTACCGGATGCCGGTCCGGTTCCACCGCCAAAAAGAGTCGTGATTCCATTGTCCAGGGCAGCGTGGGTCAATCCCGGAGAAATGTAGTGGACGTGAAGATCAATACCTCCGGCAGTTACAATTAATCCTTCTCCGGAAATAGCTTCTGTGCTGGCACCTACAACAAAATCAATATCATCCATTGTATCTGGGTTTCCTCCCTTACCAATGGCAAGAATCTTACCGTCACGAATACCAATATCCGCTTTAATAATGCCTGTGTAGTCAATGATGACAGCTCCGGAAATAATGGTATCCGCCACAAGAGGATTGCTTTCTCTGGTTTCATTAGCATTCACTCCCATTCCATCACGAAGCACCTTACCTCCGCCGAATTTACTTTCCTGTCCATGAACTGTGTAATCTTTTTCAACAGCCGCAAAAAGGTTAGTGTCTGCCAAACGAACACTATCTCCTACTGTCGGACCGTATAATGCAGCATACTGTTTTCTATCCATCTCAAAGCTCATAGTAGCATCCCCCTTTCTTATTTTTCTCTATTCTTCTCATTTTTGCTTGCATCCAAATAGCCGTTTACCCGATTGTTAAATCCATAAACACGACGCTTTCCGCCGTAATCTATTAATTTAACGGTATGGGTTTCGCCCGGTTCAAAACGAACTGCTGTTCCTGCAGCAATATCAAGACGTTTTCCCCAGGCCTTTTCACGGTCAAATACCAACCCTTCTTCATTGGCTTCATAAAAATGAAAATGTGAACCGACCTGAACTGCACGATCGCCCACATTCTTTACTTCTAAGGAAATTGCTTCATAGCCTTCATTGTAAGGAACAGCTTCTTTAGATAATTTGTATTCTCCGGGAATCATATCTCCACCTTCTTTCGTCTTCTACTTAATAGGATCATGTACAGTAACAAGCTTAGTTCCATCCACAAAGGTTGCCTCTACCTGAATCATGGAAATCATTTCAGGAACACCCTCCATAACATCCTCTCGAGTCAAGACACGACCACCTTCATCCATCAGCTGCGCAACGGTTTTACCCTCCCTTGCACCTTCCAAAATATAACTGGTAATAAACGCCACGCTTTCAGGGTGATTTAATTTCAACCCTCTTTCTTTACGTTCTCTTGCAATCATTCCTGCTAGAGAAATTAGCATTTTTTCACGTTCTCTTTCTGTCAGTTGCATAATGCACTCCTTCCTGTTCTAAAAAATTATTGTGGCCATCTGCCAATGAGCATGAGAAACCCTGGTATCCACGCTGTTACAACTCCTTCAAAGATTGCCAGATAGGGAACAAAGTTCCCAAGGTTCTTTTTTAGGTTGATTTCTAAAAATGCAGTCAACCACAATACACCCCATAGCCACCAAATTACTCCATACATCTGATTTCCACCATAATGAGAAATCATACATAAAATTCCGGCAGGAATGGAATTTATGGCTACAAACAAGCTGAACCAGCCATACAATCGCTGATCAAAATCAAAAATCGTATTAATCGCAGTGTATAAGTAAGTAAATGCAAATAACAGGCCGGTTGCACTTCCGTAGAACCATTCCGCATCTTTTCCGACTGCATTCCCATAAGCAATAGCTATGATATTCAAAACTAAACCAAGTCCACCGGTGAAAAAATTGATGACAACATTGGACTTATCCTTGATCCCCTCCAATCTATAAAGCCCGTTACTAATGAGGACAATTCCCACGTAGAGCAATACAACACCAAGCATCTTAACACCTCCT
>NZ_CAUVME010000004.1:0-109407 GCF_963553175.1 Oribacterium sinus | reverse complement strand
ATTTTATTATACAAAAATCCCCCCTTTTCCCCATTAAGAAAAGGAGGCATTTTCCTTAATTCTTCTCTTCCAATCGTGCCAGTTTCTCTGCCTGATCCTCGGTAATCAACGGGTCAATTAAGAGATCCAGATCCCCGGAAAGCACCGCATCAATATTGTAAAGAGTAAGCTTGATTCTATGATCTGTTACTCTTCCCTGGGGGAAGTTGTAGGTACGAATCTTCTCGGAGCGGTCTCCCGTTCCCAACTGAGAACGCTTCTCCGCCGCATTTTCCGACTGCTGCTTTTCCAACTCGATTTCATAAAGTCTTGCTCTCAGAAGTCGCATAGCCTTCTCTCTGTTTTGTACCTGAGAACGCTCCTCCTGACACTCTGCCACAAGGCCGGTAGGCTCATGAATCAGTCGAACCGCAGAAGAAGTCTTATTGATATGCTGTCCACCGGCTCCGGAGGAACGGAAAACTTCCATGCGCACATCTGCAGGGTTAATCTCCACCTGCACATCCTCTACTTCCGGCATAACCGCCACCGTTGCGGTGGAGGTATGGATTCTTCCCCCACTTTCCGTCTCCGGTACACGCTGTACTCTGTGTACCCCGGACTCATACTTCAGCCGGGAGTAAGCGCCGTGACCGTCTACGATAAAGACCACTTCCTTTAAGCCCCCAAGGCCCGTTTCATTAAAGGAAACCAGCTCCGTCTTCCAGCCTCTTTTTTCCGCATAGCTGGTGTACATTCTATAAAGAGAGGCGGCAAATAAAGCAGCTTCCTCTCCTCCCGCTCCCCCGCGGATTTCCATTACGATGTTCTTGTCGTCATTTTCATCCTTAGGTAAGAGGAGAAGCTGAATCTCCTTGGTAAGTCTCTCCTGGTCTTCCTTGGCCTGTTGCAACTCTTCCTTGGCCATCTCCAGAATTTCCTTATCCTTTTCATTGTCCAAAAGGGAAAGAGCCTCCTCTTCACTTTGCTCCGCCTTTCGGAAAGCCAAATAAGCCTTGTAAATCGGCTCCAGACTGGTCTGCTCTAAAATCAACTTTTTATACTGACTAATGTCGGAAACCACCTCCGGAATCGTCAGATTATGCATAATTTCTTCGTAATGCTTTTTTACTTCTTCTAAATTTTCAAACATCCTTTACTCCTTGTAATGGAATTTTCTAAAAATGGGATTCTTTAAATAGCATACACTTCTAAAGGATTTTCCCTCCTTAGAATATGCACTCGCAAAGGGAACTATAAAGCAAAAAGCCTCCCCCTGTCAAATGGGATTTCCCCTTGACTCTATGCTACATTTTCGTATAGTGATAAGGAAAAAGAAAATCGTTAAAAAGGAGGAAACTATGAAGGTTCAAATCGTTGGCAGTCATCTTTGTCCGGGATGCAGAGAAATTCTGGAGGAAATGAAGAAAAGAAATGTAGAGGTGGATTTTGTTAATATTCTGGAGGACTTCCCCTCTCTGAAATATTATCTGATGTTACGGGAGCAGGAGGACTGCTACGCAGAGATTCGGAAGCAGGCTCTTCAGTCTGATTATCCTGAAAATGGCAGACTGGGCATCCCCTGCATGATTCTTCCGGATGGAAGAAAGTTCTTGGATATGGATGAGGCTATCGCGGCTTTAGAAGCTTAACTTGAAAAGGGCTAAAAAATCAAATAGCTTCGTTATGCAATATAGGTCTGAAGTGGGACACGCTCTCACTAGCCTCGCCCTGCGCGGTGAAGGACTGCACTCGCTATAAGAAGACGCTCTGACACAGTGTGGGGCTATAATTAGGGCACGCTCCCGCTAACTTCGCCTTCGCAGCGGTACTAACTTCAAGCTTCGCTTTAGCTCGCTTTCAGTAAGAACCGGCGGGCTCAGATTGCCCTTATTATAGCCCCACACTGTATCATTCGCTTCAATTATTGATTTTACAGACCTTCACTTCGCCGGTCTTTCGCAAGTATCGGGCTCAGACTACTCCTCATTTAGACCTATATTGCCGAAATCTATTTATTATTATGATTTTTTAGCCCTTTTTCTTCTTTACCGCTTCGCAAATCCTCTTTAGACCTTCCTCCACAATGCTTCTGGGGCAGGCTAAATTCAGGCGGATAAATCCATCGGAATGTTGTACAAACATATTGCCTCCTTCTAAAAGAACGCCGGCTTCATACGCAAAGAAGCGGGGAAGCTCTTCCTCCTTCGAAAAGTAGGCGCTTAGGTCTACCCAAGCCAAATAAGTCGCTTCTGAAATCTGCATTTTCGCCTTCTCTAAATGCTCTTCCAGATAGGACTTTGTAAAGGCAAAGTTGTCATCCAGGTATTCCTGTAATTCTCTTAGCCAGGGCTCTCCCTTTTCATAGGCTGCCTGGGCCGCGGCAATACTCAGAGGATTGTCAAAATTATAATGCTTATTGTTCCAAAGCATCCTCAGTCTTTCTTCCCGAATCAAAATATTGGAAATCATGAGTCCTGCCATATTAAAAGTCTTGCTGGGCGCCATGCATGTTACCAATTTCTTATATTCCGGCATTATCTTTCCCAAGGGGATATGCTTTTGATTTTTCCGAAGTAAATCGCAGTGAATCTCATCGGAAATCACATACAAATCATTTTCTTGAATGATTTCAGCCAGCTTCTCCAATTCCTCTTCTCTCCATACCCGACCTGTAGGGTTATGAGGATTACAGAAAATAAAAAGCTTCGCCTCCTTGGCTTTCTTTGCAAAGTCATCATAATCTATGCGGTAAATTCCATTTTCATTGATTAAATCCGAACAAAGCACTTCTCTTCCGCTTGCCTTTGCCGCATATTGAAAAAAAGCATAGGAGGGGGTAAAAAAGAGTACCTTCTCTCCCTCTTTACAAATGTGCTCTACCAGCTCATATAAAGCCGGAATAATGCCGTTGGACATCACCAGCTCTTCCCTTGGAAAACTGAATCCGTATCTTCTTTGACACCAGGAAAGGAAGGCTTCATAATAGTCCGGTTCAAAAACTCTGGTATAGCCGAAAATCCGTCTTTTCAGCCGTTCTTCTATTCCTTCGATAACCACATCCGGCGTAGCAAATTCCATATCCGCCACCCACATACGGATAAATTCCTCATCCTTATAGGGAAAGCTCATACTTCCGTCATCATGGAAAATATACTGGCGAAAGCCGTCCGTATTCAGGGCGTTGGTGTGTCGTCTGTCAATGATTTCATCAAAATTGTACATGATTTGCCTCTTTGATCCATTTTTCTGCCGTAGGCTTGAATGCCAATATCCCAAGCAATTTCATACTGCACTTCTTGTATTGCTAATTCGGCAAATTATCCGAACTTACATTCTGCCCTTTTCCACCTGTTCCTTGGCTAAAACCGCAGCCCCAAGGGCTCCGGCATAGCGGGCATTTTTATGGGAATGAATGGGCTTGCCGATTTTCTCCGATAAAATTTCCTGAAAATAGGCCGCTTCACAAAGCCCTCCGGTAAGATAGACCTCCGGGCTTTGGTCTCTAAGTCTTCCCAACATTTGCACGACCTTTCCGGCAACGGATTGCAGAATGCCGTAAGCAATGTTGGCTCGTTCAATTCCCTGTCCCACTAAGGAAATCACCTCTGATTCCGCAAAAACCGTACACATGGAGCTGATTTTTACTTCTTCGGTATGCTCCTTGGCAAGAGAATTCAATTCCTCCATGGAAATGTTTAAACGGTTTGCCATAACCTCCAAAAACTTCCCTGTTCCTGCAGAGCATTTGTCATTCATAAAAAACTCTTCCACGGTTCTCCCCTTACAGGTAATCACCTTGGTATCCTGACCGCCCACATCAATCACGTTCATGGCCTCATTACCAAAAAGAGCCATGGCTCCTTTGGCATGGCAAGTGATTTCCGTCATGGTTTTTCCCGCAAAAGCCACTGCATTTCTGCCGTAGCCTGTGGCAATACAGGCATAGTGCTCTTCATCCATTGGCTCTTCCAATCGTTCTCCAATGGACTTTAAGGCTTCAAAGCTACTCCAGCCGGTAGGCACGGAAAAGGCTTGAAGAATCTCGCCTTTTCCGTCTAAAACCACCGCCTTTCCTGCTGTGGAGCCTATATCAATTCCTAAATATTTTCTTTCCATCTTCCCTTTCCTATACTAAATCCAAAAAGGAATTACAGCATCTCAATAAATGCTGCCACACGGGTATTTAACTGTCCCACATCAGACTGAGAGTAGTCCGTCTCCACGTTAAGGTAAGGAATACCCTTTTCTTCATTCACAAAACGACGAATCTTATTGGTCTCAATAGCATAGGTGTGGCAAGCCTGCAAGGTCATATCCAAAACGCCGTCAGCATGATATTCCGTAATCATCTCATCCAGGCTCTTAAAACGATTGTGGTTTGGTGTCATAACAGAACAGCCGATTGCCAAGTATCTTCTGGAAATTGCCTCATAGATATCTTCAGCATTTTCATCCACCTGAATGCCGATAGCTTTTTCTCCTGTGCAATTCTCATAGCCTACAACCACACCGCCATTTTCCTCAACGGCACGAATCACCTTCTCTGTTGCTCCTCCAATAGGACAGCCGGTAATTAAGATACGTGGGCGCTTCTCAAAATGCTTTCCTGCCTTATATTCCTCTTCGGTCTTCTGCTTCAGGGCAATCACTTCCTCAGCCAATGCCGCTCTGTCAAACTTAAAGGTGGAGCCGTAAAGCACCTTGAATACATCATAGCCGGAAATCGGTGTGGGGTCATACTTCATTAAGCCGTAGAAATCCTTTAATGCCTGATTTGCCCGGTTATTGACTCTGGTAGCTTCTCTTACCATCTCATCGGTAATTTCCACCTGGAACTTCTCGGAAAGATAATCCTTTAAGCGGATAATCTCGTTACGATAAAGCTGAACCGCCGCCTCTGTCTGCTCATGGGGCAGGCGAAGGAAGAAAACATCCTTGAACTCACTCATCAGTTCATACATTTTCTTCTTTCCGTCACAGGTACTTTCTCCCACAACCACATCGGAAAAATAGAAGAAGGGACACTTATCGGTTTTTGCAAAGCCATAACTGGACTTAATCAAAGGACAAAGATTCTTGGGAAGATCCTTCTCCGCCTCTGCAATGGTTTCATCGGAAGTGGAACAAAGAGAAACGCTGGCTGCTCCTGCCGCCATGGCAATTTCCTTCGGAAAATAAGTACAATAGGATCCTACAATGGGCTTCCCCTGATCCTTCCATTCCTTCACCATTAAGAAGGACTTCTTTCTCTGCTCCGCAAAGCTCTCAAAAATCTCCGGTAATTCCTGTACAAGTTGCATGTTTAGCTCCTTTCCAAATAGACGCAAGTAAAATATATTGTGCTACAGCTCCTCTTCCCTCCTGACAAAGGAGAGAAACTGTTGTAACCTTTCCTGTTTGGTATCGGAAAAAAACTCCTCCGGCGGGGCATCCACCTGAATCTTTCCTTCTTCCATAAATAAAATCCGGTTGGCCACCTGTCTGGCAAAGGAAATTTCGTGGGTGACGATAATCATGGTACGCCCTTCCTTCGCTACTTCCTGTATTGTGGCTAAAACTTCTTTTACCCACTCCGGATCCAAGGCGGAGGTGGGTTCGTCAAATAAAATCACCTCCGGATTCACCGCCAATGCCCTGGCAATTCCTACTCTTTGCTGCTGTCCCCCGGACAGCTTGGACGGATAGAAGTCCATTCTATCCCCCATCCCTACTTGCTCTAAAAGTCGCTTGGAAATTTCTTCCGCCTCAGCTTTGGGCATCTTTTGCACCTTCGTTAAGGCTTCCATAACATTTTCCAAGGCAGTTTTATTCTTGAAAAGGTTGAACTGCTGAAAAACCATGGAAGATTTCCGCCGTAAAGCGTATACCTCTTCCTTTGTATGGGACTTTGCATCCACCCTACATTCCCCGATGCGAATCTTTCCTTCGCTTGGTACCGTAAGATAATTTAAGCAGCGAAGCAGGGTGGACTTTCCCGTTCCGGAGGGGCCAATGATGGCTACAATATCCCCTTTACGAATCTCTAAGGAAATATCCTTTAAAACCTCTGTGCCCCCCGGAAAGCTTTTGGACAAATGTTCGATTTCTATGAGTACTTCTTTCTCCACGGACTGTCCTCCCTACTTCTATGCATAATCCTTTACATACTTCTTTGTATACTTCTTTGTATGCTTCTTTACATACTTCTTTGTATGCTTCTTTACATAATTCTTTGCATACTTCAATATGTACTGCTGTATGAATACTCTTCTTATACTCTTCCGATTATTTCTTATTCCACGGTAAAACCAAGCTCACTGTAAGGAATAATGTTCTTGGTCATATCGGAATACATATATTTCTCTACAATCTTTGCTACAGTTCCGTCCTCCAGCATTTCGGAAAGAACCACATTTACCTCATTTCTTAAAGCCTTACCCTCATCAGTTTTTGCAAAGTAGTAAGCAACGTCGTTGGCATAAAGTCGCTCATCCAAGAAACGAAGCTTATTGTTGCTGGCATTTTCCCACTTATAGACTGCGGAGTCTGTGGAAGCAAAGGCATCCAGTCTTCCCAAGAGAACATCCTGATATCCTGCGGAACCGTTCTCTCCCTCATACAGGGTTACAGTAAAGCCCTTTTCCTGCCCCATTCTTTCAATGGTCTGCTGGGCAGCCTGTCCGTTTAATACTCCAACCTTCTTATCCTTTAAATCATCGAAGGTCTTAATGGCACTGTCTTCCTTTACCACTACGCACTGTGCATCTCCATAGTAAGGTACGGAAACCAAATACTTCTGCACTCTGTCAGCATTTACCGCATAACAGTTTGCCGCCACATCCGCTCTTTTCGCATTCACCTGTCCGAAGGTTGCTCCGGAGCCGGTGGCCTGCATCACATCAATGGTCCAACCGGTTCTGTTTCCTATTTCCTTCCAGATTTCCGCATCAATACCGGTCCAGTTGCCCTTGTCATCAATCAAGCTGTATGGCTCTCCCCCACCGCTGGTCGCCACATGGACGGTTCTTCCTTTTGTGATTTCCACCTTGGCACTATCACTGCCTGCCTTCTCTGTAGCTTTCTCACTTTCTCCCGCCTTCTCCTCGGCTTTCTCAGAAGCCGCCTCAGTAGCCTTCTCACTGGCATTTTCGCTTCCTGCCGCAGTTGTTGCACTCTTGGCTCCTCCACAGGCATTTAATGCCAATGCAGCCAAGGCCAAAGCAATCCATAAATTCTTTTTCTTCATTTTTCTTCCTCCCTATACAAAAGTTTCGCTTTTCCAAGCAGTAGCCAAGTTTTCTTTGAATTTCCGTATAAAAGCTCTTTCACCAGGAAAGCTTTATCCCAAAGCGCTGTCGATAAGCCAAATACGCCTACAGCATTTCTTTCCTTTAGTAAGCTTCCTTCAGTCGCTTCTCCACTATTTTCCGGAAAAAATCAAAGAAACTGATTACAACCCAGTACACCAGCATTACCGCCCCGTAGACTTCAAAGTATCGGTAGCTTTGGGAACCTTCCGTTCTGGCTGCTCCCATAATATCTGGAACCCCCAGCATAAAGGCCAGGGAACTGGATTTGATCAGATTGATAAAGTCATTAAAGAGGGGTGGTATAGCCACACGAATTGCCTGGGGCAAGACAATGCGGTATACCACCTGAAAGTGAGTCATCCCTAAAGACAGAGCCGCTTCTTTCTGTCCTTCTTCTACAGACATCAGGGCTCCTCGGATGCTTTCTGACATAAATGCTCCAACATTGACACTCAGCACGAAGGCCACAGCGGAAATCGGTGTCATATCTCTTACCAAGACACTGTAAACCGCCAAGCCGAAGTAAAAGAAATACAGCTGGGCAACAATGGGGGTTCCCCGCATAAAGGAAACCAAAAATTTACATAAGGGATTTAAAATCGGAACCTGATAATAAGAAATAACGGCAATCAAAATGCCTAAAATCAGGGAGAAAAATGTTGCGATTAAAGCGATTTCCAGGGTTACGGGAACCTTCATGAAAATCTTCGGAATTACAGAAAAAAAATAAGAAACATCAAACATTGCGCTATCCACTTTCCTCTATACAAGCCTTAAAATTCGTGTCAAAAAGAAAATTTTTCTTTTCATAGGATAAACGAAAATGTATAGCATGACAAATTCTGAAAACTTATAATTCGCCATAATTATAGGAAATTTAAATATGTATTTGTATGATTTCCCTCATTGAAAAAGAGAGCCTATCGGCTCTCCTGAAGCTGATATCTCTCTTCTGTATACCTTTATCTGTCTGCCTCTTATGCTTCCTCCGCCAAAGACCGGATAGACTGGGCATACTCCGAAGGAGACATATCACATTCCTTTTTAAACTGCCGGGAAAAATAATGAATGGAGGAATAGCCCAGCTGGTCCGCAATCTGGGTGAAGTTTAGCTGTCCCTCTCGAATCATCCGTTTTGCGGTATCCACCTTCATCTTATGGAAGAGCTCCATCACGCCCATGCTTCCCACCTCCTGAAAGAGCTTTTGCAAATGGGAGCGTCCCAAAAGCATATCTCTGCAAATCTCTTCAATCGTCAGCTTATCCTGCAGTCTTCTTTCCAAATACTCCACCACACTGTTATAAAGCTCCCGTTTTCGATTTCCCTTTTCCACAAAATACTCCGTACTTCTCCCCGGCAAGGGCAAAGAAAAATATCTTCTGTACAGGGAAATCAAAAACTCCGACAAATACTGCCGAATAAGCTGCTGTCCGCCGAAGTTTTGCTCCGAAGAAAAAAGCAGCTTCTTCTGATATGGTTGATCCATTCTTCCGCTGAAAACATTGCTGCCCTCCTGAATGATTTTTGATAAAATACGCTTTTCCTGCTCCGTAACGGAAAGGCATTTTCTGCGAAAATGCCAAAGGGCAGGACTGTGACAGTAAAAGCTGATGACCACAAGGCTGGGTGCACTCTTTCCGTTGGTTAAGACATTATGAAACTCATTGGGTTCATGGAAGAGTATTTCTCCCTTTTTCAGGGGAATCGCCTTCTCTCCCGCAATGGCCGTGATTTCTCCGGAATCCACACAAACAAATTCCCAAAAGGGATGAGCCTCTCCGGGAAAAGCAAAATCTTTATGGTATTGAAAATAATGAAGAGATACCAGTTCCGAAATCTCTATAGAATCCTGCAAATACACGCTTTCATAATCCATAAGTCCTCCTAGTACTGCACCTTCCTATCGTCTGTACTATTCGATTATACCAATTAAATCGCTAATCATGCAAATATATATTCCCATTTTTTATGCTTTTTGCACTAAAATACGGAGTAGATTTAGAAATTATACAGAGGAGCAGCATTATGGGAAAAAGAATAGGACAATTAACCCTCCCCGGAGAAGAGAATTTTTTTGAAGAAACCAAGGAACTGGTGGAGCGTTTAGGAGCGGATGCCATCAGAGACAGTGACGGCACCCATTTGGATCCAAAGAGCAAAACCCTGCCGGTAAAAATTTACAGCACCTATTTTGTAGCCAGAGGGCACAATGAATTTGCCGAAAAGCATCCGGAGGAGTGTCAGCAATTTTACCTGATGTCAAAGCCTCTAACCGCCTATTCCTCCCACTTGGAAATCCCCTATATGGAAGGCTTCTTTCCAAAGCAGGTAAGTCCGGACTTTGACCATGATCCGAAAAAATGGTGGGAGCTTATAGACCGTAGTACAGGGGAAGTGGTAGAGCCCTCCCTTTGGAGCCTAAAAACGGAAAAGAAGGAGGAGGGAAACCATTATCTCCTGATTCTGGAAAACGCTAACCCCTTCCATCGTTATACCCTGAGCTTTTTGGCCTATGCCCTTTGGGACCCCACAGAGCTTTATAACCACATTACCAACCAATGGGGGGATAAGCCCGGAGACATCCCTTTTGACATCCGGAAGCCCCACAGTAAGGCCTTCGCAAAATCCTGTCTCAGTCAGTGGCTGGCAGAGCATCCGGATACGGATGTGGTACGCTTCACCACATTTTTCTACCATTTTACCCTTCTCTTCAATCATGAAGAAAAGGAAAAATATGTGGACTGGTTTGGCTATGGAAACACCGTTTCCACAGATGCTTTAGAGGCCTTTGAAAAGGAGTACGGCTATGCTCTTCGGCCGGAGGATTTGGTGGATGAGGGATATTTCAACAGTACCTTCCGCATTCCTACCAAGGCTTATCTGGATTACATGGATTTTATTCAACGCTTTGTGGCAAAGGAAGCCAAGGAGCTGGTGGAGCTTTGCCATAAGGAAGGTAGAGAAGCCATGATGTTCCTGGGAGATAACTGGATCGGTACAGAGCCCTATGGAAAATATTTTTCCTCCATCGGCTTAGACAGTGTGGTGGGAAGTGTGGGAGGAGGTGCTACGCTTCGTCTGATTTCCGACATTCCCGGAGTCCGTTATACCGAAGGGCGCTTCCTTCCCTACTTCTTCCCGGACAGCTTCTCCCCCGGTATGCATCCTGAAAAGGAAGCAATAGAAAACTGGATCAGCGCAAGAAGAGCCATTTTCAGAAGTCCCATTGACCGCATCGGTTACGGCGGATATTTAAGCCTGGCCTACAAATTCCCCGCCTTTTTGGACAGCATGGAAAAGGTGGCGGAGGAATTTAGAGAAATTCATCAGGAAGTAAAGGGGCAGAAGGCCTACAACAAATGTAAGGTGGCCATCCTGAATGCCTGGGGAAAAATTCGCTCCTGGCAGGCTTATATGGTGGCGCACGCCCTGTATTATCAGCAGATTTACAGCTATTTCGGTATATTGGAAGCCCTGTCCGGTATGGCGGTGGAGGTGGAATTCCTCTCCTTTACCGATCTTTTGGAAAATGGTATCCCAAAAGACATTGATGTCATCCTGAACGCAGGCGATGCAGGTACCTCCTGGTCCGGTGGAGAAATCTGGCAAAATGAAAGGCTTTGCACCATGATTCGGCAATTCGTCTATGAGGGTTGCGGCTTTATCGGTGTGGGAGAACCCTGTGCTACGCAGTATCAAGGCAGCTTCTTCCAGCTTTCCGATGTCCTCGGTGTAGAGAAGGAACTGGGCTTCAGCTTATCTACAGACAAGTATTTTAAAACCGAAAAAACCGCTCACTTCCTATTGGAAGACTTCTCCAAGGAAGAGCTTTCCTTTGGGGAAAGTAAGAAAAACATTTACGCAACGGACAAGGATACAGAGATTTTGGAATATAGCGACGGTTCTGTACACCTTTCTGCCCATACTTTCGGAAAGGGACGAGGCATCTATATGGCAGGACTTCCCTACTCTCCGAAAAATACCAGACTTCTTTTACGGGCTCTTTTATATAGCTGCGGTAAGGAAAATGAATACGCTCTCTACCAGGCCACAAACCCGAGCTGTGAAGTTCATGCCTATCCGGAAAAGGGACTGCTTGCAGTTTTAAACAATAGTCAAGAGCCTCAAGATACCGGCTATTATGACGGAAAGGGAAGGCTACAGGAAATCCATTTGGAAGCCGGGGAAATGCAGTGGCATAGGGCAGAAAAACTGTAAACTATATACGTAAAAGAATAACAAAAAATAAAGCAGAAAAGTACATAACATGATAAGCCGGGACAGCACGCAGTCAAAAGGACAAATGCTTTACACAATCGTATAAAGATTATTTAGGAAATTCTCCCTATACTTAGAAGAAAATAACAGATGTTTTTGTTTCTTCTATATAATTCATAAAAAATAAGAAGAAGCAGAACAAAAAGAGGAAATCCCCTATAGTAAGCAAGGGATTTTTCCGGAAAACGGAGGAAAAAATGAAAAGAAAATTATTGTATCCCATCGCCGTAATGGCATCCTTAGCCCTTGCGCTTACAGCATGCGGCGGCAGCCAAGCAAAGGAAAGTGCAAAAGATGAAAAGGGCGAAAGCAAGGCTGATGCAGGTAGTGAAGCTGCAAAGGCTGATGCTTCCGCACAGAGTGGAGACGGATTAGTATACTGGTCCATGTGGGAAGCTACAGAGCCACAGGGACAGGCTTTAAAGGAAGCGATTGACGCTTTCACCAAGGATACCGGCATTGCCGTAGATGTGCAGTTTAAGGGAAGAACCGGAATCCGTGAGGGATTACAGCCCGCACTTGATGCCGGAACCAACATTGACCTTTTCGATGAGGATATCGACCGTGTAAACAAGACCTGGTCTGCTTATCTTTTAGATTTAGAAGAATTGGCAAAGGCAAATGACTACGAGAAAACCGCAAATGCCGGCCTTATCGCGGCTTGTAGAGAAGTCGGCGGAGGAACTTTAAAGTCTATTCCTTACCAGCCAAATGTATTTGCTTTCTTCTACAATAAGGCAATCTTCGATGAAGCAGGCATTAAGGAAGTACCAAAGACCTGGGAAGAGCTGGATAAGGCTTGTGCTTTAATCAAGGAGAAGGGCTATGCGCCTATCACCAGTGATGACGCTTATATCTTAAGCAGCTTCGGATACCACCTGTCCAGAATCAACGGCTATGAGAAGGCCTCTCAGATTGTGAAGGACGGAAAATGGGATGATCCTTCCGTTCTTGCAGTAGCTAAGGCTTATGAAGACTTTGCTAAGAAGGGCTATTTCTCCGAGAGCATTGCTTCCAATGTTTGGCCGGCAGGGCAGAACCAGGAATTGGCTGCAGGAACTGCCGCAATCTACTTAAACGGTTCTTGGCTTCCAAACGAAGTGAAAGACATTGCCGGCGACAACTTCCAGTGGGGATGCTTTAGCTATCCTGCAGTAGAAAATGGAGTAGATGGCGTTGAAGCGGCAAACTTCGGAGCACAGGTATTGGCAATCAACAAGAATTCCAAGCATGCTGAAGATGCATTCAAGTTAATCACCTACTTCACCAAGGGTAAGTACGACCAGAAGCTTTCCGAGATGTCTTTGGGAATTCCTGCAGACAGCGACAATAAGGAATGGCCTGAGATTTTATCCTCTGTAAAGCCTGTTATGGAGAGCTTAAAGACTCGTTATCCATGGGCAGCTTCCGCAGAAGATAATGCGGATATGACTCCGATCTTAAAGGAGAACTTCACAAAGCTTTGCGGTGGCAGCATCACTGCTGAAGAGTTTGTAAAGAATTTACAGAAGTAATGAAATAGTAAAACGACATTTGACGCTGTGAAAAAAGGAAATCAGGGCCCTCCTCTAATCCGGGGAGGGAAATGCCCTAAAACTTCTTTTTTCACAGCCAATTTTTTAGGAGGCTACAGTGAAAAAGAATTCTGCTATACTATTTGCCTTTGTCAGTCCTGCGGCAATTCTCTTTCTTTTGGTGTTTCTTTATCCCATCCTGAGAACCTTGTGTATGAGTTTCTTTAAGATCGACGGGGTAACGGATACCTTTTCAAAATGGCAATTTGTGGGATTGGAAAACTATCAAAAGCTATTAAGCACCACCCTTTTCCGGATTTCTATGGGAAATCTCTTCCGGATTTGGGCTTTGGGGGGAATCCTGGTGCTCAGCCTTTCCCTTCTTTTTGCTGTAATTATAACCTCCGGCATTCGTGGCAAAAGCTTTTTCCGTGCCATGATTTATCTTCCCAATATTGTTTCTGCGGTAGCCTTAGCCACCATGTGGCTCCAGTATGTTTACAGTCCAAAATTCGGCTTACTGAAGAGCTTTTTCACCATGCTTCATCTGGATAAACTGGCCAAAATCCAGTGGCTCAGCAATGACCATAAGTTTATGGCTCTTTTGATTGCCTATTGCTTCGGTATGGTGGGCTATCATATGCTGATTTTTGCCAGCGGTATCGAGAGAATCAGCGGAGACTACTTTGAAGCTGCCACCTTAGACGGCGCCAATAGACTCCAGCAATTCCGACACATTACCCTTCCTCTTTTAAAGGGAATGTTCCATACCAATATCACCATGTGGTCTGTCAGCAGCGTAGGCTTCTTCGTCTGGTCCCAGCTTTTCTCCACGGTAACGGCGGACACCCAGACCATTACTCCTATGGTCTATATGTATATGCAGATTTTCGGAGCGGGAAACAGTGTTACGGAGCGAAATGCGGGAATCGGAGCCGCAGTAGGGGTTTGCTTAAGCCTTTGCGTAGTCCTAATCTTCCAGCTTTGTAACCGCCTTTTCCGGGACAAGGATTTGGAGTTCTAGATTTGCTGAAAATACTATCGCTAAGATTCTAAAGTATTTTCCGTTATAAAAAATCTTATTCCTAAATCCAGGATGTCCAAATCATTTTTTCAAAAGTCCGTAAAGCTTGTCTGTATAAAAGATAGAATAGGAACGTAAACAAGAAGGAGAAACAGTATGTCATTCTTTTCCAAAGAAAAAACTTATAGAGAACCCATACGCTGGCAGAAAGAGCTGCGTTTAGCCCCTGCTTATCTGCTGCTTTTGATTTGGATTTTCTTCACCGTGATTTTGCTGGGCTGGGTGGTTTTGGCCAGCTTTTCCACCACCAAGGAAATCTTTGCCAATAAATTGCTTGCCTCCGGTTTTCACTGGGAGAATTATGAAAAGGCCTGGGTCAATTCCGATGTATCCACCATCTTTTTTAACTCCCTCTTTTATTCTCTGAGCTCCGTTTTCCTTTTGGTTTTGGTCTGTGCACCGGCAGCCTATGCCCTCTCCCGCTTTTCCTTTAGGGGAAATCAGCTCATGCAAAATGCCTTTGTGGCCTCCATGGGTGTACCGGTGGTCATGATTGTTCTGCCCCTCTTTGCCATGGTGGCAGGACTGGATATTTTAAATCATGTGATTCCCAACAAGCTTACCCTGATTTTTCTCTATGTAGGCATCAATGTACCTTACACCACGATTTTCCTGATGGGATTTTTTGCCAATATTTCCAGAGCCTTTGAAGAGGCTGCTGCCATTGACGGTTGCCCTCCCGGAAAATGCTTTTGGCAGATTATGCTGCCTATGGCGCAACCGGGCATTATCACTGTCAGCATTTTTAACTTTATCAATGTCTGGAACGAGTACTTTATCTCCCTGATTTTCGGAAACTCCGACCAGGTGCGTTCTGTGGCGGTTGGACTCTACTCCATGATTAACTCCATGAAATATACCGGAGACTGGGCAGGGATGTTTGCCTCTGTCATCATTGTCTTCTTACCTACCTTTGTACTCTACCTCTTCCTTTCCGAGCGAATCATTGCCGGAGTAACCGGAGGCGGTGTAAAGGGATAAAAAGCGTAAATCCTTGCAGTGCAAAGCTGCAGTTTTTTCCTCATGCTATTTTTTGAAAAGGAAGCCCTATGAAAAACAAATTAACGAACGAAGAATTGCAAAATGCCCTTTCCCGATTTGCTTTGGAGGGAGAGATAAAATCCTGTACTCCCTATGGTTCGGGGCATATCAATGATACCTTTTTGGTGGAAGCCGGCAGAAACTATATTCTGCAACGAATCAACAGCGAAATCTTCACTAAGCCTAGGGAACTGATGGAAAATGTAGACCTGGTCTGCCGCTTTATGACGAAAGAAATCAAGAAACAGGGCGGAAATCCGGAACGGGAAAGCTTGCAGATTATCAAAACTAAGGACGGAAATCTTTATTACGAAGATGAGAAGAAGAATTTTTTCCGAATGTATCTCTATATTACCGACTGTAAGGCCTTTGACCTTGTGGAAAAACCGGAGCACTTTTATGAAAGCGCCTATGCCTTTGGGCATTTTCAAAAGCTGCTTTCAGACTTTCCCGCAGAAAAATTACATGAGACCATCCCCCACTTCCATGACAGCCCACAGCGTTTTCAGCATTTTCTGAAGGCTGTAGAAGAGGATAAATTCGATAGAAAAAAAGATTGTGAAGAGGAAATTCAGTTTTTCCTATCCCATGAGAAAGACTTGTCCTATGCTTTGGAGCTTTTGAAAAAGGGAGAATTGCCGCTACGGGTAAGCCACAACGATACCAAGTTAAACAATGTGCTCTTTGATGCCAATACGGAAAAGGCTCTTTGCATCATTGACTTGGATACCGTCATGCCCGGGCTTTCCATCTTTGATTTTGGAGATGCTGTCCGTTTTGGTGCCAACACCGGGGCGGAGGACGAAGAGGATTTAAGCAAAATCTCTCTGTCTCTTCCCCTCTTTTCCCTCTATACCAAAGGCTTTTTAGAGGCCTGCGAAGGCTCCCTTTGGGAGAAAGAGATTCTTTCCCTACCGGAAGGCGCAAAGATTATGACTTTGGAATGCGGAATGCGCTTCCTCACCGATTATTTGCAGGGAGACAGCTATTTCCATGTAAAAAGACCGGGACATAACCTGGATCGTGCCAGAACACAGATTGCCCTGGTAAAAGATATGGAAAAGAAATGGACGGAGATGAAGGAAGAAGTGAAGAAATATTTGAGATAAAAAGCAGGAATTCTTCAGAATAGAAAAAATAATGCAGTATAGGTCTAAAATTGGGGCACGCTCCCGCTAACCTCGCCTTGACTGAGCAGTGGTTTATGTTAACCACTGCTCACTTTGCTTTGCAAAGCAACTTCCTTCGGAAGTTGGTCTGTATCAGGACGACTTTTCTAATGAAAAGTCTGTCCTTACAGTACTAACTTCAAGCTTCGCTTTGCTCGCTTTCAGTAAGTACTGACGGGCTCAGATTGCCCCAATTATAGACCCATACTGCATTATTCGCTTCACTTATTGATTTTTATAGTTCTTCACTTTGCCGGATTTCGCAAGTATCGGGCTCAGATTGCCCCCTTTTTAGACCTATACTGCATTAAAAACTATCTATTTTGTTATTTATAATCCCTGCTTTTTATCTCCAAATAAACCAAACGAAAAGATAGCCGGTTCCTGCCGCGGCCAGGGTAAAGGGGATTCCGATTTTCATAAATTCGCCGAAGCCTACCTTGTAGCCCTCCTGCTTAAGCATTCCTACCGCAGTGATATTTGCACTGGCTCCGATGGGGGTGATATTTCCTCCCAGAGTTGCGCCGGTTAAAAGTCCAAAATACAGAAGATAGGGTTCAATCTGTAAAAGCTGGCAAATACCGGTAATGATGGGAAGCATGGTTGCCACATAGGGAATGTTATCAATAAAGGCAGAAAAGATTACGGAACCCCAAACAATAATACTGTACAAAAGGAAAAGATTGTTTCCTCCCAGCTTTACGATTCCTTCCGCCGCAAGGTCTATTAAGCCCACATCGGTAATGCCCTGAATCACAAGGAAAAGCCCCATTAAAATCAAAAGAGTCTCTCTATCCACAGAAAGCAAAGACTTCTTAAGATTCTCCGGCATTTTCTTCACATGGAAATCCACTGCCATACAGATGACAGCGATAACGCAACAAATCAAGCCGTTAATAATACCGGGAGTGTTGGGAATGAAGGAGGCCACAATCAGAGAAACCACCACCCCAATTAAAGCAATACTGGGAAAATATCCCTCTACCTCGGTTTTTTCCGTAGCCTCCACCGGCTGACGGAATTTTCTAAACAAAAGCATCATAATCGGCACGGTCGCCATAGCTCCCAGCTCTACGGAAAAGAACATTCCCGGTTTTCCCTTCATAAAGAAAAACTCCATGAAGTTCATCTTGGCATAGCCCCCCAACATAATGGAAGTAGTATCCCCTACCAGGGTCGCCGCCCCTTGTAGGTTGGAGGATACCGCAATAGATAAAAGCATGGGAACCGGGCTGATTTTGATTTTCTTACAAATGGCAAGTCCCACCGGGGCAATCATCAAAACCGTAGCCACATTGTCGATAAAGGCGGATACTGATCCTGCAAATAAGGACATCAAAATGATAACCCACATCACATTGGAACATTTATCCAATATAATCTCCGCCAGACGGTTGGGCATCTTAGATTCAATAAAGTAATACACGATGACCATGGTTCCGCCGATCATCATAATCACATTCCAGTTAATGACGGACAGGAGATAAAGGGGATTTCTCTGTAATATACCTAATCCCACAAAAAGGAGGGCCACCGCCCAGATGGCATATAGCCTCCATTCCTGTTTTACAATCATCACCACATACATGAGAATAAACAAAATCAATGCAATACTTTGTAATGGCATCCCTACTGCTCCTTTACTCTACAATATCCACTCTTACTACTTTGTTTCCTATACTACTGTTTTGTAGTCGTTTTATGGTCGCTCTATGATCGCTTTATGCAGATTCATCTCACTTTCTTACCCTAATACTACTAGGCAAAGAAAAAACTCCCGCAAAGCAGGAGCTGTTTTTCCTTTGTTATGCTATTTTGCCCTAAGCTATTAAGAATGTCAAGAATTCTCTTCTTTTTGATACTTTGCACCATTTCCAAAGGGGAAAGTTCCCTCTCCTACCCCTTTCAGAAAATGATACTTGGCAATACCTAAATCCACCATGTCCATATCGTAGTTATCCGGCACGGAAGCCCGAAGTTCCCCATGCTCATAAAAGAACTTCGGCTTTTGCTTATTTAAAGCACTGGGGGCTAAGGCTACCGCCTCCATCCCCTCCTGAATCCAATGAGGGTAGGAATCCTGTCCGGAAATTCGTTCATGCCAAGGCTTTTTCTTCATAGGGAATAAGCTACCGATCAGCTTTCTACCGATTCCCTCTTCTCCGCTGTGTCCAAGCGCAATTACCGCCTGAATATGCTCATCCTCCGGATAGCAGAAGCTTTCCCGGTCAAAGGTTCCTCCAACCCAGCAGCTCCCTATTCCCAGCTCTTCCACAAACAGTACCAGCTCTTCCCCATAGAAACCGATTTTCTCCCGAAAATGGGCAAGCCCGGCATTTCCCTTTAAGAGAATCAAACTGCGTACATTTTTGAAAAGTCCGTAGCTTTTCCGAAAATCCTGAAATGCTCTACTGCCGTCTTCTTCAAATTCTATCGTAAGTCCTGTTTCCAGATTGATTGCAGAAATTTTATTTTGAATCGCCTCCATTTCCTCCTCGGACAGAGGGGCAGGAGTGAAAATACGATGTGATTTACGATGTAGGATTGCGTCTGTCATGCTTTTCTTCTAATTAGCCTTTCTTTTTAGAATTTATTCCTTTCGTTTCCTTTAGCATTTATAGCTATTACGAAATATCTTACCAAGCTTTTGTTACCAAGCTTTACGCCGACTTCTTCTCTATTTTCAGTAGAAGAAAACACCCTTCCTAGTATAGAAAGTTTTTTGCAAAAAGCAAGGGAGAGGATGTCACTTCCTCTCCCTCTCCTATTCTGCCTTTAACAATGCGCTTACCAATGCCGGAATCGCCGCAAAATCCTCTTCCTTTGCCGTCCATTCCGCCCGAATATTTTCAGGAATGACATTATAGCCTGCTTCCTTTAAGGACTCCTGTAAAACCTTCACAGACTCTCCGCTCCAGCCATAACAGCCGAAAGCTGCTGCCTTTTTCTTCTTAAACTTCAGCTGCTTTAAAAACTCCAACCAGCCTGCCACAGAAGATAAGACAGAATTTCCCACGGTGGGGGATCCTACCGCAATGGCCTTGGACTTAAAGATCTCCGTCATCACTTCATTTTTATCCGACTTGGAAATGTTAAAAACCTTCACTACCGTATCCGGACTTTGCCGATGAATCTCCTCCGCAATGCTGTAGGCAATCTTTGTAGTGCCCTCCCACATGGTATCAAAGGCAATCGTCACCTGATCTTCCTGATAATCCTGAGCCCATTCCGCATATTTTTCCACAATCTGCATGGGATTTTCCCGCCAAATGGCACCATGGGAAGGAGCAATAATCTCTATCGGAAGATTTAAAGCCGTAATCTCCTCCAGCTTTTTCCGTAAAATCGGAGCAAAGGGGGCCACAATATTGGCATAGTACTTCATGGCTTCCTTCATGAGAACGCATTGATTTGCCTTATCGTTAAAAAGCTCCTCCACCGCATAATGCTGTCCAAAGGCATCCATGGAGAAGAGGATATTGTCCCCGGTTAAGAAAGTTGCCATGGAATCCGGCCAGTGGAGCATCCGCATTTCCAGGAAAATGAGTTTCTTTCCGTTTCCGATATCCAAGGAATCCCCGGTCTTAACCACATGGAAATTCCAGCCCCTCTTGCCATACTGCCCCTCAATGCTTTTCACCGCATTTGCCGTACAATAAATAGGCACATCCGGAATCTCCTCCAAAATGGTAGTCAGAGAGCCGGAATGGTCGCACTCCCCATGATTTGCCACGATGAAATCAATCTTTTTCAAATCAATTTCTTTTTTCAGATTCTCCACAAAGTCAAAACGATGGGGTGTCCAAACCGTATCCATCAAAACCGTCTTTTCTTCCTCGATGAGATAGGCATTTTGGCTGGAACCGTTGATGATGGAATAATCATCCCCATGAAAATGCTGTAATTCCCAGTCGATATAGCCTATCCAACTGACATTTCCCTTTACTGCTTTTCTCATCTTATTCTCCCAAAGAATTCTCTTATGTACTTTAAACGTTCTCTTATGCCAAACTGATTAACAAAGCCATTTTGAAATTCCCCTTGGCTGTTACTGCATGCCGTCCTGCCTTGGCAAAATGGAACTCTTCTCCGGCATGAATCACATGGTCCACGCCCTCATACTGAATTACTGCTTCCCCTTCCAGCGCAAATACCATAGCCTCTCCCGGAGCTGCGTGCTCGGAAAGACCGGTGCCCTCGGCAAAGGACATCAGCACAAACTTCATTTTCTCATTGTGCATCAAGTCCATGTTTACAATCTTGCCCTCCTGATAGGGGAGTAAGTCTGCCAAACGAAAAACCTCACCTGCTTTTACTGCTTCATTCATAAAATCTTCCCTCCTTATGGAAATTTCTGTGTATACTGCACCTTTTTCACTACGGATTCCCACCGGTTTCTCCACCGGGGTGAGAATGGCTTGCCCCTTGGAAAGGAACTTCCCCTCTCCTTCTCCGTAAACTTCTATCTCCCCCTCCGCTACGAAAAGCAGCTTATGATAGGAGTAAAGCTCTGCACTGATATCCGTCCTCTCCGCCATGGAAAAATAAATGACAGCGTTTTCTCCCGGATGAATCTGCTTGGATACTGTACAGCTCCGTACCGGCGGATTGTCTCTTGCTATGGAAAACACTTCTCCGACTTTTTCTTTCATAAGCCTCCTTTCTTTGCCGAAGGACTTTGATTTTGAAAATGCTTCAGGCTTTAAAAACATTGCTCTTGAAGTCTCTTTAAGCTCTAAAAAATTCGCCCTTTAAACAATTTAAACTTTAGCTTTATAAGAGGCTTACATCTTTAAATCCTTCTTACAAAGTCTATTGTATACAATATATGCGATTCATTTGTTGCAAATGCAACAAATGAATCTAACAAAAGAAAAAAAGAATTTTTACCGATATATCTCATACAGGTGCTTTCTACAATTAGATACATTATTTATCGCCATAATGAGAACCACATTCTGCAATTTCCAGCATATCTCCCACAATACGAAAAACAATCCGATTCTTTTCATCGATTCTTGCACTCCAAAAGCCGGACAAATTATCTGATAATTTTTCCGGTTTTCCAATACAATTATATCCATTTCTATCTATGTCTTTCAAAATTTTATTTATTCTTCTTAGTGTTTTCTTATCTTGTTCCTGCCAGTATAAATATTCCTCCCACGCTTCATCATGCCATATTTTTCTCATTATTCGGCCTCAATAAGCTCATGCTCATGTATCTTATATCCGGCCTTCATCTCCGCAACTCGTCTTTCCAAAGTAGCTAAATGTTCACTGCTATAAAATGTGTCTCTCTCTGTTGTAATTTCAAATGGAATTCTTCTTTCACGAACTACCGTTTTAGCAAAAATGCAAAATGCTGTAGTCATATTCATCCCCACATCAGAACAAAACTCATCAAACTGTTTCTTTAAATCTTCATCCATACGAACACTAATACTCGTCTGTGCCATAAGAAAGCCTCCTTATCTGTATTGAATTTTAGAATCATATTCTATATAGTATATATACATTGTATTATATTTTCAATGCAATGTATATATAATTATTGTTAATTTGGTAATTTGCATTATAAAGTAAATCACCATACTAATCTTTAAAAATTGATTCACTAATCAAGATAATTTATTCACTATTCTTTTAAGGAAATACTAACTCTTTATCAACTAACTCTGCTTCCATTTCCAAAGAGCCGTTCCGAAAATGAGGGCATAGCCCACAAAGCTATAAACGTCCGGAATTTCCCCAAAGACCACAAAGCCCAATAAAGCCGCAAAGAGCACCTGGGAATAGTCAAAGACGGAAATTTCCTTGGCCGGGGCATAGGCATAAGCCTTGGTCACAAAAATCTGTCCCACCGCCGCACTGCAGCCCGCTAAAATCAAATATACTGTTTGCTGTATAGACATTGGCTTGTATTGCAAAAGAAAAAAGGGAAGCAATATCAAAACGGAAAACATCGAAAAAGAAAAAACCACTACCGGTCCTTTCACTCCGCCCAATCCTACCTTTCGCACATAGGTATAGGCTGTTCCCGCCGAAAATCCGCCAAAAAGTGCCACCAGTGCGGGAAGTCCCACGATTCCCTGCCCGGGCTTCACCACAAAGGCTGCTCCCAGCAAAGCTAAAAGCACGGAAACAATCGCCATCTTGTTGGGCTTTTCTCCCAAGATAAAAATAGACATTACAATAGCAAAGAAAGGCGCCATTTTCTGTAAAATACTGGCATCCCCCAGCTTCAGATACGTAATTGCCCAGAAGTTACAAAGAATTCCCAAGGTTCCAAAACAGCAACGAAGCAATAAAGGAATTCTAAGTTCCTTGGGTACATAATAACGTATTCCCTGTTGCCGCATCATCACAAAGGCAATCAAAGCCGCCACACAATTTCGAAACATTGCCTTCTGCATGGTAGGTATATCTCCGGAAAGCTTCACAAAAAAAGCCATTCCTGCAAAGCCTGCTGCTGAAAGGATTATGGAAATGATTCCCTTTATTTTACGGTCTTTTTCTACTCTGATTTCTTCCTTCATTTACACTACTCTTCTTTCTAAACTAAATATACTGTCTTATTATAACGAAGATGAAATAAAACAGCCAGTCTAGTGCATCTACAATTCCCCCTTATCCTCATTTTAATCTCCCCCTATAAACTCATTTTAATCCCCCCTATAAACTCTCTATTTCTTTTCTCCTATAAAGCCTTTATACTGAAAACACTTAAACAAGGCAGCTTCTATTCCTATAGAAAATATACAGAAAGTTTGGCGGCATCCTATGTACAGCGCTATTGATAATATTCATTTTCATTTTTTATATATTGATCGCTATTCCTTTGGTCGGAATTGGATCTTTCCGGAAAGCAGTATTCCCTACAATATGCTCCGTTACATTGAATCCGGAACCGCCAGTTTCTTCATAGATTCTCAGGAGTATTCTGTCAAAAAAGACCAAATCATCTATATTCCCAAAGGAAGTCAGCTCTCCTGCTTTGCCACCAGCAGTCATTTTTCCTTCACCAGTATTCGATTTACCAGCTCTGTTTTTTTTGAAGGAGGAGACTTACTGGGGGATTATTATCATTTGCCGAAGATCATGGAAGGCAAGGGAGAAAGCTTTTATTTTGATGAAATCTATCAATGGGTAAAAAAAGAGAGCCCTGCAAAGATGTTCTTTGTCAGGGGGTATTTAGAGCTATTGATTGCCTCTCTCATTGCCAAGGTCAATCCGGAAAGAGATCAAGAAGAGTTTCCTTCTATTTCTTTGAATACTAAAAACGATATAGAAGAACAAGCTAAAAACTCAGCTAATTTATCTTCTCAAAGTCAGCCTTCTTCATGTTCAAATAAGGAAGCCACAGAAGAACAGGACTTAGAAAAAATCAGAAATCAAATCAAAAAATCCGGTACCGGAATGGATTCTCGTATCCAAGGGGTAGTGGATTATATTCTCTTGCATCCCAATGAAAAATATTCTCCAAGCCGTTTAGCGGAAATGGCGGAATTAAGCAAGCAAAGATTTACTTCTTTATTCAGTTCCCAGCTGGGAAAGTCTCCCATGGTCTATGTCAAAGAGCTGAAGCTTACCACTGCTGCCAGAAAATTACTGGTTTCCAACCTTCACATCAACGATATTGCCTATGAACTGGGCTATGAAGATACCAATTACTTTATTCGTGAATTTAAACGAGCATTCGGATGTACGCCGAACCAGTACCGTCATATTGCCAAAGAATAAAAAATATTTCTTATTTATAATTTAACAAAGAAGATAAATCTTATTGACAGTAAAAACTTTGTTTTTCAAGCGTAAAATGCTATTATTAGGTCTATTTTCTATGGAATCGTCTAATTTTTTCCTATATTATACAAATTAATCAGTTATTATACACAAAGAAAAATTGCAAATTCCCAAAAAGGAACTTGCGAACAAGATGCCCTAGGATTCCCCTATAGCACTTGCATACTACTAAGGAGGACGATTTATGAGAAAAAAGATTTTAAGCGCTATGCTGAGTCTGACAATGCTTTGTACAGCTCTGAGCGGATGCGGTAGCAGTGCCGCAAAGGAGGAAAGTAAAGCTCCGGAGCAAAAGAGTAGCGAAGTAAAGGGCAGTGAGGAAAAGGCGGAAGCAGCTGAATTGGAGGGAGATATTACTTTCTGGCATTCCTTTACCCAGGGACCAAGATTGGAAACCATTCAGGAGGCTGCGGATAAGTTCATGGAGGAGCACCCAAAGGTTACTATCAAAATTGAAACCTTTTCCTGGAATGACTTTTACACCAAGTGGACAACAGGGCTTGCTTCTGGGAATGTGCCGGATATGAGTACCGCTCTGGTAGGGCAGGTTTCCGAAATGATTAATTCCGACGCTATCATTCCGCTGAATGGATTAATTGATGATATCGGACGGGATAAGTTCTATGAAAACGCATTAAATGAGCTTTCCGTAGACGGTAACAACTATGCTGTTCCTCTCTATTCTCACGCCATGGTGATGTGGGTTCGCAAGGATTTACTGGAAAAAAACAACTTAGAGGTGCCAAAGACATGGGATGAGCTTTATGAAGAAGCCAAAGCGCTAACCAAAGACGGTATTTACGGTCTCTCTTTTCCTTGTGGCTCTACGGACTTCCAAGCCACCAATTTCCTGAATTTTTACGTAAAGGGTGCCGGAGGAAGCTTGCTAACGGATGACTTAAAAGCGAATCTTACCAGCGATTTAGCTATAGAAGGAATTAACTACTGGTTGAAGGTATATAAGGACTGCTCACCAAAGGATTCCATTAACTACAATGTACTGGATCAGGCTACACTCTACTATCAGGGAAAAACAGCCTTTGACTTTAACTCCGGATTCCAAATCTCCGGTGTAGCGGCAAACTCTCCGGATTTACTGGATTATGTAGACTGCTATCCCATCCCCACCATTAAGGGTACAGAGCAGAAGGGCATTACCACTTCTAACCAGCCGTTGGTCATTTGGAAGAATTCCAAACACCCTGAAATTTGTGAAGCCTTTATCAAAACCTTATATGAAGAAGACAACTATGTGAAATTCCTCCATTCCGTTCCTGTCGGAATGCTTCCGGCAATTAAGGGCATCGAGGATTCCGAAGCGTATAAAGATGACCCCACTATTCAGAAATTTGCCCATGCGGAAGAAGTGATTTCTTCTCAGATTCCCGGCGGAACTGCTATCGGATTTGAACATGGACCAAGCGTACAGGCAGGTATCCTTACCAACCAGCACGTAATTGAAGAAATGTTCCAAGATATAATTACCAACGGAACAGATGTAAAGACAGCCGCTAAAGCAGCTGAAGATAAGTTAAACAGCTTAATGGAAGCTGCTACACAATAATCTTTTTCTTCTCGGAAGAGGCTGCAAGAAGATTTCTTCTTGCAGCCTCTCCAAACTAGAAAGGTAGGTCAGAAAATGAAGACAAGATCTTATACGAAATGGTTGTTTGTACTTCCTGCCGTCATTGTCGTAGCCGCCCTTTTTATCTATCCCATTTTTTCCAGTCTCTTTTTCAGTATGACCAGTAAGAATCTTATTCGACCAAGATACAATTTTCTGGGACTGAAAAACTATAAAGATATTCTAAGTGATCCCAAATTTTGGGCAGCCTTTTTGAACTCTTTAAAATGGACTGTATTTTCCTTGTTGGGACAGATATTGGTGGGCTTCACTGCTGCTCTGGCCTTAAATCGGGTAAAGCTCTTTAAAGGGATGTATAAAACTCTACTGATTATCCCCTGGGCCTTCCCTTCCATCGTTATCGCCTTCTCTTGGACTTGGATATTAAATGGAGTCTATGGCATTTTTCCGAATCTTTTGGTGAAATGGAAAATTTACGAAACCGCTCCACAGTTTCTCACAGAAAAGAATCTGGCTTTTATCGTACTGGTACTCATCAACATTTGGTTCGGAGCACCGATGATTATGGTCAATGTCTTATCTGCTTTACAAACTGTACCACAGGACCAGTATGAAGCCGCAAAAATTGATGGTGCCAGTGCCTTGCAGTCTTTTCAACACATCACCATTCCCCACATCAAACTGGTTATGGGACTTTTGGTGGTTCTAAGAACGGTTTGGATTTTCAATAACTTCGACTTAATCTATCTGATTACCGGTGGAGGGCCTGCCGGAAGCACACAAACCGTTCCCCTTTATGCCTATGAAATGGGATGGGGAACCAAGCTGCTGGGAAAATCCTCTGCTGTAACAGTACTGCTGTTTATTTTCCTAATGAGTGTTTGCATTATCTACTTCACCATTATGAATTGCTGGGAAAGGGAGGAAAATAAATGAGAAAGAAATATTTTGCGAGCTTAATCAGCCACATCTACCTCTTGCTCCTCTGTTTCTTCGCCATTTTCCCCTTGCTATGGATTATTATTTCCTCCATTAAAGGAAAGGGCGAATTAACCGGAAATCCCACAGCCTTTCTTCCGAAAGTAGTAACTTTGGAATATTATCGCCATGTGATTTTTGATTTGGGTTTCATTGTAAATATCCGAAACAGTGTCATTATTTCCTTAGCCACAACAGGAATAGCTATTACAATTTCTGCCTTGGCAGCCTATGGCATTGTTCGATTCTTCCCTAAAATCGGAACGGTACTATCGAAGGTTTTGGTTACCACCTACATTTTCCCTCCCATCCTTTTAGCCATTCCTTATTCCATCGTAATGGCAAAGCTGGGACTGACCAATACCAGAATCGGATTGGTACTGGTCTATCTTTCCTTCAGTATTCCCTATGCGGTTTGGCTTTTGGTGGGATTTTTCAAAACAGTTCCCATAGGAATAGAAGAAGCCGCAAAGATAGATGGAGCCAATAAAATTCAGGTGTTTATGCAGGTAGTGATTCCTCTGGTGGCACCGGGAATCGTAGCCACCGCCATTTATACCTTTATCAATGTTTGGAATGAGTTTTTATACTCTTTAATCCTGATTAATGATACTTCCAAGATGACTGTGGCTGTTGCCCTTCGCTCTCTAAACGGTTCAGAAATATTGGACTGGGGCGATATGATGGCAGCCTCCACATTGGTAGTAGTTCCTTCCATTATCTTCTTCTGCCTGATTCAGAATAAGATTGCAGGAGGACTTTCCGAAGGAGCTGTAAAGTAAATTAGTGTAGAAGCTATATCAACTTTTAAAAAACGAAAATAAAAAACGAGGATTGGGACTAAAAGAAGTAAAGAAATGAATATTTAGCCCTAAATCGTGAAAAGTTAGGAGTTAAACATGATAAATTATGCCGTAGTGGGTGTGGGCTATTTCGGTGCAGAATTAGCCCGCATCATGAAAGAACAAGAAGATGCACAAGTCGTTGCTGTTTATGATCCGGAAAATGGAGAGACTATTGCGAAAGAATTGTCCTGCGATGCAGAAGCAAGCTTGGAATCCCTTGTTTCCAGACCGGATGTAAATTGCGTGATTGTGGCATCCCCAAATTATTTGCACAAAGAGCCGGTAATTTTGGCTGCAAAACACGGAAAAAATGTTTTTTGTGAAAAGCCTATCGCCCTCTCCTACGCAGACTGTGATGAAATGGTAAAGGCCTGCGAAGAAAATCACGTGATTTTCATGGCAGGACACATCATGAACTTCTTTAATGGTGTACACCATGCAAAGGAACTGATTAACGAAGGAAAAATCGGAAAAGTTCTCTACTGCCACTCTGCCAGAAACGGCTGGGAAGATGTGCAGGAGTCCGTATCCTGGAAGAAGATTCGGGAAAAGTCCGGAGGACATCTTTATCACCATATCCACGAATTGGATTGTGTTCAGTTCCTCATGGGAGGGATGCCGGAAGAAGTTACTATGGAAGCCGGAAATGTGGCTCACCAAGGCGAGGCCTTTGGTGATGAGGATGATATGATTTTCATAACCGCCCGATTTAAGGATGGCCGTTATGCTGTGATGGAATGGGGTTCCGCCTTCCGTTGGCCGGAGCATTACCTTTTGATTCAGGGTACAGAGGGAGCCATCAAGCTGGATATGTTTGATGCCGGCGGCACTCTGAAAGTAGACGGAAAAGAAAGCCATTTCCTTCTTCACGAAAGTAAAGAAGAAGACGAGGACAGAACCCGCATTTATCACGGTACGGAAATGGATGGTGCTATTCAATACGGTAAGCCAGGCAGAAAGCCGCCACTATGGCTACAGGGCATTATGAAGAAGGAAATGGCCTTCCTCAATGGTATAATGCACGGCGAGGAAGTAAGTGACGAATATAAGCCCCTTCTCACCGGAGAAGCCGCAAGAGCCGCTATTGCCACAGCGGATGCATGCACGAAGTCCAGAATGGAAGACAGAAAGGTAAAGCTTTCAGAAATTATCGGATAAAAAGATAATCACTCTTCCATAATCCACCGAATCCCCTTTTCGATTCTTTGCTCCACTTCACAAAAATGGTTTCCGGGATTTTGCTCAAAATTCACACAATAGCCCGAGGATTGGTAGTGCTCTACCAGTTCCCGGGTTTTGCTTTCTATGGTGGACAGGACGGAATGCTTGGTCTTCGCTTCTTCTGTTCCCAAAGAAAGATACAGCCTCTCCGCTTTGCTCAGCATTTTCTTCTCCTTGGCAAAGGAAACGAAGTCCGGATACCAAAGGGAGCCGGAGACAGAAGCAATCCGAGAAAATAAAGAGCTTCGGTAGCCGGCATATAGGGCAAAAAGACCGGCCAAGGAATATCCGGCCAACGCATAATATGTAGGCTCTTCTCCAAGAATTTCTACTGCCCTCGGAATAATTTCCTTTTCTAAAAGGAACAAATATTCATCCGCTCCGCCAATAAAATCCTTCTCATTTTTAATAAGAGCAGGACTATCCCAGGGGCACATATCCTTCTGCCAGTTTAAGTTATTGATACAAAGAAGTGGAAAGCTAAAGTACTCCTGCCTTTGTAAAAGCTTTACCACCGCCTCTTTCTCTTCGGAAAAACAATGAAGAATCAGTAGAGGAGGGGATAATTTGACTGCTGATAATTGGACTTCTGATAATTTCCCTCCCAAAGCTTTTGCTTCCATAGTCTGGCCATTTGTGTTCAGACTGGTATTTTTATTCGCATGATTTAATTTATTCTCCACCACACTTTCAAGAGGTTGATACAGTGTCGCTTTCTTTCCCTCTACGGAAAAGGACGATATTTTCAGCTCTTTTTCCATTCCTCTATTCTCCATTCCTATATTTTCCATCTCTGCTTCCAACAAATCCGGTTTCTGTATCCATGGTTTCTGTATCCATGGTTTCTGTATCCATGGTTTCTGTATCCATAGTTTCTATATCGCTGCTTCTGTAGCGCCGGCCTCTGTATCTCTGGTCCATACACATCCGGCTGCTGCATTTATCAAAGTATCATGCTCTATATATTTTCTATACTATAGCATTGTTTTCCTTTTCGGAATACAAATCTAAAAAAAGCTGGAAATCCCGGGGATTCTTGTAGATTGCCTTCTCATTTGTGCTAAAGTAAAGCTATCAGTTATCAAACTAAGGATTTTTTCAGCAAATGTTATAGCTATAAACTACAATGCTACAGAACCGTTTCATTATAAATCAATTTCATCGGAAAGGAGTTACTATGCAGAAAACCATATATCTTGCAGGCGGTTGCTTTTGGGGAGTAGAAGCCTATTTTCAAAGAATTCCGGGAGTGCTCTCTACCTCTTGCGGTTACGCCAACGGAAACAGCAGAAATCCCAGCTATAAAGAGGTTTGTCACAACAATACCGGCCATGCGGAAACCGTAAAAATCGACTATGACCCGGAGCGCCTGCCTTTAAAAAATCTTTTGCGCTATTATTTTCGGATTATTGATCCTACCAGCTTAAATAAGCAGGGAAATGATGTGGGCACCCAATACCGCACCGGTATCTATTATGTAGAAGAAAAGGACAAAGATATTATTCAGGAAGCTCTAAAAAAAGAGCAGGAGCAGTACAGCTCTCCTTTGGTGGTGGAAGTACTTCCCTTGGCAGCCTTTGACTCGGCGGAAGAATATCATCAGGATTATCTGAATAAAAATCCGGGAGGCTACTGCCACATCTCCCTTGCCCTGGCGGATGAGCCATTGATTGATTCAGAGCAATATCAGCCTCTTTCCGAAAAAGAACTACAGGAAAAGCTGACAAAAGAGGAATACAATGTTCTGGTGCATAGCGCCACAGATCGTCCCTTTGAAAATGTTTATTGGGATACAAATGCTAAAGGGCTTTATGTGGATAGAGCCACCGGAGAACCGTTATTTTCCTCCAAAGACAAATTTCACTCCTCTTGCGGATGGCCCAGCTTTGCAAAGCCCATTGCCGGAGAAGTAATCCGCTACCTGGAAGACAACAGTCTGGGAATGCGTAGAATAGAAGTCCGTTCTCAGGGTGGAGACTACCATCTGGGTCATGTCTTTCATGACGGTCCAAAAGAACTGGGCGGCCTCCGCTACTGCATTAACTCCTCTTCTGTCCGCTTTATTCCCTATGAGGAAATGGAAAAAGAGGGGTATGGGGAACTGAAAAAATATATATAAAAAACCATCTTCCTTGCCTTAGTTGCCGGCGCAACTAAGTTCCCTCCAGTTCCTATACGCTCTGACGATCCATCTACTCTTCAAATCATATTGCAACGAAAACAAAGTATGATAAAATAGTAAAAATTAATGTTTGAATAGTACGGAACAAAAACAGAGAGGATAAGTAAAATCTCTTAAAGAGAAAAGGCAAGGAGGACGAAATGAAAGCAAAAAAACAACTACTTTTAGTATTATTCCTTCTTCTTAGCTTTATTTTCCTGTCTTGTACAAAGGCAAAAAAAGAAGCTGGCGGGACGGACAAAGCAGGGGGAGAATCCGGTAATTCACAGGAGGAGCAGAAGGACAGCAGGGAAGAAAAAGAAGCACAAGCTGAAAGCATAGTGATGGGAATGCCCCATATCCTTTTAGAAGAAATCGGAGAAAGGCACACGGATGCAAACTATCATTATCTTTATAGTATAGAAAGCACTAAGTTACACCTGAAGGAAGAGGGTGAGGAATTTAATGCCCTGAGAAAGGCCTTTGAAGACTATAACAAGGAAGTAGAAGATCTCTCTCAAAAGGATTTTGCGGAGCTGATAAATATCGCTAATACTTCAGAAGAGGCCAAAAGGAATGTGGCGAACTACTTGGGAAATACTCCTGAAGTAAAGACCAATAGTGATGTTATTCGAGCAGACAAGAGCATCGTCAGCATTTTAAATTCCAAATCCATAGATTACACGGGAAGCGGAAGCGAGTATCAGCACTATTCTGTGAATTTTGATAGTAAAAGCGGAAAACGACTGGCTTTTTCCGATGTAGTAAAAGACAAGGACAGCTTCTTTGCTTTGGCTGAAAAAAGAGCGCAGGAATCCGCGGGTACAGCTGTGGAATTTCCTCCTGCACTTTTACAGAATATAAAAGAAAAGGGAGATGCACTTACTTGGACGGTAAATGCGGAGGGCGTTTCTATATATTCCGATATTGATCTTACCGGCCGGTCTCTTAAGTCCCCCAAGGTTCTTACCGTATATTTTGATGAAGGGGAGAATCTATTCGTCGAAGAATATACTAAAACGGAAGGGGACTATGTAATCCCACTTTTTGACAATATGTATCTGGATGTAGATGTGGACGGAAGCGGAAAACGGGAGCCCGTTTATCTGAAAAAACAGGAAGAAGAGGGAATGTTTTATTTGGATATTTCCGTCGTTTCCGGCAGTAGAGAAAGTGGAGCTGTGGAAGGCATTGACGGAACTCCTTATCTTCTCAAAAAGTCCGGAAAATACTACATTTACCTCTTTAAATATGAAGAAGACGGGATAACTTTACTCTATAGAATTGACCTCTCCACTATGGAATTAAAACCGGAGGAAAACTGGTCTGTCGACCTATCTGCTAGAGAATACTACTTTAAAAATGTAGGCAATATCGAATACACGCATCTTCTCAAGGAAAATTTTACGGATGCTAAAGGGTTTTGCGGAGCAGAAGACAACGGCTTTCTCAGTACCAATACTGTAGAAATAGACTGGTTGATTGATGCGGAAGCTTATCCGAAACCGGATGGAAACCGATACAAAATAAGCAGCAATCATGTTATCCAGGCTATTCAAGATGTTCCGGTTCAGGAAGTAGATGTAAATGGAAATGTGCTAAAAGAGGGAACTATCCCCACCGGTTCCTATCTCCTACTGATGTATACGGATAATTCCTCTTACATGGATATGCGAATTATTGATGAAAAATATATAGACAATGTAGGAAATGAGGACTTCAGCATTTTTAACTTAAATGATTTTAGTCAATTCCAATATAACGGAACTTGCTACCGAGTACCAATTGAAAGAGATACGCAGAATTGGACTTTATATATTAATGGAAAAGACGAAAATGAACTCTTTAGGGGAATGCTATATGTTGGCTAATCTTGGCTAATGACCACTCATACCGGTTCTGATACAAGCTAAAAGATAGAAAAAAGCAGTGGAAAAGGCATCCACTGCTTTTTCAATTCATTACAGCGCCCCAAGCTCAATCTCTCTTAAGCTATGTTTTTCTACCTTTAGATGAATCCCTTCTCCTTGGAAGCTGATTCCCTTAGCCTCCGCCGGAAGTTCATAAAGAGTACCGGAGAGAGCCTGCTCTCCATCATTTATAAAGAGCTCAAAGGAAAAACGATCCAGCAAAAGTCTAAGCGAAAGCTCTTCCGAACTTCCCACGTAAATCCTTCTTACTTCACAAATACTGGCAGACCTTCCTGCATGACTTCTGTCCACAGTCAAGATTCCCGTTACAAAATCATAAGTACAAAGGACATAAATTTCTCCCTGCTTTGCAAATTTCATTTGGAAGATATCCTTACGCTCAAAGCTGGGCTTCGGTGCGTAAATCTTTAGACTAAGATCCAGTAACTTCCCCTCTAATTCTGCAAAGCTTTTCTCTTCTTTCTCGCAGATAATTGCCAGCTCTACCCTATCTTTATAAAGCTTCTGAATTTCCGGAATGGGACGCTGGCACAGTCTATCCCCTCGGAAAAACAGTTCTCTAGGAAATGACATTTGCCCATACCACTTAGCATTCTCCGGAGCATTTCCACCGGCTTCAGGAGCCTGCATCCAGCCTACCATGATTGTTCGTCCATCCCTTTCCATGGTCTGTGGCGCATAAAAATCAAAGCCTAAATCCAAAGCCTGGGGCTTTGCCGTTTTCATAGAATTCTCTATCAAATCTACCATGCTTTCCTGCTCCAGCTCTATTTCGGCCTCCTCCCCCACAAAAGCCACGGTGCAATTTCCATTCCTAAACAAGGGACTTGTATTTTTCATATTCATGACCGAAAGGGAAAGCACAGGACGACCTTCCAGGAAAAAGAAATCCGGACACTCCCACATCCCGCCGAAGCTTCCGTCATTTTCCCTAATCGTGTCCAAATACTGCCATTCCACAGCATTTTCCGAAGAAAAAAGCAAAGCCGCTCCAAGATTGTCTCTCTTCTTTCTGGCCACTGTTACCGCATAGTATTTTCCGTCTTTTCCAATCCAAAGCTTGGGATCTCGGAAATCTTCAATCGTGAATTCTTCCGGCAAGTCCTTTTCTGAAAGCACCGGATTTCCCTCGAACTTTTGATACTCTCTCCCATCCCCCCTGGCAATACACTGAGTTTCTCTTCGAATCCCATTTTTCCCTGATAAATCCGTAGAATAATCCGGAGCCTTGGTATAATCCGCCGTATACATAATAAGATGAGAGCCATCCTTATCCGCTATAGCGGTACCGGAAAAAACACCGGTTTCATAATCTTCATCCGGCGCAAGACTTGCCTCTTGATAGTCCCAGTGGAGTAAATCCTTGGAAGTCCAATGCCCCCAATGCATCGCATCCCATCTGGTGCTATAGGGATTATATTGATAAAAAAGATGATACTCCCCTTTGTAGAAAGAGAAACCATTTGGATCATTGAGCCAGCCTATTGCAGGACTTAAATGAAAGCCCGGGCGCTCCTGTCTTTGAATTTCCGAAAAATGTGCCTTTTCAAAAGATCGGGCAAGGGATAGTTTCTTTGAAATTTTATTCATATTTCTCCTCTTATTCATTCTTGAAGAAAGATTATTTCCCCATTAAATATCTTTCCTTTTCTTTCACCGTCATAGTACTCATCCCCTGAATTAATTCAACGGGTAGAACTATTTCTTTTTCTTCCACTATGTTGCCTTGTATTTTGTTTAATAATATCTCCACACCTTTTTTTGCCAGTGCTTTAATTGGTTGCCTTATACAGGTTAATGTAGGGAAAATCATATCCCGAAGACTTGTTCCATCGTAAGCCACAAAGCGGATATCTTCCGGAATTCTTTTCCCTTTTCTTTGAACATAACGCATAAAATGTATGATTAAGGCATCTGTCCCAAAAACACCATCCACATCCGGATACTGTGAATAAACATCACGAACCAAGTCTTGAAAATAACGATCAGCAAATTCATTCCATTTTACATAGATATTTTCGCACTCTATCCCGGCCTCTTGCATTGTTTCTTCAAATATCTCATGACGTTCCATAAAAGGAAAATGCTCTTTAGCTTCTTGGTCTCGGAATTGTAGAACTTTTTTGCAACCGACTCGTAAAAATTCTTTTGCCGCTAAACTGCCTCCTTCTTTATGATTCACGGTGATTCTAGGTATCTGCCCAGGTACATATACCGTATCAAAGGAAACAACCGGTCCATTTGCCTCTTTATATCCTTCTGTCTGCAAAGAATGAGTACAAGTCAAAATGCCATCCACGAGATTTCGATTCAGCATCTCTAAATACTCTTTTTCCTGAGAACGATCCCCATTAGTATTACAAATCATGGTTTTATAACCCGCTTCTCTAAGCTCCAGTTCACAGACTGACACCAACTCCGCAAAAAAGGCACTGGATATATCCGGAACAATTATGGCAACAATATTGGATTGCTTTTTTAATAAATTCCTCGCCAGTTCATTAGGCTTATATTGTAATTCACGGACAGCCTGTTCCACTTTCTTTCTAGCCTTTTCAGAGGCATAGCCACTTTGATTTAATACTCTGGATACTGTACCTATGCTTACCCCCGCTTTTTTTGCAACATCCTGAATGCCCGCCATAACCTTCTCCTAATGACAACTTATACCTATTATTTTCTCTCTAACGAAAGGTATTATATCAGAAAAAAATTCTCTTCTTATTATTTCCCTTTATCCTTTAATTCCTGTAGATGCAATGCCTTCTACATAATACTTTTGCATAAAGATATACATAATCAACATAGGAAGTGAAGCCAATGTTAAAGCAGCCATAATCGCACCATAGTGAATAGGTTGTGTTCCGAAAAAGGTTTGTACCGCAAGCTGTACTGTTCTTTTTTCTGTTCCGGTAGTAATTAAAAATGGCCACATAAAATCATTCCATCTTGCTACGAAGTCTAAAATAAAAACTGTCGCAAATACCGTCTTTGCAAGTGGAAGCACAATTTGAAAGAATGTTCTGATTGGACCGCATCCGTCAATAGCTGCAGCTTCCAACAAAGAATCCGGGATATCTAAAAAGTAGCTATAAAACATGTAGATGGAAAAGCAGTTCATCATGAAAGGAATTGCTAATCCGGCCATGGTATTTACCCAGCCTAATTTTGCCATTTCAATGTATAAAGGAAGTAAAATTGCCTCTACTGGCATAGACATTAATGCGATGACCAGAGTCAGAATCAATCCCCTTCCTCTAAATTTCATCTTCGCTAAAGCATATCCGGCCATGGATCCAAATGCTAAATCTCCCAATAACACTACTCCAATATACGTAAAAGTGTTTCCTAAAATTTGCGGAACATTTAATCGTTGAAAAACTTCAATATAATTATCGATTGTAAAATGTACCGGAATAAATGTTTGTAAGGAATTAATATTTGAAAAAATTTCTATTTCCGGTTTAAAAGATGCAGCAATCATCCAAAGCAAAGGAGAGACAAATATTAAACCAATTACTGCATTTCCTCCGTAAAACAAAATATTCCAAAGGATTGAATTGCTTCGTTTATTTCCCATCTTTCCCTCCTTAATTGGTTTTGGTCAGCTTCTTCACCACCATTGATAATCCAACGACGATGAAGAAAAATATAGCTGCAACCGCACAAGCATATCCAAAATTCCCCTTCTGGAAGCCCTGTTCATAGATATAATACACGAGGGTTTTGGTTCTATTTTGTGGTCCTCCATGAGTCATAATATATGGCTGCGTGAAAAGTTTCATAGCCTGAATCAATGTGATCATCAAAACATATTTTATTGTATTTGCCAGTCCGGGAAGGGTGATGAATAAAAACTGTTGTACTTTATTTGCACCATCCACCGAAGCAGCCTCATATTGATCGGAGGGAATTCCATTGAGTCCGGCCAGAAAAATCATCATTTGGTATCCTGCGCCCTGCCATGCCGACATAAAAATAATGGCATTCATGGCTGTCTTTGGATCATTTAAGAAATTAATCGGCTTCATACCAAGCTTCACCAGTAACGCATTGATAAGGCCGCTACTGGGATTGGAGTTGTAAAGAATAATCCACAAGATAGCGATAACTACCATGGAAGTCACCTGAGGGCTGAAATACATAGTACGAAAAACGGAAACTCCCTTTTTTCTCGCGCTAACCAGAACAGCTAAAGCAAGAGCCAAGCTTGTTTGGAAAGGTACAACCAGTAAAGTAAAATACACCGTATTCTGCAAACCCTGCCAAAAGTTCTTATCTTTAAAAAGTTTACTGTAATTCTTTAACCCGGAAAAAATAATATTATCCGGTCGCATAACTTGGTAGGTAAAAAAAGAAAAATAAATGGTTAGAATAATGGGAATAATCAAAAATGCCATCAATAAGATTACTGCCGGCCCGGTCATTAAATATCCACTCAACTGTTGTGTAGAAAAGCTCTTTTTGGTCATAGCTATCTCCTATATAGAAGGAACGGGAACCGAAAATTCGGTTCCCGACGGTTTCTACGTTGCTTTCTCATACCACTCTATTATTTAGCATAGTATGTGTCATAATCCTCTTGGAAATCTTTTGCCACTGTATCCAACTCTGTCTTAGCGTCAGAACCTGCGAAAACATTTAAAGCAGCTGTAGCAAATCCCTGAGATAATACGGAATAAGAAGGTGTGCTGGGACGTGCCTTACCAGTATTTTCAAGCTGCCATTTGAAAAGCTTTCTAGCTCCTTCATCCCATCCGCTCATCTTATCATAAGAAGATGTACGAGAAGCAGGCTTCGCAATAGCACTTGCATACTCTGCCACATTCTCAGAACTCATAAGATACTGCAATACTTCCTTTGCTGCTTCAGGATTCTTACTATCTTTGGTAATTGCTGCAGTCCAGTCTCCTGTTGGAGAAACAGCAGTACCATCATTTGCAACGGGGTAATAAGAAACTCCCCAGTTCAGATTTGACTTCTCTAAATCTGCAATGTTCCAAGAACCTCCAATAAGAGTAGCCGCTTTACCATTTAAAAATTCATCTTTTACCGGATCAATATTAGCAATTCCCTCTTGAATGAATTTATTTAAATACTCCATGGTCTCTATAGACTGCTTGCTATTTACATATCCTTCTGCCTTGCTACCATCCTCGTTGATGAAATCAGCTTTATTCTCATAGAAAAATGGCTCTAAAGCATAAATTAATCCTTCGCCTTTATCCATGATGATATTTGTTCCTACATAATCTTTTGTTGTCAATTTCTTAGCATTCTCATAGAAAGTATCCCAAGTCCATGCCTTAGAAATATCTGTGTCTGAAGGATATTCAATACCTGCTGCATCTAAGTAGTCTTTATTGTAATACAATGCCACAGAAGACTCTGTTGGTCCAATACCATATAACTTCCCATCATAAGTATTCTGTTGAATAGAAGATGGCATGAAGTCCTTCTTATCTTCCTCTGTATATACATCATCAATAGGAACTATAGTGCCATTGGCTGCATAATAAGAAATTGTCGGTCCGTCTACAAACAAAATATCAGGAAGATCTCCGGAGGTAGTTGCAGTAGTAATCTTATTCTCATAGGCGTAGGAATCCGCACGGTCGATGGCCTGTCTGGCAATCTGCTTATCAGGATGTTCTTTATTCCATGCAGCGATTTTTTCTGCCCACCAATCTTCAATTCCCTTCTCGTCCGCAGGGCTCCAAATTACCACTGCAGCAGTGGAAGCATCACCTTGGCCTGTAGCCTGTGCCTCACTACCTTCCTCCTGTTTTCCGGATGCAGATTCACCTTCTTTTGCTGCATCGGTTTTTGCAGTGTTCCCGGACGAACCACAGGCAGAAATACTTGCGGCCAGTAAAGTGATTGCTAACACACTTGAAACTAAACTTCTTTTTTTCATTGCTTCCTCCTTATTATCCATAAATGTGAAAACCTTTACATATCTTTTCAAAAAAATATCATCCAGGATAAAAATCATCCATTCTATGCCTTACTTACCGAACACGTGTATTATATATTCTTTCCCGTGCTATAAATAGCTATCATATCCGGTAGAAGTAAACTTATATGGATTACTTATTCTACAATCAACTTCCTTCTGAAAAGACAGGGGCTAATTCATATTATAAAAATTGAATCTTGCCGGTTTGTGGAAACCTTTTCATTTTCTGAGGACAGAATACATGCCAAATCATACATTGTCAACACGGAAAAGATAACGAATATCAAGTTTATATAAGCTACACAAAAAAGATAGGTTAATTTCGGTAAATATTTTTATGGAAATCATGATAGAAAATATTCTTGAATAATAACTATTCTTTTGCTTTAAAAAAAATTAATTTACTCCTTCCACTCTTACGCCCAGCTTTTCCACTTCCTTTTTTTCTTTCTCAGAAAATGTCTTATCCGTTACCAGCATATCAAATTCCTGAATGGAGCATATCTTCATCATCGCCTGCTTTTCAAATTTACTGGCATCAGCCAACAAAACAGACTGCTTTGCCTGCTGCAAAATAGCCTTTTTCAAAGCCACTTTTTCCAATGTGGGAGTACTCAGCTCCAGCTTTTCATTAATGGAAGAAGCCCCTAAGAAGGCGATATCAAAAGAATAGTCCTTCAATTGATTCACTGTATAGCTTCCCAAAGCAGAGCCGGTACTTTTCTGGATTTCTCCTCCACAGAAAAAGAGGCGTCCCTTTCCGCTTTGTAAAACGCCGGCAACCATCAAGTCCGTGGTGACCACAGACAATCCCTCTCTATCCTTTAACAATAGAGCCAGCTCCCTGTTGGTTGTTCCTGCATCCAAGAAAATCACTTTGGCATCTTTGATGAATTCCAAAGCCTTTTGGGCAATACGCTTTTTTGCCTCAATATTCTGCACTTCCTTCTCCTGATACAGCACCTCATCCCGCAGAATGGCTCCCCCATGAAAACGCTCTATCCGGTTCTTTTCTTCCAGATATTTTAAATCTCTCCGAATGGTCATTCCGCTGACAGAAAATTGCTTAGCCAGTTCATCTACGGAAACGGAACCATCCTTCTCCAAAATGGATAAAATGCTTTGCTGCCGTTCTCCTGATAACACCTTTTCTTTTTTCATGATTTCTCCCCTAGCTCATTCCGGTCCTTTTCTCCGAAAACATCTTAGCATATTTTATAAAAAAATGGCTTAGCTTCCCGAAAGAAACCAAGCCATTTATCCTCAAACATTTATCCTCGGAAAATTAGTGCATAATAAAGCTAAGGATAATTACTTCCAAACATCCTACTGCCCAGATAATGGTTGTGGTAATGGACCAAACACGAATCTGATCCTTTGCCTCACTTACGCCAAGAGTTCTGTTTACTACCCAGAAGTAGCTATCATTGAAATAACTGAAGAAGCAGGAGCCTACGCAACAAGCCAAAGCGGAAACCACAGGATTAGCTCCGGTAGCCAGGATAATCGGTGCGGAAATACTTGCCGCTGTAGTCATGGCTACAGTTCCGGATCCCTGGATAAAACGCATTACAGTGGAAATAACGATAGGAAGCAGGATAATAGGTACGTTCATAGCGGTAATTCCCTCCGCCATATAGGTTCCCAGTCCGGAATCCTTAATGATTTGTCCTAAAGCTCCACCGCCACCGGTTACCAGCATAATGATTCCTGCAGACATCATTCCCTTTTCCATGGAAGCCAGAATTTCCTTACGACTCATATTTTTCCCAAGAATGAAAATAGCAGTCAATAAGCCGATTCCTACAGCAACAATAGGCTGTCCCAGGAAAATCAGAATATGGAAAAATCCGTCCATAAGCTTCATTGCCGTAAATACGGTATTCATTAAAATCAAGATGACAGGTAAAACAATGGGAAGGAAGGAAGAAAATGTAGAGGGAAGATTTTCTGAACCTAAATTGATTTCTTTTCCAAGCTCTGCACTACCGGCCTGTGCCTCCACAAGCTCATCATTTTCATTAACAATCCAGTTTAACTTCTTAGCAATATACTTTCTAGCATAAAGAATCGCCACAATGGTCATGGGGATAGAAAGTACCAGTGCCAATAAAATAAACTGTCCCACATCCACGCCGAAAATTCCGCAAACCCCCAAGGGTCCCGGTGTAGGAGGAACCATGGTATGGGTAATTACAAGACCCGCCGCAAGAGCTACCCCCAAAGAAATCAGAGATTTCTTTGTAACCTTGGAAATCGCCTTTGCGATAGGGGACAGGATAATGAAGCCGGAATCACAGAAGATAGGAATAGAAACCAGGAAACCGGTAAAAGCCAAAGCCTCCTCTTCCTTATTCTTTCCAAATACCTTTAAGAAGCAAAGAGCCATTCGCTTTGCTGCTCCTGTTTCCTCAAAGATTGCTCCCAGCATAACGCCGAAACCAATAATGATACCGATACTGGATAAGGTATTTCCAAATCCGCTGGTAATAGACTGCAAAATACCGAACTTCGTTCCATTTTCCAAGGTGATGGTATTCAAAGGCATTCCGCCAATTACACCAATCACTACGGTAGTGATAATCAGAGCCAAAAAGGCCTGAATCTTTGTCTTTAATACCATGAAAATCAGTAACACAATACCGATTGCCAAGCCCAGGAGCATTTGCTCTCCATGTAAACCATTAACCATACTTTCCTCCTCTTCAGAAAAATACTTTATTTTTCCCCTTCGTTGTCAATTGCTCATTTGCATAAGCCGGTTTTTTATGTGTTTCAACTCATTTATGTGATTCACTATTTTATGTGGTTTAACTTTCTTATGCATTTCCTTTTTTTATCTTTTTATAGAACTAAGTACTTTTGCACAGTTCTTCTTAATGCTTAAAAGCCTCCGCATACTTAGCCGCAAGACGAATCGCTTCTTCCATACTGATACTGTCTGCGATACCGGTTCCGGCAATGTCAAATGCAGTTCCATGATCCACAGAAGTTCTTAAAATCGGCATACCGTTGGTAATAGCGATAGTTCTATCAAAATCCAAGGTCTTGGTAGCGATATGCCCCTGGTCATGGTAGAGAGACAGTACGGAGTTGTATCTTCCCTGTGCTGCCTGATGGAAAACGGAGTCCGCTCCGATAGGTCCAACTACAGGATAGCCTTCCTTCTGCAGCTCTTCCACCGCCGGCATAATCTCTCTTACTTCCTCATCTCCGAACAATCCATGCTCTCCACAGTGAGGATTCAGGCCGGCAATGGCCATTTTTCCATCTGTAACCCCCAGCTTTTTCAAAGCTTCCAGACAGCGCTTCACATAATCCTTGATGCGCTCCTTGGTAATCATATCCAGCATTTTCCGAAGGGAAACGTGTCTGGTTAAGAAGAACACTCTCATGCCGTTACACTCAAACATGGTCAAAGGATCTTCCGTATTGGTTAAGGATCCGAAAATCTCCGTGTGCCCGATAAATGGCACCTCTGCGGCCTTTAAGGATTCCTTGTTAATGGGGGTGGTAGCCACCGCATCCACCAGTCTTTCATTGGCCAGCTCGATAGATTTCTTAATGTAGGAAAATGCAGCCTTACCGCACATTGCGCTTACCTTTCCATAGGCAAAGTCCGCCATAGAAATTTCGCCCTCCTGCATATAGTAAAGGCTGTCCTTCTCCTCTCCCAATTCCTCTATTTTTTCAATTTTCTGCAAACGAATGGGAACTTTACAGATTTCCACCGCCTTTTCCAAAATCTTTCCGTCTCCGATAACCACTACCTTTGCAATGTCCTGGATTTCCTTTTTAGATACAGCCTTCACCACAATCTCCGGACCGATTCCCGCAGGATCCCCCATAGGTACTGCAATTACTGCTTTCTTCATTTTATCCTCCTTCTTTTTCATTATTTTCACTTTTGAAACCGGCAAATTTTGTTTCGTAAAATCTATTAGATTTACCAGCTTATACAAAGAGCTTTTCCTTCAGGAAGGAAATGCAACGAATAATGGCGTCTCTTCCTCCCTGGCTGCCACCCTTTGTAACCATATGCATTCCCGGGAAATCTCCCAGAAGCATTTCCCCGTGAGCCGCCAAGGGTAAAACTTCTTCCTCTAAGCTAAGGCCGGCGGTTTGGAAGCGTTTGCAAATAGAAACTGTCACATCTCCACCGCTACTGTATATTCCCTTAAAGCTCTTTTCCCGCTCACAGATTCGATGGGCAATCTCCGCAAAAGCCAGATTCATCTTATTGCTGATTTCTTCGATTTGGCAGGCTCTGCTTTCCGCAAGCTTTCCAAGATCCACACGATTTTCCGGATAGATACCGTCTCCCGTCACCGTGAAAACTCTATCCTTATCCACATCCTGTAGAATGGCATCCACCACTCTTTGAACCTCCTGTTCCCACTGCTCCTCCCCTTCCAAAAGTGCCTTGCTTTCCACAAAAACATTCTTGCATCTTTGAGAAAGCCACAGCTCTTCCAGCTGAAGTCGTGTATGGGGATTTACACTGCCTACCACAGCCAAAACCTTGTTTTTCTCCTTCTTCTCTGTAGGAGGAATTCTCTTTCTCACAAGGCTTGCGGTAAATACACCGGGATCCACTGCCAAGACCTTTAGTTTGGAGGTTTCCACCGCATCTGCAATCAAATCAATGTCTTCTTGGCTTACACAGTCCACCACAATAATACGATTGCCCTCATCCGCCAGTTTCTTCATGCAATTCGCCAGATAATGCTTTCCGTGCAGTAAATCCTTCATCAAAATGGAGGCAATGGGATATTTGCTCTGCTTTCGGAACAGCTCTGCCACCTCCGGATTATTTACCGGCGTTTTCGGGTCAATGGCAATGTCCGTCTTATGAAGCGGAAGTCCCTCTACCAGCATATAGCCTCCGAGAACAATACGAGAGGATGTGGGGAAGCAAGCCACCACAATAGCCACATAGTCTTCTCCAAGGGATTCCAGCATGGCATCCACTTCCGCCCCCAGATTTCCTCTAAGAGTGCTGTCGATACGCTTACCGTAAACCTTGGTATCTTCGTTCTTCAGTAAATTGCAAACATTGTGAACTCTCCTGTAAGCCAGATCCTGATCAATTCCTCTGCTGTCCGTAGGATACAAAACGCAGTCGCACTGCTCCAGCATAGACAGCTCCAAACGCTCCGCATTCAAAACCGTATAGGCACTGTAATTCATCTTTTTCAGTAAAACTCCTGTGGCATTTGCCCCGGTTAAATCATCTGCGATGACAATACACTTTGGCATTCTTCTCCTCCGTTTGTTAATAGCACTTAATGACTGTTCCTATGTGTTACTTCATCCGGATAAATGCACATAGGTATTCGTATAAATCTTCCATAGCTGATATACATTAATGTATGTTAATATATGCTAATGCATGTTAATATATGTTCTTTTATGTTTGTTTTATAGAAATATAAACATTCTGTGCATTACTGTCAATAAAATCTATATACATATGAACAAATTCGTAGATTTACATCAAAATAAACTAAGGGTTTTGGAGAAAATTCCCTTCATCCACAGGACTTTCTTCACAAAACAAACCAGAAGCTTTTATCCACAAAACAAAGCCAAATAAAATCTCCTCCAAAACCTCCTATCACACAAAAAAACCGCACTTGCGTACGGTTTTTTATGGTCACTATTTTTCTATTCACTAAAGGAAAAAGAAAGCACTTCTTCCTTCAGGGGAATAGATGGCGCAGCACCAAATCTGGAAATTGCTATTCCTGCAGCTCTGGCTGCTAAATCCATGGCTTTCGGAACCGTTTCTCCATTTAAGATGCCTGCGATAAAATATCCGGAAAATGTATCTCCCGCCGCGGTAGTATCTACAACCTCCGACTTATAAGCTCTTTGACGGTGCATATATTCCCCATCAAAGTACAGAGAGCCTTCTCCTCCAAGGGTTAAAATAATTTTTGCAGTAGGATATTGCCGATGTAAGGCCCGAATTACCTCTTCACTATCCTTCGTGCTACTCTGCAAGCCTAAAATCTGTTCCGCTTCCACCTCATTTAAAAGGAAATAATCTACAAATTCCAAAGGTAAAGCTAAGATTGCTTCATTCATGGGAGAAGGATTCAGCACAATCTTTAAGCCTTTTTCATGGGCCAGCTTCATAATGCTCTTCAACTCGTTAATTTCATTTTGCAACAGCAAGAAATCTCCTGTAGAAAAATGACGAATAGTATCCTCCACCTGCTCCTTAGTGATTTTATGATTTGCACCGCTATAGAGAATAATACAATTATCACCCTCTTTATCCTTTTGAATAATCGCCGTTCCTGTCTGTACCGCATCCAAGGACTGCACATAGTCTATATTCACTCCTGATTCCTGAAGCAGTTTTAGGAGAAATTCTCCATCCTTTCCTACAGCTCCGGCATGAATAGTAGCAACACCGGCTCTTCCCAAAGCCAGAGACTGATTTAAGCCTTTACCTCCCGGGAAAATGTTTAAGGCATCAGAGGAAATCGTTTCTCCTTTTTGAACAAAATGGTCCAGACTGTAAACATAGTCTATGTTTAAAGAACCAAAATTTAAAACCTTCATAGCTTCTCCCGTTATGCTTCCTTTGTCAGCCAACGTGCAAGATTTTGGAACAAGCGGTTGTAATCCTTCCACTCACAGAATTCAGGTGGTGCCCAGTGGGGAGCACAGTCCGTGGTAAACACGGCGGATCTTCCCTTACCGTATTCTCCCAAAGCGATAAATGGATCATCACATACTGTTGCTAAAAGTTCTGCCTCGGGTTTTAAGATAGTCTTGTTGTAACCTAAAACTCTTGGCCAGGTCTTTTCTAATCCTTCAAAGATAGCATGCTCCTTCACGGAAACAGGTCGAACTCCTTCACAATGCTCCATACGATCATCTGTAGCAAGTACCTGTACCGGTAAAACCTCCTGTACAGCAGTGTCCTGCCACTTTCCCTTAGCATCCACGCCGGAGAAGGTCAAATATCCTCCTACCATCAAGAGAGCGCCTCCATCCAAGACATAATCCCGAAGTAAATTACAACGGTTAGGCATAATCTCACTGCGGGTAAAGGTTGCCCCGGGCAAAAGCAGGGTATTGGCTCCGATATCCGATAAAATAATCAAATCATACTGCTTTAATTCTTCCAAGCTGAAAGGAAATTCTTCTGTTGCCAAATGATTTGGAAGAAATGTAAACTCATATCCCCCCTCTTCAAAAGCTCTCTTAATATACTTCTCTCCTGTCTCGTAAACGGAAGTATAAAAGCTGTCAAAGCCTTTCACATGAGTGGTATAACTCATCCATGATTCACCTGCCAATAAAACTTTTTTTGCCATGTTCTTACTCTCCTTTTCATTCACTATTTGTTCTTAAAACTTTCACATTCCTTTTAATAGCACTGTTTAATAGATATTAAGCACTGTATTAAGCCTGACAAAAGTCCAAAATAAGCTCCGCATAAATCAAGATAGACTGCAAGTAAGCCTCTAAATCCAGCCATTCATCCACAGCATGACACTGGGCTAGATTTCCCGGTCCAAACTGTATCGTAGGACAGTCGGCAATATTTCTCCATAAGCGAGAATCACAGCCTGCAGGAGATCCTACAACCTTAACAGCCTTTCCTCTAGCCTCGGAATAAGCTCGTTTAAAGCTATCCACAAAGAAAGAATGCTCCTCCATCTCAAAACCGCCGCCAAATTGAGTAATCTGTACTTCCGGTAAATGCTCTTCCAACCAGGCATCCGATTTAGCCACTCTTTCCACTACTTCTTGGAATTCTTTTACTACCTGATTATGACTCATCTGATTAGGAAGATAATGTACGCAAACCTCAAACATACAATCCTCCGCCACAGTGGAACCGGCAGTTCCTCCATGGATAAGGCCTACGTTTAAGTTTGGAGCCGGTAATAGAGGATGTTTGTAGTGTAAAAGCCACTCATGCTCCTTCTCATTTAAAGCCTGAATAACTTTGATTGCTTTTTCTATGGCGCTGACACCATTCTTCTTGGCACCGGAATGACATGCTTTCCCGGAAAATTTCACCCTGAAAAAGACAAAACCCATATGCGCCAAAATTAACTCATCACTGGTACCCTCACAGACCACAACACCATCCGCCCTCTGTCCACTCATAATCGCCTGCATGGAGCCGTTTCCGCCGCCTTCTTCATCACAGACTGAAGTGATTTTCACAGAACCGAAGAAGGGAATTCCTGCATCCTGCAAAAGCTTTACCGCCATAGTTGCAGCCATCAGCCCCCCCTTCATATCTGCAGTACCTCTTCCGTAAAGCTTTCCGTCCCTTATCGTAGGGCTAAAGGGAGGCGTGGTCCATTCCTCCACTTCATCCGCAGGCATTACGTCTATATGACCGTTAAACATCAGGGTTTTACCGGGCTTTTCTCCGTTAAATTGAGCGTAAACATTATATCGGTCTGTCTGCTGGTGCCCCAGGTTTCCCTCTTGATAAAGGGAGAAGCATTTTTCAATATCCTCTTCCTTCATGGAATCCAAAGTGACTTCTGCCCCCATCTTTCTAAAGAGCTCCGCCATATAATCCTGTCCTTGTTTTTCCAGGCCGCCATCAATCCCATGCCCCAAATCATGAGTATCTATCGCCACGAGCTCAGATAGGCGATCAATATATTTCTGTTTGTTTTTTTCTAAAACCTTTTTTAAAGCTTCCACTGTATTCCTCCCGGAGATACGCATTGCCGACTATCTTTTCCACATTAGTCGTATAGTTTTAAGCCATCTTCTACAATGTCCCAAAACTTTTCCACATCAATATCAATACCTACATTGACATTTGGTTCCTTCTTCATATAGCCGAAATAGTCACAGTTCGTTCTGCCGTAGGACTGGGAGCTGGACGTGTCAATTGTTACATTCATTGCCTTGGTTGTTAAAACTGTCGGGTCAATCAGGTAAGCTATGGTAATCGGATCATGTAAGGGACCGCCCTCCCAACCATAAACCTCTTTTTGCGTTTTACAGAAAAATGCCATTAGATCCGTAAATAAGTCCGAAGCCTTGTTGCCAACCTTACGCATCCGCTCCACAATTTCCGGATAACAAAGAGCCTTTCTGGTTACATCCAGCCCCACCATGGTGATAGGAAGTCCGGAGGAGATACACACATGAGCCGCTTCCGCATCCGCCAATATATTAAACTCCGCAGCAGGCGTTACATTTCCATTGGCGTAGGAACCACCCATAAAAACAATTTCTTGAATCTTATTCACAATTTTCGGCTCCATACGAAGAGCCATACCCAAATTCGTCATAGGGCCGGTGGTAACCATAGTGATTTTTTCCGGAGAATTCATCAAAGTCTTAATGATATAGTTAACAGCATGATCTGCCTCAATTTCCCGATTTAATTTCTCGAATACAGGACCATCTAAACCGGTTTCCCCGTGGATGTCTCCGGCAATCACCTTATCTCTCACCATAGGTTGACCGCAACCTGCATAAACCGGAAGATTCAGGTCTAAATGCTGTACTAAATGTAAAGCATTTCTCTGAGTATTTTCCAAAGTCTGATTTCCTGCAACAACAGTAATCCCCAAAAGTTCCAAATTAGGATTCTTTGCCGCAAGAATTATCGCCACCGCATCATCATGTCCCGGATCACAATCTAATATAATTTTTCTTTTATTCATTCTTTTAACATTCCTTCCATTTTCTTAATCCTAAACTCAATTTCAAATAACATTCTCTAATTCGTAATTAATGAAGACTGCTTTTTCTTGTTAGCCTGAATCTTTACCGCCATGGAAATAGCCAGTACTACAATGGTCACAATATAGGGCATCATCAAAATAAACTGAGCAGGAATACCGTAGGCCTGTAATCTGGCTCCAACAGAATCGGAAAATCCGAAAAGCAAGCACCCCATCGCTGTCAGCACCGGATTCGCACCGCCGAAGTACATTGCCGCAACTCCCATAAAACCACGGCTGTTGGTCATATTTTCCACAAACTGTGTACTATAACCCAAAGATAAATGGGCTCCCGCCAATCCACCAATTAAACCGGAAATCAGCATAGCTTGATACTTAACTGCATTCGCTTGAATTCCCGCAGTTTCAGCAGCCATAGGAAATTGTCCTACAGCACGAAGGCGTAATCCCCATACCGTCTTATAGAAGATAAACTGCAAAAGAATAATAAAAATAATTACAAACCATTCCGTAAAGCGCCAGTCATTAAACAAGCTGTTTAAGACCGGAACATTTTCCAAAAATGTCATATGTAATTTTGGAATAGGAACGATTGAGGGATTGGAAAAGCTTCCGCTGGTATGGAAAAACACCTGAAGCATAAACTTGGTTAATGCAATAGCCAAAAGATTTATGCCCATACCGATGGCACAAATTTCAGAATTGTACTTAATATGACTGACAGCCATAATCATGGCAATGAGAGCTCCACCAAGCATAGCCGCCAGAATTCCCAACATCCAGCTACCGGTAAAATAGCTCACAGCCACCGCTGTAAAGGCTCCCACCAGCATAATTCCCTCAGTACCGATATTTAAAATATTTGCCTGCTGCGTTATCGCTGCACATAAAGCTGCATAGATAATGGGAGTAGATGCACGGAAGGTTGCATAAATCAGTGATAGATTAAAGATTTTTCCTAAATTCTCTGACATTATTTATCCCCTCCTTTCTCTTTCTGATTCGAAGCTATCTCTGTTTTTAATTCCTTTTCCAGCTTTCTCCGCCGCTGAAGACTAATGACAAAATCCATTGTTGCTATAATAATAAATACTGCAGAGATAGTATCTACAATAGATTTCGGTACGCTGGTAGCCTGCTGCATAGCCATAGCCCCTGCCTTTAATACCGCCAAGAAAAAAGCCACAAACGGAGTAAAGAGCATGTTTGACTTCACAATTAATGCCGCCAACATACCATTCGTTCCTAAATCCCTTGCAAAACCGTCCAGATAGTATCCATGTACACCAAGAACTTCTATGCATCCTGCAACTCCACCAAGGGCTGCAGAAAGTAACATCGCACCGATAAAGACTTTTTTAGAATTAATACCGGCATAATCCGCATGGGCAGGGTTGGTTCCCACCGTTCTAATCTTATATCCCCACTTTGTCTTATAAGTCATCCAAATGACTGCCAATACCACAAGGATAGCAATAAAAACCCCCATATTTGCCGAAGAAGGCTTCATGATTTTCGGAATCGTTACCAGCACAGGCTTGGACTGAGGAGTAGCCACGCCTGCGCTCATGGGTCCACTAACCAGATATGAACCAATATACAGCGCTACCGTATTCATCAAAATCGTTACACAGACTTCCGATACATTAAAATAAGCCTTCAAAATCGCCGGAATCAAGCCCCATAGCATGGCTACCACAATGGCCCCGGTAAAGCAGGCAAGATATAAAAGAGGTACAGATAAAAATCCCCAATTGATACCGATATAAGCAGCAGTAATGCCTCCTAAAATTACTTCTCCCTCTACTCCGACGTTAAATGCTCCGGCCTTAGCTGCCACTGCAAATGCTGTTGCCGTCAGCAGTAAAGGAGTAAATCCTGCAATAACATTTCCTCTTCCCAGTTTTGTTCCCAAGGCGCCTTTTAACAATGCCAGATAAGCATCAATAGGATTTTCCCCAATGGCAAGAATAAAAATGGCGCCCACCAAAATCGCCAGGAAAAAGGTAAACAATATTTTCAAAAAGCTGTTCAAAGACTTATTCATCTCCCTTTCCTCCTTCCTGTAACTGATGTTCCGTCACGCCTTCTTTTGCCTGATGGTCTTCTACATCAACTTTAGGCTGTTGCTTTGTCATATCTTCTTTTACCTGATGGTCCACCGTACCTCCCATCATCAGAAGTCCCAGGTTGTTTTCATTGGCTTCTCCGGCACTAAGCTCTCCGGTAATCGTTCCTTCGTGAATAACAATGATGCGATCGGAAAGGGATGTGATTTCTTCCAACTCCGTAGAAACCAGCAATACTCCTGCACCGTTCTTCTTCGCCTCCTCCAAAGTCTTTTGAATAGACTCTATGGCACCGATATCCACTCCTCTGGTAGGCTGAGCCGCCACCAGTAGCTTCTTATTCATGGAAACTTCTCTTGCTACTACTACCTTCTGTGCATTTCCTCCGGAAAGAGAGGATGTGGGTAGCTTATAGTCTGTGGGGCGAATATCAAAGCGCTTCACCATTTCTTCAGAATGCCGGTCCATAGCAGCTGTATTCATGACCATCCCCCTGCTGAAGGGTGCTTTGTCCACTTCCACCGCAACTAGATTTTCTTCAATACTCATGGTTCTATTCAGTCCCCGGGTATTTCTATCCTCCGGAATATGTGCCAATCCCACTTCTCGTACTTTTTTCGGAGATAGGTTGGTGATTTCCTTTCCGTCCAGGAAGATATGCCCCTTCTCCACAGGACGTAGACCGGTGATTGCCTCAATCAGCTCTGACTGGCCGTTTCCATCTATGCCGGCAATGCCCACAATTTCTCCCTCATTCACATGTAAAGACAGGCCTCGAATTTTGGAACTTTCCTTTTGACTGGGAATCCAGACATCTTGTACATCCAAAATTCTCTTTCCTGCTTTTTCATATGTCTTATCAATATGTAGGAACACTTCTCGGCCAATCATTTTCTTGGTTAAATCCAGAGGAGAAGTTTCTTCTTTAGACACAATTCCCATATGCAACCCCTGTCGCATAACAGAAATACGGTCCGAAATTTCCATAACTTCGTTTAGCTTATGAGAAATGAACACCAGAGATTTTTGCTCTTTCTTTAAATTATTTAATATCTCAAAAAGCTTTTTGGTTTCTTGAGGAGTCAAAACAGCAGTAGGCTCATCCAAGATGATAATATCCGCCCCTCTCATCAGGGTTTTGATGATTTCTACACGCTGTGCTTCTCCCACGGAAATCTGGCTAACCTTTTTGTCCAGCTGAATCTCCATGTTGTATTGGTCAATAAAGTGTTGAATCTCTTTTCTTGCCTTATCGAAGTCAATCTGTAGTCCCTTTTTAGGCTCAAAACCTAAAATAACATTTTCCAACACAGTCAAATCATTGACGAGCATAAATTCCTGATGAACCATTCCAATCCCATGTTGAATGGCCAACTTGGGATCTAACTTGCCCATGGACTGTCCCTTAACAATAATCTCACCGGAATCTATGGGGTACATACCGTAAAGCAGTTTCATCATAGTAGACTTTCCTGCTCCGTTTTCTCCGATTAATGAATGAATTTCTCCCTTAATCAGGTTGAATTGTCCATCTTTTACGGCATGCACTTCTCCAAAGGATTTTACGATGTTTTTCATTTCTACAACAAATTCACTCATTACTCTCCCTCATTTAACTGATAAAGAAAGGGCATGGGAGCCCTAAAGAGTCCCATGCCCGACACAAAGTTTCAGGCTTTATGCTTTCGGACCGAAACCTTCATAATTTTCCACTACAATCTCACCGGAGATAATCTTCTTGGACAGTTCTTCGCACTTGTCTACGATATCCTGTGGGAACTTCTCTCCCAAAGACTTCTTGATCTCTGCGAAATCAGTTAAGCTCACACCGCCCTCTGCCAAAGACAGATACTGGGTGGAACCGCCCTTAAATGTCCCCTCAACAACAGACTGAATAACAAGATAGCACGCATTATCTACTCTCTTCACCATGGAAGTTACCACATGTCCGGGCTGGTCAGCATCCTGGTTTAAGTCTACGCCGATAGCATACTTATCCGCTTCCTTTGCCGCTTCCAAAATTCCTGTTCCTGTTCCGGAAGCCACATTCATAACAATATCAGCTCCCTGCTCATACTGTGCAAGAGTTAATTCTTTTCCCTTTAACGGATCTGTCCAAGAACCTGCAAAAGCCTGCAAAATAGTAACATCCGGATCGATGTACTTTGCGCCCTGCTCATATCCTGTATAGAAATCATGGAGTACAGGAATATCCATTCCGCCAACCCATCCGATTACATGTGCATCATTTACATTAGGAATATCAGTTTTCTGTGTAAACATAGCTGCTGCAGCACCGGCAAGGAAAGAACCCTGATTCTGGGCAAAGCTGATGGATTCCACGTTATCAAGATCAACGGTTGTATCAATTACCGCAAACTTAACATCCGGATAGTTAGGAGCATGCTCTGTAATGTAATCAGCGATATTGGAAGACGCACCAATAATCAGATCATAGCCTTCTTCGCAGGCAGCCACTAAATTCGCTTCCCATTCCTGTGCCGTAGTGCCTTCAAGAGACTTTAATTCAATGCCGAAATCCTCAACTGCCTTCTTCGCACCGGCATTGCAAGAGTCATTGTAGGACTTATCTCCTAAGTTACCTGTATAAACGATACAAACACGAACCCCCTTCTTCTCTTTGGAATCAGACTTATCAGAAGACTTTTCCTCCTTAGAATCAGCCTGTGTAGCCTCGGTTTTGTTCGCATTGGACTCTGCCACCTCATTTGCAGACTTTCCGCATCCCAGCAATAAGGAACAGCTTAACAAGCTTGCCAGAATTACACTCAGACATTTTTTCATTCTCTTTTTTCCTCCTTCACAAATATACACTTTTGCATCACCTAGATTATTTGTATAGGAAACTGTTTTCCTATACTTATTTTCTTATTCATAAGATATATCAATTGGAATATTTATGTCAATATCAATATGTTTCGCCCAATAAATTTATCTTATTTAAACTAAACTTGGCTTCATTTATATACAATATGCACATGTTTCGCACTGCATATCTCTTTCGTCAAAAGATTATTTTTTGCTTTCGTCCAATTCCCTCTTATTTTTTTGTCTGTTTCTTACAATTATAACAAGTTCCAAAATATTAGGCTCCACCTGAAAACGAAAACAAAGGTTCTAAATTCCTTAAGTTTATTATATGATAAGCACAAGTGTTAAAGTAGGAGAAAAAGTATGACCATTAAAGAATTTGCTCAATTAGCCGGTGTGTCTGTATCTACCGTTTCCAAAATTTTGAATCATAAAGACGCAAATATCAGCCCACAAACAAGAGAGCATGTCCTTTCCCTTGCAAAAATTCATAATTACAAACCTTACTCTTTTGTGCGAACACAATATCCCGAAAAAACCAGTATTTTCGGGGTTATCTTTCGAGACTGTATTCCCGACGACAGGCTCCTGAAAGGTTTAATGAATGTTGCCCGTTCCTACGGTTATGGCATAACAGTGCTGGAAAGCCATTTAAACAAAACGCAAGAATTAAAAAATCTATCCTTGCTTGCTTCCAGCAATGTGGACGGCATTCTGTTTAATCCTATCAATTCCAAGCCATCTTCCGAAGTTAATGCACAACTTAAGCAAAGTAAAAAACCCTACTTTCTTTTCAGTACAGAAGAAGATATTCCCGGTCCGGATTTTCTGCCTACCATTTCCTATAAAAGTATGGCGGAATTCTTGACCCAAAATCTGGTTCAAGCAGGACATTCCAAAATCGCCCTTGTGGCAGAAAAGGAAAGTCCTATTCGAAATGAATTTATTGAAGGTTTCAAAAGCTGTCTGTATCAAAATGCCATTCCTTTTACGGAAGAATTCATTTTCAGTAAAGATAACGAAAAATTTTACCGCCATATTTCCTGCGGGAGTATTAGTGCTGTACTAACCCTGCACTTCCAAAGCGGCTTTCAAATCTATCAAAGATTACTAAGCCGTCATTTGCATATTCCCAATGACTTTTCCTTACTTACCTTATGCAAACATCAAAGCAATATTCATAACTTCTCCGAAATTTCAGCCCTACTAATCCCCTTTGAAGAATTTGGAGAATACCTTGGCACCTGCCTGATTAAGCACCTTGAGCATTCCGAAAATACAGAACAGGAGCGAACGCATTTTCAGCCGGACTATCATTTAAACCACACCAAATCTATTTCCATCCCTGCCATGACTCAAAGAAAAAAAGTTCTTGTGTTGGGAAGTGTAAATATTGATTCCTACCTATTTTTTCGAGAGCTTCCCAGCCCGGGAATGGCAGCCAAGACCAGTCATTCTTCCAACTATTTAGGAGGAAAAGGGATGAACCAAGCCATCGGAGTGAGCAAATTGGGGCATCACGCCAGCATTATAGGGCTTGTTGGAGATGATTTGGAAGCAGATACCATATACGAAAGCGCAAAGCAAGCAGGTGTCAATACTGCTTATCTGAAGCGTATCCACGGAGAATCAACCGGCAAGGGATATATTTTCCTAAATAACAACGGAGATTCTATCATCTCCATCCTTTCCGGGGCCAATGAGTGTGTCAGTAAGAAACATGTTGAAGAGGCACTTCCCATCTTCAAAGACAGTCATCTATGCCTTCTAAATACTGAAGTTCCGCAGGATACGATCTTGACTGCTTGTCGTTTAGCAAAAAACTACAAGCTCCCTGTCCTATTGAAGCCTTCCTCCATAAGGCAAATAGACCCGGAAATCCTTGCCTTAACAGATATCTTCCTCCCCAATTTAGAGGAGGCACAGATTCTTTTATCTACGGAAGAATCTCAGCTTTCCAAAAAGCTACAGAAAATGCAGGCAAAAGAAGCTTGCGATAAAGCCCTCTTAGAACAGTGTGCCGATTACTTTCTAAAAAAAGGGGCAAATATGGTGATTATAACACTGGGAAAACAAGGACTTTTCGCCAAAGGAAAAGGAATATTAGGGCTGTATACCGCCAAAGAAGTTAAAGCAATCGATACCACAGGAGCAGCCGATGCCTTTATCAGTGCCCTAGCTTCTTATCTTCTTCTAGACTATCCTATGGATCAAGCTATCCGTATTGCAACTTACGCAGCAGCACTAAGTGTCACAAGAGAAGGAGCCGCTCCCTCCCTAGTGGATAAGAATAGTTTGGAAGCTTATATCGCAACGGAAGAGCCGGAGATTTTGGAATAATAAATATTTTGCATGCTATCAAAAAAAGCACACTTACCTCTTGGTAAATGTGCTTTTTTAGCCTCCAACCTTCTTATATCTTAGTCGAATAAATGAATTAACCTTCCGTCAGATGGCCTGGTAAGATTAATTTTTCTAATCGCCTCAGGGGACACTTTATATTCATGATTTTCATCCAACAGTCCATTTACTTCCTGCTCCACATCCGTTAACTGTGTATAACAAAAACCTTGGAAGAACGGAAGTTCTATTATGGCCTTTGTTATGGATTCATATCTTTCCAAAAATGCTTCTTCTGTTTCTACAGTATTGCCATATCCCCACTGTTCTTTTTCCTTTGTGGAAAATGCTATTCCACCATACTCAGTGAGCAATATTGGTTGCTTATCATATTGATATCCATTGGAAAATGCTGATTTAAATCCACAATGATATTCTTCCGTAGTCTTCATTTGCTCTATAAAAGCACTGTATCTCTTATAGAAATCCTCACCTCTTTCCGTATAGTCATGAAGTGTCAACAAATCCGTTTTGGTGTGCTCCCAACCATCATTAGAGATTACAGGCCTATATGGATCCAAAGATTTTGTCAAATAGTATATCCCTTCTGTCAAATACTGTTCCGCTTTTTCCTTTTCAATTTCAAATACTCCCCATGATTCGTTGAAAGGCGTCCAAGCAATGATAGAGGGATGATTATAATTTTGTTTTACTGCCTCCATCCATTCTTTAGTAAAAGCCATAATGCTTTCTTGATTGAAGCGATAATTTGATGGGAATTCACTCCATACCAATATACCCATAGTATCGCATAAGTAAAGGAATCTCTCGTCCTCTATCTTCTGATGTTTTCTTACTCCATTAAAGCCCATTTCTTTAATCTTTTGCAAGTCATGTAGTAAAGTTTCTTCGTCCTTTGGCGTTAATCCTGTATCCTTCCAATACCCCTGATCCAATATCAGCCTTTGGTATAATGGACAGCCATTTAGTAGGAACTTCCCCTCTTCTATCCTTATTTCTCGGAGCCCAAAATAGCTGAAAACGGAGTCTAACACTCCATCTTCTTCCTTGATTTTAATCTCCAAATCGTACAGATTAGGCTCCTGAGGACTCCATCTCTTCACCAAAAATGGATCTATAGCAGGATTATCCAAATAGACTTTTAACTTAAATCTTCCTTCTTGAACTATCGCTTGAACCTCTGTCACATCTATATTCTGATACTTCACTTTCACATTGGCAAACAATGGACATTTAGATGGCTTTGTTTCAACAGAAAGCAAACAAGCATCTTCAACAAGTCCTTCTATTTCTACTGTATGTTCATATAGCTGTGGTGTGATTTTAACATCTTTAATATATCTTTGATTAACAACTTCTCCCCAAACACTTTTCCAAATTCCGGAAGTTTGTACATACCAGCAAGCATAACTATACTGTTCCCATCTTTGCTTGCCCCTAGGTTGCTCCATATTCGAAGAATCAATAGCTAAAACAGTCAATATATTCTCTTTATCTTCAATGTATTCTGTCACATCAAATGAGAAACGAGAATAGCCACCGCAATGCTGCCCAACTTGCTTTCCATTAATATAAACCTTACTCAAATAATCTACGCCCTCAAAATGCAGAATAAATCGTTTTCCCTCCAGCTCCTTCTTATTAACAGGCAGCATTCTCTGATACCATAAATATCCGGAATGATTCTGAATATGTACTCCACTTTCTTTTGTTTCCGGACTAAAGGGAACTAAAATTTTTCTCTTTTCTGCTAGCGGTATCCCCATCTCCCAATGGCTTTTTTCTCCGATTGTTTCATTGTCAAAAGCAAAGTCCCATTCCCCATTTAGTTCTATCCACGAGTCTCTTACTAATTGTGGTCTGGGATAATTTTCAATATGTTTCATGCTATTCTCCTTTTCCTTTATCCTTTGATACCACCCGTACTAATTCCTTGCACAATTTGCTTTTCAAATATTAGATATAAAATAATCATCGGCAAAGAAGCCACCATGTTTATACACATTGGAATGACAAAATCAGGTCGCTCTATCTTAATCAACGTCGGAATTCCGATGGGTAGCGTATATAGTTTTTCGCTAAATACACAAAGTAGTGGCCAAATATAATTATTCCAACTTGCGATGAAACTCATGATAGCAATTGTCGCAATGATTGGTCTTGAAAGCGGAAGGACGACTTTAGTGTAAATTATCCATTCCCCACCTCCATCGATTCGTACTGCCTCAAAAAGTTCTCTTGGTAGTGACCTAAAAAAGCTATAAGTGATTACAAAATTCATAGAACTGGCCACAGATGGCAAAATCAAACCGCTATAGCTATCAATTAGCTTTAATTTGCTCATTAATACAAATAAAGGAATAATCGTTGCCTCACTGGGAACCAGAATACCAATAAGGAAATAAAAATAGAAAAAGCCACTTCCTTTAAAGGAAATATGAGCTATGCTATACGCCGCTAATGTAGACACAAGAACAGACAATGCAGTAGTCACCACAGCGACAATCAGGCTATTACAGAACCATCGAAACACTCCTGTTTTCAATAAAACCTGAGGATAATTTTGTAATGTATAGGGTGGTGTAAACCAAGAAAACACATTATGAAATTGCTTTCCTTCGTATTGAATGGAACAAAACAGCCCCCAAATAATCGGAGAAAGCATAATTAAAGCGATAAGTAAGGAAAGTGCAGAAATAAGATTGCTTTGTATTGTTTTCGTTCTATTTCTCATACTTAACCTTCCTCTTGTCTTCCAAAACGTCTTTGAATAAATACCAATAGACATAAAACAACAAATAAGAAATACGACATTGCAGAAGCATAGCCTAATTTATTCTTTTCAAATGCTTGTTGATATATGTATTGTATTAAAGAGCGCGTAGTATTAGCCGGTCCTCCACCTGTCATTAAATGAATTTGTCCAAAAACTTTAAAGCTGGCAATAATTTGGAGCATCATCACAAGGAAAATTGTTGGTTTTAACAGTGGTACAGTAATCTTCCAAAATATTTGGAGCGGTGCCGCACCATCTACTTTTGCAGCATCATACAAAACCTCCGGTATATCCTGTAAAGCAGCTAAGTATAGCAACATAGAAAAACCTATAGTCCACCATAAAGTCATAGCCACTAAGCTAAACCACACTTTATTGGAATCTTGTAACCATAAAATCTCCTTCTGACTATTCAATAAATGAAAAGACCGCAAAAGGCCATTTAGTAAGCCACGGTAAGGTGCAAAAACAAAACTGGCCAAATAAGAGGCAACAGAAACTGATAGCACTCCGGGTAAGTAATATGCCGTCCTTAAAAAGCGTCGGAAGCAAACGGCTCTGTTTGCCAATAATGCAAGGATAAATGATAAAATAACCAAGAATGGTACAGAAAAAATCACAAATTTTACAGTGTGGATGCAGGATAAGTAGAAATTCTTATCCTGCATCATCTTTTTATAATTTTCTATACCAACAAAACTGGCCTTTCCCATCAAATTCCAATTGCATAAACTGACATATATCCCTTGAAAAACAGGGAAGATTGTAAAGATAGAATAGAGCACGAAGAAAGGCATAATAAATAATATTGCCACAGCTTGCTTTTTCCCTATTTTATGTTTGTTATATGGAGCAGATAGCAATCTATTCATAGTTTACCTACTATTCTTTGATGGTTTACGTTTAATCCAAATTATTTTCCACAGCCTCTTTAAGAGCAGTTCCGGCTTCATCTAAGGAACTGTTTCCTGTTAAATATGCGCCTACTGCATCCATCAAATCTTTTTTCATTCCGCCATAATAATGTTCACTCTTTGGTGCATATTTCGCATACTCTAACTCAGAAATCACATTATATCCTTTGAGTTTTTTATACTCTTCACTCTGGTTAGCTTCATTTGCAGAGGGAATTTGTCCGGATCCTGCCCAAACGATACCTCCGTCTTTTGACGCATATACCATAAATTGAACTGCAGACAAAGTCTCTTCTTCTGTTCTTTTTTCTTTTTTGGGAAGAATCAAAGTATGGGAATCTGCCCAACAATATGGCTTATCGCCAAATAATTGTGGAAAAGTTGTGTTATTGAACTTAAGATTTTCCGTCTGCTCGTACGCTCCGGTTAACCAAGTGCCGCCAAAAAGTATAGCCGCTTTGCCGGATTGGAATAAAGCCTGACTATCATCAATACCGGGAAGAATATAGCCCTCTTTATAAAGTACTTCTAATTCCTCCAGCGCTTTTTTACCAATCTCTACATCTATTGTATTCTTTCCTTCTGCATTGATGAAATCCTTTCCACCCATTTGGAAATAAATTGCATACCAAGTTCTAAAGGGATCATCGCCGGACTGTGTTAATCCCAATGGAGATATTTCAGCAGGTAATTTTTCTTTGCATCGCTTTAAAATATCCTTAAATCCCTCCATATCCTTCACATTAAGAAGTTCCTCTTCCGTAACTCCCGCTTCTTCCAGAAGGCTGGTGTTGTAATACATTACCTCAGCATGAGTATCCAAAGGAATGGCATAGATTTTTCCATCAATGCTTACGGAGTCAAGACTGGATTTCTGATAGTCCTTTGATAAATCAATGTTCAGTTTCTTCAAATAATCATCTAATGGCTCCGCAACACCGCTCTGGGAAAGCTCATATAGTTTAGAAACATGAGAGATACCAATATCCGGGCCTTTTCCCGCAGCTACAGCAGTCTGTAATTTCGTATAATAATCATCCCAGACAAGCGTAATGATCTCCACCGGATTTTTAGGATTAGTTTGATTATATTGATCTTTTATTTGTTTAAACCAATCTCCATCTCCTCCTGTAAATAAGGACCAAAAACTTAAAGTACCCGCAGGAACAGTAACCTCTTCAGGGTTATCCACTGTTCCGTTTCCATTTGTTGTCTCTTCTGTTTTCCCTGCTTCTTCAGCTTTTGTCTCCATCTGAGCTTGTGAAGCAGAGTCTTTGGCCTCTTGTGCAGCTCCTCCACATGCGGACAATGCCATTCCTGCCACAAGTGAAAGACTTAGAAATAGACGTTCTTTTCTTTTCATACCATATCCTCCTTTGTTATGAAAATATTGTTGTACCAAGCAAATGCTTGGTATGGATGCCAAAACTCTATACACTAATTCTCTTTCACATAATTCTGTCCCAGCTTATTTGGCGCTCTGAGATCTTTCCTACAAACCGTTAGAACAATCACTAAAACATAAGGCAGTGCACTAAAGAGTTCACTGGGCATGGTGCTCACCCCCAAAGATTTTACATAAACTCCAATAGCCTCTGATACGCCAAATACAGTGCCGAAAATCAGTGCTCCTACCGGGTTCCAGTTTCCTAAAAAGCAAATTCCAAAAGCAATCCAACCGCGCCCACTAATGATTTCAGATGTATACATCCCCACATTACATAAAGAGTAGTACGCACCTGCAATTCCTCCCAAACAACCGGCGACGGCTACTGCCGCAAAACGAATCTTTAATATATCTATTCCTGCGGTATCAACGGCTTCCGGATTCTCTCCACAGGATCTAAGGGTAAGCCCCAATGCTGTATGATTCATCACAAATAAAATAATCGGAATCAATAGATATGCCAGATAGGTAATAATATTTTGGGAAAATAGAATTTTACCAACAAAAGGGATTTGACTTAGTATAGGGATCTGTATTGTGGAAAGTACCTCTACTTTCAAAGGGGTGGTTTGAATGCCAAAAATAACTCGATAGAAAAAAGTACAAAACCCTGTTACCAAAATGGAAATTGCTGTTCCCATTACAATTTGATGCTGGTTCATATATACAGTGGTTAAAGCATAGAGAAGCGCAACCATGAGGCCACACACCATAGCCAGCAAAAAACCAAGATATAGATTCCCACTAATATATGCTCCTATGAATCCTCCCCATGCCCCGATGAGAAATATTCCCTCTACAGCGGTAACCATCATTCCTGTTCTCTCTGCAATCACCTCTCCAAGCGCACCAAGAATAAGAGGGGTACTCATAAAAAATGCTCTTGCCAAAAGGCTTGTTATATTGTTCATTCTAGGCCTCCTCTGTCACGATTCTCTTTTTCTTAAGCTTATTTAATTCAGCCTTTCTTCTAAAGTAGAAAGACATAAGCACAAAGAGCATTACAAAACCCTGTAGCAGATCAATTACACTGGCAGGAGCATCCGTTGAATGTCCCAATGCCGTTCCTCCAACTTGCAAAAAGCCAAATAGTAGAGAAGCCGGTACAACCGCAAGTGGGTGAGCATTGGCTAAAATAGCGATTCCGATTCCGTAAGATCCTATCTGCGTATCAAAACCAGTAAGAAGCATATGCTGCATTCCATTGATTTCCACCAGTCCTGCAAGTCCTGCAATAGCACCACTAATGGCGAAGGCAAGCATATATTGCTGTTGAGGACTGATTCCGGACATTCTGGCAGCATCCTGATTTAAACCGGTTGCCCGAATTCTAAATCCTAAAGAAGTCTTATAAAGTACATACCAAACCAATACCGCAACCAGCAAAGAAATCACAATTCCCAAGGAAACAGAGGTGCCCGGAATGATTTTTGGCAGCCAGGTGCTTTTATCCAAATAGTCTGTTTTCAAATACTCATGTTTTGATTCCTGTAAACTGGTTCTGAGCAATAACTGCATAACATATTGGATAACATAGGTGGACATCATACTAATCAAAAATTCATTAGCATTGAATTTTGCCTTTAAAAATCCAATTATAAATCCAACAACAGCACCGCCCAAAATAGCAGCCATTCCTGCCAAAAGAATTACAATTGGTCCTGGAAGTTTCCCTCCCAGTGCTAAAGATACTGCCGATGCACAAATGCAGCCGGAATAGAACTGCCCCTGCGCTCCAATATTATACAGATTCGCTTTATAGGTGAACGTAAAAGCCAAACCGGTTAAAATAAGAGGAGCCGTTTTAATCAGAATATTTCCCATATTATATGTGCTGGAAAATGTTTCTGAAAACATTACCGTAAGAGCCTGAAAAGGATTCACTGATAATAAAGGTAAAAAACTAAAGCTGATTGTCAGACCTAAAAGGATTGCGAAAAGAATCCAAAGTAAAAAATCACAAAGAATCTCTTTCTTTTTCATTTACGCCTCCTTTAATTCATAGCCTGCCATTAACAATCCTATCTGTTCTGTGCTAAGCTCCCCATTTTGAAAAATCCCCATGATTTTCCCTTTGTATAAAATAGCAATCCTATCAGAAAGAGCAAAGATTTCCGATAGCTCTGTTGATACCAGTAAAATGCTCTTTCCCTTACTCTTTTCTCTCATAATGGTTTTGTGTACATAGTTAATCGCCCCAAGGTCTAAGCCTCTTGTAGGTTGATCAAATATAATCAAATTTTCTCCTCTATCCACTTCTCTGGCCACGACAACTTTTTGTTGATTCCCCCCGGACAAGCTACCAATCACAACTTCATGGTCAGGAGCCTTAACCTTATATTCCTGAATAATATTCTCCGTATAATTGTTCAATTCTTTCCATTTTATGATTCCATTTTTAACCCAGTTTTTAAGATAACTGGCTTTTAAAAGAATATTCTCAGAGAGTGTCATTCCGGAAATCATTCCATACCTGTAACGATCCGACGCTAAGTATCCTATTCCCTTTTCGATTCTTTCTTTTACCGCTAATTGGCTAATCTCTTCTCCGTCAAGAATCACCTTTCCTGCATGAAGTTTTCTTGCACCATAAATCGCTTCGCAAAGTTCCTGCTGTCCATTTCCGGAAACACCTGCAAAACCAAGAATTTCTCCTTCTTTAATCGAAAATGAAACATTATCCAGTAATGGAATATTATCTTTAGATTTTAAAGATACATGTTCTACCTCTAATCTATTTTTCCGATTATCTGTCCCCGTCATTGTTGGCGCTTTTATAATTTCCAAGTCATGTCCAATCATCAGATTGACTAACTCTGACTCTTTAACCGTCCGAATCTCCCCTTCTTCTATCGTTCCACTTATTTTTCCATTTCGCAGTACAATGATTCGATCCGATACTTCTAAAACCTCTTTCATCTTATGGGTAATAAATACAATCGAATTTCCCTTCGCTACATAGTCTCGGACAAATCCCATTAACACATCCGCTTCCTGGGGTGTAAGTACTGCTGTGGGTTCATCCATAATAATAATTTTTGCATTTAGGTAGAGTGCCTTTAAAATTTCAACTTTTTGCTGTGCACCAACCGTCAAATTCTTCACCAATTCCCCTGCAGGAACATCAAAGTGATATTGGTCAGCAAGGGCTTGAATCTCTTTTTCTTTTTCTGTGAAATCAATCCTACCTTTGCAATGCCCCAATATTATATTCTCGGTAACCGTATGTGCCTCTACCAAGGAAAAGTGCTGTTGAATCATAGCAATTCCACAAGCCATCGCCTCTTTAGGAGAGCGAATTTCTACCTTTTTCTGATTAATGAAAATCTCTCCTTCTGTGGCATGGTAAAGTCCGTATAAGATTTTCATGATGGTACTTTTTCCGGCACCATTCTCCCCTAAGAGAGCAACTACTTCTCCCTCTTTAATCACCATAGATACATCATCATTTGCCAAAACCTTGGCAAAACGTTTGTTGATATGTTTTAATTCAACAATAATATTTTTTCCCATATAATGCATCTCCTAAGGATTTTTATGAAAAAGGCAGCGTTAGATTAACACTGCCTTTTTATAAATCTATTCAGAAAAATACTGCTTAAAGTCTATTTTTCCATTTGTAATTTCTTCTGTAGCTTTCTCAACTGCCTTCTTACATTCCTCAGAGCACTGGTCAGTAAAGATAGTTTCAAACACACCTTCTTTTACTCCCACCTCTTGAGCACCTTTTAATTCTCCACTTTTGATGCCCTTAATAATCCAAGGATATACATTGGCCCAGTTCATGCTTACGGATGCCACTACACAATCACTTTCCTCATTCTTGTTCGCTGCAAATCCTACGAATTTTGCCTTTTTTTCAGCTGTTGCCTGAATTGCGCCGGAAGTCGCCTCGTTGGAGTAGCAGAACACTGTATCAGCGCCATTATCAATCATTTGTGAAGCCATTGCCTTTCCGATGGATACATCGGTCCAGGTATTCAAGAATGAACGATTTGCCTTTGCATCCGCTAATCCCCTTTCTTTTGCGGTTGCCACAGCTATCCCTTCATAAGTATCCAAAAGGTGTACCATGGCCAGATTAGACTCTCCTCCCATAGTTGCAAAGTTTCCATTCTCCGTAGTGTATCCGGCAATGACTCCCGCAATATAGGAACCTTCATATTCTTTTGGGAAAACCGGAACCATATTATCCGAATCACTCTTGGTTCCATTGATAATGGTGTAAACTGTCTTTTCATATTGAGGCGCTACTGCTGCACAAGCTTCATCAAACTGACTTCCAGCAGCCATTACCAGGTCATATCCCTTTTCACCGTATTCTGTGAAGGTCTGCTCAAATTCCTCTACAGGAACAGACTCAACCACCTCAATCTTGGTTCCCAGTTCTTTATCGCATTGTTTTGCTCCGGCATTATTGCTGGCATTCCAGCTCTGATCATCTATGCTTCCGGGAAGAATTAAAACAATCTTCATGTCAGAATATTCTGAATCTGTCTTCTCGGCATTCTGTTGTTCACCATTCTCGACCTTCGACTCAGATTTTGCAGCTCCACCGCCGCAAGCAACCATCATAGATGCCAATAATGCTAAGGTTGCAGAAAAAAACAAACGATTCTTTTTCATAAGGTAACCCTCCTTTTTTTCTGTACTTGTATTTATGAACAGTATATCTATTTTGTTTTTTATTGAATACATGATAAGTTACTGATTTTATTTGTTTTCTACATATATTTTATCACTTTTATTTATTTTACATATATTATGTATACATTTTTCGAAAAATATATCATTAATATGGTTTTTTTGCAGTATTTTTGTACTCCAATGGAGTAGCATTGTATGCTTTTTTAAATACTGTACTAAAATAAGTCGCGTCTTTAAACCCAACCATTTGAGAAACATCTGCCACTTTATATTGTGGCAACTCCAAAAACAAACAAGCTTTTTTTAATCGAAAAGCCAAAAGATAATCTGAAAAATTATCTTTCAAATGTAAGCGAAACAAGTCCGATAAATAGTTTGGAGAAATATGCAAAACATCTGCTATACTCTTGAGTCCTATTTTTTCTGCATAATGCACTTCAATATAATTCATCGCTTCTCTAACTAAATAATTTCCCACCTCAAAATTTTCTGAAAATACATTTTTTCCAACTGCTTCTCCATCATTCTTTCGTGTATTAAAACCAAGCTCTCTTAAAGCCATAAGAAGTTCTCTTGGATTAGTCGGCTTTGTGAGATATCTATATACCCCATATTTGATAGCCCGCTGTGCATAAGAAAACTCGCTATAGCCACTAAGGATAATAATCTTTATGCGCTCATCTTTCTCTCTTATTTTTTCTATAAAATCCAATCCATTACACTCAGGCATTCTTATATCTGTAATGAGAACATCAGGGTTTTTCTCCGAAATGGCGAGCAATGCAGAAATAGCACTTTCATAAGCCCCCACTACTTCCATTCCTTCTTGACCGGAAAGTAAAGTCCTGAGTCCCTGTCTAATTTTAGGTTCATCATCTACAATCATAATTTTCATGAAAAATCTCCTCTACTATTAACGGCAGATGAATTTCCACTGTGGTCCCATTATTCTTTTGAGAATGAATTCTCAAACCATAGCTCTGTCCGTAAATTAATTTGATTCGTTTCTCCACATTATTAAGACCAACACCCTTATCCAAAAGTATATCTTGTATCTTTTCTGCTTCCATTCCTTGCCCATCATCAATAACAGAAATTTTCAACTCTCCTTGATCTATTACTGCAATAATACAAACTTTACCTCCCCGCACCAAAGGTTCTAAGCCATGTTTTATTGCATTTTCTACAAGAGGCTGCAAGAGAAGTTTAGGACAAGGATACGCATTGCATGCTTCCTCTATGGAAATAGCATATTCCAAACGCTCCTCCATTCTACACTTCTGAATTTCTAAATAATTTCTAATGTATCTTACTTCTTCTTGCAAAGGCACTAATGTATTTGCACCTGATATAGAGTACTTTAACAATTCTCCCAAACGAACAATTAAATCGCTAATATCGTCCTCTCCTCTTGCTAAAAGCATCCAATTGATAGTATCTAAAGTATTGTACAAAAAATGAGGGTTGATTTGCGCTTGCAAAGCATTTAATTCTGCTGTCTTCTGCGCCATCTTTTCTTCCGTAACCACATGAATAAGCCTTTTAATTTCACCCAGCATAAAATTATAGGATTGAATTAAGCTTCCAATTTCATCCTTTTGATTCGTATGAACCTGAATGTCAAAGTTACCACTTTGTGCTTTCTCCATGGCCTTGGAAAGCTCTTTCAATGGCTTAGTTATCGTCCATGCAAGAAGAAAGCTGATTAGAAATCCCATAAGCACGGATATAGCAGTAATTGTGATTACTCTATTTTTTAACAGTTGTAATTGCGGAAAAATGTCTTTCGTAGCAACAATAGAAAATAGCCTCCATCCGGTAATGCCATTGTATTGACCACAAGCAAAATAGCTAACGTTACTCCAGTTAAATTGAAAGGTATGTTCTCCGGTATCATATCGTTCTTTTACTATATTAAGATACTCTGCCGGCACACTGGTATTCGAACAAATCACCTTCCCATTTTTATCTGTAATAAGAGTAATTTGATGATGAAAAGTACTTAAATTATTAATCAGTAATTGCATAAATATTTCGGGGTTAAACTCCAGAACAATTGATCCCTTCTTTTCCCCTTCCACCCATATAGTTCTAAGTAAAAAGATGGATCCGTCCTCTAGGCTGATCCATATATTTTTATTTTGCTTTACTTTATCCTCACCCAATTGAACGAAAAGTTCTTCTAAAGAAATTTGACTCATCTTATATTGGTAAAAAATTTCATCTTGTTGATTCAAAGCATATAAATTTTTAACCGAAGGAAAAACATTAATTTCCTGTTCTAAAATAAAAAGCTCCGTTTCTCCAAATATCTTTACTCCTGTCTCATTAATCATTTTATTGGGGGCAAACACCAAATCACTAATAACGTCAATCAATCTATCTAATGTTTCTATATGCTGCGTTATATTCATATCAATAAGGTTCAGCATATTTCCCATTTCTTCTTTTTTATTTTGAATAATTACACTTTGTACCGTTCTGTAAGAAATCACTCCACAAAGCCCGGTAATAAGTACAATAACCGCAATAATTGTGAATGACATTTTTTTCCAAAGACTCATTTGTTACTACTCCTTGCCCAAGTTAATCCGTCCTGCTTTCAAGTCTTTTTGTACGGTATCAATTTCCTCTATTACTTGTCCTCGTATTTTCTTACTATATTGCACGTGAAATAGATCTTGGCTCATTCCCAGTGAATATACCCTTTGCTTGCCAAGATGTCCCTTTTTATATTCGTCCATAATCCATGCGTAAACTTTATCAAAATCAAATATAACAGATGCCAAAACAATATTCTCATCTATAGAGCACTGATTCGTAGCAATTCCAATCATATTTGCTTTGCCCGGTTCTTCTTGAAGCGCCTGAAGGCTTCCTTGCCAAACCTTATTAGCATATACCAGAACAATGTCTGCATTTTCTTCTAACACTTGTTCTGTAATTTTATATCCTAAGTCAATATTATCCCAACTGTTGGTATAGGCCCTTAGACAGTGAGCCTGACCAAGCCCTCTTTCCCGGGCAACGCGAACAGCATTTTTCTCATAAATGTCCAACATTTTCTTCATTGGCTCATTCGGAAATCCTGCAATATTTGCAAACACTCCTGTTTTCGTTAGTTTCCCGGCTATACAGGAAGCAATATAGGCTGCTTCCTCCTCTTTAATTTGAACAGAGACTATATTCTTTTGATTTAAAAACGAACCATTGATAATACAAAACAAGGTATTTTTATATTGAGGCGCTGTAGCTTCTATAACATCATTAAATTGTGCGCCTGCCCCGATAATGAGACCATATCCCTGATCAGCATATTGTAAAACCTTACGTTCAAAATCTTTCTCTGCTATGTTCTCGATATATTCTATTCGCTGATCATTTTTTGCATTATAGGATTTAATGCCATCAATATTTGCCTTGTTCCAGCTCATATCCTCCTCAGAACCGGAGAGGAGGACAATGACTTTTTGTGAATAAGTCCTTTGTACAGAAAATCGATAGCAAATAAGATAAAGAAACAAAATAGTCAAAATCATTAATGCACAAAAATATTTAATCATCACTTTTCGACTATTAGTTCTCATAAAGAATATCCACCTTATTGCCCGCTCGTATTATGATTCACCTTCTTCTACCCCTTCACCGCTCCCATGGCCAGTCCTTCCACGAACTGTTTCTGGCAAAGGTATACCAGTACCAAAACCGGTAACAAGCTAATTAGAGAAGTTGCCGCCATTGGTCCCCAATCCAAGCCCTTATCAGTGATAAATCCCGCAATAACCACAGGCAATGTCTTAGACTTATTGATACTTAAAATAACTGCAAAGAGGAATTCATTCCAGGCTCCCACAAAGGCTAGGATTCCTGCCGCCACAATGCCGGACTTTGTTACCGGAAAAACCACATAGAAGAAGCGACTTAGGAAATGGCATCCGTCAATTCTGGCAGATTCCTCCATCTCAATAGGCACCTGGGCGAAGAAGCCCATCATCAGCCAGATAACCAATGGCAGGTTAAAGCTGGTATTCATAATAATCAAAGCCGGCAGGGTATCAATAAGCTGTAGCTTTCGCATCACAAGGTAGATGGGAATTGCTGTAGCAATAGCCGGATACATTTTCTGAATCATAAACCACAGGCCAAAAATCTGACGGGTAAGGTTGGAGAACTTTCCTCGCACCAGACTATAAGCGGCCATAGAGCCAAAAAGCAAAGAAATAGCGGTGGAGCTAAGACTGACAATCATGGAATTCATAAACTGTCGTCCAAGACCATTCATGGACAGTACCATTTTAATATTTTCCATGGTGAAAACATGGGGAATCAAAAGAGGCGGATTCGCCAAATACTCCGCCCTAATTTTAAAAGCACTGGAAAAAAGCCAGTATAAGGGAAATAAAACCAGCAACATCAGCACAGCGGTAAACACTATACGAAAAGGCCTTCCCCACACATTTCCCAATATTTCATGCACCATAGAATCATTTGCATCCATTCTTTGCTTTCTAGCCATAATCTTCTTCCTTTCTACTTCTCAGATTACAAAACTTTCTCTTCCACATGTCTTCTCCAACGAAGGAAAAGGAAACTGATAATGGTCATAGAGAAAACGAAGGCCATAGCCAGAGCCGCCGTATAGCCGGCATCAAAGAACTTCAAGCCTTGCTTGTAAATGTAGTTCGGTAGCATTTCCGTAGCATTTCCCGGACCGCCGTTGGTCATAGTATAGATGGTGTCAAACACCTTAAAGGCATCTACAAAGCGAAGCATGAGTACAATAATCAGTAAAGGACTAATCATAGGAAGCACGATTTGGAAAAAGATATGGCGATTCTTCGCCCCGTCCACCCTGGCAGCTTCCAGCGCATCTTGGGGAAGGGACTTTAGTCCTGCCATGGTAATGATGCATACCCAGGGAATCAACTGCCACACATTGACAAAAATCACCGCAGGCATAGCAGTTTTCGGATTACTCAACCAGTTCATTTGGGGTACACCCACAAAATGCAAGAGGTAATTAATGATTCCCGTACTGCCGTCCAGCATCATTCGAAATAAAGTACCGATGGCCACCGGAGCCATAATCATGGGAATCAAGAGTAATGAAGTAAAAATGCGATAAATTCTTTTGGTACCGCAAAGCATCATAGCGGCCAAAAGCCCTAAAACCAACTCTAAAGATACGGAAACTACCGCAAAAAGAACCGTGTTCCCCACACTCACCCCCAAGTTTTTGTCCTGAAGCATCCGAAGATAATTCCCAATGCCGATGAACTTGGGAACGGCATTGGGAAGATTGATTTTGTATTGAAATAAACTGAGATAGAGGGAATACAGTAGGGGTAACAAGGCCGTAAAGCCTAAGAATAAAATGGTAGGAAGCAGGAAAAGCCAAGACCACAGCCTTTCTCCTCTACCCCTATTTCCTTTTCTTATTTCTGTGCCATTCATACTGTATTCCTCTAACTTTCTAGCATATTCTTTTTAAAACTGTTTTTTTGAGACAAGCAAAAATACTTCTCTACAAAATAGATTAATGATTATAGTTCTTGGTTCCCTCTTCAGGAGGTGCCTGCTGCAATGCTTCTTCCACGGCAGCCTTCATTTCCTTTACGGTAGTATCCAAATCGCTTTGTCCGGAAAGGTAAGCGGAAATCAAAGTGTTAAAGCTGGTGTCCACCTGTGTGGAAGCAGCCACTCTCCACCACATATTTGCAGTGTCCAAAGCCTCACGAACGGTATCCATATAAGTTCCCTTGATGCCATCCTCTTCCCAGAAAGCCTTTCTTGGAGAAAGAATGCCGTGGTTGTCATAGAATTCTTTTTGCTTGTCTAAGCTGGTGTACATCTTGATCCACTCCCAAGCCAAATCCTTGTTCTTGGAGCCTTCCGGAATTGCGCAGTCCCATGCGGAAAGAAGGGTGATTCCTGTCTTCTCCTTTGGAATTACGGACAATGCCCATTTTCCTACTACCTTGGACTTTTCAGGATTGTCAGCATCCTGTACCAAACCTAATGTAGGCCAGGTCTCACAAACTGCTGCATCTCCGTTTAAGAAAGCCTGAATGGACTGATCGGTTCCCCAGTTTAACCAGTTTGGATCCAAAGATTCCTGTAAAGCATTCAAATGCTCTAAGGACTTTCTGGTTTCGGGAGAATCAATGGTAACCTTCCAATCCTCATCCGCCCATGCACCACCGTTAGACCAAAGCACATAGTCAAAAACGCCGCCCAGCTGCCCGGTGATACCGGAGATGGAAGCACCGTAGAAGCCTTCATCCTTCTTGGTTACCTTCTTTAGTTCTTCTCTGTACGCTTCCCAAGTATCCGGAAGTCCGTTCGGGAAAATGTCGGTACGGTAAGCAAAAAGCTGTGGTGTGGAAGCATTGGGAATTCCGATGTACTTGTCCTGCCACTTTCCGGAGTTTGCAATAACATTGTCAATAAAGTCCTCCGCCTTTACGCCGTCCTTCTCCATATAAGGCTGTAAGTCTGTAAGGTAAGGCGCAAATTCTCCGTCCCACTGGCTGGCTACATCAATCACATCATAGGTTCCTGCACCGCTGGTAAAGTCCAAAAGCATCTTCTGGTGAAGCTCGGTGTATGGCATGTCGATAACTTCCACCTTAGCACCGGTTTTCTCTTCAAACTCAGCCACCATAGACTTAGCCGCATCTGCATAAACGCCGGACATATAAAGAACAGTCAAGGTTTCTCCACTGCCCTTTGCCTTCTCTTCTCCCGCAGCGGCTTCGGACTTTCCCTCCTCCGCCTTAGCAGATGCATCTCCGGCATTTCCCTCTGTCTTTGCTCCGCAAGCCAGTAAAGTTGCCCCTAAGGAAAGGGCCAATACCGCGGATAAAACTCTCTTTTTCATTGTTTTCCTCCCATCTTTCTTGTATATTCTGAACAAATAACTATCTGCATTATACCCTACTTATGTAAGTTTTCAATAAGCAAAAATACAAAATATTCCCATGTATTTTAGGCAAAACACACAAGCAAACACAACTCGCACAGGTTTAAACAAAAAATAAAAGAAGTCGGCACTGTATTTCTACAGCACCGGCTTCTTTTACTTCTCTTTAATCTGTTCCCATAGTCCCCTACATCCCTCTAGGATATCTTCATAACAGGCCTGAAATTCCCCGCTATACCAAGGGTCGGCAATGGGATGAGGATGGTCGGTATAATCTCCAAGGAGGGAAACCTTGCCTTTGGGGTCTCCGCCTAAAATCCGACTCATATTCTCCCGATTTCTTTCATCCATCCCTATGAAATAATCATAATTTTCATAGTCTTCTTTTTGCAATTGGCAGGCTCTTTTTTTATTGCAATCAATTCCCAGGCCTTCCAGAATTTCCCGTACCGGAGGATAGACAGGATTCCCCTGTCCACGATAAATTTCCTCCGAAGAGGTGGCTTTGGAAGATACTTGAAATTCTTCTGTTCTCCCATGCTCCTCCAAAATTCTTTTAAACAGAAATTCCGCCATAGGGCTGCGGCAAATGTTGCCGTGGCAGACGAAACAGATTTTTAACATAGTGTTTTCCCTCCTAAAGTGCCGTGGATTGCCCTGTTTTGCAAGGTTTTCTGCGCTTTCTCAAAAACTACATTATTTTGAAATATTAGAGAAATAAGGTAAATTAGTGCAAGATGTCACTTTTTGGCACAATTAGCTCCACATCTTTTTCTCGTGACTCCAAGAATGCTCAAATAACTCATCCTTTTTTATAGCATCCACGATGGGGAACAGTAGAATTTTTAACAATTGTACAGTTTCTTCAAAACCAAGTTTTACTAAGGCTTTTTTCTTTTTCACAAATGAATTCCATCTCATCAGCCTTGTTTCATCATCTGTGAATCCATTCTCAAAAGCAGCAATATCATCAAACGAAGTACCACGGTGATTAATCGCCTGCTTCTTCAACCTGTCTTTTACCGATATTGCACTTATCATACCAGTACCTCCAGATACTTGTTTATAATATCCTTACACTTAAGCATTTCTGCATATCTAATCAGCTTATTTAAATTACGATCTTTTCTATGAAGATAATTGCTAAGAACCTCCTTTGTTTCCTCAACACCCGTTTTTTCTCTATAAAACACGATATCCGCAACTGTTTTCTCTATATCATAAATACGAAACTTATTATTACCAACTTCTATGATTTCTGCACCTACAGAAAAACGTTCCTCTGTAAAATAGTATATATTTAATACCGGCCATTCCGGAAGAGTCGACACCCTTGCTTTTCTTGGAATTGCTATATCTATGGCATCCGGACGATAAGTAGACAGGTTATAATAAACAGCGGCACTCAGAAGACAAATAACGCCATTTGGCACATACGCATAAGCATAATAGAAGTCAGACTCTTCTCCATCAAAATTCGTATTTTCATAATATTTCTTATTTAGTTTTATGAAGATTCCTTGTTTAACCAATTGGCTGATTTTGTAATATGACAAGCCTTTATCTTTTAGTTCTTGAATTGAAAAAATCAATTGGTCGTTGGAAACTTTTGAATATTTTTCCATCTCAACTACCTCTACATCTATTATCCATATGCATATCTTTTTTTAAACAAAATGCGGCATATTTTGGATTGTGCCGCATTTTGTTTAAATTCATATTAGTCTTTTTATATTTCCGTGTCAATAAGCGTTGAAATGCCTAAGTGAAATGTCTAAGAAATTCTTATTTCCCCTGCCTGCAACTCATCAACTCTACTATTTTTCCTACCACTTCTTCGGCGTATAATGAATCTCCGCCACATTATAAACGGTAATAAACGCCTTCGGATCTTCCTTCTCCAAAAAGGCCATCAGCTTCTGATATTCCTGCCGATCCACTACCGCCACAATCTCCTTCTTCATCTCATGACTGTAGGCTCCCATAATGTCATAGATACTCATGCCGCTATGGATGCGATTCAAAATAAATTCTGTAAGAATAGCCGCCTTTTCCTCGGTGGTAATCACGCAAACTCTCTTTTTAATGGTCTGTCCAAAGATAAAATGGTCCAAAAGGATGCCATTAAAGTAGGTGCCTAACACCGATAAAATCACGCTTTTTGCATCAAAGGCAAAGATGGATAGGAGGGAAATGCAAAGCCCCGCAAGTCCCATGGCTTGTCCCACATCCATGTGTAGATATTTCTGCATCATCTTTGCTACCACATCCAAGCCTCCTGAACAGGTATTTCGATTAAAGAGAATAGAAAGTCCGATGCTGACAAAGAAAATGTAAGCTACCACATCTAAAAAAACATCCCCTGTTAAGGATTGATTATTGGGAAAAAGCTTTTCAAATAAAAGCAACACCGCCGGCAGCATGATGGTGCCATAGGCTGTTTTATAGGCAAATGCGTGACTCACAAAAAAATAGGACATGATCAGCAGGATAATATTTAAAGCCATCACTAAAGTCGCCACAGAAAAGGGTAGAAAATGATGAAGCACAATGGCCAGACCGGAAATCGAAGATACTGCCACATGACTGGGCACCTGAAAGAAAAAGACTGCGGCAGCCACTATGACTATGCCCACATTCACCATGATAATATCCTTCACTTTTGCAGAAAGCGCTGTATTCATTTTGTCGTCCCCCTTTGGAATTCTGCTACCAGTATAGCACTCTATTGTAGCGGAAAAAAGACCTGCGAATGTTCACGAAGGGGTATTGATTACTCTTTTTTTATTTCTTTATCAACTGAAAAAATCTTTACTCTATTGATATTCACTTTCTGAAAGAAAGGCATCTCTTCCAAGACTTTTCTAAAAAGAAAAAAGCATCTCCAAAACCTCTATACAGAAAGAAAATGGAAATGCTTTTTTACATGTTTTTGATACTGTTTAGTAGCGTGTTTCAACAGAAGTGTTTCAGTAGAAGCTTTTCAGTAGAAGCTTTTCAATAGAAGCATTCTGATTTGTACGCTTTTCTTTCCCCGATTATGCCTTCTTTGCAAAGCTGTAGGTATAAACGAATTGATCCGGAGTGTAGTTATCAAGCTTTACTCCGTCAACCTCTGCGTATGGATAGCCGAAATCATTTAAAGCCTCTCCATCCTGTGCAGGGTTCAAGGTAAGGTCTCTTCCATCGGACAAAATCATACGCTCTGCATCGCAGTTACCAAAGTAGTATTCCTGCTTCTCCTTGGTTTCTGCCTGATCTTTTGTCCAATTATTCTTTAAAACAGCCTTTAACACATCGGCGGGATCTGCGGAAACCCAACCGGTTCCCTTTAAATAAAACTCTGCCCAGCAGTGCTGATTCTTGGTGATATCCTCCGCATTGATACGGATTCCAAAATGCTCTCTGGCAGGAATTCCGGATGCACGGCAAAGGGCTACAAACATGGAGTTGATATCGGTACATTTTCCGGACATAGTTGTGTCCAAAAGAGCACAAACGTCTCCCTCACCACAACCCTTCACGCTCTCATCTCGATTCATATTGGCAATAACCCAGTCATAGATAGTTCTTGCCTTTTCTAAATCTGTGGTCTTTCCTTCGGTTACTTCCGCGGCCTTGTTCTTCACCTGGTCATTTAAGGGAAGGTTCTTGGAAGGCTCCAGATACTTCTTCACATCCTCCGGAAGCTCCGCCTTCTCATCCTCCTTGAATTCAGGGCTAACAATTTCTTCTCTCTTTACCTGTAAATCCAGCTTAACCACTCTATCGGCGGGCTCGGCATTTTCATCCCATTCCACATAAAGCATCTGATTGCCCCAGTCGTCTGTATTCATTTCCGCCTTAGCATTTCCGGCATCATACTTTACGTCCTCAACAGTCTGATACTCACTGCTTTGCGGCACAGGAATCCAAAGGCGAACCTTCTTTCCTTTTTCATACTTGGATAAGTCAATGGTATTGTTTACCGTTCCCTCTACCATCTTCTTTTCGGAAACCTCTGCCTTTTCTGTTGCCTTCTCTGTGCTCTTCTCTGTAGCAGCAACAGATTCCTTACTTTGCTCGGTACCCTTTGCAGTGCTCTCCACATTACTTGATGCCTTATTTCCGCAGGCAGCCATCAGCACTCCTACTGTTCCCAAGAGCAACACGAACTTTAAGCTTTTTCTCATTTTTTCCTCCTTAAGCCACTCTTTTAAGCTGTAACGAAGAAGAGTATACGCCAGAGAACCACAGGAGAGAAATTGGATTATTTTATAAATTATCAGTTTTATTGCATAGGCCTATAAACACCAATCCATTATTATAGTCTTAAACCACACTGCCACCGCGAAAAAAGAGCTTATCTTACACGACAAGCCCTTTTCCATTTTCCCTTACAGCTTATTCTTTCTTTGCCAATAAAGCACCGATTCCTCCGGACACTAATGCCAAAATTCCCACCACCAAGTAAATCCATTCAAAAGTGCCGCTGGTTCCGTATATGTCCAATACCCCTTTATAGATGGAGCCTACCGTAAGTACCGCCACGCCGCTCTTCCAAAGGAAGAATGCCAAAGAGGTGAAGAATAGCTTCTTTTCCCCTGCCTCATCCCCATTTTCCAAAGAAAAATTCCAAAGGCGATTGCCTGTGCATAGGTTGATAAACTTTGGAAGGAAAATGAGGGTTAATGGGAGTAAAAAGGCATAGCTCATGAAAGCTGAGCTGACTCCATGGGAGAAAAGTCCGTAAATCTTTGCGAAGACAAAGACAAAAACCGTGGTCAAAGTAATGGGAAGAAGCGATTTCCAGGATAACTGACTCGTTCCATTGTCAGAAATATTCTGCCTGCTCTGCATCGTCTCCATCCTTTCTTCAGCATTGTCCTGACGACTTGCCGAATGATAATAAATAACTTGATTCTTTTCCATTTGATATCTCCTCTATACTGATTTTCATATCTTTATACTGATTTCCATATCTTTAGTTTACATTTCGTATTTTTACTGATTTTCGTATCTTAACCACTTTTATAACTTTAACTTGATTTTCATATCATTATGTTGGTTTCCGTAGAATTCCCTATCTTATGAGCTCTTTCCGATATATAAGATATCGCTGACTGCTCTCTCGGAAATCTTGTTTCCATTGGTGGTGGGGTTATTGACTACCTCTCCCTGGAACACCATGGTGGAGGATCCACCGCCATCCAAGTTATAGACATTTGTCGCTCCTAAAGACTTCATAAAGTTCGCCAACTCGTAAAGGCTTAATCCCGCACTTTCAGAAGTTCTTCCGTCAGATACCACAAAGAGATAATGGTTCTTAGCCACAGTGCCGATGGCTGTTCTTGGGTTGCTGGCCATCGCCATACCTACCTCATCATTTTCCGAAACGGCTACCTGTCCGTTCTCTACCAAAACCGGTCCAAAGGAAAGAACCTGCCAAGCCTGCTTCTGTATCAGAGAGTCTGTAGTGGTGTCGGATTCGGAAATGAAGGAAAAGCTTCCGTCCTTAGAAATCACCATATCTTCTCCGTTACTTCCCTGACTTCTGTACACCACACCGTTTCGAATCACATACCCGCTCTGTCTTGCCCCGTAGTAGTCTCCGTTAATCGCTAAAACCGCATTGTTTTCCTCTGCCATATCGGAAGTAGTGTCGGTAATGTTTCTTCCATAGGTATTATTTGCAAATGCGGAAAGAATACTTGTTCCGTCTGTTACCTCCACATCTGCCACATAAATATTACTATCATAGGCTCTATACTGAGTTACGGTAATTTTGCTCTTACTATCAGAGTACGTGCCGATTACCGTTCCGGAACTTGTGCTGCTTGTACTACCGGAGGAATTCGTAGCAGATTTCGTAGTGGATTTCGTAGTAGATTTCGTTTCGGATCCGGTGCTGCCCGAGTTTCCGTTAGAATTTGCTTTACCGGAATTATTCTTGGAAGAGTTTCCTGAGCTGTTGTTAGAAGAATTATTCGCGGAATTTCTCTTTCCGCCACCGGGTCTACCCTGTCCTCCCCGTCCCGGGCCACCTGGACCATGTCCGCCCGGTCCGCCATTTCCGGGTACACCGAAGCCCTGTCCATTATCGAATCCACCATTTCCGCCAAAGCTCTGATCGGAGCTGTTTTCATCGTAATTCTCGTTATTCTCGCCATCCTGATGATAGCCGTCTTGCTTAAATCCATTTTGCCCGGAATCATCTTGATTAAAGCCACTTTGTCCGGAGTTATTGGAACTTAAACCGTCCTGATCCTGATTAGCTGCATAGGCATTTTCCGCCTCTGTACTCTCCTCTTCATTTATAGACAGCCCGTTGGAATCTAAGTTCTGTCCCGACACCGTCTGCATAGGGTGAGGGATTACGAAGGTATCCAGGAGGGCATAGGAGGTAAATGAAGCCAATGCCACACCGCATATAATTCCTGCTTTTTTTCCGTTAAACTTTCTCATTATTTTATCCTTTCCTTATGCCTGTACCTGCATAATCTGCTTGTTTTTCTCTTTTACGACTTCTTCAAAAACTGCTAATTCCTCATCCTTTTTTTCAGAAAATGCCGTAGAATCTTCTATCTTTGTTAATCCACGGGATCTCATAAGTTCTTTCTCCTTCACCCCTGCTTTCTTGCTATTTTTCTTTTCGAAAATCCATTTCTTTTGCACGAAGTAGGACAGGCAGAACAACAAGCCTTCCGTTAAAATCTTCGCCAGGTAAGGATTCATTCCCAAGCTTCCTACAATTCCCGATAAAATAAAGCTGTTAATTAAGAAGATAAATGCCGCCAGTCCTAGATAGGAAAGGTACTCTTCCTTCTTAAAGCTCTTTAGTGCGGATAGATTCCACTTAGTTCCCTTCTGCGCTCTAGCGTTTTCCATCCTCTTTTTGCTTTCTGCAATATCTTCCTTCTCTCCATCCGTGGAAAATACCATGGTCTTGTTTAAGAAAAAATTTATGTGTAGGGAAATGACTCTTGCCAGGAAATTCGATACAAACAGTCCTCCTGTAATCAGGAAGAAGAAACTGTAGAGCAAGAAATCCGCCAGGAAGGATACTAAGGAGCTGGCAGAGAATTTTAAAATCTGCTTGTAGATCCGATAGGAATCCTTCACCGTATCAAAATGGCTTTCCGCATTGTCATTGATATATACCGTTTCAATAGGTACTTCTTCCATAGGCACTCCTTCCTTTGCCAAATACAAAAGCACATTCATTTCATACTCATAACGTTCCCCCGGAATATCCAACATTTCCGGAATCATCTTGCCGGAAAACGCTCTCATCCCTGTCTGGGTATCCTTTACCTCTACCCCTGTGCACAGATTGAAAACCTCCTTGGTAATTCCGTTTCCGATTCTGGAACGAAGAGGAGAATCCTTGGACTGGGTTCTGCTGCCAAGAATCAGAGTATCTTTTTTTTCCTCTGCTACAGAAAGTAAGTTGAGGGCGTCCTTCAGCAAATGTTGTCCGTCCGCATCCAAGGTGATAATGGTGAAATCCCCTTGCAGTCCCACATTTTCCTTCTGCAAATATTCCAGTCCCGCCTTTAAAGCGGCACCCTTTCCTCTATTTTCCGGGAAGGACAGCACTCTGGCCTCCGTTTCCCTTTCTATCTTATGGAAGAGAGACAAATACTCCTCTCCCGAACCATCATTTACAATCAGGCAATCCATTCCATGTTCTTCAATTCCTTTTACAAATTCCAATAACTGTATATTTGGTTTATAAGCCGGTATTAAGGCAATCCTCTTTTTCATGCTTATCCCTCCTTGTCTGCTTTAGTTTCCTGAATGAAAGTTGGAAGCACTTGCTTCAATTCCTTTCATGGCTGGAGTATAGGAGAAAAAACTGAAATGAAGCTGAAAAAGAAGAAAAAAATCAGCTTTAGCCATATCGGCAAAAAAAATAAAATTTGCCGATATGGTATTGTGTTCTCACTAGTTAACGATATATTATATAGTGAACCATAACGGCAAAAAAACAAGAATTTGCCGCTATAGAAAAGAGGTCTGAATGAAGGATTATTTACTTAGGGATACGTTGCCTGACTATACCATTTCAAGACAGGATATCTTAAAGCTGGCACAAAAAAGCAATCCTCTTTTTCGTGAAGGGCAACTTAAAGGATTACTTTCATACATGATTGAAAATTCAAAACTCGAACATATCGGACGAAACCAATATAGAAAAGTCATAGATTCAGCGAATACGATAAAATATGAAAATCAATACTCCGATATTTCCTTGCAAATAATTTCTATTATGGATGAGGAATTTCCTTTGATTGAATACAGAATTTGGGAATTCAGCTGGCTGAATGAATTTCTCAATCATCAGATTGGCCGCAATTACATCTTCCTTGAGGTAGAAAAGGACGGATGCGAATTTGTATTCGAACGAATAGTATCTGAATTTGCGGGAAAAGTACTTCTAAAACCTGATTTAAACCAGATTCTTCGCTATGGCATCGATAACAGCATAATCATCGATCGTCTAATTAGTGAATCTCCAAAAGGAAGGAATAATCAGCATCAACTGGCAATTGAAAAACTGATAGTTGATTTATTTGCTAACAAGCGGCTAAAGGACATGCTCTCTTTCGGAGATTATCCGGCGGCTTTGGAGGCTATTTTTTCATTATACGAAGTCGATCAAGTAAAAATGTTTCGGTACGCACGACGCAGAAACAAAGAAAGAGAACTACGGGAATTCCTTCAAAATAAAACGAACATCGAGCTGAAGGTTGGTGATGTATGATAACAAGAGATAACTTCACATTGGAACACGTACTTAGTTTAAAGAAAAATCAAATGGTGGACAGTTTCATTTTAGAAAGAAGCATTTATGCCTTCGGACTTCTTGAAGCTCTATGCAGGGTTAAGATGCCCTTTGTCTTTAAGGGAGGAACCAGTCTGATGCTGCTCTTGGATCACCCCAGGCGTTTATCTACGGATATCGATATCATCGTTTCTCCGGGAATAGATATAGAGCATTATCTGGATGAAGCCGGAAAAATATTTCCTTTTAAAAAAATTGAGTGTCAAATCCGAAAAGGAAAAAATAGCATTGAAAAACGACACTATAAATACTACTATAACTCTCCTCTCAAATCCGAGGCTCCTTTTTACATTTTGTTAGACATCCTATTTGAGGAAAATCACTATTCCAATATTATTCAGAAGCCAATAAAAAATAATTTGATTATTACGGAAGAGCCTTACTATGAAGTTAGAGTTCCAAGCATAGATTGTATTCTTGGAGATAAACTAACAGCATTTGCTCCTCATACAACTGGAATTCCTTTCGGCGTAGATAAAGAACTGGAAATCATTAAGCAAATGTATGATGTAGCAACACTGGTGGATTTTATCGACAACTTTGAAGATATCCGTAAATCTTACACTAGAACCGTTTTATCTGAGATACAGTATAGAGGAATCGCTACCAACGAAGAAAATGTTCTTCGCGATACACTGGAAGCCGCTGTATCCATTGCCTCAAGAGGTCAATACGGAAAAGATTACGATAAGTATTTGCGAGGAATAAAAAGCATTGTCACACACGTATATGCTGAACGTTTTTCTGCAGAAAAAGCTGCAGTTATGGCTTGTAAAGTCATGCATATAGCAGCATGTCTTTTAAAAAATATCCCTTATGAAGCAATTGAAGACTATCCATCCTATATAAAAGCAGAAATAGGAAACTCTAAGTATTCAAAACTGTCAAAACTTAGAAAATTTGATATACAAGGCTTTGCTCATGTCGTAAAAGCAATTGAAATTCTTCAAGAATAGCACTGGAAAATATAATTTGTAGCTTTATTGGAAATAGCTTTGGCCCGAATTTAAAACGTCCCTAATTTCCAGTCCCCTCACTGATGTCCGGCTCATAGAGCCTGCGAACCTCTTTTTGCCTGACTAAAATCAGAACAAAACCGGCCAGTAAGGTGAACGTTCCACCAATCATAATGCACCACCGATAATCCAGAATCTCTCCGAGAAAGCCCATCACCAAAGAAAATGCACTGCAGCCGGCTGTAACCAGAACCCCCTGGAAAGCATTGACCCGAGACCGGAGTCTCTCCGGAATATACCTCTGTACTGCTGCATCTCTTATGATGGCGCTGTTACTCCCGAGAAAGCCGCAAATTCCTCTGTTTAAAAGCATCAAAGGATAAGGAAGCCAGAGCAAACACATATCCATCGCGGAATATGTTTGATAGACAAAAAACACAAAACCGAACTTCTTCTTATCCGGAATTTTAATTCGATATTGTAATGCACTGCCGATGGACCTTCCTATAAACTCTACCACGGAAAATGCGGCATACATTGCCGCCGTGAATCCCGGAAAAGTACGGAAAAAAGCGATGAGAAGGGGAGAATAGGCACAGGTAACACCATTGCTCACCGCCATATATTCATAAAGACCTAAAAGGCCGCGTTCTTTCTTTAAATACTGTACCGCCTCCCGTATGTCCGAGACCCATGCCTGAAGAGAATAGGTCGTAGAATCATGACGTTCCGTTTCATCCAGACGAATAAAACTCTCCGTGATAGCGGCAAGAAGCGATAGTCCGCCCTGCGCAATCAGAATCCATGCCACACCGAACGTGTCCAAAAGTACCGCGGCAAACGGAGTCATAATCACCGTTAAAACCGGATAAAGCATGGAAGATACCGCGTAACCCTTTTGCTCAGCTCCTTTCGGGATTAATTCCGGATAAATACTGGTGAAGGCCAACTCGTCTACCGATCCGAGACAGGCCAGAAGCAAAGACAGCGCGAGATACCCAATGTAGGAAAAGTCAAAAAACAATAACCATAGTCCCATGCCGAAAATCAAAAAGGAATTTGCAACATCTCCCATGACCAAAAAAGTCTTTCTCGGAAGTCGATCCATAATAGGCGCAATGACGATAGGAATAAACAGGAAGGGAAGAAGCTGTATTGCGAGAATTAGAGCGGATGCCAAAGTGCTCCCGGTTTCATCGAAAACCAGGAATGCCAGCGCAAAACCTCCTGCAATTCCCCCGATAGTACCCATCGTAGACGCAAGAATCACCAAGCTGAAATTTCGATTCCAAAGTTTTGTTGTTGTCATATTTCCCTCTGCATACCTATTTTCTTCCACAATACCCGACAATAGTATTTTATTAAAAGTATAATCCCGATAAGGAATTTTATAGCCTTCTCTTAAAAACTATACAACGACTTTATAATGATCCTTTAATTCATTCAACATATTATGCTTAATGCATCCTTCGTTTTGCAATCTTCCAACCACAATCCCAGGTGCAATGCCTTGCTTCTCAGCGAACGCACGTATACTTGATGCGGAAAAGCTCTTACGGTCAACAAATTCAGCAAAATCATTGCCCGGGATTAATGTGTCCCCGGACCAAGAATTTGCAGCTTTCTCATCATCCTCTGATGTTCCATTCAATTGACTTATATGTCCTAAAACGATATGCGCTAGTTCATGAAATAGACTGAACCAAAACTTATCCGCGTCTTTTCCTCTCGCAGTTAATCCTACAACAATCTTCTTCCCGTCCATAAAGGAAGCTCCTTGTAAAAATGAGCCTTGTAAATGCGGCAAAAAAACAAGTGCAATTCCGCACTCTGCAAGCATACTTTTAAGCTTCGGGCTTTATTAATTTTTCTCTGTATATCGCCTCTAAATTATTCCAAAACTTTGCAGGTACTCCAAGCACCATCTCCAATCTAACAGCTACCTCCGGAGTTAACTGTACTTCTCCATTGATAAGCTTACTGATATGCTTTTCAGACATATCCATTCCCGCAGCAAACTCTTTTTGACTCATTCCTCTGTCCTTAAGCTGCTCTTTTATCGTCGCTCCGGGCGGTGTTGCAATAACGCTACGACTTCTCACCATAGTGCTACCCCCTATTCCATTTCACTTTTCTAATGGTAATCCACTATCTCCATAATATGAGCTACCTGTATCTTATTACCATGTTTTTCAAATACCATTCTATACGGATGAACTAAATCAACTGCATATTGACCTTTACGGTTATTCGTCAATGGGTTACACCTACCAATAATACTGTTTTAAAACGAGTAGACATTTAGTACATTTCCTTACTTAAACTTGGTCTGATTTTGTATGCTCCTAATGCTCCTACAAATTAAGTCTCATGAAATCAGGAACAAAAAATGTCCAAAGTTAATATCAGTGTATAAACCCAGAAGAATCAGCAACTTTTGTATTTTTCCAAAGCTCTAGTCCATATACATCATTAGTAAAACTATTCTCACATACATCTTTTAACGCCACTTGACGATCAAGGCTAAAAATACTTCTTAAATCTCTATGACTGTACTTACGTACTCCATTTTGATGGTTTTCAATCATCTTGATAAAATTAGATATGGTAATACCGGAGCCATGTATACCACTTTCCTTCACTTCATCTTGTATCTGTTTATCAATAGACTTTCCAAAGCCACCTGCAATATACGTAAAAAAGCCAATAGGAAATGGACTAGAACTATAAGACTGAATACGTTTTAGATAGTTATGCACCATACGGTTATGATGGTCTCCACTAATGCTATACTTGCTATATGCCTTATTATCAACTATCGCTTGGTAGCCTTCAGAATCAGAAAGTAACAAAATATCAGGAGCAGATTTACTCCCTGTTTGTCCAAGATGCTTTGCATTGTAGCCAAATACATCTTTAAATAGTTCTGTTGTGGCCACTTCAAATTCTGTACATTCTTCACGTCCTTTAAATGCCATTTCAAAATATGACGATAAAAAAGCTCCCACAGCACCATGAGGATATACTTTGTTTAAGATCTCTTCAACTAAATCTGATGAAATACCCGTTTCCTCAGTTATTTCCGAAATTAGTCCTGGCGTTATTCCAGTAATGGGCTTCATAAGTGATGTTTTGATATAAGCAGTTCTAATTTTCTGTTCAGCAATTATACGAGCAGTTACAGTCTGAGTCTTTTCTAAATTTCTAATGTCTTTACGATGTTTCGGGTCAAGTCCATATTTTCTTTGGAAAAATTCATGATCTGTTGGTCTATCTATAAAAGGCAAATGAGATGATAAGATAGCATCCACTTCAGCCTGTTTTTCTTCTAAAATAACTAAATTTCTATCCTCATTTCGTTTTGCCAACTGAATATACTCAATCCAATTTATCATTGTGTTAGCCATATCCTGTAAATGGCTGAAAGGGTGGTCAGGGTTAACCTCCCCACGACTAGGCTTATATAGTTCATAAAAATTGGAATCTAAGCATTTATCGCCTACCTCACGAAATCGAAGAATCTTTTGAACAACCATCTCATAAACTGATTCTTTCTCATTCTCTGCATCCACTGCAATTATCTTAGCTATTTCATCCTGTGTCAAATAGCGTTCTAATCTATCATCTGATAAGAGTCTTAGTAAAAAGCGGAAAGGACGAATTTTAAAGCGTTCACTTACTTGAACGCCTCTTCCCATAGAAAAAGAAGATGGAAACTGATATTTCAGTACCTGCTGTTTTAAAACATCTACAGGAGAATCTCCATTCATGATGGCTTCTCCTGCCAATGTTAATTTAATATTTCCCGTCTTGGCATGATTGAAAATCAATCCCAATGAAACGAGCCACGCCACATAGGTTCTACCGCCAGAACCAGATTGGTCACGGCGAGCTCCAACACGTTTTAGACCTGCTTTTTCAAGTGCATCCTCATATGCCATTTGGGTACCACGTTGCCCAGACCATTCTTGATTCAAAGAAATATCAGCAAAGGTAGCAAGAACTTCCGGTACACTATCAAGTTTTCTTTTAGGTCGCGTCACCCACCAATAATTCAGCATAGTCATCTCCTCTAGTCATAAATTACGAGAAACTTGGTTCTACAGACGGATAATCTATTCCGGCAAAAGTATTTAAAATAGCACTAAATATTATCTCAGCTCCTTTTGGAGGCACAGCCATTCCAATCTGTTTTCTAACTGAAGAATATTTTCCAATAAATTCAAAATCATCTGGAAACGTCTGTATCCTAGCACGTTCTCTATTAGTAAGTTCTCTCTGTTCCTCTGACCAATGATACATATAAGTTCCACCGCCACCTGCAGCTGTTACAGTATAAGATGGCTTGTTCGGATCAAGTTTTCTATAAATTTGGCTGATTTTTGTTCTTGTCTTAATCATTAACTCTGGAGGTATATTTTCTGCCTGCCATATATTTTGTCCCGGTTTAATGTAAGAAAGGCGCAGTTTAACAGTATCCTGTAATTTACGAATTTCATTATTTGGAGCATCATCAGGAATATTTGATAATGCAGTTCCGGAAGTAATATCACAATGTCTATATAATTCTGGTGACGGCACCTTGAACTTGATTCCTTTAGCATCCAAATCATTACGAATCCCAACAATAATAATCCTATGACGTGTTTGTGGTACTCCATATTCCTCAAATTTATACATATTTGTTACTAACTTATAACCAGCTTTAGCCAAGTCATTTAATATTATTTGAAAATGACTACCATCCCCTGCTGATCGCATACCTGTTACATTTTCGGCGAGAAACCACTTAGGTTGATAATATTTTAGTACTTCAACCCCATATGTATAAAGTTGCCCAAATTTATCGTTTTCCAGCCCCTGATGTTCTCCCACATGAGAAAACGAATTACACGGAAATCCGTATGCAAAAGCATCTATTGGTCCCAGAGCCGGAATATCAAGTTCTCTAACATCCCTACAATATACAGAAGCCCCATCTCCATGACATATATTCTTTATGTATGTTTCACATGTATCTGTATCAAAATCATTTGCCCAAGCATGAACTATAGACTTCTCACCATCATCACTCTTCGCATTATGTGCTCCACAAGCAATTCCTCCTGGGCCACAGAACAACTCTCCCAGTCTAAACACTTCTTTTGACATTTTGTCTCCTCCTAGGCTTATACGTGTTCCCAACGTTCACAGCGGATAATGCCGCCGGCATTTAATAGATAAAAGCACCCTTTTAAATAATACTGAAATTCAAAGATGCTTTTTCATTGTATCATTTCACACCCGAACAAAAAACAACATATCGTAGTTACTACTAAGTTTATTTTCAAAAGATAAACTCCAAAAATTCGTACACATATATTATTTTCTTTATTAACTTTAGTCTTTTCACTTGCCTATTTACTCCCAGCAAGGTCCTCATAGGATAAGAAAAGGACTGTGAAAAATCAATATTAAATAGCTTTTCGGTAATATAGGCCTGAAAGAGGGGCAATCTGAGCCCGCGGGTACTTGCGAAAAACGAATGCCCAGCAGTTTTTCGCTTAGTACCCTACCCGTTGGGCGAGTTTAGCGAGAGCGTGCCTCGATTTCAGGCCTATATTACTTAGAAAAGCATTTATTTTTTTCCAGCTCTTTTCTTAGACCTCTACCACCTCATACTCCCCCGTCTCAGAATCTATCACCACCATGGCAGATTCCCCAATCTGCGTACCTTCCCTATCTGTGGAGAAAACATCTGTAAAGATCATTCCTCCCTGCTCCATGATTTTTTCCACCGGAGTATGACCCACAACCTGCTTATATTTTCCCCCTCGAAATGCCTTTCTCCGTACATCCAATGCTCTTAGCCAAAGGGGCGATTCATCATTCCATAGCTTATCCTGAGAAGCAGTATTTACCGAATGAAGGACTTCATCTATATCCGCATCCAAGAGTTTCTTGTTTAGACTTTTTACAAATTCCGTGCTAAGACCTGCATGGGAGAACAAAACTCGACCTATTCTATGCATAATGTTGATCTGAGAGGAATCTTTCAGGCTCTTTTCCAGCTCTTCCAGTTTTTCCATCACCGTCCGCTCTGCATAAGGAGAATAGCCGCTTTCCAGTCGTCCCCAGGGATAGCTTAGGTCATGGTTTCCGTAGCACCAAAGGGTATCCGGATAGTCCTTGGCAAATGCAATAGCCCTGTCGTAGATTGCTCTGTACCGATCAATCTGAACTTCCATATCCCAGTCGTCCGGCATGTCCATAAGACAGACTGCCAGATCTGCCTTACCCGACTTTAAGACATTTTCCGCCTTATCAAATATCCAAGTTTTTAAATGCACATCCGGTATGACCAGTACTTTCATATTATCCCACTCCTCTACTCAACAGCTTTTCTGCTCTACAGCCTTTTCTACTCCACAATTTCCCCTTCTCTATAGCACAAAGCAATATACTCTCGAGACTGATAATAAAAGTCCGTGTTATAGTCGGATAAGTATTTTTCTATCCAAGACACGTATGCTTCCATTACAATTTAAATATTTAAATTTCCTTAGCATTTTCCTTCTTGCGAATATCTTATTTTCCCATGTATACTAGGACTTTATAAAAAAATATTGCTATTATTTTACCATAAAACACTTTTAAAAAGAGAAAATTGAGGCCAAAATGAGTATTCAAAAACACGAAATCCCCATCTTAGAATTTGATTCCGATCCCAGTGCTGTTTTAGAGCCGGGTCACGAAGTGCTGGATGTGCATTTTCCGGAGAGGGCCGTTTTTGCCTTTTTACAGGACACGGTTGAAAAATATGCCTTACAGCATGGCGGAAAGGTACTGACCCATTTTCTCTCCGCCACCATGCAATATCCCATTTTTTTATTGGAGGAAAATGGAATTCCCTTCCTCTTGGTGCAGGCCCCTGTAGGTGCAGCCCCTGCCGCACAGATTCTGGATTGGCTCATTGCCCATGGAGTGAAAAAAGTCATCAGCAGTGGTTCCTGCGGTGTATTGGTTCATAAGGAGGAAGGCGTTTTTCTGGTTCCGAAAAAAGCACTGCGAGACGAAGGCACTTCCTACCATTATCTTCCTCCCTCCCGCTTCGTGGACATAGAGGAAGCCCCAAGAAAGGCTATCGAAAAGATTCTGCGCTCCCATCATTTGCCCTATGAAGAGGTAATTACCTGGTCCACCGACGGATTTTTCCGGGAAACCAAAGAAAAGGTGGAATATAGAAAGTCGGAAGCTTGTACCGTTGTGGAAATGGAGTGTTCCGCCCTGGCAGCCGTGGCAAAGATGCGGGATATTCAATGGGGTAGTCTGCTCTACACCGGAGATTCTTTGGCAAATGTAGAGGAACACGATATGCGTTCCTTCGGTATTGGTTCCCGGGAAATCGCCCTTCGTCTAAGCATTGAATCGGTTTTGGAAATGTAGAACTTGCTTTTCCGGAAAATGACGTTTTTCCACGGAAAATCAAGGCTTTGCAACCGTCGGTTGTCAAATTGACAAGCCCTCTTTCTTCCCTGCAACCGCATTTTTTACTAGTATGGGAGACGTAAAGACGGAGTGAACCAAGACATTTTCCGAGAAGGGAAATTCCGGTAAACACTGAAAATCATAAAAGGAGCAGAGTATGATACTGGCAGACAAGATTATAGAATTAAGAAAGAAAAACGGTTGGTCTCAGGAGGATCTGGCGGAGAAGCTGGAGGTCAGCAGACAGTCCATTTCCAAATGGGAGGGCGCCCAGTCCATTCCGGATATGAATAAGATTTTGAAGTTGTCCGAGGTCTTTTCCGTCAGTACGGATTACCTCTTAAAGGATGAGATTGAGCTGGACAGCCCGGGAGAAGCTCCAAAGATTGATACGGAATCCTCCCTAAAGGAAGTTCCTGTTTCCATGGAGGAGGCCAATGCCTTTCTGGAACACAAGAATCAAGCAGCTTCCCAGATTGCTCTGGGCGTATTTCTTTGTATCCTTTCCCCCAGCCTATTGATTGTTTTAAGCACTCTTCAGGAAAGTTCTCTTCTTCCTCTCTCAGAAGGAAAATCCGTAGGTATCGGTGTGCTCTTCCTCTTTCTTTTGGCAGGAGCAGGAGTAGCCTTATTTATCAAAAACTCCATTGAAGGGGATCGATTCCATTATATAGAAAAAGAGCTTCTGAATACTGCTTACGGGGTAAATGGTATGGTGCAGGAGAAAAAATCCCGTTACCAGGGAACTTATACTTCTCAGATGATTTTAGGTATTTTTCTTTGCATCATTGCGGCAAGTCCCATCTTTATCAGTATGATTATTTATGGAGAAGATGATCTCCATACCGCTCTTGCCGTGCCTTTCCTTCTGCTTTTTGTGGCCGTTGGCGTGTTTCTGATTGTCAAAACGAATATTATTTGGGATTCCATGAACATGCTTTTAGAGCAAGGGGATTATAGAAGAGAGAAAAAGATGGACGAGCACAAAAATGAAACCGTCGGGCAAATTTACTGGTGCTCGGTAACGGCTATCTATCTGGCCTACAGCTTTATTACACGGCGTTGGGATATCAGCTGGATTATTTGGCCGGTAGCCGGAGTGGGCTATGGCGCAATACGCGGCATTGTCAATTCCTTTAGATCGAAGATTTAGTGCCTTGTCTAAATAGCTCTTCTTTGAGAATATACTGATTCGAGGAAATCCCATTTTTCATCCCTTCTTCAGTCTATATTCTTTTCTAAAAAGCACCCCCGGAATACTTTTCTCCAAAGTATTGGATTATAAGTATTTCGGGGGTATTTATTTCCCTAAACGATATTAGTTGCTTTCACTATTACTTCCCTGACCACTTGGTGGCTCCGGCATAGTCAGTTAATTTCCATTAGCATCTGTCGGCTTCTCCGGTGGCTGTCCCATAGAGCCGTTTCCGCTAGGTGGTGTACCGCCATTTTCCCCGGGAGCTCCACTTGGAGGAGCACCGTTTCCACCGCCAAAGCCCATGCCGCTGCTTTGCTCCCCTATGGTATTCTCTCCTGCAGAAATCGTGATTTCTTCGCTATTGCTGCCCGCACTTACAGTATAGGTCTCTCCTGTCACAAGCTTATCAGAGGAAAGAATCACTGCCGTAAAGTCGTTGGTCGGTGTGTAGCTAAGTACCACATTTCCACTCTTGTCTGTCACCTTCACCTCTGTTCCGCCACTTACTGCAGTAGAGTAGAACACATTGATAAAGTTCTGGGTGGAACTGCTGTCAAAGGATTCAAACATTTCCTGCACACCGGTACTGATAAAGGTTCCGCCGGTAATGGTTGCCTTTCCGTTAAAGTCTAAAGCCACATCCGGTCCGGAAGCAGGTCCGGAAACATTTAAGGTGCCGCCTTCGATATAGACCTGACCGTTGGAGTCGATTCCATCTCCGCCGGCTGTCACATTTACCGTACCGGCTGTAATACGGAAATAAGTATCTGCCTGATTTTCTTCTCCGTAAGCTTCCTTTTCCTCATCGGTGGCGCTGTCGTCAATCAGACCACGGGCATTGATACCGTCATCGCTCGCCACAATATCAATGGTTCCGCCGTTAATATCAATGGTAACAGCCTCCAATCCTTCTCCAACCTTCTCCATCTTAATGGTTCCGCTGTTGATGACCAAGGCTCCGTCTGTGGTAATACCGTCATCCTCTACATTGATGGTGATATCCGCATTTTCAATGGTAACGGAGTCGGTTCCCTTGATGGCCTTTCCTCCCGATTCAATATTCAGCTTTCCGCCTAAGATAATGAGATTGTCCTTTGCCTTAAGGGCTGTTGCATAGTTGGAGCTGATATTCAAAGTTCCGTTTCCGTTAATGGTCAAATCCTGCTTTACAAAGAGGGTTGCATCCGGCTCATCCTCTCCCTCCGCGTAATTATATGTTGCGCTATCTGTTATGGTGTTGGTAGTGCCGTCCACTAAGGTCAACACAATCTTACGTCCGGTAGCTGCGTTAATGACGGAGGAAGTCGTGTTTGTGATATTTACGCCGTTGAAAACGATGTGTACCAGGTCTTCGTCTCCCACCTCCGTAATGATCTGTCCGTTGAACTCTCCGCTAAAGACATAGGTTCCGGCCTTGGTAATGACAATATTGCCATCCGTGTAGCTTGCACCCTCTCCGGTAATCTTGGCGTTTCCGCTGCTCAACTCAATCTTGGTATCCGAGTCGGAATAAGAAGTATTTAAGTCTTCCTCGGAATAACTTGCCGTTGTTTTTGCGGAGGTGTTCGTTGCCACCGCCTCTGTGCTCTGGGCCGTAGTTGCTGCCGCTGTTGTAGCAGTCTTTGCATTGGAACATCCTACGATGGACATGCTCATCGCCATTGCCGCCAGCCATATACTCATTTTATTTTTATTCTTTTTCATACTGTCCTCTTTTCTGTGATTAGGTTGCTCTTTACACGCCCTACTATCGCAGAAACTTATGTTCAGCTTGTGTATGAAATGTGTAAAATGTATGAATTTGCATTTTATTGCATATTTATCCGTTTTTAGATTTTTATTACGTCTACAATACAAAATGTCCTCATTATTTCACTTAATATTCTTTAGGCATAAAAAAGAAGCCTTTTGGGCTCCTAAAATAGAACTAAAGTATTCTTTTTATTTCTAAGTTTTGTAAAAACTTTCCTCACAACATTTTATAAACTCTTTCGGTGTATATACTTTAACGGAAGAGTTCTTATAGTCTTTTGTATTTCTGGTCACTATACCATCTGCCTTTATTCGAAGAGCCGTCTCCATCATTACCGCATCTTCAAAATCCTTTGTCTCAGAAATCAAGGCATTAAAAATGTCCTCAGACAAAGTATCTGCCACTCTTAAAACTCCCAATAAACGATTCAACTTGTCCTTCGCTTCTTCGTCACTATGTGTGCATCGTCTTGTTAAGTAGTAAATGTCTGTTGTTGACTTTGCAGTAATATAAGCGGAGAATATCTCTGTTGCTAAAAGGCGAAAAATTTGATAGGCATCCTCTGCAAAGGGTTCCCTTCCCTGCAAAAAATCTATCACGATACAGGTATCTAATAATATCTTCATATCTGATTCATTCTCTCCTTGCGAGCTTCTTCTAAGTTTAAATCAGAAGGTACACTGGAAAATAACTCGTCTACGAGTTTTAATTTGTCTTGATACGGTGAAACTAATTTAGCAATCGGTCTGCCATTCTTTGTAATGCAAATATCTTCTTTCTCCGCCAGTAATAAGTACTTACTTAAATTTAACTTTAGCTCCGTTGCAGTAATAGACATCGTTGTTCCTCCTTTTTTCTTAGTATAAAAGAATCGTACAATTTCCGCAATGAAAATCGTACGATTCTTTTCTTATCCAATATCTCTTCTAGCTTGTATAGTAAGCCTTCCTCTTCGAAAACACTCTTCGGTTTCTCTTGGTTCCACACAATGTTTTCCCTTTTCCGCCAGAATTTCTTTAATCCTAAGATAATCCTCCAGAAGCTCTACTTCTCCTGTAAAAAGCAAATACCCGTTTTTATACAACACGGAATCCAGAATCTTTGACGTGCTGTCCTTCTTGTAAAGGCTAAAGTGGGGCGAAAAATGTATCTTACTTCCCACCCCCTCATGGAGTTGAAAATCCACAAATCCTATTTCCGTATAGGGAATCCTCCGACTTTCCCCCTTATGGTAGAGAAGTACTATCTCCTCTTCATACAGAATTGCTTCCACAATATAAGTAAGAAAGAAACATTTGTAGATATCCCATACGCAAAAGGCGGAATACATAGTGAGCAGTCCATACAGAAGCCACACACTCTTATCTAAGCCCAATTGCCTATATATCAGAAAAAATATTCCCAGTAAGAAAAGAAGACCAAAGAAAGAAGAAATCGGATTGGGCGAATAGTACCTAATTTGCCAGTGGCAGGATCCATTTTCATCTAAATAAGTATTAGACTTTATTTTCCACATGAAGCCACCACTTTCTCCAGCTACTTTTATTGCTCTTCATACACAATGACATAGGCCTTAACCTGGTCACTGCCCTTAACAATGGAAAGAGGAACCTCTGCAATAGCCTTTCCGGTCTGCCCCTTGTAATACTCGTTTCTATCTTCTGCGGAATAAAAATACATAGCTGCAGAATAAACATGCCCTGCTTCCAAATCGATATCAATACTAAGCTTTTCACTGACCAAATTCTTATTGCCTGTAACGCCTGCCTCTGTAGAGCGGAAAATACCTTCCAATCTATGCTGACCCGGCTCCAAGGCTACGATAGTCTGCATATATTCTCCCTGCGTATGGGAAAATGCGGAAAGGCTGTTTCCGTCAATAGCAACATGATCGCAGTACAAATGTAAGAGTGCCTTATACGCATTATCCGCATTAAATTGCTGTTCCCCTGCCTTACGCTTTTTTTGAAAGCTCATCATGACAACAAATAAAACTGCCCACACAACTACCACACCGGCTACAATCATAATAGTCTGATTCATCTTGTTTTCCTCCTGAAAGCTGCTACAAATATTGATAAACAGTAACGTTTACTTCTTCTCCATAATCTCACTTACGGGATAGGAAAAATTCTCTATCCTATACATGCAAAACTATTATAAATTCATCATCTAAGAAGTCAATTAGCTTCCGTAAAAGATTAAGATTTCTCTTGACAGACATTAGTATTCTGCTTACAATTCTTAAGGATTAAAATTAATATTTTCTTTTTTAAGGGAATAAACAAATCACTTTAATTTTTAGGGGGAAGTAAAATGAACCAGCAAACCATGACTATTATCGTTACTCTTGTCTGCTTGGTAATGTGCGTAGGGCAGATTCTTATGATTAAACAAGCTCATGAAAACGGAACAAGCGTACGCATTCGTCCATTGCAAATTATAGCTTGTGCCGTTGTAGCAGTTATGGGCATTTATTCTTTAATTACCGGACATTACTTCTGGGGCTAATGATAGTGCCAAAGTATCAAAAGCAATATAGCCTCAAGGATGATATTGCTTTAAGAAACGTTTAGCTTCTACAATATTTCATAAAAAATCGGACGGTGAAAATTCGCCGTCCGATTTTTTACGCTCCTCCATTGCCTTGACGAGTCTCTTACTCCACCGCCTTTACAATTTCTAAAATCTCCTCTTCCGTCATTGGCTTCTCCTGTGCATTTACCGCATAGCTGAAGCCATTTTCTTCCCATAATGCCAGGGAATATCTTCCGGCTTCACCCTTTAAAGTGACTTTTCTTCCCTCGGAATCCACTTCTTTGCTTTCTGTATACTCCGTATAATCTCCGCTAATGTCTCCTTCAGCTCTTGCTTTTCGGATGGAATATCCTACCGCAGAAGGCTCTTCCTTAGAATAGGCCACTTCAATCATATCCTCTCCGATTACACTGATGGTTTTTTCTGTATAAGGAGCTTTTCCCTCAGGAATACGCATGGTAAAACCGGTAAGTTCTGTAGCCTGCTGCATGGACGCAACTTCTTCTACGCTCCGTCCCTTAGCCGTGATCCCGGCAGAGTTCTCTTTCAGTTCTCCGCCCTCTGCGGCAAATTCTTCCGCTTTATCCTGTGTTCCACCGGAGTCCTCCCCTTGTGCTCCCTCCAGCATTACAGAGCTTGGTTTGGCTGCTCTGGGAGCTAAAAACATGAATACTCCGATATAGCAAACAAAGCAGGCCGCAGCTATGGAAGCAGTAAATCCTAAAACCCGAGGAATGGTAATAAATTTCCTCTTCTTAGCTTCCTGCATTTTGATAATCTTCTTTTCTTTTTCTATGCTTTCTTTTTCTTTAGTTTCTTTTACTGCGTTTTCTCTATCAACGTTCTTTTCATCCTTCTTTTGGTAAAATGCCTCCGCTTCCAAAATATATTGCTCACTTACCTCTGTCATTCCCCGAAGCAGTCGCTTGCTGTCCTCTTTCATAAACGATATCCCTCCTGCTCTAAGAAAAGCTTAAGCTGCTCCCGTGTGCGGCTTAAACTCATTTTCACCTTACTAAGACCAAAACCGGATGCCTCCGCAATCTCGGATACGGAATCCATAAACCAATATCTTCTCATAAAAATATTTCTGCTCTCCGGCTTTAATGTATGCAAAAAAGAGTCCATTAGTTCCGACAGCTCATTACCCTCTCCCGGAATCGCCCCCTTATCCGGAAGGACTTCCGACAGCTCTTCCAGCACCAGGGGAACTTCTCCTCCCCCACGCTTTTCCGCATGCAAACTGTCGTAACGATCTAAAGAAAGATTCCGGACGATCTTCGACAAAAAAGCCGGCAGATTCTCCGGCTGTTTCGGCGGAATGGCATTCCAGGTCTTTAAATAAGTGTCATTCTCACACTCCTCCGCATCCGCCATGATTTTTAAAATGCCATAGGAAATGGAAAGGAGTAAGCGGCTGTATTTCTTTTTGGTTTCTAAAATCGCAGTCTCCGCCCTTTGAAAATACAGGGCGATAATCTTTTGGTCTTCCATCCTTCTGAATCCTTATCTATGATTTTACGTTCCTAAAGCTATATTCCCAATGCTTCATTTCCCAATCCCGGCTTCAAATACGTTTTATTCCTTACTTTCTATCCATTCATTTATCTGCGTTTAATAATCCAGCGCATTACCCAGGTTAGGGCTATCCAAATGAGTGCACTCACAGCACAAATTAATACCCAGGCTTTTCGCTCATTCATCAGAGGGAGAGGAACATTCATTCCGAAGAAGCCTGTAATTACCGCCAGGACACTCAGCAAAATTTCAAAAATAGTCAGGGTGCTCAAGTTGTTATTTAAGTCATTGTTCAAAATGTTGTTGTAGGAGTCCAAAAGCTGACGAGCCACGGTAGAAAGAAGCTCCGTCATGGACACCAGCTGTCTGGCCTCCACCATGGCATCATCAAACTGTGCAGACTCCTCTTCATCAAAGCTACGATAAATGGCATGAGCCTGGATATGCTCCAGCAAAAGACGATTTTGCGTAGCGGCGGATCGTAAATAAATCATGCCCACCTCCAAGTCGGAAAGAGCATAGAGATTCTTCTTCGTGGTTTTCTGCCGAAGCAAATGGTTAATCTCATCCTTCTGCTTATCCAAACGCTCAATAATCGGATAGTAGGCATTGGAAATCATTTCCAAGCTTGCAAAGAGTAAGGTATAAATCGAAAGATTCTCTTTTCCATCCACATAATCGCACATCTTCTGAATGATATATACATTGTCCTCATTACTGATGGTCACCAGTCGATTTTTTTGCACAATAAAAGTCAGAGGAACCGTCTCATAATATTCCTTATCCTTTTCCAGATCCAAAACACTGTAAATGAAGGTAACGGTTCCGTCCTCCCGATCATAATCCATGTGGGCATGCTCATTTTCATCCAAAGCATACTCCAGCGTTTTCGGATCAATATCATATTCCTCGTATACTTTGGAATGCTTTGTAATTTCATCCGAGTTAATATTAATCCATGTATTATCGTTGCTTAGCTTTTTCGTAACAAGCATATTTTCCCCTATTTCTACTCTAAAAATCAGGAATTCTTTCTGCTATTCTCCATTCTTGGAGACATGCTTTGAGACAAACTTAAGTTTTCCCGACTTCTCCTATGCTCTTCCGGCGATAGGACAAAACATTTTTATACCTCCCCATTATACGCCAAAATCCACATCTTCTGTAGACAAAATTTCCGCCTTGCCTTAGCTCCCTTCTCCCATTAAGACGGAGAACAGAAAGGAATGGTCACAATCATGAATTTATTTTTTTACACAGGAAAAGCAGGCCACCGTTTCCACTCTTTCTACGGAAACCTCTGTGTAGCTTTTCATAAGCCGCTTTCTTAAACTTTCTTCCGTCTCAAAGGGTGGTGTAAACAGACCTTTTGGAACATAAATATGCTTGGCAAACCAGTCGGCTCTTTTTACGCCCCCTTCCACATAAAAACAACCGCAGAAAATCCCTCCCGGTTTTAATACGCGGAACACCTCCTGATAAGCCGCTTCCTTGTCCGGAAAAACATGGAAACCATTCATGGATAAAACGATATCAAAGCTTTCCGTTTGAAAAGGAAGGTCTCCCACATCTCCCTGTTGAAAATGAATATTCTCTATACCCAGTAAAGCCGCCCTATCCTTTGCCGGCTCCATCATTTCCGGCGCATAGTCCATACAGACAATCTCTGCATTATGAAGCCCCTTATATAAGGGAAGAGTCATGATTCCCGTACCCACAGGAATTTCCAAAAGCCTTCCGGAAAAGTCCTTAGGAATGGAGGATAAGACCTTATTCCGATAATAAAGATTTTTCTCCTTATCCATGTTCCATACCAATCGGCATAATAACTTTCCTGCCAAATTTCCATAGGTCATCATTCCGTCATAAAAGCCGGTATGATTGCCCACGGATTGATAGGCATTTTGAATTTCTTCCTTTCGACTCATTTTCTCCTCCTTCCATAAAATTCAAACCCGACTTAAGATTCCTTCACCAGCTTTCCGGTCATTCTGTCAATCGTCATGCAAAGCATATTGACTCTTGCCCCGGCTTTTTCTATTTCTTTCTCGATAGACTCCTTCGTCGGATAGAATTTTTCCGCCAGCTTTCTGCATTGTTCTATCACCTTCTCCTGATTCTCTACAGCTTCCACCCTTCCAAGGCAAAGTACGGAACGAATATACCAAGGCCATTCTCCTTCTTTTTTGAATCCGGAGTCCATGATGGTGAAGCAAACCTTATTGTTTTTAGCAAGCAAATCCAATTTCAATCCTTCTTTCGCACCGTGAAAATAGAGCTTTCCGTCTTCCTCATCATAAAACTGGTTTAGGGGAATAGCGTAGGGATAATCATTTTCCCCATGAAAAGCCATGACTCCTCTGGGAGCTTCCCGTAAAACTTTAATACACTCTTCTTTAGAAATTTCCTGCTTAAACCGTCTCATTTTTTTAAATTCTTCCATTGTTTCTCCATTTCTCTCAAAACTCTTTTTTACATCCACACTTGTTCTTGCCTAATAAGAAAGTAAAGATTACCATAAGAACATTATACCGTAATTCATATAACTTGTTCTTATGAAAATGAAGAAACCTCTCTATTCTCTCACACGAAAGGAATTATAAAAATGAGTCATGCTTCCAGATACCTCGCCCGACTTGCTCCGATTTTCCTTCTCTTCATTATGATGTCCTGTACAAAGCAGAATCAAGAAGGGAATACTGTAGAGAGTTCTTCGAAGGTCTCTTCAGAAAGCATAGAGAGCAGTTCTGTGGATTCCAAAGAAATTAACCCGGAAAAGAGTTCTGCGGATTCCAAAGAAATGAGTAAGAATAATGTCACGACAGGTAAGGAATCATCAAGCGAAGAAACTACCAAGCCCCCATTGGAAAGCCTAAACGAAAATCAATTACAGGCTATCCAAACTGCAAAAGACTATCTTGATACTATGCACTTATCTCAAACAGAATTATTGCAAATGCTTTCTGTAGAGAATATCGATTCTGAAGATGCAAAGTTCGCCCTAGAGTATCTCAATATAGATTGGAATCAAGAGGCACGAAAGAAAGCGAAAGAATATTGCAAGCATAAAATCGGGTTTTCCAAAGAAAAACTAAAAGCACAGTTGCTCTTCGACCACTTCACAGAAGAGGAAGCGGATTTTGCCCTGAGCCACATTAACGTGAACTGGATAGAACAAGCTGAGATTGTTGCAAAAGAATACATGGAGGACGGAGTGACCTCCAAAGAAGATTTAATAGATGCCCTGATGAATGAAGGGTTTACAAAGAAAGAGGCGGAAAAGGCGACTTTAAAAGTAGGGCTAAAATAGGCCCTACTTTACCTTTCTTTTCCTTTTGAAAAAACAGCTACATAAGGCTTAGAGACTACAAATCTAACATATAAGTAGATTTATTTTTTCTAATGTATTGATATTTGTACAAGCATGTATTATTATTTAAGAAAATTCATTATTGAATGGGGGCTTATATGAAAAAATGCATATCCGGTATTGCTTTAGCTATTGCTTTATCACAGTTTGTATCCATAAGTAGTTATGCTACAGTTTGGAAACAAGATGCAAAAGGCTGGTGGGTAGACAATGGCGATGGAACTTACAAGAAAAATGAATGGTATAAGGATAACGGCAAGGACTACTATCTTGGTGCAGATGGCTATATGCTGACAAATACCACCACTCCGGATGGTTATAAAGTTGGAGCAGATGGCGCGTGGATTAATGAAAAAGCACCACTTTTTGACTACCAAATGGATGAATACACAGTAAAATATGTAGATCATTGGATACAGGAAAATTTCAGTGATGAAGAATCTCTTGTTCTTCTTTATGAGTTTAGCAACAAAGAGCAAAAACCTGTAACCCCGGGATGGTCTAGTATTGAAATTGAGGCATATCAAAATGGAGTGCAATTAGAAACTACCGGAATATCTTCTTCAGAAATATCCTATCCCTGGGATCTTAGTGCCAAAGTCCAAAATGGATACAGTGCAAAAGTTTATAGAGCATTTAAATTAAAAGACAGAAGTCCTGTTAGTCTTTACGTTCGAAAGCATAGTTGGAATGATAAATTTCCTACACAAACGGCAACTCTTGATTTACAGAAGTAATGGAAATGATATCTGTATAGATTGTATTAAACAAAATAACTTGAATACAAAAGGATGTTGCTCTCTATTTAAAAGGGGGCAACATCCTTTTGTATTCAAACCATTACTGCACTTCCCTATCAACTTTAAACCGGATTCTGTTATAATCCTATAAAAAGGAGGCATTATGGCTTGTCAATGGAAAAACAGCAGTGCGGAAATGATTTCTTATCACGATAAGGAGTGGGGCGTACCCACCCATGATGATCAAAAGCTCTTTGAATATTTGCTTTTGGAATCCATGCAGGCCGGTCTTAGCTGGGCCTTGATTCTTCGAAAAAGAGAAACTCTTCGAAGCTGTTTTGCAAACTTTTCCCCGGAAAAGCTCGCAGCATTCACGAAAGAAGATATTGAAAGAATCATGCATACGGAAAATATGATTCGATCGGAGCGAAAAATCAGAGCCATGATTCAAAATGCCAAGGCATTTTTAGCCCTGCAAAAAGAAGAGGGAAGCTTTGACGCTTACCTTTGGAGCTTTTCCGGCGGAAAGAGTCTTTGTTATCAAGGACATGAAAAGGGAGAAATGCCTGCCAAAAATGCTCTTTCCGAAGCAATCAGTAAGGATTTAAAAAAACGGGGCTTTCAGTATACCGGCCCCGTCATTGTCTATTCATTTTTACAAGCCTGCGGTGTCATTAACGACCACGAAGAAGACTGCCCCTGCTATCAGGTACTCCGCAGGGCATATCCCTATCAAGAGGTGGAGGAGACATTTTCCTGCTGATAAGTGGTGTAATACTACTCTCATAATGCTATCTTTGTATGCAGGCTATAGCTATGAACACAAGTTTTTCCCAAAATAATATCTTTCTAGAGCAATATAGCCTGCTCCAGCAAGGTATCCTCCTCATATCCGTAGGCAGAAATTCTGTCATATGCCCTCTCTTGCCATTCAGCGGAGAAACTACCATCTTCATTAATGAAAAAATCGGCACTTAAGAAACGAATAATCATAAACTCGGAAGTTTTTTGCGCAAATCCGTCTCCCCTACTAAAGTCAATACCGACTCCTGTATTTCTGGTCATGGCAGCCTCCAAGATAGGAAGGGTCAATTCATTTGCAGGAATGCTCATATCCGGAAAATCAAAGAAGCCGCCCTTTTCCTTGGTATAAATGCCTAAGTTGGAAATGGTACCGTTGGTCACCATTTTCACTCGTCTAATCGCAGTTAAAGGAATGCTATGCTTTGCTCCGGTAATATGTCCTCCGGAAAGGCGAATCTCCTTTTCCTTTAAATTAAAGCCGATGGGAAGATCCAGGCTATCGATGCTATTGGGAAATTCAGCCCCCAGCTTATTTCTTGCAAATGCAAGTAAGAGCGTCTTGGTTTCCGCAATATTATGCCCTCTACCATTTGCCTTGGTATCTGTCTCTAAATCCGGAAGACTGATATTTTTCCCCTGAAGATCCCTAAAAATCAGAGAATAGAGCATATTGGAGTTGCAATATCGCATGGGAAGAATGGCTCCCACCTCGGAAAAAGAAAGAGTAAAGGGCTTCTTCCCTTCCACTGAAATTCCTTCTTCCGTAATACAAAGCTTCCGTCCTCCCGCATCAAATACCGCCTTACGATCCCCCAAAACACTTCTCATTTGATTTCCTCCTATTCTCCTCTTGCTTATCACTTAGTCATTATGTAAACTTAATTTGTTTATAAAATAATATTCATTTTACAAAATATAAGTTAAAAATAGCAAGAGGAAAATCCATGAAAATCACCAAAATCCAATGTCCTAACTGCAATGGTCAATTATCCGTTCCTGAGGGAATGAAGGAAGGCTTTGTACAGTGTAAATTCTGTAATACCAAGGTCTATTTGGAGCCTCATAAGCCGGATATTACCCAAAATATCACCATAAAAAATGTGAATTATAATAAGGAAAGAACTGTTCCAAACAATGTACGAGGCAAATACGTTTTGCAAAGCTGTGCAGTGGGCACTGTAGTAGTGGTAATGTCAATCCTTCTGTTTGTTTTACTAAGAACAGTCTTTTCTCCTAGCGGTATAGAGCTTCCCACCGACCAATATCGTAGCACGGTGCAGGATCCGGTAGTGATTTCCTTTGTGGAGAAGGCATTTTCCAAGAATCTTTCTCAAGTTACAGGGGAAGACTATAATTCCTTAAAATTCCTGTCCATCTCAAAAGATTTAGATGAAGAAAACTGGTGTTTTTCTTATGCGGAGAAGCTGGATGAAGAGGGAAATCCCGTGGAAGAAAAGACCCTTTATTTTCCTGCTACGGAAAGCATTTCTCGACAGGAGCTTCAGCCCTTCACCGGTTTGGAGAATCTGGCACTGGGACAAGGCCTGGACTTTGATAGTGACAGTAGCGATAATCAGGATTTAAAAAATCTTAAAGAGTTAAAATACTTTGCCGCTATAGGAAACAATTCGGAAAGTTTCAGAGAGCTTTTGCTAAGCTTGGCAAATCCGGAACAGATACTCGGTCTTAGCGGTATTTACCTCCGTGATGACGTTGTTCCCTACAGCATTTCCTCTGACGAAACAAAAGATATCACGGATATTTTCACACCCTTTTCTTCCCTGAAAAGCCTTTCCATCAGGGTGGATTCTGACTATGAGGGAGGACTGCTTTTTTTAAGACACTTTCCTAACTTAGAGAATTTATCCCTTTACACCTCTGCGGATTTAGCTCCTTTAGCCACTTTAAGCAATTGTAAAACTCTGAGTCTGTCGGGTCCCTCCGATACCCCCTTGGAAAATATCTCCGTCCTCTCCGGCATGCCCCAGATAGAGAATCTCAGCTTATCCCATGTAATGTCCGTAAAGGATTTAAACTTTACCCAAAATATGCCTAAGTTAAAGTCTCTTGAACTCGAGAGCGTACCGATACTCTCTTTAGACGGTTTAGCCAACCACCCCTCATTAAACACGCTTTCCATTGACAGCTGTTATGAATTAACGGACGGAAAGGCCATTGCCGGTCTCAGCGCTTTACAAAGCCTGCACCTGGGCGTTCTCCTTTACGACTTTTCCCTGCCGGATTTGCAGAATTTAACTGCCTTGGAAGAAGTCCTTTGTAACTCCAGGTATCTCAGTCATTTTGCTCATATGCCCTCGATTAAGAGTCTCTACTGTTTTCTGGACGGTGACGAGATCAGCGCCGAACCCCTTCGTGGAATGAACTCTTTAAGCACTCTGATAATTTCCGGTTCCATGGATTATATTTCTAACGACTGGGAAAATGTTTTAGAAGACTTACCAAGCCTTGAAAAACTAAGTATTCTGGGAGATTCTTTAGATACTTCGAGAGACTATCGCGGGCTATTCTCCGGTATCAAAGTAAAGGAGCTGATTTTTGATGAAAATGTCATTGATTCAGCTCACACGCCTCAGATTCCCCTATCCCTTAGTAAGATGGAAGATAACAACACTACGGAGACCTTGATTCTCACCCAGGCAGAAATCAAAAACCTGGATGATGATTCCGATAATTTCACGGCCAATGCCAAAGCCTTTCTCTCCCATTTTAAAGCGATAAAAAAGCTTGGACTTCGTGGAAATAAGTTGGAGAATCTGGATTGTTTAGAGGGACTCAGCACTCTGGAAGAGCTGGACATTTCCGATAACTATATTACCGATATCAGTGCACTACGGAATTTACCCAATCTGAAAAAAGTAAAGCTATCCGGAAACTCCATTGTGAATATGGAGCTCCTGCCGGATAGCGTGGAAATTGTGGATCAGTTTTAATAAACTTCTCTAAAACTTAATACAGTAAAGCAATCGCCTCTTTGATACAATCTTCGCAGCTGCAAAGAGGCTTTTCTTTACCTATGCCTCTTAAGTCTTTGCAAATGCTGGCTCCACAACGCTCAACAAAGTCCTGAAAAAGATGGGCGGCCTCCACCTGCACCATTGGATTTCCCTTATTTTTCATAGCCAAAACCAAATTTGCTCCAATGAGTGCGCCGCAGGTTCCCTCTAATGTTCCCAATCCCTCAATAAGCCCTGCGGATAGAGAAAGCAGAAGCTCCTCAGAAAGATTTAATTCCTCTTGATAGGCAAGCAGCACCAGCTGACCGCAGTTCTTTCCTGCCGCTAAGCCTTCCATCGCTAATGTCTGTTTTTCTTCTAAAGATTGTTTCATGATTTCTCCTATTTATTTAAAGGATGAACGATAGGAAATTTCTTCTTCCTTTGATGCCAAAATACTTTGGCTCATACCCGGAATACTATTCAAGTACAAAGTTTCCTGAATGGCTTTCCAATCCTCTTCTCCAATCAATACCGCATTTTTCCCTCTATTGTTGGTAATCGTGATTGGCTGAGAAGATTCATTTACTTCTGAAACAATCTGATTAAGCTTTGCTCTTGCCTTGGTAATACTGATTGAAGTCATTGCTTATCTCCTTGTATTCTTATCTCATCATCCACCTCTATGAGCTCATGCGCCCTGCCTTTCCCCTCACGCAATTCCTTTATAGATTTTTTCATTGAACGCATATTGCTTTCTGAATAGAATGGATCCACACTGGCAGATACTTCAAAAGGGATTCGTCTTTCTCGTAAAACTTTCTTCGTATAAATACTGTAAAATGTGGAATAATTCAAGCCCATCTCTTCTACCACTTGGTCTAATACTTTTTTATCCTCGTCATTAATTCGTACTGTAATTGTAGCCATTGTTTCCACCTCCTATCTACATTCTTCTATATGAAATATAACAATAATGAATGCATTTCGCAATGATTAGCATTCATTTCTATAATAAATTCAGTGCTTTGTAAGCAAAAATCAAAACTATAAAGCACTTTTAAATTAGATAATCCATGAAACAGAACAAAATGCAATATCGTATTATGCAATAACATACTTTTGCATATCATACTGTTGCATTTCTATTTTTAATAAATGGTTTCAGTGAATTATAAGATAAGGCATTATCCTAACAGCGCTCCCTTCGGGCAGACCTTTACGCATTCCATACACAGGATACAGTCCGTCCCGTTTTTTCTCTTCCTGGAATTGTCGGTCATCTCCACATCCATGGGGCAAACCTTCTTGCATTTTCCGCAGGAAATGCATTTCGTCTCATCACAACGAATTCGTACCAAAGAAAAATAACTCATTGGCTTTAGAAATACGGTAACCGGACAGATGTATTTGCAGAAAGCCCGATTATCCTTGAAAAGAAAGGCCAGTGCTATCCCCACAAGATAATAAGCAAGATTTCCAAGGAGAAATGCCCAAAACATAATCCTTTCCAGATTCCCCACTTTCATCAGAAACAGGGCGGAAACAAAGAGGAAAGATAAAGCAAAAGTCAGATAACGAATCCATCCGATATTTTTCCGGGGAAGCTCTCTTGTTTTATAAGGCAGAAAATCCAAAACCATGGCAGTCCAACAGGCATAACCGCAGAAGCCTCTTCCGAAAATCAGAGGTCCGAAGATTTTTGCCACCGCGTAATGAATGGTAGCCGCCTCGAAAACACCGGTGAGCAAGTAGTACCAAAATCCCTCAATTTGCATATTTTCCCGGTTGATAAGCCCTAAATAAACGAGCATATAGAGTCCAACCAGAAGCTGTACCACACGACGGGCATAGGGATATTTTCTTCCGAGCAGAAAAATTCCTAAGGATAAGGAGATTCCGATATAACTAAAGTTGAAAAGATAAAAAAGATTATGCTTCGTAAGCCAAAGGCTAATTGCCACAGCTTCGAAAACACCGCCAATCAGAAGCACCAAAGCATATTTTTTCAAGAAATTGCGCAAATAAAACTCCTCTCCCGTGTAAATCCATTCTGTTTTGCGTCCTAAAGGCTAAAACCAAGCTATAGGACTAATCTGAGTTATAGGACAAAATATATTGCAGAAAATTTGTCCTGATAAAGTGTATGCCTATTCTTTCTTATTTTCAAGTTCTAGCGAATAAACACCGGAATCCCAAAGCTACTAAACCAAATCCTTATAATAGGTAACACTACGATGTCTTGACAAATATTATTCTATTTCATATAATTTATGAACTGGGGAATATCTAAACTGTATAAAAGTAATCTTTTAAAAAATTTTTAAAAGTAATAAACAAAAAGGAGTGTAAGGGGTATGCCATTATTTTCAGGAACTGACCTGGTCTTATATTTTTTCTTTTATGGCTTTTTGGCCTGGATTACCGCCACTATTTTTGTAAGCCTAAAGGAACAGTGCTACAGAAATTTTGGAATTTTAAATCTTCCAATCTTGGTTCAACCTGCACTAATCATGATTTTCTTGATTTTCCTATCCTCCGGAAAAAGGGTCAGCACTCCGGGATTACTGTTTATGACCTTTCTTTATGGTATTTTTACAAACAACATATCTTTATTTTTTCTACATAAATTTTATCAAAATAAGAACAGCCGGGAAATTTTCCCAAAGGGAAATCTGAAAATCTCTGCTGCTTACTCTATACTCCTTACTATTCCGGGATATGTCCTGCTAAAGAGCTTCCACCCGCTTCTTTTTTCTGTGGTCTCTTTGCTTCCACTTTCTCTTGTTCACCTTCTTGCTGCTCTCCTCTTGCTTTCCCTTGTTTCCGATATTGTCTTGCTCTATCTTCTTCCCAGAAAATACTACATAAAGCGGGAAGAAATTTTGGCTCACAATAGAAAACTGCGATTAGGAGAATGGATTTCCCGAGGTATTTGGAATAGAATTTACCGCCAATATCCAAGTCTTTTAGCAGAAAATGAAGAAAACTCTGTAGAGCATGGAGCTTCTCCATCTGCAGGAATTGCCGCCTCCGATCAACGCCTGCAACAACAAGGAATTATTTTTGCCGAAGGAATTCACTTTTATAAACTGATTTGGATGCTTCTCATTACCTCTTTTATGGGAGATATCATCGAAACCGTCTATGTCTTTCTGACAGCCCACGTCCTGATGCGGCGTTCTAGTTTGGTGCTCGGTCCATTCAGTATTGTCTGGGGTTTAGGCGCGGTTATCCTAACGCTGGTACTTAGCAAGGTCAAAAAGCAAAATAATCTTTCCATCTTCATTGCCGGATTCTTCTTTGGTGGAGCATTTGAATATCTCTGCTCCGTATTCACTGAAGTTTTCTTCGGTATGAAGTTTTGGGACTATTCCTACATGCCATTTAACATAGATGGAAGAACCAATCTCTTGTTTATGATTTTTTGGGGTATTGTTTCCGTGCTTTGGTTTCATTACGCCTATCCCCCTATTTCCCGATTTATTGAAAAGATACCGCCTATCTTAGGTTCCGTGTTGGCAATAGCCATTACCCTATTCTTCCTTTCCGACTCCATGGTTACCGCCATGGTCATGGTAAGAGCCACGGACCGAAAAGAACATCCGGAGCCAAGAAATGCTATAGAAAGCTTTATAGATCAGGAGTATCCGGAAAATGTAGTCCGTGCCCTTTGGCCTAATATGAATTTTCTTGGCGAATAGCCAACGGCTGATACCGAAGTAGATGTTCCTATCCTAATGGAAAAACTGAGAAGCCGAATGAAGCTTTGGCATATCACCAACAGAGGTTCCAGAAAAAAGGGCCCCTATATTACCCGATTTTAAAAGAAGATGAAATGGAACTTGGCTATGGCAATATGGATTTAAAGAACTTGGCTGAGATTGCGAAAAAAACGAGGTGGAAGGGCTTATTCTGGAAACCCATAAAAACTGGGTGGACAAGGATCCTATAAAGAGTCTGCAAAAAAGTTCTGACTTCGCGTGGAGCTGATACAATCCGGAAAATAAGGAAAAAATAGGGATGAATTGCAAAACAGTTACGAGGGCTTGTGCTTATGGATATTGAATACTATGAGAAAACCATACAAAAGATGTATGAAGCAAAAGATGTTTTAGAGGGGCTTAAGAATCTAAAAGAGGGAAATACCGAAAATGGAGCCGAGACCATGCGCAAATTAAAGGAGAAATATAATCTCTAATCCTGTCTTCTCTAAAAGATATAGAAATTGTCTCCGGTAATGCGAAAGGTGCTGATGCATTCGGTGAAGAATATGCTCTGCAAAGCTAAGAACCTAAAACTAACAATGTGCAGTTGGAATGGAGGTTCCTTCAATGGCGAACACAAAACTAAATATTGAAAGTAATAAAGAAAATCCTGAACAGGCGAATCAGCTTTTTTCTGAGCTTAGACTAAATGATGTAACTATAGCCGCCATTAAAGAGGGGCGGCGTATTGCCTTAGATAGTAGCGTAAAATCCTATAAAACTATGGATGATCTCAAGGCGGCTTTGGAAGTATGAAATACGAAGTCAAGTTTACTAATCTGTTTAAGAAAGATTTTAAGCTTGTCCTTATGCTCTACCGTCTTGGAATTCATTCAGAATTATTTAAAAAATGAACCGGAAAATTAAACTATTTTACAGTTTCAATGTTTAATTCATTTCCGCTCTCCACTCCTTCAGAAAATCCTTCATGAGTTTATCCCTTTTCTCCGCCATCTTCTTGGCTGAAGGAGTATTTAATTCCTTAGAAACCAGTAAAAGCTTGTCATAAAAATG
>NZ_CAUVME010000003.1:0-111985 GCF_963553175.1 Oribacterium sinus | reverse complement strand
AGCAGAGCTTTTTGCCAAAATTCAGAAGGGATGCCCGGTAGTGGTTCATCCATAAAAGAAAGATAAGTAAGAAAGTAAGCAAGTCAGTAAGAAAGTCAGTCAATAAGAAAGTCAGTCAATAAGAAAGTCAGTAAGAGTGTAGTTATCGGAGGCTTAGAGCTTTCGCTAACTACACTTTTTTCATCTGTAAAGTAAAGCTGTTAAAAGAAGAAAAGCACTCCTGCTAGTAAGCCTGTATTTCACTTTGCGTTGTTGGGCTTAAGATCAAAAGAAAAATAATGATAAAAATGCTGGATAAAAAAAGGAAAATTCGTTAAGATAATGTCCTTACGAGAAAGTTCAGTGCAGTATGAAATACAGAATATAGAAAAAAAGAAAAGACCTAAGCTTTGGAAAGAAAGTACAGAACTTAGGGAGTAGACAAGGCTTTTGTAGTAGAGTAGAGCATAAAAGTAGTATAGAAAAGGGGTGACTATGCAAACAAAGAATATTATGGTGAGAAGGTATATTGGAATGCTTTTGGGAGTACTGGTAATTTCCATCGGCATCGCCCTGTTTAAGGAGTCTCATTTGGGAAATGACCCGATTTCCGCCTTAAATATGCGTTTGGCGGAAATTTTCGGAATTTCTTTGGGGCAGCAAAACATGATCGCCAATGTGCTGTTTTTCATGGTTCAGCTTGCCTTCGGCCGAAAGTATATCGGTGCGGGAACCTTTGCCAACGGCATTTTGATAGGCTATATCGTGACTTTCTTCTATGAAATATTTACAAAGTACTTCGGATATGCGGAGGAGCAGGGTTTGGCGGTGCAGTTGATTTGGGTAAGCCTTGCGGTGGTGGTAACTTCCTTCGGCGTTTCTCTGTACCAGACAGCGGACCTGGGGGTTGCGCCCTATGATTACCTTTCCTTGGGCTTAAGGGACAAGACCAAGAAGCATTATTACGGATGCAGAATGTTAACAGACGGTTTGGCAGCTCTTGGCACCTTCCTTACCGGAGGATTGGTAGGAATCGGAACCTTGGTTTCCGCCCTTTTCCTGGGACCGATTATTCATTTCTTCGACGTGCATTTTTCCGAGAAGTGGATTGGCTATACCCCAAGCGGTGAAAAGGCGGAAGAAGAGCGGGATTTAGAGAATAAAAGCAAAGAATAAAGAGAGAAGAAAAGTAAAGTTTAAGGGAGATAAAAAGCAAGGAATAAAAAAAGAGAAAAGCATGGAATCAAAGAAAAGAAAAATTGTTATGAAGAAATTTACTTATGACTAAAAAAATGGAACCATTTTACCAAAGAGGCGTAAAAATGCTTCCAAAATAAGAAAATGTCAGAATTTCGTAAAAAACACGGGATGAAAATGTAAAAACACTAGGCAGTTTTGTAAGAATGCGTTAGTGAATCTTCATCTTGTGTTTTTATTTTCGCCACATTTTCTCCCTAAAATGGCAAACTGTAACACAAACCATAAAGGAGAGTTTATGCAGGACGCGAATTTTACAGTAAAGAACAATAGAACAGAAGAGGGAAATTCCGTAAACGGGAATTTAGGAAAAGCGAATCGGAAAGGAATGAGAAGAAGCGCTCTTAAATTTGGGAAAAAAGGCTTAGCCCTTGCCCTTGCTCTGATGAGTTTGAGCATGAGTACTGCTTTCACTGCTTCCGCAAGTCCAAAGGAAGAGGAGCTTTTGGTATTTTCCGAGGAGGGTGCTATCATTTCTCAGGAGGATCAGTCCACTACTTTATTTTCCGACGATGTTTTGGTGGGAGATACTGTCAGCAGAAGTCAGCAGATTGTAGATTATGCAACCCAGTATATCGGCAGACCTTATCGCTACGGCGGAGTAAGCCTTCTTCACGGATCGGACTGTTCCGGCTTCTTAATGGGAATCTTCGGACACTTCGGCATCGGCCTTCCCCATTCCTCTGCAGAGATTGGAACCATGGGAACCAATGTAGGATCTTTGGCAAATGCGATTCCCGGTGATGTTTTGGCTTATGCAGGCCATGTAGGAATCTATTTAGGAAACGGAAGAATGCTTTCCGCATTGAATTCCCGCTCCGGTGTAACCATTGAATCTGCAACCTACAAGCCTATAAAATCCATTAGAAGGTTCGTATAAAAATATTTTTCTTTAAAAAATAAGAAAATCGCTTATACTCTATATCATACCGCCGATATTACTATCACAAGGATAAAATTCCTAAGAAAATTATCCCTCAAATAGTTATCAAGTTCTCCTAGTAGAATGTGTGTGATAAAAAAGTCCACGAGAGTGGCAAATGCGGCAAAAAGCCCCGGAATGCTGAGCTTATCAGCGTCCCGGGGCTTTTTGTATCCGGATATTTTCGGAAACTCTTACTGAATTCTGAAAAACTCTTACAGTTCTATGGACGGTATTGCATTTGCCCTTGAAAAGCTGATAAGCTAGCGGGGTTAAAGATGATGGAGGAAGTATGGAATTTCAGAAGAAAGGGCGAAGAGTCGCCGTCCTGACCGTCCTGTCGTTAAGCCTGCTTTTTGGACAAAGCGTAAGCTATGCCGCAGGCCCCGGGGACAGTCTGGGAAAAAATGCAGGGAACAGCACAGGAAGCAGTACGTCAAGCAGTACCAACAATTCGAGCCAGAGTAACAGCTCCTCTTCGGGAGCTTTGGATTACTCCGGCTGGTACGGCTATACCAATGCGGACGGCTCCGATTTAAAGTATCTGGAGAAGGGAACCGAGGTTTCCAAGTTCCAGAATGAAAACGGTCCCATTGACTGGGATGCGGCGAAGAAGGACGGATTGGATTTTGTCATGATTCGTATCGCCTACGGCACCAAGGAAGACGCCTATTTCGATGAGAACGTAAAGGGCGCACAGAAGGCCGGCATTAAGGTGGGAGCCTACCTTTGCTCCACCGCGAAAAATATGGACGACGCCTTGGCAGAGGCCAAGCTTACCGTAAAGAAGATTAAGCCCTATAAGTTTGAATATCCGGTGGCCTATGATCTGGAGGTCGGCTCTATGCTTTCCGACGGTCTTACGAAGGAAGGGCTTACCGACATGACCAACGCCTACTGTAAGAGGGTGAAGGATGCGGGATTTATTCCTATGGTCTATGCCAATAAAACCTGGCTGACCAAGCACATGAATTTATCGGATTTGCCCTATGACGTGTGGTTTGCGGCTTATCCGCTGGATCGGGTGTATCGTCCGGTAGAGGGAAGTGCCACTACTATTTGGCAGTCCAGTGAGAAGGGTGTGGTACGAGGCATTAAAGGATTGGTTACTACGGAATTTTCCTGGAAGGCTTACGGCGGGGGCAACCCTTCTGAGAAAAATGCAGGAAATTCCGGCGGCGCTTCCGGAAACAGCTCCCAAAATGGCGGGAATTCTTCCAATAATTCCTCCAATAACGGAAAGAACAGCAATAATTCCAATAATGGAAATTCAGGAAAGAACGGCGGCAATAAGAGCGGCAACAATTCCGGCGGTGCTTCCGGAAACAGCTCTTCCAATGGGGGCAATACAAGCCTGAATAAAGAAGAAAACAGTACCATCAGCACCGGAGGGCCTGAAGCAGAATCTCAGGCTTCCGTGGAAAACGGTTGGGTGCAAAGTACTCCCGGAAAGTGGCAGTATAAGGAAAGCGGAAAGGCTGTTACCGGTTGGAAAAAGGTATCGGATAAGTGGTACTTTATGAATTCCGACGGAAATATGCAGACCGGCTGGGTGAAGGATCAAAACAGCTGGTATTTCTTAGATGACCAGGGCGCAATGCGAAGCGGCTGGATCAAAGATAACGGAAACTGGTACTTCCTGAAGGACAGCGGGGCAATGGCCAAGAACTGGCAGAAGGTCTCCGGAAAATGGTATTGGCTTTCCGAGGACGGCGCGATGCGAACGGGCTGGAGAAATCTCAATAATGTATGGTATTATATGGAAGATTCCGGCGCGATGGTAGCGGATACCACGAGAAACATTAACGGAGTGGACTATCGTTTTGACGCCTCCGGTGCATGGCTTCCCTAAAGATAATACAATGTCCTACTATCGCCGATGAAGATAAGGGAAAGTAAGGCTTCTCAATATGAGAATAAAAATAAGAAAGAGGAGAATACTATGCTAAAGAAAAAAGAAAGCATTTTCAAAACAGCAGGAAAGAAGGCTCTGGTTTTGGGGCTGGCAATATGTGCTCTATGGAGCATTCCTGCATTTGCAGAGGATAAGCCGGTAAGCCGTGTGCAGATCGACATCAGCCCCAGTGAAGATTTGGATCTGGAGTCAGGTAAGACCTATGCCAAGCCGGAGGCTGTGGCTATGGACAGCGGCTACGAGGTTTCCGGATTTTCCATTGACGGAAAGAATCAGGGCTCTCCCAAGAAGCCCTATACCTATACCATTTCCGTGAAGGCGGAGGGGGGAAATGTCTTTGATGACAATACCGTGGTGGAGGTTCGAGGCGCTTATGAAATGGCGGTAACCGAGAAGTCCAAGACAAGCATTAAGCTTAAGGCAAATGCCTATCCCTTCACCATTTTGAAGGAGCCGACAAACTTTACCCAGGACGGAACTCTGATTCGCTGGGGAAAAGTGGATTACGCTTCCGGCTATGATGTAGTGATTTACTACACCACCAAAAACGGAGACGACAAGGTAGCGAAGAAGTCCGTGAACGGTACCAGCATTAACGTGAAGTCCTATTCCGAGAACGGAAAGGAATTTGACCATATCGCCGTAAGAGCCAAGTATGACAAGAAGGATGATTTGGCGCAGTATATTGCGGATTCACAGTATGTGGAGCCCTCCGGTGATGTGGACGGAGAATATTCCGATGACGGCTACATTTTCAACCTGATTACCTTGAAGGCAAAGGGCATTAGTAAGGGAAGCTTTAAGGAATACAGTGCCAAGAAAAAGAAGAAGACTGCAGCAGAGAAGGCTAAGGATAATAAGAAGAGACCCTCCAATGACTACTATGGAAATACCGAGGATGGCGGTAATGCTTCCGGTGGTCCCTCTGGCAATGTTTTAGGCTGGAGACAGAACGGAGAAGACTGGTATTTTGAGGAGAACGGTCAGCTTTCCAAGGGCTGGAAGCAGATTAAAGACCAGTGGTATTTCTTCGATGAGGATGGAAAAATGCTTACCGGCTGGAGAAAGATTGGTGAGCAGTGGTACTATCTGGATCAAAATGCAGCAAGTGCCGGTGCGATGCTTAGCGGATGGGCATTTTTAAATAATCAGTGGTACTATTTGGAGCCGAAGGCCGAGGGACAGGGAAAGATGCTCAGCGGTTGGCAGGAAATCAACGGACAGTGGTACTATTTCCAGCCGGAGAACGGTGCAATGCTTAGCGGATGGCAGAATATCGGAGATAAGTGGTACTTCCTGAATGTGAATAAGGAAGGTGTTCCTGCAGGGGCTATGCTGAAGGATACCGTGCAGGATGGCTACACTATCAACGCAGAAGGTGTTCGGCAGTAAGCAAAACGGTTTTGGAAGCATGCTGTTTGAGACAGATAGGGAAAATTCTTGCTTTTTATGAGGAAGGATTTGTAACCTTTGGGAGAGATAATCTGTCTACGTAAAAGAGACTATTTTCGATATGTTTGCGGCCCTTATGGCAAAAGAGTATAGCTTGATAGTGGCAGCAAAAGAGAATTCAAGTTTTGCATGGCAAAGGAGTTAAAATGAAGAAAAAAGCTTTAGCAGTGGCATTGTTATTAAGTGGAACTTTGGCTTTCCAGGGACAGGCTTTTGCGGATGAGTACAGTAACGGTACCATTCAGGGAGAAGCGCTTCCCAACGTGGTTCATGGCGTAAATCAGCAGGCAAACAGTTCAAACGGAAGCAGTGTTTCCAATGGAAGCCCCAAGGCACCCTGGCAGGATGCGAGCTTAACCCAGGCGGCTCAGGCAGCAAATACCGGTAACACGGGAAATAACGGTAACGGAAACAACGGCACAGGAAGTAATGCTTCAGTGTCCAACAGCTCCTCCAATGCAGGAAGTTCCTCCGAGAGCAGTACCCAGGGCGTTACTACAAGCAATGCTCCTTTAAATGTGCAAAACGGTAGCACTACCCCAACTTATACCGACAGTACCATCGGCTTGGGCGGCGCCAGCATTACCATGATTAAGGGAGAACAAAGCGGACAGCAGATTTCCATTGTAATTGAGAGCAATGACGGCAGCTTAATCGTAGTGGACGGTGGTTTAAAGACCAATGCTCCCTACCTTGCAAAATACATTAAGGACAGGGGGGGAAAGGTAGCAGCTTGGCTCCTTACCCATCCTCATGAAGACCATGTAGGTGCCCTTGCGGTAATCCTTGAGCAGCAGAAGAAGGAAGGTCATCCGGATTATTACAACATTGACCCGGGACAGATTTACTACGGCTTTGCGCCATTGGCCTTCTATGAGCAGTATGAGCCGGCTCACCGTATCCCCATGATGAAGGAAATTATGGAAGACCTGGCCCAGTACGACAGTGCAAAGCGCCATGAAAGCTCCCCTGCAGGAACCAGCTTCACCTATGGCAATGTGGCGGTAGAGGTTTTGAACACCCCTTATTCCATTCCTATCGACTCAGGAAACAATAGCTCTGTTTGCTATATGATTACCATTAACGGAAAGAAGCTTTTGATTACCGGAGACCTTCCCTATGAAGCGGCAGGAAAGTTGATGGAAGAAAGAGGTGCCGATAAGCTTAAGGCGGATATCGTGCAGATGGCTCATCACGGACAGCACGGCGGATCCTTTGCCTTCTATAGTGCGGTACATCCCAGATACGCTTTATGGCCCAGCTCTCAGGAGCTTTGGAACAAACGTAAGGATGCCTTCACTGAAGACCAGGAAAGCTATACCGTGGCTTTGACCAAATTCTGGATGAATAAGCTGGGTGTGGAGAAGAACTTCGTTATGGCGGATGGAAACTGGGTACTGAAGTAAGGTGGAAAAGCCCTGTGCCCATAAAGAAAAAATGCTGTATCCTACAGAAATAGTTTTGTATCGTTGAAGAGAAAAAGCCTCGTATCCTTAGAGAAGACTTGCTTTTTTATCCAAGAATCTTTATACTTAAGAGAAAGTTTTTGGGGAAAGGATAAAAATATGGAACAGTGGAATATAGAAGCTTTCAGAGATAGAGCTAAGAAGTTCACAGAAGATGCAAGAGCATTAAGCAATGATTTTCAATATGCCATTGGCTTAAGAGAGAAGCAGAAAGAAGGAGAAGATATGAAGAAAAAGATTTGTACCGTACTGGCCATCATCGGTGGAATCATCGCTTTTTGCGGATTGGCTTACGGCGTATATCGTTTGCTTGCTCCGGATTATCTGGAGGATTACGAAGACTACGATGATTTAGAGGATGAAGATTATCTGGAAGAGGAATAATCTTATTGCATAGTGCTTTGAGCGAAAGAAAAAGAGGCAGTAGCCTCTTTTTTTTATACAGAGCTCGGTGGTGATTGAAGATTTTGACATTCGATTCATTTTAAGTGCAATAGTTAAAGTGTGGCCTTTTTTACGTTTAAACGTTGGAAAGACATCGTAAATGAATGACAAAAGAAACATAAGATAAACAAGTGCACCAAAAATGGTGCAAGCAATAGCGTTTTATGCTATACTAGAAAAAAATAAGGAGGTCTTATGATAGGAGAAAATATTCGAAAGCTTAGACATACACAGGGACTTACCCAACCTGAGTTTGCGGAAAGAATAGGTGTTTCTCGCAATAGCTTAAGTCGATATGAAAATGGAAGTAGTCCGATTTCAACGGATATTATTGATAGGATTTGCCAAGCGTTTCAAGTTTCTTATAGAGAAATAGTAGGAGAAGAAAAGATGATTAACCCGCTGGAAGAATACCAACTTAGCTCTAAAATAGATTTATTTAAAGAGCGGGCAGCATCTATTCTGGCCAGACTATATCATTTTCAAGATAAACATGCCATAGCATTTGATGACGAGAAAAATCCATGGGTTTTACTGGGAGATGATTTGTCTATGATTTTACAAGATAAAATCTATACTATTCAGAGCATCGAAGAGCTGGAACGATATCAGGGATATTTGGATGGCATTGAAAGAATGTTGGATTTGGCGGAACAACAGGTGGTAGCTTGATGGAGTTAGAGTGTTTTAATGAGGATGATTTTGCCCTTGCTTTAAAACGAAATATTCGCGCACTGACAGTAGGAAAAATCCCCAGTGTAAAGCCTGAAGCTATTCTACTTGGGGGACAAAGCGGAGCGGGAAAAACTCTTCTTCATCGAATCAAGAAAGAGGAGTTTCAAGGGAATATTATCATTATTGATGGAGATTTATTTCGTTTTCAACATCCGAACTATGAGGAACTATATAAGCAATATGGTAAGGATGCTATACAATATACGAATGCCTTTGCCGGGAAAATGGTGGAGGAACTCATCCTGGCTTTAAGCGAAAAGGGATATTCATTACTTATTGAAGGAACTTTGCGAAATCCTGAGGTTCCTAAAAAAACTGCGAAGCTTTTGAAATCCAGAAATTATCATGTTTCTTTAGTGATCATGGCATGCAAGCCGGAACTATCCCATCTCAGCACACTAATCCGTTATGAGGAAATGTATAGTATTGATAAATTTCGGGCTAGAGCAACAGAAAGAGCAATCCATGATGAAATAGTTCAACACTTAGTGGAAAATCTTAAAACATTGGAACAAGAAAAAATCTTTGAAAAAATTCAGGTGTATCAAAGAGACTCTTCTTGTATTTATGATTCAGAGATAGACTCAGGTGAAGCGGCGCAAAAGGTAAAGGAAATCCTATTTGGACAATGTAGTTTGTTCGAAAAGGAAATGCTTAAGTTGGAAGAAGAAAGATTAAAAGAATTACAGGAACGAAATGGTAGCATAGAAGAAGGGTAAGGATAGTTTCCTTTAAGAAAGGGTCAGCAGAAAGAGGTCAGGAGATATGGAAAAAGAAAATACAAATAGCAAAACAGAGGAGGCTGTGCAGCAGGAAAAGCACTGGTGCCAAAATCAGGATCGTTGCGGCGGCTGCTTTTATCAGGAAATCCCCTATGAGGAAGAGGTGGCGAAAAAGGAGCAGGAGATTCGAGACTTATTTGACCCGGTGATTCAGGGAGACTATCTCTTTGAGGGCATCATTTCCTCTCCCAAAAAGGAGGCCTATCGGAATAAGATGGAATTTTCCTTCGGAGACCAGGAAAAGGATGGTCCCCTTTGCTTGGGATTGCACCAAAAAAGAAGCTTTTTCAACATTTTAAATACGGAAGACTGCCGCCTGCCCCATCCGGATATGGGAGAGATTTTATTGGCTACAAGACTGTATTTTCAAGAGCAGGGACTTGGCTATTATCACAAAAAGCGCCATGAGGGCTATCTTCGCCATCTCTTAATCAGAAGGGCGGAGAAGACGGGAGAGATTTTACTCTCTCTGGTGCATAGTACCCAGCTTCCTGCCGAAGAGGAAGAGAGGATTTTAAGCGGCTGGAGAGATAGACTTCTATCCTTGGAAAAGGATGGGAAGCTGGAAGGAAGCTATGCGGGCATTTTGCATACGAAAAATGACAGACTGGCGGATGCAGTCATTAACGACGGAACAGAGGCTCTCTACGGAAAAGACTATTTTTATGAGGAGCTACTTGGTTTAAACTTTAAAATCACACCATTTTCCTTCTTCCAAACCAATACTCTAGGTGCAGAAAAGCTCTATGCCAAGGTACAGGAGTATTCCAGCTTTTCCGAAAATGCAGAGGAGAAGCCTGTGATTTACGACCTTTATTCCGGCACCGGCACCATTACCCAGCTGATGAGTAAGGTGGCAAAGCAGGCAATCGGGGTGGAAATCGTGGAAGAGGCAGTGGAAGCCGCCAAGGAAAATGCCAAGGAAAATCAGGTGGAGAACTGTATCTTCTATGTCGGAGATGTGCTGAAGGTGCTGGAGGCAGGGCAGGGGGAAACAGAGCTTCCCTACCCGGACTTTATTATTGTGGATCCTCCAAGAGACGGGATGCATAAGAAGGCCTTGGAAAAAATCATTTCCTACGGGGTGAAGCGACTGGTTTATGTGGCTTGTAAGCCAAAGAGCCTGGCAAGAGACTTGGAAGCTTTACAAAATGACGGATATAAGGTACAAAAGTTATGTGCTGTAGATATGTTTCCCAGAACCAATAATTGCGAGGTGGTGGCGTTGTTGGAGAAAGAGGAATCGTAGTTTGTATATATAGTAGTAAGGAGAGAAAAGGTGTTAAAAAGAATTTTAAATATTTCATTGGCTTATGTTGGAGTTGTTATCGGTGCCGGATTATCCTCCGGTCAGGACTTGATGCAATACTTTGTCAGTTTTGGTAAGTGGGGGATTATAGGAACCATTGTTCTTGGTATCATAAGTGTAGTTTTTGGTAAAATTATCATTACGTTAGGCAGTTATTTCCGATCTAACGATCACTCTGAAGTTCTTTCACAAATAGCCGGACCGATTACGAATAAAATCCTTGATATAGCTTTAATCGTTTCTTGCTTTGTAGTCGGTTTAGTTATGATTGCCGGAGCCGGTTCAAACCTTAATCAGCAGTTCGGTCTCCCATTTTGGGCAGGAGGATTGTTGTGTGCTGCACTAATAATCATTGTCAGCTTTCTTGATTTCGAAAAAATTACTGGTGTACTTGGGATATTTACACCCATAGTTTTTATCATGATTATAATTATTGCAGTCCACACTTTTACAAATCGGAGCTTTGATTTCGATGAATTAGAAGCAATTTCAGCCACAATCCCTAGTCCAATGCCAAATGTATGGATTTCTTTACTAAATTATTTTGCACTTGCGGTAATGACGGCAGTCCCCATGGCTTTTGTACTAGGCGGATCCATTATGAGGATTGGTGTGGCAGAGAAAAGCGGTATTTTGGGCGGTCTTGGTGTTAGCATTATTATTACTGTTGTAACTTGTGTCTTATATGCAAATGTTAAACTAGCTTCTACAGTTGATATGCCCATGTTAGCAATCGCTGAACAGATTCACCCCATTTTTTCGCTAATATATGCTTTTGTCATCTATGGGCTAATTTTTAATACAGCTTTCAGCTTATTCTATGCATTGGCAAAACGCTTCTCTTCCGACAATCCTAAGCGTTTCTATCCCATTTTGATTGGTACTGTAGTAATAGGATATGCGTTATCCTTTATGGGCTTTAAAGAATTAGTGTCTATTATGTATCCAATTTTGGGATATATTGGCTTTGTGATGCTTGCGATATTAACTATTGCATGGATAAAAGAAAAATCAAATATAAAAGGCGAGAAATTTTTAAGACGTAAAATGATACGATTGATTACTAAGAAATATGATGATAATCAAGATTATACAATTAAAGATAAAGAAAAATTTCATCAGCTGGGCGAAGATTCAATTGTTGATACGCAGAGTATTAAGAGTGATATTAAGGATCTTGTTAAAGAGAAATTTAACGATGATACAAGATAAATGATGGATGGTTTTGTGCATTGAGGATAGTTTTTTCTTAGATCAATATAATATTCATACACTTTGTCCATAAACTTTGTTATACTAGAATCATAAATTAGTTTTTTCATACCATAGTAATAGCCAAGGAGAAATAGAGCTTGACTTAAATCTACAGTATGAGAAAAAGAACACTTGAGTGATTGAGACATCTAAAGGAGGATTTATGTTTGAACAGGTAAAATTAGACTATGCTTTTGATGCTTTGGAGCCCCACATTGATACATTAACTATGGAGACTCATTATGGAAAACACCATGCAGCATATACGAAGAACTTTAATGAAGCAGTGGATAAAGCAGGTCTTAGCAATAAATCCGTAGAGGACATTCTATCTTCTCTATCCTCTGTATCTGATGAAGCCTTAAGAAACACTTTACAGAACAATGGTGGCGGGTATTACAATCATAATTTGTATTTTTCTATTTTGAGCCCTAAGAAAGATACAAAGCCCAGTCCGGCGTTGGAAGAAGCTATTAAGAGAGATTTCGGTTCTCTTGATAAGCTGATAGAGACTTTGCAGAATCTTGCTTTAGGACAGTTTGGATCAGGCTGGGCATTCCTTTCCGTAGATAAGGAAGGAAAGCTATATGCCACCAAGGCAGCAAATCAGAATAATCCCTTTATGGAAGAGGGAAAGCATACCCCAATATTAGCTTTAGATGTATGGGAACATGCCTATTATCTAAAGTATAAGAATTTGAGAGGAGATTATGTAAAGAATTTCTTTGAAGTTTTGGATTGGGAGAAGGTAAGCAAAAATTACGAAAATAGCAGAGCCGAGTAAATCAGGCATTCTCCTTTGAGATGTAGCTCTAAGCCCTTTTTGAAAGACGATAGAACTTTAACTCTATCGTCTTTTTTGTAGTTAAAAAAGGAAGAAAACAATCCGGAGAACAGGGAGCGATTACTTCTGTTCAAGTCTCCCTTTGGGCAATAAAAAAGTCTTCTATGATTTGTTTTTATCATAGAAGACCTTTAATTCTTAACAAGTGATGCAGGCGAAGCCTGAGACATATTGTTTAAATTTATTGAATATCTATCCGGGCTACTTCTGGTCTTTGTTTACAACATTTTTGACACCTTCAATGGTTCCGTCAATGGCATCTTTAACATCTTCAGCAACTTCTTTTATTTTAGAGGTTACCTTTTCAGCAGCACCTTCTTTTTCTATTTTTTTGTCGCCGCTTACTTTACCTAAACCTTCTTTTAATGCGCCTTTTGCTTGATCAATTTTATCTTCTAATGACATAGTTATTTCTCCTTTCGAATCATTTATTCAAATTCATCTTCTACACTGTTTTTAACACCGTCAACCGCTCCGTCTATAGCGTGTTTAACATTTCTAGCAACGCCACGCACTTTAGCAAATACTTTTTTAGTCGCTCCTCTTGTTTGGAGTCTATTGTTACCGATTCCTTTTCCGATACCTTCTTCTAATGTTCCTACAGCCTGATCGATTTTTAATTCCACTTTATGGAAAAAAACAAAGAAGACTGAAACAACAACTAGTGCAGATATAATAGAAGATATCAATGAAATTACAGCTATATTCTTGCTACTAATTCCTTTATCTACTCCCTCCTTTAATGTTGTTATAGCTTGGTCAATTTTTTCTTCTATTGACATACGCACCTCCTTCTTTCGTGTAAATTTCATCAAAAAAGATAAAATCTCAGATATGATTGCTTATATTTGCCAGTATAACATACAAAGAATGTCTATTTTCTAAAAAGATTATGAATGTTTTTTACCAAAGAAAAATGATACGACGGCAATAACACATACAGCTCCAATGATAGAGGGTACTAATGACATTCCAGCTAGAGTTGGACCCCATGTGCCAAACAGTGTTTGACCAACGGATGAACCTATCAAACCTGCAAGGATGTTGGCAATTAGCCCCATTGCTCCACCTTTTCCTGTAATAATTCCTGCAATAAAACCTATAAAGCCTCCTGCAATAATTGACCAAATCATATTTTTGTCCTTTCTAGTTATCCTATACATTTGTTATTAAATTCAAAGTATAAGATGCTTTTATTCATAACGAGTATCGCTCGCAAAGCGTGTGATATCTCATTGTAGTTATGCATTATTATACGGTATTTATGTAAACAATAAAAATAAATTATATTTGATACTAGATAAAAAATATTTATACATCAAGTTAAAAAGAGTGCAAGTAAATAGCTGTATCAACGCACAGTATTGACATTTGTTCTAGACAACCTATAATGAAAAATAAACAACGGGGAGCTCATTGAGAGCTGAGAGTGGATTGAACAATCCTGACCCATAACCTGATTTGGATAATGCCAACGTAGGGAAATAGTCCGCTAAGGGACAGGTACTTATGATTCTTCATTCTGCATCTCATGAGACCATGAATTCTACGCTATCCTTTTTGGGGATGGCGTTTTTTATTCTTAACAAGTGTCGCTCGCGTAGTGTGCGGTATCTCGTTCCGCTTTATTCTGCTTATATTTCTCTCGCAAAGTGTGTGAGACCTCATATGTCAGGAAATAGGAGGTCTTGCCTATCAGGAGATATAAGCCCTCGTCCATCAGGAAGCCGGCAAAGTAGTGTACAGAAAGAAAGGAGCAAAAAGTGAAGGAATGTTTGGAAAATGTCAGAAGAAAAGCCCCATTGGTGCATAACATTACAAATTATGTAACGGTAAACGATGTGGCAAATGTAATTCTGGCCATAGGCGCCAGTCCGATTATGGCGGATGATCGGGAAGAGGTAGAAGAAATTACAGCGATTTGTGGTGGATTGAATATCAATATCGGAACCCTGAATCAAAGAACCATAGAGTCCATGCATTTGGCAGGAAAGAAAGCCAACGCACTTCAACATAAAATTCTCTTGGATCCTGTGGGAGCCGGAGCTTCCGCCCTTAGGACAAAAACAGCCCTTTCTTTAATGAAGGAAGTGCATTTTGATGTAATTCGGGGAAATGTCTCCGAAGTGAAAGCATTGGCTCTGGGAAGCCAATCCACAAAAGGCGTAGATGCGGATTCTGCAGATGTGGTGAGAGAAGAAAATCTTCCGCAGATGCTATCCTTTGCGAAAGAATATGCCAAAAGTTTCGGTACTATCATCGCCATTACAGGGGCAATCGACCTGGTGACAGATGGGGAGAGGGCTTACGTTATTCGGAATGGGTGCAAAGAAATGAGCAGGATTACCGGTACAGGCTGTCAGCTTTCCGGCCTGATTACCGCATTTTTAGTGGCTAATCCGGACAAGGACTTGGAGGCAGTTGCCGCAGCCACCTGTACCATGGGGCTTGCCGGAGAAATCGGGAAAGCTCATTTGCAGGAAGGAGAAGGAAATGCCAGCTATCGGAATCGCATTATAGATGCCATTAGCCTTATGACAGGGGAAGAGCTGGAAAAAGGAGCAAAGTATGAAATTCGATAAAGACTCCCTCTTGCTGTATGCGGTGACGGACCGACATTGGCTTAAGGGAAGAAGCTTAAAAGAAGATGTGGAGTCTGCCCTAAAGGGTGGCGCAAGCTTTATCCAATTACGGGAAAAGGAAGACATGGCTCTAGACCATGATGCCTATCTTCAAGAAGCCCTGGAAATAGGAAAGTTGTGTAGAAGCTATGGAGTTCCCTTTGTTTTGGATGATGAGGTGGAATTGGCTATAGAAGCGGATGCGGACGGCGTTCATGTGGGTCAGGAGGACATGGAAGCGGGAAGGGTTCGGGAAAAACTGGGAAAAGAGAAAATCCTGGGAGTATCGGTACAGACCGTGGAGGAAGCCATTCTTGCCAAGGAAAGAGGGGCAGACTATCTGGGAGTGGGGGCAGTGTTCCCCACAGGATCCAAAAAAGATGCGGTGGATGTGAGTTTAGAAACTCTAAAAGCGATTTGTGAGGCGGTGGATCTTCCGGTGGTGGCTATCGGCGGCATCAGCAGAGACAATGTGATGGAATTAAAGGGGAGCGGGATTGCAGGAATAGCCGTGATTTCTGCGATTTTTGCAAAGCCGGACATAGAGGAGGCTACAGCGGATTTACGGAAGCAGTGCCTGAAAATGCTATTTCCGGAAAAGGAAGGATAGGAGATAAATCTTCCCGTTGGCAGGAAGAAAGTTAGAGCATCAAATAATCAGGAAAAAGCCGGAGCAGAAAAGTGCTCTTAAAAGAAAGAAGGTAGGCAAATGAGAACAGCATTAAGTATTGCGGGAAGTGATTCCAGTGGTGGTGCCGGTATACAGGCGGATATCAAAACCATGACCATGAACGGCGTTTACGCCATGACCGCTATTACCGCCTTAACGGCACAGAACACCTGCGGTGTGAGAGGAATTGTGGAAACAAGTCCGGATTTTCTGGGGCAGCAGTTGGATGCGGTCTTTGAAGATATCTTTCCGGATGCGGTAAAGATTGGGATGGTCTCCTCAACGGCACTGATTGAGGTAATCGCGGAAAAACTGAAATTCTATGGGGCGAAGAATATTGTTGTGGATCCGGTGATGGTGGCAACCAGCGGTGCGCGTCTTATAGAGGATGAGGCTCTTGAAACCTTAAAAAGAAAGCTTCTTCCTTTGGCAACGGTTATTACGCCAAATATTCCGGAGGCGGAAATCCTGACGGATACCGGGATTAAAGATGCAGATGCGATGGTGCAGGCCGCTTGCAGCCTTTCAGAAAAATACGGATGTTCTGCGCTGGTAAAGGGAGGACACAGCATTAATGATGCCAATGATGTGCTGTTTAAGGCAGGGGCAAAAAAAGAAATCTGGTTTGAAGGGAAGAGAATCCAAAATCCCAATACTCACGGTACCGGTTGCACCCTATCCAGCGCCATTGCTTCCAATCTTGCCAAGGGAATGGAATTGGAAGAGGCTATAGAAAATGCTAAGGCTTATCTTTCCGCTGCGTTGACAGCCATGCTGGATTTAGGGAAGGGTTCAGGTCCCTTGGCCCATAATTTCAAAATCTTATAGAGGTGAAAGCGCATTCCCTATGGAGAGGGAATCGGACTTGCACTGATATTTTCAGAAAGAAATTTTCAGAAAAGTATTTTTAAAACAGTATTTTTAGAACAATATTTTCAGAATGATATTTCTAGTGAAATGTAAAAAGGAAAAGGAGAGTATAGAAATGGAAAATGCAAGAAAACAAAAATTTGACGGATTTGCCAATCTTTATGACGAGTGGTTTATGAAGAACGAAAAACTGTTTACCAGTGAACTGAGACTTTTTGAAAAGGCTCTAGGAGACATTCAGGGGAAGAAGATACTGTCCGTGGGATGCGGAAGCGGACTTTTTGAGAGTTACATAGACAGTTCCCATATTGAAGGTGTTGAACCTTCAGAAGATATGGGGAAAATTGCGGAGAAGCGGGGAGTCAAGATTCTTCAGTATGGCCTGATTGAGGACGTGGAACTAAAGGAGGAAAGCTATGATATAATTTATTTTAACGGAAGCTCCAGTTATATAGAGGATTTAAGTCCTGCTTACGGAAAATGCCTGAAGGCTTTAAAGAAGGGGGGAAAATTAATTCTTTTGGATGTTCCCAAGGAGAGCGCCTTTGGCTTTATGTATCTTCTGGCAAAGAGCGTAAATAGCTATGAGCATGAATACTTGAAGGGTACCATGCCGGAGCTGCCCTATCCCCTTGGCCTGGTCTCCGCGGGAGTATGGCATACAACGGAAGAGAAAATTAATGTTTTGAAAGCTCTTGGCATTCAAAACTTTTCCTTCTACCAGACTCTTTTGAAAAATCCCATGTATACCAATGAGGAGCCGGAAGAAGTAGTCGAGGGCTATCAAAGCGGTGGATATGTAGCCATTATTGCAGAAAAATAAAGCTGAAATAGGATGAAATAGAGAGAAGAAGGTGAAGTATGGTGAAACTATCGGAACTTCTCTATAAGAAGACAGAAAGTCTCTGGCTTTCCTCTATGGAAGAGCCTTTTTTGATAGAAATGGCGGAAGGGACTCTGGATCAGAGTCTTTTCCGCAACTATATGCTCCAGGATTATTTTTATCTCCTGGACTATGTCAATATTCTGAAGGAACTACGTTCTCTTGCGAAAAAGCCTGCAATGCAGCGTTTTATGGATGAGATTGTTTCCGTTACGGAGAAGGAGTGCTTCCTGGTTCATGTTCCGGAAATGAAGAAGCTGGGCATAGGGGATGAGGAAATAAAAAAGACTAAGGCTTGCCGGGTAGTCTGTGACTATACTTCTTATATCCATAAACAAGTCAAGGAGGAGGGATTTTTGGCCGGCCTTACGGCATTGCTTCAGTGCTCTTGGAGCTACGCGTATATAGGGCGAAAAATGACGAAAAAGTATGGAAATGCCATACAAACATCTCCGTATAAAGCATGGTTTGACGCCTATTCAGCAAAAGAGTATGTAGAGGCCAATCAACTGTGGATAGACAGCTTGGACAGGGAATGGGAAGCGGTAAGATCTGAGAATGAAAGTCAAGATGTGGAAAATACAGAGAAGCTTTGTAAGATTTTTCACAGATGTGCAGAATATGAACTGCTATTATGGAAGAGCCTATATCAATTAAGCCCATAAGGAAAATGTGTAAGAGGAGGAGGTGGATTTTGATTAAGGGAGTAATATTTGATATAGACGGAACCCTTCTGGATTCCATGCCTCTATGGAATAATTTAGGAGAGCGTTATCTTCAGAAATTGGGCTTTACAGAAGAGGAGACAGAGGGGCTTAGCCAAAGGATTTCTACTATGCCCTTTGCAGAGGGAATTCATTATATAAAGAAGGAATATTCTCTGGATATTGCGGAAGAAAGGATTCGAGAACAGCTTCAGGAAATGATAGCAGGGGCTTATCGCGATGAGATAGCCTTAAAAGCGGGAGCTAAAGAATATTTACAATTTCTGAAAGAGCGTGGAATTCCCTGTATCCTTGCAACAGCGGGAGACGCTTCTTTGGCTACTGCTGCCCTAAAATGGCTTAAGGTATGGGAGGAGTTCCGGGGACTTTTGCTTTGCGAAGAATTTAATACCTCCAAGCGGGAGGCAAAGATTTATCAATTGGCTATGGAACGACTTTCCTTATCTCGACCGGAGGAGGTATTGGTTTGTGAAGATGTGCTCCATGCCGTCAAAAGTGCTAAGCAGGCAGGCTTTCAGGTTTGCGGAATCCTGGATGAAGCGAACAGGGAAGATTGGGAGAAGATTCAGGAGGTGGCAGACTTTACGGCTAAGGATTTTTATGAACTTGTCTACTTTTCTTGACTATGGTGGGTAATATAATACATCTTGAAAGAATATTACTTGGGAAGTAGAATTTACGTTAATAAAAGATTGACGTCAATTAGTACATTTGGTAACTTACTTGTAAAGTTTGGTGATTCTCCACCATTTTAAAGAGAGAGACGATAAGGTTTGGTGATTCTCAGCCAATAAGTGGGAAGCGATAAGGTTTGGTAATCAGCGACCATGATAGCTGATGATAAAGGAAGGGAGGCCTCATGGCCTCTCTCTTTTCATGAAGAAAAAGTGTTTCTATTGTGAAAAAGTTCTCTGAATCAGTTGGAATAAATAATTAGAACAATCGAATATTTCCTCAAAATATTCTCACTAAATCATTATACTGTAGCAAAATTGATGATTTTATGGTAAAATTCCAGATACAATTAAACATTTTGTACAGGAGGATTTTTTATGAAGAAAAAATTATGTACCGTAGCAGTATCGCTTATGGTAGGTCTTTCCCTGATGGCATGCGGAGGAAATGCAAAGCAGGCTGAGTCGGCGAAGGGCTCTGAGGCAGGAACAACGGCAGCAGAGGAGAAAGGAAGTGATTCTTCTGAGAAAGCTGAGGATGTGAAGGGCTCCGGAGAAGTTGTAGTGTATTCTCCCAACTCCGACAGTGAGATTGCAGCGGTTGTACCTCTCTTTGAAGAGAAGACCGGCATTAAGGTAATCATTCAGTCTATGGGAACAGGAGATGTTCTGGCGAGACTGGAAGCGGAGAAGGATAACCCTCAGGCAGACGTAAACTGGGGAGCCATCAATATGTCTTTCTGGATGGGACAGCAGGATTTATATGAGAAGTATGTTTCTCCCAATGATGCAAAGTTACCAAAAGAGTATCAGAATCCTAATGGATATTTTGAGTATACAAAGCTTTCCGGTTCTGCAGCTCTTCTTTTAAACAAGGATGTTTTTAAAGAGCTGGGACTGGATGCGGAGAAGTTCAATTCCTACGAGGATTTACTGGAGCCGAAGTTAAAAGGACACATCGCTATGGGTGATCCGACAAACTCTTCCAGTGCCTGGGCAGAGCTTACCAATATGCTTTTGGTAAAGGGTAAAGAACCTTATGATGATGCCGCTTGGGATTGGGTAGCAAAATTTGTAGATCAGCTGGATGGCACCATTCTTTCCTCCTCTTCCCAGATTTACAAGGGAACAGCTGATGGGGAGTATGCAGTAGGTGTTTCTTATGAGGATCCCTGCGTAAGCTTATTGGAAGATGGCGCAGAGAATTTAAGAGTTGTTTATCCTTCTGAAGGTGCTGTATGGTTACCTGCCGGTGTAGCTATCGTAAAGGGTGCTAAGAACGAAGAAAATGCCAAGAAGTTTATCGACTTCTTGATTTCCGAAGAAGGACAGGAAGCTCTGAAGGATACCACCATTCGTCCGGTTATGACCTCTGTGGAAAATACCTCCGAGTTTATGCCTCCATTCTCCAAGATTAAAGTAGCTTATGAAGACATTAAGCTGGTAGCGGAGAAGAAGGAAGAGTGGCAGAATCGTTGGCAAGAGTTAGTAAAAAAGTAAAGAGTTAGAAAATAGGGCTGTAGAATATATAAACTATTTTCAAACAGTATAGGTCTGAAAAAGGGGTAATCTGAGCCCGCCGGTACTTGCGAAAAACAAAGGAACAGCAGTTTTTCGCTTAGTATCCGCTGTGAGGCGAAGTTAGCGGGAGCGTACCCCAATTTCAGACCTATACTGTATGAAAGCATTTTCTGTTTACAGCCCCTTTTATAAAGGGGAAGATTTTATGAGCGTGAATATTCGAATTCAAAATGCGGTAAAGAAATATGGGGACAATGTAGTGATTCCGGATTTGTCCTTAGACATTAAAGAAGGAGAGTTTTTTACTCTTTTAGGCCCTTCGGGATGTGGAAAAACCACTTTGCTTCGTATGATTGCAGGCTTTAACTCCATTGAGGGTGGAGATTTTTATTTTGGTGATAGAAGAATCAATGATTTAGACCCTTCCAAGAGAAATATTGGAATGGTTTTCCAAAACTATGCGATTTTCCCGAACATGACCGTAGAAAAAAATGTGGAGTTCGGTTTAAAGAATAGAAATGTATCCAAGGAAGAAAGAGTGGGAGAAGTCAAGAAATTTCTGAAGCTGATGCAGATAGAAGACTTTGCGGAGCGTATGCCGGAGAAGCTTTCCGGCGGGCAGCAGCAAAGAGTAGCTTTGGCAAGAGCGTTGGTGATTAAGCCGGATGTGCTTTTGATGGATGAGCCCTTGTCCAATCTGGATGCCAAGTTAAGAATTGAGATGCGTACCGCCATTAAGCAATTACAGAATAGTATCGGCATTACAACTGTTTATGTTACCCATGACCAGGAAGAGGCCATGGCGGTATCCGATAGAATTGCGGTATTTAACCATGGGGTGATTCAGCAAATCGGAACGCCTAAGGCTTTATATCAAAGACCGGCCAATCTCTTTGTGGCGAACTTTATCGGTCACAGTAATGAGCTGGAAGGGACTTTGAAGAAGGAAGACGGACAGATGGTTGTTTCCGTTTGTGATGATTATTCATTTATCTTAAACAATGTGAAGGAAGAGCATTGTCAAGAGGGAGAGCTTCCGGTGAAGCTGGCAGTAAGACCGGAGGAGTGGATTATTCAGGAAGAAACAGAGGCGGGTATAGCAGGAACGATTATCGACAGCATTTTCTTAGGCTTAAATACCCACTATCTGATTCAGTTAAGTAACGGTAAAGAAGTGGAGGCGGTGAAGGAATCCGAAATTGACTCTATTTTGCCAAAGGGAAAGAATGTGAAGCTGCAGATTAAGAGCCATAAAGTCAACGTTTTCTTGGAAGGCGGCAGTGAAAATATTCTCCAAGGCGTGATGTAGGGAGAGGAGAGAACGGATGAAAACAAAGAAAAAATGGGAAGTCTGGACCTTCATCACGATGATCATCTTAATCGTTTACCTGATTTTTATGATCTATCCCCTGTCCACCCTTCTTCGGAATTCTATGATTTTAAAGAATGGAGGCATAGGTTTTGCCAATTTCCAAAGCTTTTTTGCCAAAAGCTATAACTTGCAAACCATTTATCATTCCTTTGCAGTGAGCTTTTGTGCCACCATTATTACTTTGATTGTGGGAATTCCCCTAGGCTATTTTCATAGCTTTTATAAGATTCGAGGACAAAAGATTTTACAGATTTTTATTATCCTCTGCGGTATGTCTGCCCCTTTTATCGGTGCTTATTCCTGGATTCTTCTAATGGGAAGAAACGGTTTGGTTACCCAGCTCTTTAAAAACCTCTTCGGGATTAAGCTGCCTACCATTTACGGTTTCCGAGGCATTATGATTGTAGAGTGCATGCAGTTATATCCTCTGGTTTTCCTGTATTTCTCTGCGGCTTTAAAGAACATTGACAATACCCTTTTGGAAGCTTCGGAAAATATGGGTTGTTCCGGATGGAAGCGTTTCCTTACTTTGGTGATTCCTCTCTGCGCACCCTCCATTATTGCCGCAACCCTAATGGTATTTATGCGTGCCTTTGCAGACTTTGGAACCCCTCTGTTTATCGGTGAAGGCTATAAGACTTTCCCGGTGGAAATCTATAACTCTTTTATGAGTGAGACGGGATCGGATAAGCATTATGCATCGGCGGTGGCTGTGATTGCCATTGTGATTACCACCATCATTTTCCTGATTCAAAGATTTATTAACAGTCGTTTTTCCTTTTCCATGAATGCCTTGCATCCTATTGAGAAGAAGCCGGCAAAGGGAATCAAAGGAGTATTGATTCATCTGTATTGTTATCTTGTGGTGATTATCGCCTACGCACCTCAGGTTTATGTGATGTATACCTCCTTCCTGAAAACCAAGGGAAAGAGATTTCTGAAGGAATTTTCCGTACAGAGCTATATTGATGCTTGGAAGTTCTTGGATAATGCCATTCCTAATACCTTCATTATTGCCGGAACCTCCCTGGTTATCATCATTATTCTGAGCATCATGGTGGCCTATCTGGTGGTAAGAAGAAACAACTTTGCAAACAAGCTGATTGATACCTTGTCCATGATTCCTTATGTTATCCCCGGATCGGTTGTGGGTATTTCTTTGGTGCTTGGCTTTAGCAGAAAGCCTATTGTATTGGTGGGAACCTTTGCCATCATGATTGTGGCCTTGGTGATTCGAAGAAACTCCTATACAATTCGCTCCTCCATCGCCATTTTACAGCAAATCCCCATGTCCATTGAGGAGGCGGCTATTTCTCTTGGAAGCAGTAAGATGAAGGCATTCTTTGCGGTAACCATGCCAATGATGATTAACGGTATTCTTTCCGGAGCCCTGCTTTCCTGGATCAGTATTATCACGGAGCTGTCTTCCGGAATCATCCTGTATAACTATAGGACTACAACGCTGACGATTCAGATTTATACCTATGTTTCCAGAGGTTCTTACGGAATTGCGGCGGCAATGGCGACCATTTTAAGCTTGATGACCAGTATTTCCTTGATTGGACTGATGCTGTACTCGAAGAATAAAAATGTGATGTTCTAAAGAAAAAGGAAAAGTCCCTGGAAAAAATTGGGACTTCTTATAAAAACTCCCTTGAAAAAGTTGAGAAAATTCAAAAAAGTCCCTTGAAAAAGTTTAAAAACTCAAAAAAAGTCCCTTGAAAAAGTTGCTTTTTACTTCTATCATTAGCATAAATCAGTCCTATAGGAGGGGAGTATGCTAAAAAGGAAGATTGAAAAGCAACTTTTAAATTGGAAAAATAGTAAAGAGAGAAATCCCCTCATTCTAAAGGGGTGTAGGCAGTGCGGGAAGACCTGGTCTGTGAATGCCTTTGCCAGAGAGAAGTATAAAAATGTGATTTACCTGAATTTCTTTGAAAATCCCAATTACAAGGAGATTTTTTCAGGTGCTTTAGAGGTGGATCATCTCACGATGATGATGAGTGTATTTCTGGGACCGGACATCTCTTTTGAAGCAAATGAAACGATTATTATTCTGGACGAGATTCAAGAATGCCCGGAAGCTAGAACAGCTCTAAAGTTCTTCAAGCTGGATGGACGTTATGATGTGCTATGTACCGGTTCTTTGCTGGGCGTAAAGGGCTATGGAGAAAGACCGGCCTCCATACCGGTGGGATATGAAAGCATCTTGGAAATGTATCCCTTGGACTTTGAAGAGTTTTTGTGGGCAAATGGGATCAGTGAAGAGATAATCACGATGCTTCAAGGCTATTTGCAAAGAGAAGAAAAAATTCCGGAAGCTTTACACCAAAGACTGCGAGAGCTTTTACTTCAGTATATTGTTGTGGGAGGAATGCCTAATGTTGTCCAAAACTTTGTGGATTCCAAGCAAATGAATCTGGTTTTACAGATGCAAAGGGACATCCTTCATTCCTACCAGGATGATATGTTGAAATATGCTGAAAAGGCGGATAAGGGAAGAATTCGAGACTGTTTTAGCTCCATTCCGAAACAGCTGAGTAAGGAAAATAAAAAATTTCAATATTCTCTTGTGAAAAAGGGAAGCACTGCCTCTCAGTATCTTGGCAGCCTGCAATGGATAGAGGATGCGGGTATAATCAGCCGTTGTTATAACTTGACGACTCCGGAATTGCCCCTGTCCGGTAATGCCATTCCGGATATTTTCAAAGTATATATGAATGATACAGGCTTGTTTGTAGCGATGCTGGATGACGGTACCCAATTCGATATTTTGCAGGGAAATCTTTATAGCTATAAAGGTGCGATTTTTGAAAATCTAATTGCCGGAATTTTTCAAAAAATGGGCAGAAAGCTTTATTATTTTCATAAAGACAGCGGTTTGGAAGTGGATTTTGTGATTCGTTATCAAGGGAAAGCGAACTTAGTGGAGGTGAAAGCCTCCAACGGAAACACGAAAAGTACGAAGACCATTCTGAAGAATAAAGATAAGTATCATGTGGAACAGGCTATTAAAATCGGAGATTACAATCTGGGACGAGAAGGAGAGATATTGACGGTGCCGCACTATATGGCGTTTTTGCTGAGGGGAGTGTAGGGAAAGAGATAAGGGAGTTATCATGTATCTTAGACTTGGTGTATTTTAAGTAATGAATACCTCTTTTAAAAAAATTTTGAGCTTATGGAGTTTATCTGATTTTTAGACTGGTTATTTTTTAGAATTTCATTATTCTATTATGAGGCATGTCTTCCACTGAGGGGACATGCTTTTTTGAAGGAATAAAAGAAACACTAAAAAACTTTACCTAGTTTATAAAAAATACCTAAAATGACGAAAAAAGTTTGAAAGGAAATCTATTGATTCAGAAGTTTGAAGATGATAAATTAATGATTAATAAATTTTGTTATGAGCGGTTGCGTTTATGGGACTTTGAAAAAATGTTCGATTCCCAACCATGAGTGTTGTTATATATTGTTTGTGTTTAAGCAATTTGCATATAGTCTTTAATCAAGATAAACAACGTTTCAAAGCATAAAGGTGATATTTCGAATTTACATCAAATTTAGGACTTGACTAATCGTGATGGTGTCCATTTTTTGATAAAAAGAAGTACTATGAACGGGCATCTAAATATATCAGAAATGTCAAAAATGGGAGTTAAAGAAAAGAGAACCAATATATTGTGTTTTTAAGATGCTATTAAGTATGGAAATAAGTAGGCAAAATCAGAAAATGTAGATTAATTCTAGGATGAGAGAAGTAATAGTATAAAGTATATTAAGTAAATAGATTAGTATGACAGGATGTGTCATATTCATCATGTATCATGTTTAAATAGATGATCTATTTTTCTTACAATGAGAGGTTGAAGAATGGTAATTGATAGAAAAGATATTGAAAAGATAATTGCTGGAGTTGTAGGCGTTGGAGTAGCTGGGCTTGGAATTGCAACGTTAGTTGAATCAGTAATAGATAAAGGAGAATCCTTTCTACCTTCGTATAGTAGTAATAGAAGCGGTTCTATATCTGAAACAGAAGAAGATAATGAAGAAAATCATGAATATTCAGACATTCCTATTGTTGATGAGGCTTTCGAAGAAGATAGATTGCAGCGTAAGATGGATTCTATGTGGGATAATCATCAAGTTGATCAAATGCGGGAAGAGCATCATAATGGAGAATTTAAACAGAGAGATGCGAGTAGAGATTATCAGAAAGCACAACGTGAGTTTACAGAAAAAAGTAATACTAATCAAACAGAATATATCTACCTGGATTTTACACAAAATATGAATTATGGAAGTTGTAAAAATAGAAATGATGTATATCAGGAATCTATAGAGGATCAATTTGAAAAGATTAAACGTAAATTAGTATTACATGGAAAAAATGACATAACAGATTTGCGAAAATTTGTACGCCTTTGTTTTCCTATGATGAAAAGTACATATTATGTTTCACTTCCTAGTTTCGAAAGAAGAATTGAAAAGTCAGAAACTTATCGTGGTGCTGACTGTATATATAATATGGTTTTGCGTCCTGCTAAAAAAGGCGTAATTTCAGTTACCATCCCGAAGGAATTTGATGTGGTGTTAGTAGGAGATTTGGTGTTTAGAAATAATCTGATTTCATTCGTTGTTAAAGGACTGGATCTAATAGATGAGAATGTAGAAAAATTTGGAGAACTGCAAGTTGATTGTGCTGCAGCATGTGCTATAACTAGAAATTCAAAAAATTTGCCAGATTATGAAATTGAAACCAGGGACTTATATAAGCCATTCCTTACCAGGGACATGGTTTTATCGTTGTGTGAAAAAGTATATCCTATCGAAAAGCCTGAAAGAGCGATAGAGGTTTTTGAAAAATGGAAACGATATGTTGAATTTAGAAACTATTTTCTAAGTGTGCAGTCACAGCGAAATGAAAGTATTCAAAGAATAAAGTTTGTTAAAGCCTATGCAGTTAGTAGATCAGATTACAGAAAAAATGAAGATATTTATGAACAACATTTACTTGATAATAACAAAAACTTTATTCAGAGAGAGCAAGTTCTTTTAGATCATCCTAATGAGGATACGGCCGAATTCCCTTTGGTAAAGGTTGAATTGACAAGGAATTTAGCTGAGATTTCTAAAAGTATGTCAAGAGACAGGAAGATTACTATTTTCGAAAGAGAATTAAGGCGATTTACGCGTGTGCAAGTCGCGTTGTCACCCCATAATCCTGAAAATGGAGAAAGCACGAATTTTAGCAAGAACATTATTTATTTGGGGGATAGAGTTGCATTTGAAGTTGAAGATGAAACTCCTAATTGTGATGATATTGTTCAATTCTTTGAAAGTAAGATGGATATGGTAAAAAGTCAGATTGATAATACGTATGCTGGTATTATTAAGCGAGCCATTGAGTCCTATCGTGAAAAGGAAGAAAAAAGGCTTTCTGACGAATGTGAGAAGGATATTAACGAATATTTCAATTCTTTAGACAGAAATCTGGAATTAGATGTAGAGAATAATGCTGATAAATCTATTCAAAGATTATATCAGTTAAGAGTCGGAGAGATTAAGAGTGGTTTTGACCAACAGAGAATACAAGTTGAAAAAAAATATAAATATAAACTAGAAGGTAAAAATGGTGAAGCAGAAAAAGAAAAACTTAATTTTGAATTAGAAGCAATTAGAGAATCTGAAACAAAAGAAATAAAAAGTATTCAAATACGTTCTTGGTACGAAGAGCGAAATAACAAATTGAAAAACGATTTTAAAAATAGTCGCGTGTTACAAAAAAACAGAGAATTAGAGCATTTATGTGAAGAAAAGGAACGTCTTCTTAATCTTGAATTGGCTGATACTATTTATAAGGAAGAAAAGGAATTTAAAAATCAAATAGAATACGAGAAACAAGAGGAGATAAAGAAAAAAATAGCACAACTTACATTACGTCATTTTTATATATATTTTAAGGCTGATGAAATTGATTTTGAACACTTGAAATCAGACGTTGTGTCTTCTTATAGATTTTTAATTTATGATAACCGTGCGGAAAAAGCAAAGATAGAACGTCAAAGAAAAACTCTTGATTCATTCTATCATGGATATGTTAAGAACCCGTTCTTAGCTTCTTATTTATTTGTTCCCGAAGCACTTGGTAAAGCAGAGAGCGAGATGCAAGAAATAGAATGGTTTGGAAGCAGACTAAATGATAGTCAAAAGGTAGCGGTTAAAAAAGCCTTGGCTAGTAATAGTTTGTTCTTGTTACAGGGGCCTCCTGGAACTGGAAAGACAGAAGTAATTGCTGAAATTACTGCACAATATGTTAAGCAAGGTAAAAAAGTTTTGGTATCTAGCGAAACGCATAAGGCTATAGACAATGTCTTTGACAGATTGCCCAAGATACCAGAGATTAGGCCACTACGTTTGGTTCCTTCACAATCAAATAAAGATACGGAATATAGTCCGGAAAAGCTGGTTGATAACCTGTATTTCAGTATTTCATCTAGATTAGTTAGTCGCATCCTTCAGTATGAGAATTTCACTGAAATGAAGAGCAGTTTTGGTGAAAAAATGCAAAATTTAAGATTTAGATATGACCAACTGCTTAAGCTAGAAAAAGCATGTAGAGAAGTGCAAACAAAAAAGCAAAAATTGCAGAGTAGGGTTGAAGCCATTGATACGTCTGTTGAAGAACGGAGAAATGCTAAGAGACCATTACTAGAAGAATTAAGCCAGTATAACAGCGTTTTGCTGTGTATTGATAAAGGTGCTTTCTGGGGGGATATTGAAAAGTCAGATATTTTATCAAAAATTGGAACAAAGATATACGAAATATTAGTACAATATGACTTCTTCTTTGAAGTTGATGAAAATATAATTCAAAAAATTTACAAAATAAATTTAGAGCAAGTAAGAGAAGAATTCAAAATTATGGAAAAAAATAGTTCTTCTATGAGCATTGAACAAGAAAAAGCAAGCATTAGATCAAAAATTAGAGCACTTCGGGATCCTGATAATGATGAAATAATCGAAGGGAAAGAGGATGAATATGAGCAACTGAGGAAGCGGCTTATATCTTTGAAAAGTGCTAAGGATACAAATTCAGATGTTGACTATGCTTCACTCTCGGTTGCATCGTTTATACCAGCTGATAAGTTATCTGAAAGCTCTGCTAGGACAAAAATTCTTCAACAATTAGCAGATATAAAATCAGAAATATCAAGATTTCTTAATTTTGAAAGAACTAAAGTTAGTAATCTTTCTGCTGAATTAGGCGAAAAAGTCGATGAAATTGATTCACAAATTTCAGAGTTTAAGAGAAATAAAAGCTTACTACAGATCGAGATTGAGCATCTGAATGAAGATGATTCTTACTCTAATTACCGCCGTAAACATCAAGAATTAAGAAAAGAAATTGTAGAATTCTTTTCTGACTTTGAAATTCTTGATGAATATCCAGCAGATGACTATGCTGTAGCAATTGAAATAATATCAAGAAGATGGAACGAAATCGAAAGTAATCAAGAAGCGTTGCAACAGGAGAATAATTCAAAGATTCCAATGTATAAAGCTATTAGAGAGTACCTTAACGATGAGGAAATACTTGAGGAAGATAGAATTAGTTATACGAAGAAATTATTCGATAATGCAAACGTTTTTGGAATGACCTGTACAAGCCGCGAGTATTTCAGTGAAGATTCTATGCGTTCATTAAGAGAGTATCAGCTCGGTAATATTAATATTCGTAATGTAGGTATTGATGTTGTTATTATTGATGAGGTAAGTAAGTCCTCATTTCTTGATTTAATGATTCCGATTTTATATGGAAAAACTGTTATTCTTGTTGGCGATCATAGACAGTTGCCTCCAATGTATGACCTAAAACATATGAAGAAGGCTGATTTTGATGGCTTAGATTCGGAGGTTATTGACTATGACTTAAATAAACAATACCAGGAATTGTATGAAACATGTTTCTTTAAGACTTTATTTGAGAGTGTTCCCAATGCTTACAAGATTATGCTGGATAAGCAGTATAGGTGTCATAGTGACATAATGGATGTATTCAATCATTTCTATAGTACAAACGGGAAAGGACTATCGGTAGGATTAAGTAACCAAAATGATCTAAAAAACCATGATTTGGAAATAAAGAGTAATGGATTGACTTTGATAGAACCTCAAAATCATATTTACTTTGTGAATTGTACAGAGTATGAATCACAATTGGATTCTGAATCTACATCAATCATAAATCGTCAAGAAGCTGAAGTTATATCAAAATTACTTCAGATGATAAATGAGCAGTATGGAAAGATGATAGAAAAGGGGACAATAAGAAAAGATAAGAAGAAGGATGAAAGAAAGAGTGCTGGGGTTATCTGTACATATCGTGATCAGGCTAGACATATTAAGACATTGATAAAGGGGAAATCATTTACAAATTTTTCTTCAAAAAGAGAGGATAAACTCATTATTAATACCGTAGACGATTTTCAGGGCGATGAGCGTGACATCATAATTGTATCAATGGTTCGAAATCCAAGAGGAGGTAGAACGAATTCGGATTTTATTAAGCAATTTGAAAGAATAAATGTTGCTTTATCCAGAGCTAGATGTCTTTTAGTTGTTGTGGGATCGCTAGATTATCTTAATAGTATAGCTATAGACTTACCAGATATTAATGGAAATAAAGATCTTGATAGACACTCATTCCCTGTGTATCGGGAGATTATCAGAACTATACAGGCAAAGGGTAAGGTATTACAAGCATCAGATGTGATTGGGGAGGTGTCAAATAATGGAAAGTAAAGCTTTATTTGAGGTTGAAACTGCATGGCCATTTCCTATATTGCAATATACCACAAATACTTCTTTTGTAGAAGTAAGGAAAGCTTCAGGTATAGCATATATTCTTTTGCAACTTATTAGTAGTTTGGAGAATAATAATGAAAAGCTTGTAGCTATGCTAAAGGGCCTCGGTGTACCTCATGATATTCACTATATATTTGCTGGTGAACTAGCTTCTATGATTAATTTGGGAATTATTCAGATGCAGTCAGGGAAAGAGTTTGGCACAGAATTGATAGGCATCTATCGGGTTTCAGATTTTGAAATTACTAAGTTAGGGAAACAACTATTCAAGGAAGGTGCTATACCGACAGGCAACGATAAGGTTAAGAAACTCTATACATATTATGATGTTTCGAGAAAAGATACACTAATTAAGTTTGATAGAAAGCTATTTAGACTAGATAATTCTACTTTGGATGAAAATTGTGTGGGGGATGTTGTACTTACTGATTCTGATATTGAAATGTTTATCAATGAAAATATGAATCAGTATGCTTTTAGAAAAGGTGAGCGCATATCTGGTTTTGAGCATGAACCTCCGGAGTTTCTTGTATATAAGATGGATGATGCTGTAGTATTGCGCATTTTGGAGGATGGTGTTCAAATTCAGGCGAAGGATAAGGAACAGGATGCTTTTATTCATAAGTTCTATAATGCAGATACAGTTACTAGAATTATTAGTGCGAAGAAGAAGTATCATTTTTCGGAAGTTATAGTTTCTGAAGTAGAAGAGTATGATTACAATTCTTTGACTGACGTGACTAGGATTTGCATGCCATCTCAAATCGCATCAGTAACAAATGTTAAAAGTCCGCTAACTCTTGAGAATAAGTGTGAGATACGTGGAAGCGAGTGTTCAATAGATGGAGATTACGCATTAAAACTAATGCGAAAGTGCAAAATTAATGGTGTGGCATGCTATTTTGACAATGGTCTGTTGTATTCAATTATACCTGGTAGGTATTTGCTTGATGCTTATGGATATTCGGGAAAATGCGCAATTAATTTAGTAGTTGTACAAAAGATGGCAGAAGATATAAAACAACGGTTGATGAGAGAAGTGTTCTTAGGGTGTATTGATTCAGTTAATCCTTTTGAAAAATGCATTATTATCAAAAAATTGACTATCATTTCAAAGTGTAAAGATTATTTAGAACAGTTTGCCAATGCATTATTATGTAAAACTGAATCTTATACGGAAAAGATTAATCTGTTTTTTAAATTAAACGAAGAGTTTATTAATGAAACGGAATGGAAGGATTATTCACAAGAATGTGCTGAGCGATTGTTTGAAATGTTATGTACACAAATTACGGTTGATGGGTTTGCCGCACAAAATATTCTAGGAAAAAAATTAAATAAAATAATGGGATTAAATGAAGTAGAATATATTTCAAAAATGTCAAAGAATCTTATTGGCAATCAAGAAGATGCTATTGTATTTGAAGCATTGGAAGCTGCAGATTTTAGTGTTGATGTAATCTTGAGCATAATTAATATTTTCGATGTTTATTGTCAGCGGATTATCGAAGGCGTGGATATTATCGGAAATAGTAAATTAAGTGATCACTGTAAATCATTAGGATGGGCACTTTCAGAGTTAAAAAATCTAACGGGAATTGATAATCCATTTGAGGGTGCTGCAGAAATGGATTTTGACCAGGAAAGATTTATTCAAGTGATGGTAACATTTTCTGATTCAATGAAAAAAATTGAAAAATATAAAAATTTTGCAAGGGAGTACTATAAGAGACTTGCTCTTTTCCAGGAGCGCTTTATTGAAATAAAAGAAGTGGTCACTATTGAGAAAGAAGCGACCAAAAATCCTAAAAATATAAATATGAACTATATTGAACAGATGTTAAAAAAGTCTAGATATAAAGATTCAATTTGTGATTTGCATGTGAGATTGCAATATGAACTAAATCGTTTGTATAATACTGAAAACATGTCAATATTTAATTTATTATCAGAAAGCAATATTTCAAATTTTTTGGATGATCAAGAGATAGACCAGATGCATGCATTAAGAAAATGTAGAAATGGTTTCCAACATCCAAAGGATAAAAGAGATATTCAATATTCAGAAAAAACTATACGTGAATGGTGTTCTGTTGTTGAAAAGTTGGGAGGCATGAATAATGAGCCACGCAGTGAGAATTGATTATCAAGGTATTTCAATTCAGTGTCAGAGTATTTGTGAGATGGCTAGCAGTCATCTATGTAAACTGGATAAAATGCTCGATGAGATAGAGAATAGTTCTAAAAGATTACTTAATTCACAAACAGAAGCATTAAGAAAAGAAATAATTAAAACAAAACAGAAACTGCAAGCAAAGATAGATTCAGTTATCCAACAAGCAAGAAGAAATGCAAGCAGAGGAACAGTAGTTGTTGATTCTGATTTTATGGGTAAACATGCAAATGCATATGGCGTAATTGATGAAGCAAAAGAACTGAAAAAAATGGTTGCTAGACTATCTGACACCAAGATTGTTGAGTTTGAATCACTGTTAAATCAGTTACTAGGAAACAAATTAGAAAGCCAAAATGAGAGATTAAAAGATTTAGCAAGTGGAAAGTTAAGTATCAATATAGAGGTTCAACGAAAGATTGAAGAAATAGAGGATGAAATAGTTAAACAATATGTTTATTTAGCTTGGGTAGATCATCCTGATGAAAGTTTTGATAGACTTTACACAATTGCGATGAATGTGAAGGATTTGGCTGACAGAAAACAATATGAAATCACTGAAAAGGCCAAGATTGAAGAAATTAAGATAGAACTTCGTGAAGAGAAGATAGATGAAACTACAATTGATAAAATAACAAGTGTTTCTAATGGTACAGCAAAGGAAAGAATCCAGAGGGTTAGAGAACAGGCTAATGCTAAGATTGTTGATGAGAAAGTTCGCAAGGAAAGTGTAAAGATTATTGTAAAGAGCATAAAGAACAGAGGTTTTGTGGTAGATGCAAAATCAATAAATATTGATCGTGCTAATAATCAAGTCATCATAGTTGCAATGAAACCAAGTGGAGCTAAAGCAGAATTTAAGGTATTCCTTGACGGGAAGTTTGAGTATTGTTTTAATGGTTACGAGGGACAAGCCTGCCAGAAAGATATACAACCTTTTATGCAGGATTTAGAAGAAGTATATGGAATAAAAGTAATGAATCAGACTGAATTATGGGGGGGGAATCCGGACAAGAATTCTACTATAAAATATCAGACTGTTAATCACAATTCTATAGGGGGGTAGATAAAGATGGCATTGGACAATGCATTTAACAGGCTTAAAAGAGAAATTGGTATTAAACGATGCATAATAATTGATGGTAATGTCGGCGATGTTTATCAGAATGAAAAGGGTCAAATTCTTGACCTGAAAAATTATCTTAAGCAGATATTAAATGATATGGAGTATGACAGTGTTATCTGTTGGGATAAGGTAGATGGAACAAAGGATGATATTGGTAATCTTGAACTTGTTGAAGAGGTTCAAGTAGAAGGCGATCCTTACCTGGAAGATGGAGAATTTGCTGATCTTTTGGATTCTGGAAATTCACAAGGGGACAATAAAGGAGATATTTATCTTGATACTACAGATGTTAAGGAAATGTTGAATATCGTCATGAAGAATCTGCTTAATAAGAATAAAAAGGTGGTGTTTATTCTCAATTGGGCTGACTTCATCTTTTCTGGGGCGCAACTACCGCCAGATGAGAGAGAACAATTAACAATATTAGGTAAGGCTATTCGAGAGAAAATGCCAGATTATAATTCAACGGATGTTAATGAAAGTACGGTTATTTTGATAACTAATAAACTTGCAATGTTTCCTATCTCATTTTATCAGGGAAATCCGGAAGTCTGTACACTGACATTACCAAAACCAGATCGTGAAGAACGTGAGGCAATGGTTAGAAAGATTGCAATAAGCTTCAATGTGGTAACTGATAAGGGCAAAGATTTGATGGAATGCGAAAAAATCAATGAGTATATTGATATGCTCAACGATTTTACTAACAGAGAGATTATTCAGCTTGCGCGCCTGTCTAGAAAAGAAGATAAAATGACTTTTGATAAGTTATTTCTTTTATTTAAATATGGTGAAAAGGATAATCCTTGGGAAAAGTTGCCATATGTTGAAGTTAAAAATATAAAGGAAAAACTTAGTGAACGTGTCATAGGTCAGGATGAAGCAATTGAGAAGATTAAGAAAGTTGTAGTAAAGGCATATATGGGAATGACTGGACTGCATAAGACATCCAGCAGGTCTATGCCTAAAGGAGTCCTTTTCTTTGTAGGACCTACGGGCGTTGGTAAAACTGAATTATCAAAAGCTTTGGCTAAATTTTTGTTTGGTGATGAGGATGCGTGTATTAGGTTCGACATGAGTGAATATGCACAGGAAAACTCTGACCAGAAATTGATTGGTGCTCCTCCAGGGTATGTGGGATATGAGGAAGGTGGCCAGTTAACAAATGCAATTAAAGAAAAACCTTTTAGTGTCATTTTATTTGATGAAATTGAGAAGGCTGCAAAACCTAATCCAAGAATTCTAGATATTTTTCTTCAGATATTGGAAGATGGACGATTAACGGATAGCAAAGGAGAAACCGTATACTTTAGCGAGAGTGTGATTATTTTCACTTCAAATCTAGGTGCATCAGATGTTAAGGCGGATTCTGGAAATCCTTCAGCGGAATTTATTGAAAAGGTAAAAGACTATTTTAATAAGGAATTAAAGCGGCCTGAATTGCTTGGGAGAATAGGGTATAGTAATATAGTTCCTTTTAACTTTATTAAGGATGATGAATTCAGATTAAAAATTGCACAATCTAAATTGAAGCCAATAAAAAAAGGTATTGAAGAAAAATATCATATGACATTAACTTTTGATGATGAATTAGAATTTATCAACTATGTAATAGGTGATGCTGATAAGAGTAAAGGTGGTAGAGATATTCTTAATGCTTTAAATGATAAATTACTTGATGATCTTGCAATGTGGCTCTTTACTAACAAGGAAGATTTAAGAGAATTGAGAGGAAGTAGTATTTGTGTTGAAACAAAGAAATCGGGACTTTCCTTTAGATTTGAGTAAGAAACTAAATATTGCTCATATTAATTTATGTACGGAGGTTGAGGGACCATATAAAAGAATGGCTATATGGTTCCAAGGCTGTAATATTTTGTGCAAAGGTTGTTGTAATCCCGAGTTACAGGAAATCAAGGTGTCCCATCTAATGACTGTTCAGGATGTTGTGGATATTGCTGTAAAATCAAAGGCTGAGAATGGAATAGAAGGAGTTACCTTTCTTGGAGGTGAGCCAACACTGCAGGAAGGCTTGCCGTGCCTTGCTAAAGCATTAGCGCAGGTTGATTTGGGAACTATTCTATTCACAGGAATAGAATATGATAATTTAAGTGATGATATTAAGGCAAATATAGATTTGATTGTAGATGGAAGGTACGAGGCTACGCTATTTGATGATGAACGTAACCTTGTTGGTTCTAAAAACCAGCAGATTATATATTTATCAGATAGGTATATAACTTGCCTAAATTGGTTTATGAAAAACAGAGAGAAGAAAGTTGAAATAAATGTTGGCAGTATGCTGTTTGTCAATGGAGATGTAATTTAGCAATTAATATGACAATGAGGAAATACTTGTTTTGGAAAGGATAAGATGGAGTTAGAACACATAAGGCAGTTGCTAAAGGAAAGTTTGAAAGGCTAAGACCTTATGGGAAGAAGCACTTTCTTGGAGGTGATTAAGATAAAACTGTTTAGAGGTTTGAAAAATGCGGTAATTACCGAGAATGAGTGTATTGATTTTTGTTTTATTTCTGAAGCAATATTAATTCAGCGTTTTTGCATTGAAGATACTACAACAGAGATTTCCATCTGGGACATAGATGAAATATTGTTTTGTGTAAATTAAATAAAAATTGGTAATTGTGAAATTCACTTTTCGTCTGTAAAGACATATATTAGGCAGGTGATAAATCTTTCTAAAAAAGGCATGAAAGACCTTTATATATAATTTGCTGGAGTATTCAGAAAAAGATACTCCAAGTGTTGAGGAAAAAAATGAGTTATTGACTGAAATTCCAAGTGTTTTAACTCAAAACTTTAAAAACAATTTGAAAGCCCTTGGTACCCCTTATGAATCAAAAAGAAATAACTAAAAAATTCATATCAGATAAATTGCTCTTTTCTGTAGATAACGCCTTATCCGGCGATAAAACCTCCAAAACCTTGCGTATTCTAGAGTTATACGATGAGTTTACAAAGGGGCATCCGGTGAATAAGGCTTCACTGGCACAGAAGTACCATGTGGACGAACGCTCTATCCAAAGAGACATTGATGAAATTCGTATTTTCCTATCGGAAGTATTAGCGGACGGTAAGGAAGATGAATGCAAGATTCTCTATAGCAAGGCGGAAAAATGCTTCAGAATGGAGAAAAATAAGTCCTCCAAGATGAGCAACAGCCAAATTCTGGCAGTTTCTAAGATTATATTGGAATCTCGCGCATTTCCGGTGGAGGAAGTAAATGAGATTTTGCAGAAAATGGTAGATTCCTGTGTTCCCGCTGAAAGTATGAAGCTTGTTCAAGAACTGATTGGTAATGAGCGTTTTCATTATGTGGGGATACAGAAGGAAAGCCTTCAGGATAAGCTGTGGGAAATTGGCTTGGCTATTCATGAAAAGAATTTGCTGTCCATTGACTACTGCAAGGGAAGTAGCAAGAGAGATAAAATTAAAAGGGTGGTGGCGCCGGTATCCATCTTATTTTCGGAATATTATTTCTACTTAAATGCCTTTATTATGGAAAAGAACGAAGAGGGGCGCTATCGGCGAAAGTATGATTTCCCTGCTATTTTCCGTCTGGATAGGATTGAAAATTATAAGAAATGTAAAGAAAGCTTTATTGAGCGGGGCAGTGAGCGTTTTGAAGAGGGGGAGTTCCGTAAACGAGTACAGTTTATGTATGGTGGAGATTTGCAACGAGTGCTTATCAAATTTTACGGAGAAAATCCGGAGCCTATCACGGATCGATTACCTACTGCGACCATTATGGAGCAGGGAACAGATTATTTCATTATCAAAGCAGAGGTTTACGGAAAGGGAATTTTGATGTGGCTCTTAAGTCAAGGGAAGAAGGTAGAGCTACTAAGCCCGGAAAGTCTCCGCTTGGAAATGAAAGAAAGTATTGAAGAGATGTTAAAGCTCTATCAGGAATAGTTATAGTTTGCATTGAAAATTTAGATTTCATCAAAGGAGGAATGAACATGTCTCTATTACCGGATTGGAGGATTTGCCCACAATGTCATAAGAAATATAGCTTTAATCCCGATGTGGGAAAGTTTAATTGCCCTCATTGCGGTCATCCTGCTCTGGGAGGAAAAGCAGATATTTCCCTAAAGATTCAGGATCCCTTTGGAAAAGGGGAGAATCCTCTGTTTGGGGGAAAGAAAAAGTAAAGCATGAACCATCATCTAATTGTTTTAGAAATTTTAAAACATTGGGCGATGGTTCTTTTTTCTTTGAATCCCTTTTATTCCCCTTTACACTCTATAAAAAATCTTAGAAAGAAAACGTAGAATGACATTATTTGTCCTCCTTAAAAGCTAAAATTATCTTATCTTCCACGGGAAGAGTAGATTTATACCTCGCTTTCAGGTTCGGAAGGAATTGCCTATCAAAGGGATAGGTGGTACTTCCGGACCGATATGTAAAGAAGTTTTACAAGAATGTTTTTAAGGAGAATGAGTATGGAAAAGCTATTGTTTGGAGATTGGGAAGATTGCCTGAATCCTGTAGAGGAGCTTTTGGATGGTCTGCAATCTTCCATAGCAGTGTTGCTTTTATTTAAGCTAAGGGAGGAATAAGATTATGGGATTTTTTTCAGGTGTTATAGTAGCTGTTACTACAGCAGTGGCAGGAGTTATGAAGGGACTGGCAGTAGCCGGATTAGCCCTTCAAGGTTTAAAGAGTTTAGCTGCTCCTTTACTAGAACTTGGAAAAGAACTGGGGCTCATAGAACCAGAAACAGATGTGGAGGATTTAGGGGATAAGGCGATTCAAAGTGACTTGAACCCTGATGATTTTGATTGCTATGAGGAATATCTTAAGGCTGTAGAAGACTATAAACTGGATCCGGAAAAATCAAAATTGAGTACAGAGGAAAAGAAAATTCAGAAAGGCATTGAGCTAACAGTAGGAGTTATGATTGACAAATACCAAGAATTTCCTATGGGGGAATTTATTAATATGATTGGTCATAATCAGAGTTTCTTTACTGAATCAAAGATGGGGGAACTTGCAATAGTTATTAAAACGGATGGGCAGAGCATTTCTGATATTTTGCACTATGTTGATGGTACAGAAAAAAATAGTACTAAGATTCAGGGGACTGTTGATACTCTTCTTGAAATTGAGAAAAACACAAATCCCGGTCTTAGTGATAAAGAAGCCTTTAAAAATGTTATGGAATTAAGACAATAAACGGTAACTTTGTTAAGAATTTTACTAGACAACACTATATTGAAGTAGGTGAATAATGGAATATAATCTTTTGATTTGTACTGCTACTACAAAGTGGATTGCAATAGATATTAACCCCAATGGGGGTTAGAGAGACTTAGTTTTGATGGTAATGACTTTACAGAGATTCATTCTTCAGAGGATGTATTAGAGTTTTGCGCAAAAATTCTTGGCTATTACAATATTAATAAATTTAATGATATTAATCTCAATGTAAAAATCGTAATGGTATCAAAATATTCTCCTTTGATTTCAGAACTTTTTATGCATATGAAAGATGTGGCTAGTGTTAATCTTATTGATGCAAAAACTGTGCTTCCAATTTATGCTCTAAAGAGTTGCTTAGGCTAAACTAATAAAAAGATTAGTATTATTTGTATGGATGAGAAATTTTCTTTCGAAATAGATGATGAACTTAGAGTAAAATATAAAAATAATATTGGAGATGAAAAAATACATATAGAACCTGAAAGTTTTTCAACAGTAAATAGCTTTACTTTTGAAAATTTATTTTCGAAAGTAAAAGAGTAAAGTATTGAAGAGATGTTAAAGCTCTATCAGGAATAGTTATAGTTTGCAGTGAAAAATTAGATTTCATCAAAGGAGGAATGAACATGTCCCTATTACCGGATTGGAGGATTTGCCCCCATTGTCATAAGAAATACAGCTTTAATCCCGATGTGGGAAAGTTTAATTGCCCTCATTGCGGTCATCCTGCTCTGGGAGGAAAGGCGGATATTTCCTTAAAGATTCAGGATCCCTTTGGGAAAGGGGAGAAATCTCTGTTTGGAGGAAAGAAAAAGTAAAGCATGAACCATCATCCAATTGTTTTAGTGATTTTAAAACATTGGGCGATGGTTCTTTTTTTCTGCAAAATCCTGTTGGTTAAAAAGCATTTTCCATTGAACCCCATTAAATCCGGCAAAGCTCTTTTATTCCCCTTTACACTCTATAAAAAATCTCATAAAGAAAATATAGAATGACATTATTTGTCCTCCTTAAAAGCTAAAATCATCTTATCTTCCACAGGAAGAGTAGATTTATACCTCGCTTTCAGGTTCGGAAGGAATTGTCTATCAAAGGATAGGTGGTACTTCCGGACCGATATTAAAGAAGTTTTACAAGAATGTTTTTAAGGAGAATGAGTATGGAAAAGTTATTGTTTGGAGATTGGGAAGATTGCCTGAATCCTGTAGAGGAGCTTTTGGATGGACTGCAATCTTCCATGGAGGAGTTTTGCGAGAATTTATCGGATTTTGGAGATACGATAGGAGAGGGATTATCCTATATGGAAGAGAATTGGGAGGATGAACTGGAAACAATTTCGGGAAACTTTCTGGAGGAAATCGACTGTGCCAAGGAAGAACTTTCTACAGGAATAGAGGAATCCCTGGAGGATTTGGGCCGGGAGTTAAAGGATATAGGGGAGCAGATTGGGGATGGAATAGGTCAGCTTCCCAGAATCATTAGCGAAAAGGGAGACTGGGAAAGTGCTAAAGAGCTTCAAGGCTTTTTCTTGCAGAGAGACCGTTTGTCCAATCGATACAGAATTGTGGATAGCGCTTCTGTGCAGAAAGCTATTGGCAGTAAAGAGGCTATGGAAGCCAGGCTGGACAGGCTTGCTAAGGGACATTTTCTGGAAGCAGGAGATGTGATCGCTGTGCATAGACCCGGTTATGAGCATTATGGGGTTTATATTGGAAATTTAAGAGTGATTCACTATGCCGGAGAAGGCGGCGATTTCTTAGGACCGATTTCTATTCATGAGGCGAGCTTTTCAGAGTTTATGAAGGATGGAGGTGAGTTTTTTTATCTGCATTTTCAGGAAAAGCTGCCGATAAAGATTTATCGTTCCGAAAAGCTGTATTCCGGAGACAAACTTCCCTTTGCCAATACCAAGGAGTACCGGATTTTTTCTCCGGAAGAGACGGTAAGTAGGGCTAGAGAAAGGGTGGGAGAGGAAGAGTATAATCTGATCTTCCGAAATTGTGAGCACTTTGCCCTTTGGTGTAAAACCGGTGTGGAGGAGTCTACCCAGGTAATCCATGGCGCCATGCAGTGTCTTGCCTTTGGACTGACCTGTGCGCTTCCGATTTTGCCTTATGATCTTTCGGAACAGTAGAAAGGAGGCTCTCATGGTTCTGTTTTTTGAATATTCCTTACTGGCGCTTTGTCTTTTCTTCTTCGGACTTATTGGCTTTTGGCAGGGGATAGAAAATACAAAGAAAATACGAGGGCTTTTCTATGAAAGCCGTAGCCCTAAGGAATCCTTTCTTTTAAGCTATTTTGGACGGATTTTTGCTTGGATTTTTCCGGGCGGCTTTGCAGGATATACATTTTTCTTCATGGCCTTGCGCTTTCATCTTAGGAATCATGAGGCAGTCTTAAAGGCTTCTAATCCTATTTCTTCCAACTTTGCCTTTACTGGGAAAATGCTTGGAGAGCTGGGAAATACTCTTGCCCGGGGGAGTACGGCAGGCAGTATGATTTTCTTAAGTCTTTTCTGGTTTATGCTGGCTTTGATTTTTTGTAGTAGTGGAAGGTTTTTCGCATGGATGAGTGGACTTCGTTTGCAGGAAAACGGCAGCAGTACCTAAGGAACTTCAGGACAAAATCCGTTATTTGAAGAGGGAGATATATTTAGAACGATTATTCCTTTAAAGAAGATAGCGACACAAAAGGTGGGTGGAGGGAATGTCTCTCGAAATGTCTCTCAAGATGTCTCTCAAGATGTCTCTCGAATGTCCCTCGAAGAAATTGAAAACATAATCAAAGATATGATTAAAGAGGACAATAAAGTGAGCCGTAAAGATATAGCTATGATATTAGGAGTTAGTGAAAAAACCATTACAAGATATATAAAAGAAATTCCTAATATTAAATATGTTGGTAAAGGGAAAAATGGTCATTGGGAACTTAATGATTAAAAGTAAGTTGATTATACCTAAAAAGTGCTCGGTCTGAGCACTTTTTCTTTTGGGGTGTTTTTTACTCTGAATCAGACGATACAGAGCACGGAAGAAGTTAGAACTAACAGTATGGAGAATAATATACAGCATAGATGTAAATATTGCTTAGATAGTTGGACAATTGTTCTTGAAATGCTCTTTTAAATAGGATATCATTAGTTCGTATAAGGCGAAATAATGAAAAGGGGACTTTGACATGATCGTATTAGACTTTGAGCTAAAGAGAATTTATGGATTCAATGATTTTCATATCAATTTCAGTTATCCCAAAAAGATTGTCAATTCGATTATCGATCAGGAATATCTGAAAGGAAGAGAGCGGTTTCGCTATAAAAAGGCTGTAATTCTTATGGGTGCAAATGCTACAGGAAAGACCAGCCTTGGAAAGGCTTTGCTTCGTATTTTCGGATATATGACTGATGGAAATCCAACACCGCTGTATGAGATGGTTTCAGGCGATAAGGGATACTTCAGTATTGATTTTGTAAATGGTGATTACCGCCTGCAGCGGTTGTCAGCTCAGATTGATGCTTCTAATCAGGAGATTGACATTCAGTATCAGACCGCAGACATTGATACGATGGATTCGTATGAAAAATGTGTAAAGAAGCTGAAAGATCAAACAATAGAGGCAACCAGAACCGCTACAGCACTTAAGAAGCTGGTAGGTGCTGTTCGATATCGTTTTGCATATCCTGAAATAGAAAAATCTTTGAAACTTACAGGTACAAATAAAAGCAGTTTGTTGAAGACACTGCGTGCTGTTATTGGAACGCTTGATCCTACATTGCAGGACGTTAGTTTATCAAAAGATTTGAAGGATACCTTTATTATTCGGCGCGATGGAACGGAAATCATCATTCAGGAAGGTAAACTGCTGAATCGGGAGATACTGTCCAGTGGTACAGCAGAAGGAATAGATGTCGCAATGTTCCTTGCTGCAATGGCGACAAAAGAAAGCAGTTTCTATTATTGTGATGAACATTTTTCTTATATTCAGAGCGATATTGAAAAACGGATTTTCGGTATTATGCTGGATCGTATCGGAGACGATGAACAGTTGATTTTTACAACGCATAATACAGATATGCTGGATTTGAACCTGCCGAAACATAGTTATGTGTTTTTGCGTAAGCATCTGGAGGAAGGTGTATATCAGGTTTCTGCTGTTTCTGCATCGGATGTACTGAAACGAAATACAGACTCTTTACGCTGTGCGGTAGAGAATGATGTGTTTGCCTCGCTTCCGCAGGATTCCCTTTTGGACGAGTTGGAAATGGGGTGGGAAGATGAACAATAAGTGCATCTATTATGTAGAAGGCCCCTGTGAACAACAACTGATTGTGGCCTTAAAAGAAGCACCGGAAAGATTGATTCCGGGGAAGATAAAGGTCTTCAATGTGGTGCAGAATTTGATTCCAAAATCACAGATGTTGTCTATTCAGGCGGGAACGACTGTCGTTTTGGTATTTGATACTGATGTGCCACAGACATCAAACCTAAAAAAGAACTTGGAACTTCTCACCAAGTACTGCGGAAAGCTGAAAATCATTTTTCTTCCACAAGTTCTGAATTTGGAGGATGAGTTAGTTCGGTGTACAGATGTGCGAACTGCGATGGAACTGACTAAAAGTGGAAGCGTTAAAAATTTCAAGACGGACTTTTGTAAGATGAAAATAAAAGATTGTCGTTCCATGCTTGAGCGTCATAAGCTGGATTATGCACGATTATGGATGACAAAAACGCCTGAAGCATTTAGTTTTGTGGAGGATAATAGTTCTCAAATTAAAACATTATAATCTTTGATGCCTCGTTGGGAAACCAACGGGGTATCAGTGATTTTTCCGCACCCTTTTTTATTCCTCCACCTCTCCGATGATATACATGGTCATTCTGGCGGTACAGAAGAGCTTATCTTCCTCGTCTTTAACCGTCACGTCCTGCACTACCGTGGTTTTTCCCTTGTGCAGAGCATTACATTCCACAAAGAGCTTCGTGGCTCCCGCCGGGCGGACGTAATTGATGTTGCCGGAGAGGGTGACATTTTTTACCCCGTAGGCATAGGCGGCCATGCCGGAGGCAATATCACAGAGGGTGTAAAGGGCACCGCCATGAACGGCACCATAATGATTCAACATTTTCTCTGTAGCCTCAATGCTGTAGAGGCAGTGTCCCGGCTCGATTTCTAAAAGCTCTATCTTGTCAAAGCCGGATAATTCCTGAATATGGGCACGTACACCCTCCATTACCTTTTCTCTCATTTTCATCCCCTTTTTAAATCCTTGTGTGCGGAAGAAATAGATGATTCTTCTACGCACCGGATTTATCTATACAACAGAATCGTTTTGTAAAATCCATAGCGAATACGGCTTTCCGGGAAAATGTTGAACGTGCTTTAGCCGTTTCGGGCATTTAGTATAGCATTTCTTTTCTATAGTTAAAATGCCTAATTGGACGATTCCTGTTTTTAATACTTGCTTGAGTCAAGGGAAAAGTTTAAGTTATTTTACTTTCGAATAGAAACTATACGAAAAACTCTAATTTTTTGCAAAAATTCTATAAACTTAAGAAAAATTCCTTTTCAAGAAAACGAAACTACAGTAGTATGTGAACTGGAAAAAAGCTCTATTTTTTTGAAAAGGAGAATGATTATGAAGAAGCCGGACAAAAACAAGATGGGAAGAATCGGGAAGATGCTTGTCTTAGGAACAGCTTTACTAAGCATGGCAACCCCTATGGCTGCTTTTGCCAAGACCGACAGAGTGGATACTCCGGGTACCTGGCGGAAGCAGGGAGAGAAATGGCAGTTTGTCAGAGAGTATGGAGCACCGGAAAAGGGCTGGCTGGTGTATAAGAATGACTGGTATTATCAAAGTCCTGTTGAGGATGTCATGGAAACAGGCTGGCTGAACCTTCAGGGAAAGACTTATTTTCTCAGCACGGAAAATAATGGAAGCTTCGGTCATGTTGTAACGGGCTGGCAGTGGATTGACGGATATTGCTATTATTTTGAAGAGGCGGATCAGGCGGATTACGGTGTTCTGTTCACCGGTGGGAAAACCAAGGATGGCTACTATGTGGATGCCAATGGTCGTTGGCTAAACGGTGCAGAAGGAGAGCCTGTTTATATCAGCGGCAAGGGATTGTCTGCAGCGGTGTCTGACCAGCAGGTAGCCGGTGTCAGCCGTAGTATTCCTTCCGGAAATGTAGGTCAGGTAGCCGGTGTAAGCCGTTCCGGCGGCAGTTCTTCCGGCGGTAGCTCTTCCGGCGGTTCTGTAAGCAGAGGAGGCTCAAGCAGCTCTTCCGGCGGATCCACAAGCGGAAGCGGCTCAAGCAGTAGTACCGGCAACTCCACAAGCGGAAGCACTTCCGGTGGAAATGCAGGAAATACAGGAGCTAACGCCGGTGGAAATAACAGCGGCAATACAACTGATAATACCGGAAACAGCGGAAACAATACCGGTAATACAGCCGACAATACCGGAAATACCGCTTCCTCTTCAAACCTTCCGAAGGAAGAGGATGGAAAGCCGGAGGAGAAGCCCGGAACCGGGGACAATGGCAATACTGAAGAAAAGCCCGGCACAGGAGACAACGGCAATACCGAAGAAAAGCCTGGTACCGGAGAAAGCGGAAAGCCGGAAGAGAATCCTACACCGGAGCAACCTGAGGAAAAGAATGTTATTAAGCTGGTGGGAGAAGCCAAGGTTAATCAGGATGTGAAGCTGTATGTATCTAAGGATATTATGGACAGCATCGCGTTTGTTTCCGTCGGTTTTCAGCCGGTTTTACCCGAGTCTCATAGAGAGAACGAGCCTAGCTACTCCTTGGATCGGGAAAAGCAGATTCTGACTCTTCCCAAGAGTCTATTTAAGAAAAGTAAAACTTATGACATCTCTATCCAGGCAGGGGGAATTCAGCCTTTCCATGATATTAAAGTAGAGGTAAAAGATGATGTGGAAGTACCTTTTACAGCAGAAAAGGGTGAGCCTGAGGTGCTGAATAAGGGGATTCTTTTAGGACCCACTTATGCAGCTTTGAATGAAGAAGCGGATTTACATGCCTTCCGAGTTACCTATGTTCCCGGAAAAGGAATGCCGGAAAAGCCCTGGTGGACAACGCGTTTAAAGTCTGTGGTGGTAGAGAAAACCCTCTATGAAAGAGTAAACTCCGAGAAGGAGTTTTTAGAGAAGAAGGATGTGTATTACATTGTGCCTGAGGATGCAGAGGAAGGCGCCAATACCATTCTTTTGTCCGATTCCGCATTTGAAGATAAGGAGAAATTTGATCTGATGTTGGAGTCCGGGAATCCAATAGAGAGTGTGATTTGGGACATGAAAGGCTAAATCAACGCGAAGGATTTTATTGTATTTTCATTCCGGCCGAAATATAGTAAGGAAGAAGTGACAAAATATGCTCGGAATTCTATGCTAAGCTAAAGCAAGCCTTTTGCCTTAGAGGAAAGGGTTCGTTTAGCGGCAGAAGGCCGGAAAGAGAGTACTAATGGAAGATAAAAATCTGGATCAAAAGCTTTCGGACAATCATCCGGAAGAACAAAAGACGGCAGATAAACCAAAATCAAAGAAGAAAAAGAAGCAAAGCTTTATTCATTATCTGATTCCCACGGTGTTGTTTATTTCCATGATTGTCTTCGGAGGCTTGTTCCTCCGGGACTTTCTGGAATATCGGGCGGCGGAGGATGAATACGCTTCTCTGCAGGATCATATCGTGATTTCCGAGGAGCCGAAGAAGGAGGCACCGAAGAAAGAGAAGGTGAGTGAGGACGAATTTGATGATGAGGCAGAAGAGGAGCCTGTGGATCTGCTCCATCCTCATTTTCAGATTGACTACGGTGCTCTCTCCGGGGTAAATGCTGATTTCACCGCAGTTTTGCATGTGCCGGCTCTTTCCATCACCTATCCGGTGGTGAAGAGTAAGGACAATGAAGAGTATCTGCATAGAACCTTTGAGGGAAAGGCAAACTTTGCCGGATCTATTTTCCTGGATGCCAATGCCAAGGGAAGCTATGATCATAAGAACACCTTCATTTTCGGTCACAACATGAAGAATGGAACCATGTTCGGAAAGCTGAAGTATTTCCTTCGGGACGATCAACTGGCAAACAGCAATCCTTACGTCTTTCTTTGCAGACCGGAGGGGATTACCCGCTATCGTATCTTTAGCTATTATTTGACGACGGTGGAAAGCCCCATTTACAACGACTTCGAGGGAGATAAGGGCTATGATCAGTATTTGAGTCTGATTCAGAGACTTTCTTCTTATAGAAATTATCCCAAGGACAGCATCGACTTTTCTCAGCGACCGGATATCATCACCCTGTCCACCTGTTCAGGGCCTTCCGGAGGAAACCAGCGCTTTATTGTGCAGGCGGCTTTGGAAGAGGTTTATCAGAACGGTTAAGTATATTCCGTTTCTGCGTAGAATGGAGAAGGAAAGCTCCTTGTAGCAAAGAACATAGAAAAGCGAATATCTAAACAGAAGAAACAGTCTTGCCTGTGTATTTCCATTTTAAGCTTTCGTAAGCTGAAGAATGGGAAATGCCACAGAGCAGGGCTGTTTTTTTGCCTTTTGGGCTGAATACTTATGGAAAGCATTGCTCAACACGCTATCGTATGGATGGAGCAAAAGTATTTGATGGAAATCACTCTAAAGCCTTAAGAATCAAGGTCAGAAGCAGCTTTTATTTCTGGTGAAAAATTAAATATTAAAAGCGTAAAATCATAGATATAATTATTTTTAAAAAATAGTTTGAAAAATGCTTATACAAATTAATAAACAAGGCGATACATTAAACAGAGATAGAAATTCCACTAGAAAACAAGTATCTCTTAAATAGAATAAAGATTTTGTTTACCACCCAGTATAAATTATGAATGCACTCTCAGAACTTATATAAATAAAAGTGATAACAAATTCAGAAAAACTTTTAAGAAAATTGTTGACATAGCAAAGGAATATGCTATAATCCAAATTGTAAGTCATTTGGAACTCTTGCGCAGGGGACGAGTAAGAGGATCTCGACTTACCAGCAGATTCTGACCGGATCTGTTTGAGCAAAATCGGGGAAACCCGGTGACGCAAAGCTATAGGGCCTGTAATATGGCAGCCAGTTGCGATCTTCCAGTATGAAGATGTTACTCAACAAGTAAACAAACTCATTTCATCGAAGATTACGGTTAGCTGGCAACTAGAAAGGGAATTCTAGATGTCGGTTTTTTTATTACTCGAAAAGAAAGTATGGATTTTTTCTTTTCATCATATGGTGTCACCGTAAGATACGGTAGGACATCGGCAAACCCGGGGAAATCCGGCGACGCAAAGCTATAGGGACTGTAAAATGTCAGCCAGCTGCAATCAAGAATCCCCTGACCAGGGTGCACTGATTCTGCTTCCTGACTCCCTCTTTATGAAGGAGTTATCACATGAAAAAGTTAGTTATCAAACTTGTTGTACTTACAGCATTATTTACCGCATTTTTCGCTATGACTGCATTCGCTGCAAAGGGCGATGCTAAAGCCGCTTTTACTAAAGTTAACGAAATCAGAGTTGCAAACGGCCTTCAGCCACTTACTTGGAACTTCCAGATCGAAAACGCAGCTAAGGTAAGAGCTACAGAAATCGTTAGAAGCTTTTCTCACACAAGACCTGATGGATCTGCATGGTACACAGCTGACCCAAGCGTTCTTTACGGAGAGAACTTAGCACAGTATTTCGATGGCGCTGATGAAGTTGTAGTAGCTTGGATGAATTCTCCGGCACACAGAGCAAACATCCTTAAGCCGGAGTTCAAGTCCGGAGCTATCTACACTGTAGAAGTAAATGGCGAAGTTTACTGGGCACAGGAATTCGGTATCTAAAGAAGAAGTATAAAAGAACTGAAAACGAAATTGAAAAATTTTAAAAAATTGAAAGAGTATGTAAGGGAAAGAGCTACCGAAAAATCATCGGCAGCTCTTTTTCGTTATAAAAATTTTCTTTTTATCAAAAAAATGAAAGGAATTGCAAAGCTTGCTTTTTTTATGATAGAATACAGTACACCGTAGCAGTACCGGCAATACTTCATAAAGGGGATAGCGCATGGATAGCAAGGAAATTCGAAACGGAACATTTATCGTACAGGTAAAATACACGGAGAATGAGACTTGGCAAGGAAAGGTTACCTGGGCAGAAAAGAATAAGAGCCAGTATTTTCGGAGTGCTCTGGAGATGCTGAAGCTGATGGACAAGGCTCTAACCGAGGAAGATTTCCCGGATGAGGAAGAAGAGGAATAAGAAAGCCGGGAAGGCAATCAGATAAGTTGAAAAGCTTAGTTGTCAGAGGTTGTTGCGAATCAGGCAATAGGACAGCGGTGAAGGAGACTATGGAAAATCAATTGGAAAGGCTTTATGCCATAGACTTATTAGGCGTTCTGGTACATAAGTATCAGGATGGTCAGCTTGAGGGAGAAATTATTCATCAATATAAAGAGGAAAGTACTCCCTTTTTTGGTGTACTGGATTTAATCAAGAAGATGGAGTTTCAGTACGATGAGTGGGACTATCCCCAAACCTCCACCAGAGACCGGAGCTTTCGGAAAAGAGAGAAGTATAGCTATCCCAATCGTAAGGGGAAGAAACGTCTTCCGGATGAGGCGGGAACTTTGGAGAAGTTCCCCATTATTCAGAAAAGAGGGAAGGTGAGTACCTTCTTTATTCATACCAAATATCGGCAAAATGCTACCTGGCAGGGTGATATTTTTCGCGTGGAGGAGGAAGCCTGCTTCCCCTTTAAGAGTGTACTTCGGATGCTTCAAATCATGGACCGGGAAATGAGAAAGGATCAGGGGAAAGATGCATAAGAGGGCTGCTTTTTTCGGCAAGCTTACTGTTCTGCCTCTTTTTTTGTTTGTCCTGTTTTTTGCCTTTGACTTAAGTTCCTGTGGAAAGAAGAGTACCGGAAAGATTCAGGGCAGGGAAATCCGTTTGGGGATTGACCGGGACAATGCGCCCTTTTCTTACCTTGATGAGGAGAAAAATCCCGCCGGCTTTGATGTGGAGTTGATAGAAGCCATTGCCAAGCTGGAGGGCTTTACCGTGAAATTTGTTCCCATGAATCCTTCGGCTTTACAGTCTGCCGTGGTGACCGGCACCATTGTAGGGGCTATGGGAGGGATTGAAATTCGGGAAGAAAAGCAGCTGAGCTTTTCGGAAGCCTATGGAAGTTCTACCCTGGGACTTTTATATGGAAAGGATTCTTCGGAAACGAAGGGGCAGTCATCTGTACCCATGGGCAGGTCTTCGGAATCCGGGGAACAGCCTTCGGTATCGGAGAAGCAGTCTTCGGCATCGGAGCAAATGCCTTCTTTACAGGGGAAGAGCATCCTGGTCAAGGAGGGAAGCGGTACGGCGGTTTTTCTGGAAAGCATCCGGCAAAAGGAAGGTTTTTCTCTGCTGGTGGTGCAGGAAAACCAAGATCTTATCCGGGAATGGCTGGAAGGAAAGGGGGATTTTATTGCGGAGGATCTTCCGGTTTTGGAGGCCATGAAGGAAGAAATTCCCAAAATCGATGAGACGGGAAGAACGGAAGACTATCTTCCTCCGGATCTTTTGGACATCAGCGAATTTGACGTGCAGAAAGAGAAAAATAGCAGAGCAGGGCAGAATATAGAAATATTTTCCCTAAAAGAGGAGCAGCATTACGGCCTGATGGTGGGAATGGGGCAGAATAAAGAGCTGCTTCGTGCCTTTGTTCGGGGGCTGAAAAAGATGAAGGAAAATGGAGAGTGGGAGGCACTTACGAAAAAATATTCTCTTTTTTCTTCCAATTCAAATCCCCAGTAAAATGCTATGAAATACTTGACAGGGAGAAAAAAAGCTGTTAGCATAGCAAACAATTCAGTCTGATGAAGGATTTTTTGGGAAAGGATTGTTGGCAAGATGAGAAGAAACAGAACAGAAATCAATATGATGAATTGCTGCTGTTGCTGTTGCCGTATGCATAGTCATAGGGCTTTTTGCCGTGCCAGCTGATTCTGAGGATATTTTTTGCGGATATATTTCAGCGAGCTGTTTCGGCAGCTCGCTTTTTTGTTTTTTATGACGACCTACGCAGAGCGTGAGATTTCTCATTTTTAAAGAGTGTTGCGGTAAAGCGCGCAACAGTTCATTTTCAAAAAAGAGTGCTGCGGCAAATCATGCAATAGTTCATTTTCAAAAAAGAGTTCTAAGGGGGAGAGTATTTTGGATATTGGGTTTATAAAACAGTACATACCGATGTATGTGGAGGCGGGAAAGCTTACCCTGGGCATTGCCTTTCTGGGGATTTTGTTTTCCTTACTGATCGGTCTTGCCGCCAGCTTGATTTTGTACTATAAGGTCCCCCTTTGGCGGAGGGTGGTACAGGTCTATGTGGAGCTTAGCAGAAATACGCCCCTTCTTGTGCAACTGTTTTTTCTTTATTTCGGTTTGCCGAAGCTGGGAATACGTTTCAGTTCGGAGCTCTGCGGTGTTATCGGCTTAAGCTTTCTGGGAGGAGCCTATATGACGGAGGCCTTCCGTTCAGGACTTTCCACCGTACAAAAGATTCAAAAAGAATCTGCCCAGAGCCTGGGGCTGTCTAAAGGACAGATTATGCGTTACGTCATTTTCCCCCAAGCCTTATCGGTTTCCATTCCGGCTATCGTGGCAAATATGATTTTCCTGATTAAGGAAACCTCGGTATTCAGCGGCATCGCCCTTGCGGATTTGATGTATGTCAGCAAGGACTTAATCGGTCTGTACTATAAGACGGAGGAAGCCTTACTGATGCTGGTAATTTCTTATCTCATCATGCTTCTGCCCCTCAGTATTTTGGGAAATGTTTTGGAAAGGAGGATGCGCATTGCTTATGTTTAATATTTTGCTCTCGGCAAATGCAGAGAAGCCTCCGGTATATACCATCCTTTTTGCGGGAAATAATTTTCAGCGTCTTTTGTGGGGACTCTTTGTTACCCTCCGGGTCAGCCTGATTGCGGTTTTGCTTTCCCTTCCCTTAGGGATTCTTTTCGGGCTTTTCATGAGAAGAAAGGATCCCATAAGTCGGGGAATCAGTCAGCTTTATCTGGCCTTTATCCGGATTATGCCGCCGCTGGTTTTGCTGTTTTTGGTCTACTTCGGAACGGCAAGAATTGCGGGCTTTCATCTTTCCGGAGAGGCCTCCGGAATTCTGGTGTTTACCCTTTGGGGTACGGCGGAAATGGGAGACCTGGTTCGAGCGGCTATCGGCAGCATTCCCAAGCACCAGAAGGAAAGCGGTAGGAGTCTTGGCCTGAGCTCTTGGCAGATTTATCGCTATATCATTATTCCTCAAACCGTAAGACGCCTGATTCCTTTAAGCATTAACCTGATTACCAGAATGATTAAAACCACTTCTTTGATTGTTTTGATCGGTGTAGTGGAGGTGCTGAAAACTGGGCAACAGATTATTGATGCCAACCGTTTCCAATATCCGAAGGCCTCCATTGTGATTTATGCGGTGATTTTTTTCCTGTACTTTATCGTGTGCTTCCCCATTTCCCAACTGGGAAAATATCTGGAAAAGAAGCTTAAGATATAGCCTGAAGAAAAAAGAGTTATAAAAACGGTTTAGCAAGTTTAATCGTGGAAAATGTATAGAGAAAGGAAACTATGGAAGAAATCGTACAAGAGCAGCTTTTAGAGATAAAACATCTGGAGAAAAGCTATGAGGATGACAGCCCCGTATTAAAGGATATTTCTTTATCGGTGAAAAAGGGAGAGGTGGTGGTGCTTCTGGGACCCTCCGGCTGCGGTAAGTCCACCCTGCTTCGCACCATCATGGGACTGGAGCATATCCAAGGGGGAGAAATCCTTCTGGAAGGAAAAAATATTGTGGGAAAAAGTGAGGAGGCTCGAAAAGAGCGGCAGAATCTGGGCATGGTTTTCCAAAGCTATGACCTCTTTCCCCACATGAATATCATGGAAAATCTTCTTCTGGCGCCTATGAAGGTGCAGGGCAGAAAGAGGGACGAGGCTGTGCAGGAAGCCCGGGAGCTTTTGGCCAGAGTCCATCTTTCCGACAAGGAAAATGCCTATCCCTCCATGCTTTCCGGAGGCCAGAAGCAGAGAGTGGCGATTATTCGTTCTCTGATGATGCATCCGAAGCTGATGCTTTTTGATGAGGTCACGGCGGCTCTGGATCCGGAAATGGTTCGAGAGGTTTTGGACGTGGTGATGGAGCTGTCGGAGCAGGGCTTAACCATGCTGATTGTGACTCATGAAATGGGCTTTGCCAAGGCGGTGGCGGACAGAGTGCTGTTCCTGGAGGGGGGAAAGATTGTAGAAGAAAATACCCCGGAGAACTTTTTCCAAAAGCCCGATACGGAGAGAGCACAGCAGTTTTTACAAAATTTTTCTTACGTGTCTCATAGACATGTTGGAAGATAAATGTTTATTCCGGAGACCCGGAGAGAGGAGAAAATATGAAGAAAAATGTGATTTTTAGCGGAGTGGCGATTTTAGCAGCCCTTTCCCTGGCAGCCTGCGGAGGCGGAAAGAAGGCGGAAGAGGGACAGACTACTGCAGCTGCGGAACAGGGTTCCCAAAAGGCGACAGAGCAGGCAGGAGAAAAGGCGGAAGCGAAGACTGCTGAAACCGATGGAAAGTCCAGCTTTAGAACCGTAGATGAAATCAAGAAATCCGGTGTGATTCGTATCGGTGTGTTTACGGATAAGGCACCCTTTGGTTATGTGGATGAGAAGGGCGTAAACCAGGGCTATGATGTGTACTATGCCCACAGAATTGCGGATGATTTAGGGGTAAAGGTGGAATTCACTTCTCTGGATCCCGCTTCTCGTGTAGAGTATGTTTCTACCGGCAAGGTGGATATTACTCTGGCGAACTTTACCGTAACCAAGGAAAGAGCGGAGAAGGTGGATTTTGCCCTTCCTTATATGAAGGTGGCTCTCGGTGTGGTTTCTCCGGACAATGCGGTGATTAAATCTGTAGATGAGTTAAAGGGAAAGACGCTGATTATTGCCAAGGGAACCACTGCGGAGACTTATTTTGAGGCAAATCATCCGGAAGTTAAGCTGCAGAAGTATGATGCCTATGCGGATGCTTACAATGCACTTCTGGACGGAAGAGGAGACGCTTTCTCCACTGACAACACCGAGGTAATTGCTTGGGCTAAGTCCAATCCGGGCTTTACCGTAGGCGTTGAGACCTTGGGAGACTATGATACCATTGCCGCTGCAGTGGCTAAGGGTAATGAGAGCCTTCTGAACTTCCTGAATGAGGAAATTGAAACCCTTGGAAAGGAGCAGTTCTTCCATAAGGATTATCAGGAAACTCTCGAGCCTGTTTTCGGTTCCGATACCGATCCGGACAGCATTGTAGTAGAGGGCGGAAAGCTTAGTTAAATTGTTCTTTCGCTTTACGGTATAAAAAATATTTTTGTAGAAAATAATTAACATTTAAGCAAAATACAAAAAGAGAGAAAAGAGGGGATTATATCTCCTCTTTTTTTTGACGATAGAGGTAAAGCAAAGGTTTAAACTGCTTCCTTCAGGGAAACAGCTTGGAAGGACAGCAGGAAACAGTTTCGATGGATGAGCAAGGATGCTCTGTTGCGTGGGAAGGAGTCAAATTGAATACAGAACAAGAACTTCTTCCGGGATGGATGAAGGAAAAGGAAAGCTTAGGCAGTATTTTCAAGGATCCTTTAAGTAAGACCGTAAAAAACCAGGCCTTTCGGGACTTGGCTAAGCGGTATATGGAAGTAGGACAATGTGCGATTTACTTCAATATTATAGATTTTAAATTATACAATGAGCGCTTCGGCTTCGAGGCGGGAGACGCTTTGATTCTGGCCATGGCGAAGATTTTGAAAAAATATTTTCCTTATGCCCTGATTACCAGAATGTATGCGGATCAGTATGTTTTATTAACCCCAAGTTCCGGACATTATGAGGCGATATCCAAGGTGAGAGCCGCTATTCAAAAGCTGGATCTTCCCATGGCTTTGGATTTTAAAGCCGGAATCTGCTTTGTTCGGGAACAAAAGAGCATCAGTACGCTTTGTGATAAGGCAAAAATCGCCTGTGACAGTATAAAAAAAGAACGGGAAATTTTTTCTCGCTATTATGATGAGGAGCTGGGACAGCTTCTGACCAAACAAAGATATATTGTGGATCATATTGAGGAGGCTATGGCAGAGGGCTATATCAAGGTCTATTACCAACCGCTGGTAAGAGCTTTGACCAAGGAAATCTGCGGTTTCGAGGCCCTGGTGCGCTGGGCGGATCCCCATTACGGCTTCCTCTCTCCTGCGGAGTTTATTCCGGTTTTGGAAGAGTATCATTTGATTCATAGGCTGGACCTGTATGTGCTGGAGAAAATCTGTCAGGATTATCAGAAAACCAAGGAAGAGGGGGGCAGTTTGGTGCCCGTTTCCTTGAATCTTTCTCGCATGGACTTCGAGCTTTGCGACGTTTTCCGGGAACTGGAAGAACGGATGACGAAGTATCAGGTTCCGAGGGAGATGCTGACACTGGAAATTACCGAGTCGGTTTTAAACAAAAGTCAGCTGCTCATCAGCAGCCAGATTAAGCGCTTCCATGAGGCGGGCTATAAGGTTTGGATGGATGATTTCGGCTCCGGCTACAGCTCCTTGAATATTTTAAAGGACTTTGATTTTGACCTGTTGAAAATCGATATGCTGCTTCTTCGGGAATTCAATGAGAAGTCCAAAAAGATTGTCAGCTCCATCGTGGATATGGCAAAGAAGATCGGCATTCGCACCCTGGCGGAAGGTGTGGAAACGGAGGAACAGCTGGAGTTCCTTAGGGAAATCGGCTGTGAGAAGCTGCAGGGCTACTATATCGGAAAGCCCGCCCCCTATCTGGAAAGTATTATGCAATGTAGGGAAAAGGGATTTCCCTTTGAGGCGGCCTGGAAGAGAAAGTACAACGATGATCTTGGCAATGTAAATCTTATGGGAACGAGCTCCTTTCATAGCGGAAAGGAACAGGATGCCGGGGAGGAAGAAGGCTTTCCTTTAGCCATTGTGGAGCGAATGGGAGATCGAGTGGAGTTTCTCTATGTGAATCCCCCCTTTGAAAGGGAATTGTCCGTAATGGAAGGTTTAAATTCCGGCGTAGCCCAGGAGATTCTTAATAACAGGGAAGAAGAGATTTATCGGAGTATTCGTCATTTTCTGGATGACCTGTCCAAGGGCTTGGACACCGGCTTGGATACCATGGGAGGCGATACCTTTTTTGCTATCCGTGGAAAAGAAATCAGTCATATTCCGGGGAGAAATGCCTACCTTGTGAATTTGCAGGTTTTCCAGGGAAATTTCTTAAAGCTGAAGCAGAAGAAAATGATGGAAAGAGTCAAGGACTTATACCGGGGCTATGAGCTTGTGCTTTTGACCGACCCGGGCAGAGGCGCTGCGGAAATCCTCTATGAGAAAGAAGGGGCTTATTCCTTCTCTATGGAAGGAAAAATTTTGGAAGAATTTGCAGGACAGGTACTTTCCAAAGAAGAAAGCAAAAGGTTTTTCCGCTTTTTGCAAAAGAACAAAAGGATTAGGGAAAGTGAATTTGCTAAGGAAGACTTTTTCCTGGCAAAGAATCCCGGAGGGGGCACCATGGTTTTGATGGTCAGCCTGAAACCCTCGGAGCTTGAGCAAAAGGGAAATATTTTGGTGAGCATCCGAAAGATTTATAAGGATAGTATCGCCGCATTGATTCAAAAAACTCTTTTGGAAGAAAGAGAAAAAGACAAGGAAGAGAAGTAAGGGAGAAGAAGTATGTCTTATAAGGATATGAAGTTGCGTAGTAAGTTTATTTTTACACTGGTTCTCATGACGATTATGGTCACACTCTTAATCGGCTTGGCGCAATTCTCATTTTTGAAGATGAGTGACATGATGGTAAACGACTTTGTGCAGATTGAGTATGACAACATGAAGTCTCAGATGAGTATGCGAAAGGATATCCAGAGTATCAATAAGCGTTTACTTCTGGCCATGTATGATCCTAGCAACAATCCGGTAAAGGAGCAGAGAGAGGATTTTGACAGTCGTTTCAAGGATATGCGAGATAGGCTTTCCAAACTGGAAAATACACTGGAGGATAAGACCTTATTAGCAAACCTTTCCACTGCAATGGATGCTTTGGAGAAGGACAGCTATGCTCTTCTGGATCTGCTGGATAAGGGGGACACGGCAGGAGCGATTGCTTTTTATCAACAGGGCTTTAATGCGGTAACCTCCGAGAACTTTGTATCCGCTCTTTCCGCTGTAGGAAAGCTTTCCGATGAGCACTCTGAAGCGAAGATTCAGGAGGCCAAGGATATGCGGTCAAAGGAAAGTATGCTTTTGGGCGTGGTCTTTGTCATCGTAATTCTTCTTTATGTCTTTGCCTTCCTGAAGCTGCAAAGAGATATCACCGGAAGAATCGGTACGGTTTCCAAGGCAATCAAAAGGATGCGCAGCGGTCATTTAAATATTGCTTTTAATAAGAAGTATATCGGAAGTGACGAGCTTGGAGAGATGGTGGACGACTTCTCCGCCCTGTCCGGGGAATTGAAGAAGATTATTACCGACATTTGTGCGGTATTATCCGAGATGAGCAAAGGAAACTTTGCGGTACAGTCAATGGATGAAAATATGTATGTGGCGGATTATGCCAGCATTTTACAGTCCTATAGAGAAATCAACCAGAACTTGAAGAATGTTTTCGGCTCCATCAATCAGGTGGCGGCGGATGTTGAGTCCGGTTCCGAGCAGATTGCCAACGGCTCCGTAGCCCTTTCTCAGGGGGCTACGGAGCAGGCCTCCACCTTGGAGGAGTTAAGTGCCAGCATTTATGCGCTTTCCACAAGAATCAGTGCCCAGGCACAGAAGGCGGGCAATATAGAAAGCTATTTCGGAGAGGTTTCCGAGAAGATTTCCGATGAAAACCAGCAGATGGGCGAGATGCTCCTGGCTATGGAGGAAATCGAGGATAAGTCCAATCAGGTAGAGCGTATCATCAAGGCCATTGATGACATTGCTTTCCAGACCAATATTCTGGCACTAAATGCAGCCATCGAGGCGGCAAGAGCCGGAGTTTACGGTAAGGGCTTTGCCGTGGTAGCGGATGAGGTTAGAAACTTGGCAGGAAAGTCCGCGGATGCGGCTGCAGAGACCTCTGTTCTGATTGAGAGCACCATCAATGCGGTGAAAAAGGGTGTAAATATCGTGGATCACGCCGCAAAGACACTGGGAGACGTTATGGACGGCTCTGAGAAGAGTAAGGAAATGGTAAGCGAAATTGCCGGTTCCATGGTAACGGATGCGAAATCCATTTCTGAAGTAAGTAAGGGCCTGGAAGAGGTTTCCAAGGTGGTACAGCAAAACAGTGCCACTTCCGAGGAAAGCTCCGCTTCCAGCCAGGACTTGAATGAGAATGCGGCTTCTCTGAAGGAGATGATTTCCCGTATTCAGGTTTAAAAAAATAATTAATTATATAGAAATAAAAAGATATCTTCTATATAATAGCGGTATTGTTATAAGAATATACAGGTAAACTCCTCTTGGAAAAGAAGGGGAGTTTCCTCTTGGAAAAGAAGAGGAGCGTTTTTAAGGCTTTGGAAAAATAAGGAAAAGGAAAGCCTTTGGCTAAACGACCGGAAAGAACAGGGGAAAAGGAGGAAAGGCCTTATTTTCCCTTGCTCTAACAAGAAAGGAGTAGATATGAAAAAAAGAATGGCAAAAAAAGAATAGACAAATTTTCCCTGCTTTTTTGGGGGAGAATTTGTCTATTTTCATGAGTAAAAATGTAAAGGGCAAGCAGCTTTTTTATAAATTAAGTTTTTCCTTCCTTTTCATAAGAAAATGCGAAGATTTTCAGGAAAAAAAGGGGAAAACAGAGACTTGTCATTACGGAAACAGTTTGTTATAGTACCATGGATTTAATATTAAAAAAATCGTAAATTCAGTTCTTGTGCTTATTTTTCCTTTTGGGAGAAAATAAGATTTCCCGTAAGTGTTCGGGAAGAGCTAAGAAGTGAATCCGCGTTTACTGTATTTAGGAGGAAAAAGGATGAACGTTTCAGATTTCATCAGTCCCTTATCATCTTGGAAGATTGGAAGTGTAGGGAGTATTGACCAGGGAACTCAGGTAGGAGGAACAGAAGGCGCAAGACTTTTTAAGGATGTGTTTCGTTCCGCCATTGACAATGTAAAGACCAGCCAGCTGGATGTGGAAAACAAACAGTATCTCCTGGCTACAGGACAATTATCCGATGCCCACAGCTTACCCATTGCGGAGGCGAAGGCGCAAATCAGCTTAGATTTATTGGTATCACTCAGAAACAAGGCGTTGGAAGGCTATAATGAATTGATGAAAATCAATTTATAAGGATCAGGAATAGGAGAGTTTGCAGGTGCAAAAGCTCAAAGAAATGTGGCAGAATCTGTCTGCTAAATCAAAAAAATTATTAGGCATCATTGCGGGAATTACCGTAGTGGTTATTGCCGTTGCCGTCTTCCTCTTGGCAAGAGGGCAGAAAACTGAATATCAGACCTTGTTCTCTTCCTTAAGTCAGGGAGAGGCCCAGCAGATTGTTTCTCTTTTGCAGGAACAGAATGTCCCCTATCTCTATGACGGAAAGTCTGGAGCCTTAAAGGTGCCCTCCGAGTCTGTGGATACCTTAAGAGCACAGCTTTTGTCCAAGGGCTACCCGAAGTCGGGATTTGCTTACGACATGTATATCGGAAACTCCGGTCTTATGACCACCGAGTCCGATAAAAAACAATATACCCTGTATGATTTACAGGATCGTTTGGGGGCGACCATTCGCCTCTTTGACGGGGTGCGGGACGCCAAGGTGACGATCGCCGAGGGTACGGACCAGACTTACGCTATTGAAGAGGACAATCCCGTACAGGCCAGTGCCAGTGTGGTGGTGACCATGGAGGAGGGACAGAGTCTTTCCGAAAAGAATGCGGAAGCCATTAAAAACCTTATTGCAAGGTCGGTAAAGGGAATGAACTTTACCAATGTTTCCGTATTTGATGCAGGGACCATGGAAGAGGTGGCAGCAGACGCGGGAGACAGTGCCAGCGGCTCCGGAACCAGTATGGCAAACCTGACCACCACGGTGGAAAACAATATTGCCAACAATATTAAACGGGTATTGGGAAAGATTTACGGAGGAGAAAACCTGGCGGTTTCCGTAAAGGGAACCCTGAATATGGCGAAGCTGATTCAGGAGAACACCCAGTACACCGTACCGGAAAAAACGGAAGCCACGGATAAAAGAGGCTTACTGAGCAATGAGGAGGTGGCCGGGGAAAATGCCGGAAACAGCGGAGAAAACGCTGCCGGTGTTGCCGGGGCGGATGCCAATGCGGACACCCCAAGATACACCACCCAAAACGGAACGGCTACGACTACGGATAATTATTCCAACTCCAGTGCGACCAGAGAGTGGCTTTACAATGTGCTAAAGGAGCAAAAAGAAATTGCTCCCGGTGTTTTGGAGGATGCTTCCGTGGCGATTGTCATCAATACGGATGACAACAGTATTCCGGAAAGCGATTTGATTAACCTGGTGGCGGATGCTGCGGGAATCAAGCGGGATGAGGCGGCGGATAAGATTACTATTCTTCGTTCTCTGAATAAGACCGCGGTACAACAGACTACAGAGGAGAAGAAGCCGGCAGAAGAGCCTAAGACTCTCCTGAACCAGTTCCCGTTGTGGGCACTGATCGGAGCGGCGGTATCCGCATTCTTACTGATTTTGATTCTGTTGATTTTGATTCTTCGTGGAAGAAAGAAGAAGAAGCTGAAGAAGTTGGCACAGGAAGAAATGGAAAATGCAGCAGCACTCAGTATAGAGCAGCCTACGGATGAAATTACACCGGTAGAGGAAGTTGATGAAGATGAGCTGACTGCTGAGGGCAAGATGGCTCACGGCATGAAGCTGAAGAAGAGTATCGGCGAATTTACGGATCAGAACCCGCAGGTAGTGGCAAAGCTTATTCAAAGCTGGATGAGAGAAGAGGAGCAAAACCTTGGCAGAAAACAGCACAGATCAACAAGAAAAACAAGCTAACCCCATCGATGAAAATCAGGACTTTGTCCCAAAGCTTACAGGAAAACAAAAAGCTGCCCTTGTGGTGGTGTCCCTGGGCTCCGATCGTGCCTCCCAGATCTACAAGTATTTGGGAGAGCATGATATCGAGGAGTTAACCTTTGAAGTGGCGAAAATGGGAAAAACCACCAACTCTATGGTGGAGACAACCTTGGATCAGTTCTACCGTCTTTGTCTTACCCATAAGATGATGACAGACGGCGGAATGGACTATGCCAAGGCGGTTTTGGAAAAGGCCTTCGGAGAATCCGCGGCCAAATCCCTTTTGGACAGAGTTTCCCAGACCTTGGCTTCCAAGCCCTTTAACTTCTTTGCAAAGGGAGATCCCAAGGCATTGTTATCCCTGCTTCAAAACGAGCGTCCTCAGGTTATCGCTCTGATTCTTTCCTATATGGAGTCTGAGCAGGCAGCCCAGATTTTGGAGAACCTGCAGGAGGCAAAGCGCATTCCTACGGTTATGGCTATGGCAAAGATGGACAGAGTTTCCCCGGAAGCCATTTCCATCGTGGAAGAAGAGATGAAGCGGAAGTTCGATACCATTATCACCAGTGAGGACAATATGAACTTGGGTGGTATTGACTTCGTAGCGGATGTGATGAACCACATTGACAGAAGTAACGAAAAGAAGATTTTCGATGAGTTGGATGTTACCGACCCGGATCTTTCTGCGGATATCAAGGACAAGATGTTTGTCTTCGAGGATATCCTTACCATGGACGACCGTTCCGTACAGAGATTTATCCGGGATTGTGACTCCAAGGATGTGGTATTCGCCTTGAAGACCGCAAATGAAGAGATGAAGCAGATCTTCTTCAACAACATGTCCAAGCGTATGGCGGAAACCGTTAAGAGTGATATGGAGAACTCCAGAAATGTCCGCTTGAAGGATGTGGAAGAGGCGCAGCAGCGTATTGTTAACCTGATTCGTCTCTTAGAGGATAAGGGAGAGGTAATCATAAATAAGGGAGGCGATGAAGACAATGTTCTCGTCTAAAAAAGTGATTCGCTCGGCTAGTAATAGCCAGCTTTCCTCCTTTTTAGAGAGCTTGGAAGAGCCGGAAGAGATTCAAGAGGAGGAAATGGAAGAATTTGCGTCCTCCGAAGGAGAAGAAGAGGAGGAAGAGCCGGAAGATGCTCTTCCTCTTCCCGAAACAAAGGCAGAGGACCCCTACCATGAGACCTTGCTGCATTTGGCTTTGGAAAAAGCCCAGAGAATTATGGATGCAGCGGAAAAGGAAGCTAAGCTTTTAAAGGAAAAGGCGGAGGAAGAGGGCTATCAGGCCGGCTTTCAAAAGGGCTTAGAGGCAGGAAAGGCGGAAGCCGAGGAGAAGGTAATGGCGGAGCATGCGGAGGAAATGGAGAATTTCCGGATGGACATGAACCGAAGCCTTCGAATGGTAGAGGATGCGAAAACGGAGCGTCTTTACCGCTATATGGATGAATTAAAGGATGTGGCTATTGCGGTGGCAGAAAAGGTTATTCTGGTCAGCCTCCGTTCCTCGGGAGAAGTTATTCGAAGAATGATTTTAAAAGAGGCGGAGCGTATCAAAAAGACCGCATGGCTGAAAATACATATTGACCGACTGGATTATGAAATGCTGGTGGAGACAGACGGGGATGTGGCTAATGAATTAAGTCAGATTTCCGACAACATCAAGTTTGTGATTGTGGAGAAGGAGGAACCGGGAAAATTGATTCTGGAAACTCCGGATGAGATTGTAGATGCCAGCATCGACACCCAGATGGAAAATTTGCGAGAGAGATTGGGACGATTGGATGCCCAAGAGAGTGAGTAAGGGATGTATGAAAATATTCTTTCCACGATTAAGAAGATGGATACCGTGGAGAATATCGGAAAAATCGAGAATATCGTAGGAATGTCTATGGAAGCCTCCGGCACCGGAAAGTCCAGTATCGGAGATATTTGCATGATTTATAGTGATGAGACGGAAAGCCAGGTGGCCGCGGAAGTCGTGGGCTTCAAGGGAGACCGGGTACAGCTTATGACCTATAAGACCTCTGTGGGCATTACATCAGGCGCCTTTGTACGGAATACAAGAAGGCGCCTTCGTGTTCCTGTGGGAGATTTTTTGAAGGGCAGAATCATTGATGCCCAGGGAAATCCCATGGATGGGGGAGAACCCTTTCCGGAGAGTGATTTCTATACCGTAAACAATTCCTATATGAACCCCTTGGACAGACCGCCTATTCGAGAGAGACTCCACTTCGGGATTAAGGCCATTGACGGCTTAAACACCGTAGGTAAGGGGCAGCGTATCGGCATCTTCGCCGGATCCGGAGTAGGTAAGTCTACCCTGATGGGCATGATTGCCAGAAATGTAAAAACCGACATTAACGTCATCGCCCTTGTGGGAGAGCGTGGACGAGAAATTTTGGAATTCGTGGAAAAGGATATGGGAGAAGAGGGAATGAAGCGTACCGTACTGGTGGTAGCTACCTCTGACCAGCCTGCCATGCTTCGTTTAAAAGCCCCTCTTGTGGCCACAACCATTGCGGAATATTTCCGGGACAGGGGCATGGATGTGCTTTTAATGATGGACTCCTTAACCCGTTTTGCCATGGCTCAAAGAGAGATTGGTCTGGCTACCGGAGAACCTCCTATTGCCAGAGGCTATACTCCCTCGATTTATGCAGAGTTCCCCCGTTTACTGGAGCGGGCGGGCGCCTTTAAGAAGGGTTCCATCACCGGCGTATATACCGTGCTGGTGGAAGGAGACGACACCAACGAGCCGATTGCGGATACGGTTCGCGGTATTTTGGACGGACATATTGTGCTGTCCCGTGCTCTGGCTGCGGAAAACCATTATCCCGCTATCGATATCGGTATGAGTATCTCCCGATTGATGGCGGAGCTGGTATCTCAGGAGCACAAAAAATATGCCAGCAGAATGAGAAATACTCTGGGACTTTACCAAAAAAATGCGGATCTTATCGCCATCGGTGCTTATAAAAAGGGCACGGATCCCAAGCTGGATGAGGCGGTAGACAAGTATCCCGCCATCAATGATTTCTTGATGCAGGGAACGGGAGAAGCATTTTCTTACGAAGATACGGTTATGCAAATGAAGGAAATTACCGATATTGGATAAGGCAATTAAATTTTAAGATGCAGAAAGGCGGGAACCAAATTGAAAAAATTCAAGTACAGTTTGGAAACAGTCTATCAATTTAAGCTTCAAGTCTTAGACAAGGTGAAGGAAGAGTATGCCATCAAACAGCAGGAAGTTTTGAATCAGCAAAGTCTGATTAATCGCCTTCAGGAAGAGTTGTTTCACTACGAAGAGGAATTTGAGCGAGTGAAGCAGGAAGGCGCTTCCATTGAAACCATTATGATGTATGTCAATGGCATCGAGCGAATGGAAAAACGTATAGGGAAAGAGAAAGATGAGCTTATCCGACGTACCGTTATTGCCGAAGAAAAGAAGAGAGAGGTGATCAAGGCCAACGTAGACACCAATGCCTTCGAGAAACTTAAGGAGAAAAAGCTTGAGGAGTATCGTATTCAAGGACAAAAGGCAGAGGAACAGTTTATCGAGGAATTCGTCTCTCACGCAATGAAGGCATAGGTACAGGAGAGTATATGGCAGAGATGACAATTCAAAAAAGTCAAGCCTTTCCCGTTGGAAAAGACTTAAACAAGGGGAAGTCTTCAGAGGACAGCAATAAAGCTTCCCTTGACTTTAATGCGTTTCTTCGCTCCTCCAAAGAGGATACGGTGAAGAATGAGGGAGACAGAAAAAGCAAATCCCAAGAAAACAGTGAGAAAAAAACAGAACAGAACAGTATAGAAAAAGACCCTAAGGAAGCAAAGCTTCAAAAGGAAGAGAAGAAGACAGAAAAGAAAGAGACAAAGACCGAGGAGAAGGACAGCTTACAGGGAGAAAAGGCGGCAAGCCTGGTTTCCGAAAAGCAGCTTCTTTTCCAAAAAGATCAGTTGATGGCAGACATCAAGATTGCGGTCGAGGAAGGTGCTGTTGAAGCGGTTTCCGACCTTACGGCAGCAGCTGAACCGGTATCCATTCCGCTTACAGAAGAAAGCGCGCTTGTTACCGTTCTTCCTGAAGGAAAGGAAGAAACTCCGGTCTTAGCGGAAAATGCGACAAAAAAGGATTTTTCCGAGTTTATAAAGGAAGATTCCGAGGACGCAACAAAAACTAAGACTGTAGAGCTCAAAGAGGGAGCTTCCGTAGTAGAGGACAAGTCCCTTGTGGAAGCGCCTGAGGAGGAAAATGTTATTCCTTCTCAGCGTTTGGAAGAGAAGCTTTCTCAAAGAGTGGAAGAAAAGAAGTCCGGAAAAGAAGAAAAGCTTGGCTCTGTTTTGGAGCATACCGGACAACAGCTTTCCCTACAGGGAAGTCAGGAAAAGCTTTCAGAGCCGGTTAATGCACCGGTTCGGGAAGAAGCCGTGTTACATAGCTCTGAAGCGAAGCTTCCTGAGGATGTGGCGGAGTTCTTATCCAATAAGACGGAACTTCAGCATGGCGAAATCAAGATTGAGTTAGAACCCAGAAATCTTGGACAAATTACCGTAAAAGTCAACTATAGCGGCGGCAAGGCAAACATTGTCATTACCGCGGAAAATCCCAAGACCTTGCATCTTTTACAGACCGGTGCCGAGGATATGGGAAGAATCCTGGAGCAAAAAACAGGAGAACTCACCAAGATTGTGGTACAGGAGGAGCAGCATGCTCCGAGTTTCCATCAGCAGGGACAATCCAATTCCGAAAACAAAGAGGAAGCGGAGCGTCGTCAGAGGGAACAACAGGAACGGGCGCAGCAGGATAATGCAGAAGGCTTCCTGCAAAGAATGCGTCTAGGACTAGCCCAATAAGGAGAAGATATGGCAGAAATTCAAGGTGTTTCTTCCGCAACCAGTCCCTATGAAAAGGCGACTTACAGCGCGAAGTCAAATGATAAAAATACATTATCCATCGAGAGCTACTTTAAGCTCTTATCCGCCCAGCTTGCAAACCAGGACATGACCAGTCCTATGGACAACAGCGAGATGATGGCGCAGATGACACAGATGGCCATGGTACAAAGCTTAGGAACCATGACCACCAATATGAAGCAGGAAATGGCTTTGACCAAAACCAGCTATTTGGCAGGTTTAATCGGTAAAGAGGTTTCCGCAAAGGTTCCGGAGGCGGAGCAAAAAGCAAACCCCAATGCGCCTAAGGAAAAATCCGGCGTAATTGCTTCCGTAAACCTTACAGGAGATGAACCCAGTTTCCGTTTAGAGGGAGATGTTACAGACTATCCTTTGGAAAGTCTTTTGATGGTGCGTCAGGCAGGAACCGCAGCGGCTACTACCACTACCGGTTCGGCTGTAACAGCACCGGTTGCAAGTACAGGTACAACAGCAGTCGGTACAAGTACAACAGCACCCGGCGCAACAAGCTCCACAAGCGGCACAGCCGGCGCTTCCGTAACAACAGCAGGAAGCCATGGGGCAACAGCGAGCCCCGCATCCGCTGCAACAGGAACAACAGGCGCTGCATCTACAACAGCTGCAGCATCAGGCAGTACTTCTGCACCCGCAACAACAGGAACAGCAGCTACAACAGGAACAACAGGAACAACAGCTACCGCCAATCCGGCAGGAGCCTCCGTTCCCCCTGCAGTAGCATCTAGCAGTGCAAGCTCCTCCGAAGTTGGCCCCCATGTGGCTATCCTGGAAAGAGAAGCGGCAGCTCATTCTGCAAGCAATTAAAATTTAATTTTTATTTCTTTTATAGATTTGAGAAACTTAGCCGATAATAAGGAGTAAGTTTCAAATGCGCAAAAAGCGCCATTCATTTTTCAAACTCACCAGTTGAGGAAAGGACAAGAATATATGTTAAGAGCAATGGATTCTGCAGTAGCAGGTTTGAGAGCACATCAGAACAAGTTAGACGTTATCGGTAACAACATCGCCAATGTTAACACTTTCGGATTTAAGTCTCAGGGATATAGCTTTAAGGATACAATGTATCAGACATCCAGTACTTCTTCAGGAGGAAAGCAGGAAGCCAGCGGTAATGCTACCATCGGTGGTGCAAACCCCGCTCAGTACGGATACGGTTCCTTAACCGGATCAATTGCCACTGACTTTACATCCAGTACACCATCCTATGTAGGAGGCTTCAATGCTTCCATCAACGGATCCGGATTCTTTGTAACCAGCGCATCCAATAAGGAAGTTACCCTGGATCCTGCAAATACAAAGACAACAACCGCAGAGATGAAGAAGAACAACTTCGCCTATACCCGTGTTGGTCAGTTCTCTGTAGATGCAAACGGATATATCGTAGATGCAAACCACAACTTCGTATACGGTTTCCAGCCTGACTCTTTGACAGAGCCTACCAAGTACGGAGACGGCGGAAAGAAGCTGGTTGCCCTTCGTGCACCGGCAGCGGACAATACCGGAGCGGTAGCCTTAACCGGTAGCCCTGTGTTCACAGGATTTGCCGCACAGCTGAAGTCCGTAGAAATCGGTGCAGACGGAATTGTTAAGGGAATTATCGATAACAAGACTCCCGGAACCGGTGGAGCACCTGCACAGGTTACATCCACATCCATCGTTTTAGGAAAGGTGGCAGTTGCTTCCTTCCAGAACCAGGAAGGTTTGACCAAGGCAGGAAACAACACCTTTAATGCAGGAGTAGGAGATAACACAGGATACATTTCCGCAACCATGCCCGGTGAGGGATCTACCCCAACCCTGATGGCAGGATATTTGGAAGCATCCAACGTTGACTTGGCAAAGGAATTCTCTGACATGATTACCACTCAGAGAGGTTTCCAGGCCAACTCCAAGATCATTACCGTATCTGATGAAGTTCTTCAGGAACTGGTAAATATGAAGAGATAAAACATAAGCTAAGGCTTTCCTGAGTTGGAAAACAGAATAGATTGCTTCTGAAAAGAAGAAAAATCCGTTTCCAACAAAGGAAGGCTTCTGCTGTGTAAGTAGACGAAAGGAGGAAATCATGATACGCCTAACAAAATTAAACGGAGAAGAAGTGTTTTTGAATTATTTTCAAATCCTTTACATTCGCCGCATTCCGGAAACCAAGGTAAAGCTGGCAAACGGAGATTTCTATCTGGTAAGAGATAGCGTGGAGTCGATTATTGAACAGGTTCAGGGTTTCCTAAGAAAGTGTCTTACTTTTGAGGATAAATTTCATGAGGGAGAAGACGTACATGAAATTAAGGGGAAAGAAAGAGAAGCTTAGGAAGAGCGCATAGGAAGCAAGGAGGCTAGTCAATAAGTATGGACATTTCAATGCTGTTAGGCTGGATTATCGCTATTGCCTTAATCATTAGTGGTATTACCATGCCGAAGTTGGGGAACTTCTGGGACGCACCCAGTGCCCTGATCGTAGTTGGAGGAACAATAGCGGCGTTAATCGCCTGCTACCCATTCCGAATCATTAAGGAAATTCCGAAGCATATCGGAATCTGCTTTCGAGGAGGAAAAAAATATAATGTACCGCAAACCGTGGATGCCCTGGTGGATTTGGCTTTGATTGCCAGACAGAGCGGTTTGCTGGCTTTGGAAGAAAAGGCGGAAGAAATCAAGGAGCCCTTCTTTAAACAAGCCGTAGTCATGATTGTAGATGCCAATGATCCGGATAAGGTACGTGCCTCTCTGGAACATCAGGTAGAAGATATGATGACCAGACATGAAGAGGCGAAAGGTCTTTATGTAAAGGGATCCGCGCTGGCGCCGGCCTTCGGTATGATCGGAACCCTGGTAGGTCTGGTAAACATGTTAAAGGGTATGGACCTTTCCGGTTCCGGCGGCGGAGCCAGTACCCTGGGACAGGACATGGGTGTTGCCTTAATCACCACCTTCTACGGTTCTGCCATGAGTAACGTGCTTTTCCACCCCATTGCCCAGAAGCTAACCATCAAGGACAATGAAGAGGTTTTATACTGCTCCATTATTATCGAAGGTGTTATCGCCATTCAGTCCGGAGATAACCCCAAGGTTATCCGGGAAAGACTTTTGGCTTCCCTTGCCCAGAAGCAGCAGAAGAAGCTTTTGGCTAAGGCCGGAGCGGCAGGCGGAGATGCCGGAGGAGGAGACAAGTAATGAAGAAACGAGGTGGAGGAGACGAAGGTGGATCCTGGATGGACACCTACGGGGACCTGGTTACTCTCTTAATGACCTTCTTCGTGCTTCTTTACTCCATGTCCAGTATCGACTCGGCAAAGTGGGATGTGTTTGTACGTTCCATTTTCCCGAACGGACGCCCGGGAGATAAGTCGGCGGAGCAGATTATTATTAACGGTCAGGCCACCAATAAGGATGAGCCTGCCGGAGAAATAGGAGACAGCGGAGCCCCGGAAAATACGGTAGATCCAAACAATATTAATGAATTGTATCTACAGATTGCCCAGGCTTTGAATGGGGCAGGTATTGACGGCGTTGAAGTTTCCCGTGGACAAGATTACACCTTTGTGGTATTTAAAGATAAGGCATTTTTCGCCGGAGACAGCTCGGTAATTACTCCACAAGGACAGGAGACTTTATCCATATTTTGTGATACTATAGCACCAGATGCAAACAAGCTGTCTCAGGTTAATGTTATGGGTCATACCGCCCAGGCAGATCCGGAAAGAGCCAATAACCCGAGAAACGATAGAATCTTGTCGGTTATGCGTGCAGCGGAGGTTTGTCTCTTCATTCAGGGAAGAGGAATCATCTCCCCGGATAAGCTGGTCAGCATCGGTTACGGACAGTTCCATCCTATAGCGGACAACGCTACATCGGAGGGAAGAGCCAAGAATCGAAGAGTGGAAATTTTGCTTATTGACGAAGGCGCAGAAATCCGTAATATTAATGAGTACTTCGAGGAGTACTACAGCGGAGCCAATGCAGACAAAACCATCGTTACCGATGGTGTGCCGGAGAATATTAAGGCAGAAGAAGCAGGAGGCAATGCCACTCCCCAGGAAGGCGCTGCACCCGCAGAGGGAGCTGCGCCCGCCGGAGAAGGAAGCCCCGCAGCCGGGGCGGACACCGCAGGCGCTGCTGAGGGGACTAATACGGCAGGTGCTGCTACAAGCACAGGCGCTGAGGCAGGCGGCCAACAGGCCATGGCCAAAGAAAAGACACCGCAGGTTGCCGGTGTTTCCCGAGAAATTCCCGGGGAGAAAGAAGAGAACAGTATTGCAGGAAACATCAAAAAAATACTGGGAGACTTCTTGAAAGGACTTGGAGGAAAAGCTAAGTCTTAATCCTTTAGCAGGGCTAAGGGAGTATGAGAAAGGGGTTATGTAAGAAAAGCGCGATTTTCTTACAGTAGGAAGAAGAAGAGGTTATTGAATGGCAGACGTCTTATCCCAAAGCCAAATTGATGCGCTTCTGAAATCCATGCAGGACGGACCACCCAAAGAAGAAAAGGTGGAAGAAAAACCTGCAGAGGTTTTGGAGACAAAGAAAGAAGAAGTGCAGAAGGAAGAAGAAACGTATAGCAAATACGACTTCTACAGTCCGAGAAAGTTCACCAAAGATAAAATTCGATTATTGAGGAGTATCTTCGATAACTATGCAAGAATTTTAACCTCTCAGGTGAATGGTATTTTCCGTACCATGACGGATATTACGGTTTTAGAGTTAAGAGAGACAAGATACTACGAATATGTCAATGCCTTCCATGAAAATGACTGTATGACGATAGTAGACACCTATGTGCAGGACAAGGGAAAGAGCAATGTACCTATGATGAGTTACATCTCACCGGGACTTACGTTGACATTGGTAAGCCACATGTTGGGAGGAAGCGATTCTGTCATAAAGACGGAAGAGGATTACCGCTACACCGATGTGGAGATGGCTCTCTATAAGAGAATCATGGAATACATCGTCCATGCTCTGGGAGATGGTTTCAGTAACTATATTTCTGCAGAGTTTAAGATTGCAAAGATAGAAACCAACCCCTCCATGGTACAGGAAGTCGGATTGGATGAAACCGTAGTGCTGGCAGTGATGAATGTGGATATTTCCGGTTTAGCCATGGAAAGAATCCGTATTTGTCTTCCAGGAACCCTTCTGGAACATATGTTTAAGATTATTGATAACCGGAAACATCTGGCCAGAGGCTTTGCTTACGAGAACAACCAAGATACCATTATGGAACATTTGAAGGCTTCCAGTTTCCCGATGACAGGACAGCTTGGCGTTGTCAAGTTGGACATTGAAGATCTCTATCATTTAAAGGTGGGGGATGTCATCGACTTAAACAAGGCGAAGAATTCCGCTGTAAAGCTCTATGTAGGAAGACAGCCCTGGTTTACCGGAAAGATGGGAGTATATAAGAAAAACATTGCCATTCGGATTGAAGACCGAATTATTCAAAAGGATGATAAGGCGATGGAAGCGCTTTCCGATGCGGTAGCAAAGGAAGCGGAAACGGAAGAGATTCCGGAAGAAGAAATTTCACCGATGAATGTGATGGCACAAGACATTCAGGATTTACTGGATCCGGAGCCTTCTCTGGATGATGAGGAATAAACTGGTCTTAAGGCAGGAAACTGTCATAGAGATATAAAAAAAGCTTAGAATAAGGATAGGAGAAACGAAGATGGCAAAGATTTTGTTAGTAGATGATGCAGCGTTCATGCGAATGATGGTGAAGAACTCCCTTACAAAGGGCGGCTTTGCTGATTGCACCTTCGTGGAAGCACAGGATGGCATGGAAGCAGTAAAGAAGTTTGAAGAAGAGAATCCTGATCTTGTGATCATGGACATTACCATGCCCAACATGGATGGATTGCAGGCTCTGAAGAAGATCAGAGAAGCACATCCTGATGCGAAGGTTGTAATGTGCACCGCGATGGGACAGGAGAGCATGGTAGTGGATGCAATTAAGTCCGGAGCAAAGGATTTCGTTGTAAAGCCCTTTAATGCAGAGAGAATTACTTCCACCGTAAAGAACATTTTAGGTTAGGCAAGTAAAGAGAGTAGAGGAAGAACATGTCATTTTTAAATTCATTCGATATTAGTGCATCAGGGATGAGCGCTCAGAGAGTCAGAATGGACATTGCGGCAGAAAATATTGCCAATGTGGATACCACCAGAACCGAAGCAGGCGGTGCATACAAGAGAAAAGATGTAGTACTGGAAAGCTTCGGAGAACGCTCCTTCCAGCAGGCCCTTCGAAATGCGCAAAATGGCAAGGGCTTCCGGGGACAGCATGCGGGAGTTCGTGTTCAGGGTGTCATTACCGACGATCGGGAGATGAAGAGGGTTTATAACCCCAATCATCCTGATGCGGATGCGCAGGGCTATGTAAACTACCCCAATGTAGATATTTTGAAGGAGACGGTGGACTCCATGTCTGCCACTCGTTCTTATGAAGCCAATGTTACCGCCTTAAACGCCATGAAAACCATGGCGCAAAGAGCGTTGGACATCGGTAAGTAAGAAGGGGCGATAGGAACAGGAAACTGATAGTTAAAGGAGTAAGATAGATGGGTGCGACCAGCTTCAATGAAATGGAAATCGATGCCATAGGCGAGATTATGAATATCAGCCTTGGGGCGTCAGCAACGGCAATATCCACTCTTCTTGGTACTAAAGTTAATATTACTACTCCCGTTGTGCAGGTGAAAAACAAAGAAAACTTTGAGTTTCGGGAACTGGAGCCGGCAATAGGAGTTGAGATTGCATACGTTCAAGGAATTGATGGCAAAAACATCATGATGTTTTCCCGGAACGACGTTCGCATCATCGTTTCCATGATGATGGGTGCGGAGATTCCGGAAGATGAATTCGTCATGGACGAAATCAACGCCAGTGCGATTCGCGAGGCGATGAACCAGATGATGGGAGCTTCGGCTACCGCTCTCTCTGAGTTCTTGGGAACAACTGTAGATATTTCTACTCCCATTTCTTACGAAATCACAGACGGCGCTGCATTTAAAGACAAGTATTTCGAAGGGGCTGAGGAAAATGTAGTTATTCGCTTCACCCTGGAAATCGAAGATAACTTAAAGAGTGAATTCTTAAATATCATGTCTGTGGACCTGGTAAAGAAGCTTTTAAAGCCCTTTACCGCACAGTTTGGTATGGGAGACGAGGAAGACGATGAGGTGACTGCCAGTAGTGCGGAAGCTGTATCGCCTCAAGTAGAAGAGCCTGCTGCGGAAGCACATGCTGCAGAAGCGCCTGCGGCAGAGGAAGCTCCGATGCCTGCAAAGTCCGGTCCTATCGACCAGGCAACGGCGGATGCTTTACTGGCCAGCTTACTGGCAGAGCAAAACGGAGAGGGTTCCTCTGAAGCGGCACCTGCTCCTGCAGCAGAGCCGGCAGCTGCTCCGGAACCGGTAGCGGCAGCTCCTGCACCGACAGAACCGGCAGCAGCCGCCCCTGCACCACAGCCTGTAGCGGCTCCACAGCCTGCACCGGCTCAGATGGCTCCCCAGATGATGGCTATGCCTCAGGGCGTGGCTTATCAGGATCCTCTTACCTTGCAGCTCTTAAACCAGATGCAACAGTCTCAGACGCAGATGCTGGAATTGATTCGGGATATTCAGACAGCAAAGAATAAAGACACAAGACCTTCCGAGCCATCCTTAATTAAGCCTTTGAATTCCAAGGAATTTGAGAATGAAGGTGGAAGTGGGGGAGAAAATCCCGACAACAGAGAAATGCTGATGAAGGTACCTTTAGAGATTTCCGTAGAAATCGGAAGGACCAGAAAGCTGGTAAAGGATATCTTAGACTTTACCCAGGGTTCTCTGGTGGTATTGGACAAGATGGCAGGAGAGCAGGCAGACCTCTACGTAAACGGAGAGTGTATTGCCAAAGGAGACATCGTAGTAGTAGAAGAAAACTTCGGTATTCGTATCACCGAGATTTTGAAGAAAGACATTAATCAGGAGAGCCTATAATGTTTCAACAGGATATCATCTCCCTTGTGTCCGGTTTTTTACTCTTCTGTCTCTTCCTTTTAGGAGCTTGGGCTCTACATCGTTTTATCGGAAAGTACGGAAGAATGTTCCAAAAAAGTCGATACATGCAAGTGGTTGACCATATACAGGTATCTCAGGACAGACAGCTGTTTATCCTTCGTTTAGAGAAGGAGAACCGCTGTCTCCTTGTGGCGTCAGGACCTGAAGGAATGAGACTGATTACTGAATTGCAGGAGGACTATGAGGGAGAGAATCCCTTAGGGAACGGAGAAAGCTTTCTTTCCGTATTTCAAAAAGAAGGGGCAAAGCTGTTACAGAAGAAGCTGCAAGGAAAGAATGAAGTAAAGAATGCCGGCGCATGGAATGGGGAAGAGGAGAAAGCTTCCGCTTCCGATTTGGATAGTGAGGTATAAGGATGAATGAATTATTGTCGGGATTAAATGGCGGTTCCGTTCCTACCCTGGAACTGATCTACTTATTAACCCTTGTGGCTTTACTGCCTTCCATTGTGATTATGATGACTTCCTTCACTAGAATCATCATCATTTTATCCTTTACCAGAAACGCCATGGGTGTTCAGCAAACCCCTCCCAACATGGTTTTGGCGGGGATTGCTTTCTTTTTGACCCTCTACATCATGAGCCCCACCTTGAACAAAATTAATGCGGAGGCTTATGAACCTTATAAGAAGGGGACGGTCACTCAGGAAGAAGCTTTAAATATAATGGGGAAGGATATGAAGGAGTTTATGCTCCGGAATACGGAAAAGGCCACCCTGGATCGTTTTGTATCTATGAGTAAGGTTGAGCTGCAAAAGGATCCGAAGGATTATCCCTTAACCGTGGTAACCCCCGCTTTTATGACTTCGGAGCTGAAAAGAGGCTTTACTGCCGGCTTTTTGATTTACCTGCCCTTCCTCTTAATTGACGTGGTGGTATCCACCACCTTGATGGCTATGGGTATGGTAATGCTGCCTCCCGCCATGGTGTCTATGCCCTTTAAGCTTTTGCTTTTTATCACCGTAGATGGATGGAACCTGCTTTTTTCCAGTGTGGTCAACAGTTTCCGATAGGGAAAGGGGAAGAAAATGCTGGATAGTGCGGAAATTTTAGATATTATGAACCAAACCTTTATGCTGTCCCTAAGGATTGCCATGCCCTTCCTTTTGGTGAGCATGATTTTGGGTATCGTGATTGCCATCTTTCAGGCGGCAACCTCCATCAATGAGCAGACCCTGACCTTTGTCCCGAAGCTTATTGCCATTATTATCATGATGACGGTTTTGGGAGGTACCCTCTTAAAGACCATGCAGGATTTCTTTACCATGATTATGAAAATGGTGGCAGGAGGATAATATGCTGGTCTTATTTTCCTTTATTGTCATGCGAATGACAGGAGCCATTGCCTTTAACCCTGTCTTTGGAAGAACGGATTATCCCCGTCGTGCCAGGGCGGCTCTGATTTTTATGCTTTCCGCCATTTGCTATGTGCATATCGGCGGAGAGCTTCAGCATATGCCGGGAAGTATTCTGGAGTATGGCTTTATGCTCTTAAAGGAGCTTTTCGTAGGCTTCTGTCTGGGATTTGCCATGGAGCTGGCCTTTACCTGCCTGCGTTTTGCCACATCCATTATGGACTTTTCCATGGGCTTAAACATGGCTCAGGTTTTCGACCCTCAAAGCGGTTCTCAGGCTACGGTGAGTACGGGATTGTTCTATGGCTTTATGATGCTTCTGTTTTTTTCTATGGACGGGCATCTACGCTTTTTAGAACTTTTATTTCAAACTATAGATACCCATCCTTTTGGAGGCATTTCCATAAAACTTTTGCTAATGCCGAAACTGATGCTCTCCCTTTTTGTGGCTTCTATGAAGATGGGCTTGGAGCTGGCCTTCCCGATTATGGGCTTGGAGCTGATGTCCGAGATTGCTTTGGGTATTCTTATGCGTATAATTCCCCAGATTAACATTTTCGCGGTGAACTTCCAGCTGAAAATTATTCTGGGCTTTTCCATGCTTTACTTCCTTTTGATTCCCATTACGGATAAGATGAAGGACTTTATAGCATTTGCCTTTGAGAGTCTGAACAAGGTTATGGGACTGCTTTAGAAAAAAGTGAAAAAGAGCTCAAAAATTTAAGAATCCGTAAAATAGCAAGAGAAACCGCCGAGTTTAAGATGAGGAAAAAATAGCCTAAAATCAGAAGAATTGAAATAATGAATATTTTTAATTATTCTTTTGATTTTCCAGGGGAAAAGCATAAGCTGAATTAAAAAAAACTTAAAAACTAGTGAAATTGCCTATAGACGAATTGAAAAGCATTAGCTAAACTCATCAAGATGTAAAAGTATAGGAATACCGGGGAAAGAGAGGTTTAACAGTGGCAGACGGCGACAAGACCGAAGCGCCTTCCGAAAAAAAGCGAAGTGACGCCAGAAAGGAAGGTAATGTTTTTCAAAGTAGAGACATTGTCACTGTAGCGGTTTTATTCGGCGTGTTTTATGCCGTTCGCTTTATGATGCCCTTCATCTATAAGGATTTGAGGAATTTTCTTTCCTATATTTTAGAGCTTTTGGATGAGCCCAGCCCTATTTCCAATAAGCTGTACCTGCGCTTCACCTGGCTTTTTGTGAAGTCCGCCATGCCTTTGCTGCTGGTGACGATGTTCCTTGGTGTAATAGCCAGTTTGGTACAGACCAGATTCAACATCAGTTTTAAATTATTAACGCCTAAGTTTTCCAAGCTAAACCCCATGCAGGGCTTAGGAAGGATTTTTTCCAAGAAAAATGTAGTGGAATTATTGAAGAATATTTTGAAGATTATTATTCTCATTAATTTCCTCTATTCCATCATTAAGGCGGATATCATTCCCATTGCCAAGATGGTGCACATGGACATTCAAAATTCCAGCCTGGCTCTGGTGTCCATGATGTTCGACCTGATTACCAGGGTTTGCGGAGTCTTTTTGATTATTGCCCTTTTTGACTTTATGTATCAGAAGTGGGAATACGAAAATAACTTAAAGATGACCAAGCAGGAAGTAAAAGACGAGTATAAGATGCTGGAAGGAAATCCGGAAATCAAGGGAAGAATGAAGCAACAAATGCGTGCCAGAGCCAATCAGCGAATGATGCAGCAGGTTCCGGACGCGGATGTGATTATTCGAAACCCGGAGCACTTGGCTATTGCCATTAAGTATGATCCGGACAAAAATACCGCCCCGGTGGTTTTGGCAAAGGGACAGGATGAATTGGCCCTGAGAATTGTGGCTGTAGGTGAAGCCAATGGCGTAACTGCCATTGAGAACAAGCCTCTGGCCCGGGCAATGTACCCCCTTTGTCATGTGGGCAAAGAAATCCCCGGAGATTTTTACGGGGCTGTAGCGGAAATCTTAGTGTATATCTACCAGAAAGAAAACAGACAGGATATTTTAGAAAGAGCGAAGGAAGATAACAGGGATGGTTAAAAACATTTTGCAAAATGGAGTGGTACTTTTCGTACTGGTTCTCATATTGCTCCTCATTATTCCCCTCCCCGCCATCATGGTTGACGTGGCGATTGTGGTGAATATGGCCATTTCCATGATGATTCTAGTGATTACCATGACGATTCGGGAACCGCTGGAATTGTCTATTTTCCCGTCCTTACTTTTAATTACCACCCTTTTCCGTTTGGGAATCAACGTTTCCACAACCAGAAATATCTTAACCAACGGCGGTTCTTCCGGAGCGATTATCAAGGCCTTCGGAGACTTCGTGGTACGAGGAAACGTGGTAGTAGGTTTGATTATTTACCTGATTATCGTATTGATGCAGTTTATCGTTATTACCAAGGGTGCGGAGCGTGTATCCGAAGTAGCAGCCCGATTCAAGTTGGATGCGATGCCCGGTAAGCAGATGGCCATTGATGCGGATCTTTCCTCCGGTATGATTACGGAGCAGCAGGCCAGAGAGCGAAGAGAGAAGATTCAGAGAGAATCCGACTTCTACGGTTCCATGGACGGTGCTACCAAGATTGTAAAGGGAGACGGTGTCATGTCTCTCATCACCACCGCTATCAACCTGGTGGGAGGAAGTATTATCGGTATTGTCCAGTCCGGACAGCCGGTGGCTACCGTGCTTTCTACCTATTCTATTGCCACCGTGGGAGACGGTCTGGTAGGACAGATTCCTTCTCTTTTGATTTCCGTTTCCACCGGTATGATTGTAACCCGTGCAGTATCCGAAGGCTCCTTAAACGAGGACGTTTCCAAGCAGTTCACCCAGCAGCCCCGTTCCATGATGATTACGGGAATTGCCATGGGCGTACTGATGCTGATTCCGGGAATGCCGATTTTACAGATTCTTCCCGTTGCCGGAGGCTTTATTGCGGCAGGCTACTTCCTGGAAAAGAGAATCAAGGAAGAGCCGGAGCGGGCAAGGACGGAAGGGGAAGGTTTGTTACCCAGTATGGAAGCACCTCCCCAACCCCAGGAAGCTCAGGGAGAAGCAACTTCGGCTCCTGCGGAATCCGAGGAGGATTACTTCAAGGATGTTAATAATGTCTACAACCTTCTACAGGTGGAGCCCATTGAAATGGATTTTGGCTACAGCTTGATTCCCTTGGCGGATGAGTCCGTAGGAGGAAGATTGATTCAAAGAATCGTCATTTTCCGAAGACAGTATGCCCAGGATATCGGCTTTGTAGTACCCTCCATCCGTCTAAGAGATTCCTCCAGCCTGGGAACCAATGAATACAGCATTAAGATTAAGGGTGAGGAAATCGCAAAGGGTGAAATCCTGACAGATTATGTGCTGGCTCTGGAGCCGGACGACGTGGAGGATGCCATCGACGGTATTGAAACCATTGAGCCGGCCTACGGTATCCCTTCCAAGTGGATTCGACCGGAAAACCGGGAGAGGGCGGAGCTTTACGGTTACACGGTAATCGATCCTTTGTCCGTAATGCTTTCTCACTTATCGGAGACCATTAAACGGCATGCCTATGAGTTGATGACCAGACAGGAAGTGGTTCGTCTGGTGGAAAACTTAAAGAAAACCGCACCGGAGCTTTGTGAAGAAGCCTTTCCGGGAGTCATCAGCTACAACCTTTTGCAAAAGGTACTGACGACTCTTTTACGAGAAGGAGTTTCCATCAAGGACTTGGAAACCATCGTAGAGACCATGTTTGAATGTATCAGCGAAACCGGATTGCCGGTGAAGGATACGGATCAGATTGTGGAAAAGGTTCGTGCTTCTTTAAAGAGAACCATTACCAGAATGTATTGTGAAGACGGTAACATGAAGGTAATTACCCTGGATGCAGGCCTGGAGAGAACCATGGTAAACTCTCTGGCCAGAGGAGAAAACGGCCTTTATCTGGCCTTAAGCCCGGAACTCTTACAGAGTCTGATTCGGCAGGTGGCGGAGGAAAGCAGGAAGTTTAATAATTTATCCAGTCCTCCTTTGATCCTCACCTCCCAGGTGATGCGCATTCATTTCTATCATTTGATAGAGCAGTTCTATCCCAATGTGCGGGTGCTTTCCTTTAATGAGGTAGCCAGCAACGTGCAGATTCAGGCCATCGGAAGCCTTCGTTTGGAGGATGACCTGGAGGAAAAGGGAACCGCTTAATTTAATAAAAAAATTTTTAAAATCTTACTTGAGACTCTACTTTAAAAGACCTACATGCAGGAGTAAGAAAAAGAGTAGAGTACGAAGGGAAAGAGGGGTTGAGATTGAACGTGTTGAATTATTCCCAACTGGAAGAAAAATCAAATGAGGAGCTTTTTGCCCTCTATAAGGAGACCGGCTCCCAAGAGGTCAAGCAGGAGCTTACCATGCGCTACGTTTACATCGTGCGCTCTATTGCTTATCAAATGCGGGAAATGTACCATGATTTCATGCAGACCGATGATATCGTAAACGAAGGGGTAATCGAAATCATGCGGGCTATCGAACGCTATGATGAGAGTAAGGACAATAAGTTCGAGACCTTTATTTCCCGACGTATCCGGGGAATGGTTATTGATATGATGCGGAAAAATGACTGGCTTCCCCGAAATTTCCATAAGGACAGCCGTTCCATTGAAACCGCCACGGTAGAGCTGAACAATCGTCTGGGAAGAGCCCCCACCGATGAGGAGCTGGCAGACTATCTGAATATGAACGTGAAGAAGCTGCAGAAGATTCAGAGAATGAGCAACATGGTAAATGTGCTTTCTCTGGATATGACCTATGATGAGGGAAATGAAACCCTCCTGCAGATTCCTTCCGAGGATCACAGCACCCAACCGGAATTCAGCTTTATGCAGAAGGAAAATGTCCGTGCGCTGACAGAGGCCATTGAATCCTTACAGGAAAAGGAAAAGCTGGTTATTTCCTTATATTATGTGGAAGAATTGAATATGAACCAGATTGCGGAGGTAATGGAAGTATCTCAGCCCCGTGTATCCCAGCTGCATAGCATTGCTATCCGAAAGCTGCGGAAGTATATGGGAGAACATGGAGAGGACTAAGCGATGCTTAGTCCTTTTTTGATTTCCCCCTTAATATTTTCCCAAAGCCTGTCGATATAAGAGAGAAGATTAAAGATTCTTGTCTTCAGAAAGGAAAAGGAATGTATCAAGGATTCTATGACTTAGCCTCCGGGATGATTACCCAAAGGAGAAATCTAAACAATATCAGTAACAACATGGTGAATATCCAGACCGCCGGATATAAGAAAGACACCATGGTGAGCAGCACCTTTAAAGAAGAAATGATGATTCGGACCGGAAAATATAATAAGAAGGGACCTGAGGATTTGGCGGTGGCTTCCAGAATCAAGTCCGCTTCGAAGACCTATACGGATTATGAGCAGGGTTCCTATGAGCTTACGGACGGAATATACGATACCGCCATTTCCGGAAAGGGATTTTTTGCGGTCAGCACCCCCCAGGGAACCCGTTATACCAGAGGAGGAGCCTTCTCCGTGGATGAAAACGGTGTGTTAGAGCTGGCAGGGATTGGAAAGGTGCAGAGTGAGGAAGGCCACGATATCGTGCTCCCCAATGACAACTTTGCTATCGATCCGGACGGTTCCATCTTTGATCCCAACAGTACGGGTAATACCAGAACCGTTTACGGTACTCTGAAGGTGGTAGATTTTGCGGATTATAACGCTTTACATAAGGAGGACAATAACCTCTTTTCCACAAACCAGACAGGGCTGAAAAAGCCGGCAGACAGCAGTATTAACTGGAAAATGCTGGAAAAATCCAATGTAAACATGGTGGATGAAATGACTACCATGATGAGTTCCCAAAGAGCATTGCAAAGTGCGGCACAGATGCTGAGAATGTATGACACGGTAATGTCCAAAGCCAGCACGGATGTGGGACGAATTTAAATATAAGGAGAAACTAAGATGAATATGTCCTTCTATGTGGGGGCTCTGGGAGCAGATGCCAGCCAAAAGAAGATGGGAGTTATTTCCAATAACCTTGCCAATATCAACAATACCGCTTTTAAGCCGAAAAATGCTATTTTTTCCGAGCTGATTAACTATAACTTAAACGATTCTCCGGAAGCAAAGACCGATTTGCAGGCAGGAGCGGGAACCACAGTGGTTCGTACCAATACGGAGTATAGTCCTGCGGCTTTTCATACTACAGGACAGCCTAATGACTATGCTATCGGAAATGCCAATGCTTTCTTTAAATTGCAGGATCCTTCCTCCGGGGAGTTTACTTATACCAGAAACGGACACTTCCACGCAGGAGAAATGCCGGATGGAAAGTTCTATCTTTTTACAGAGTCCGGAAAGCATGTTTTGGATGAAAACGGAAAGAAGATGCTGGCGGATGACACTGCTTTAAAAGCGATTGAGGCGGCAGGACAGACCGGTGGAAATACGGCGAATGCCAACAATGTCACTGAAGAAGTAAAGCAGAAAATTGGTGTTTATACAATCAACTATCCGAGCCGATTAGTAAATAAGGGCGATAATGAGTTGGCGATTCGTCCGGGAGACCAAAACAACAAAGATTCTGTAATACAGAATCCTGTTTTGGAGTCCGGAACACTGGAAAGCTCCGGAACCGATATGGCAAAGGAGATGACCAGACTGATTGAAAGCCAGAGAGCCTTTACCTATGCCTTAAAGATGGTTCAGACCTCCGATGAAGTGGAAGGTACCATCAACCAGCTTAGAGGATAATAGCTAAAGACTTACTCATTCTTTCAAAGCAAAGGAACCAAGGAATGGAAGGAAAATGAATCCAAAGGAGTGGAGTAAAGAATGAAGATTAATCGTTATGAAGACATGAACCTTCAGGAACTGGATGTGATGAAGGAGATTGGAAGTATAGGAACGGGACATGCAGCAACGGCCCTTTCCCAATTACTCCAAAAAGAAGTACGGATTACCATTCCCCAGGTGCAGATTTTGGGCTATAACGGGGCGGTAAAACGAATCGGCGATGAGGAAGAAATCGTAGGAGCCACTCTGGTGCAAATGTCCGGAGATTTAAACGGTTTGATGCTTTTCCTCTATGACCGAAACTTTGCCAATACGGTTTTGGAAAAACTGTTGGATAAGAACTACGACAAATTTGCCGAGATGGATTCCATGGCCTTTTCCGCACTGGCGGAGGTAGGAAATATCGTCATTTGCTCCTACATCAATGCCTTCTCGGATTTGGTGCATGTGGACTTAAATCTGTCGGTTCCCAGCAGCACAGTGAATATGCTGGGAGGAATCCTTACCGTTCCTATGGTGGAGTTTGGCTATGAAACGGATAAGCTGATGTATTGTAATGCGGAATTTGTCATGGATGGCAAAAGTCTTCCCTCGTGGCTTTTGATGTTACCTGATATAAGCTCCTTGAATACGATTCTGGAAAAGCTGGGAGTGTAAACCATGCTTTTGGAGAAACAGCTTAAGGTAGGGATTGGCGACATGAAGTTAACCCGAGGAGAGGGAGTGATTATTACCTACGCTTTAGGCTCCTGTATAGGACTGGCCTTTTATGATTCTTATATCAAGCTGGGGGCATTACTTCATATCATGTTGCCGGAACAGGTCAATTTATCGGATCCCAACGTATTCAAATATGCGGATACGGGGATTAGGGAAACCCTCCGGAAAATGGCAGCCTTCGGTATGGTGAAAAGTCGTACCACGGTGAAAATTGCAGGAGGAGCCAAGATGTTCGAAATCAGCGGAAATGCGGGCTTCGGAAACATTGGACAGCGAAATATTGAAAGTGTTAAAAAAATTCTTCGGGAAGAGGGAATACAGCTGGTGGCGGAAGACACCGGCGCAAATTATGCAAGGACCATGAGTCTGGACACCGGAACGGGGGAAGTGTTAATACGGACCTACGGACGGGATGATGTTCGGATTTAAGGATAGATAACAAACTGTAATGCGGGCAAGAGGCTAGTCCCGGGTTCAGGGAAGAACGAAAAGGGAGAGGATTATAGAAATGAAGAAGAAAAACGAAAAGGAAGGCATTTTATTAGAGTCCGGAACCAACGAAATTGAGATTATGAAGTTTCGTGTTCTGGGAGAGTTTTACGGAATCAATGTGGCTAAGGTAAAAGAAATCATGATGACTGAAAAGATTAAGCCTATGCCCCATTCTCATCCTTCCGTAGAGGGATTTTTCAAGCCGAGAGAGCAGCTGATTACCGTAATCAACCTGGCGAACTACCTGACCGGCGCTACACCGGAGCAGGGAGCAAGAGATCTGTTCATCATTACACATTTTAATAAAATGATGGTGGCTTTCCGTGTGGATTCTATCGAGGGGATCAGCCGTATTTCCTGGCAGAGCATCCAGAAGCCGGATCGTACCTTGGCAAATGGTGCAGAATCCGTAGCTACCGGTATTGCTCAGTGCGATAACCAGCTGGTAACCATCTTGGATTTTGAGAAGATTGTTGCGGAGATTTCTCCGGAAACCAGTATTCAGATTGAAGAAATTGAGCAGATGGGTGAAAGAGATATTACCACAGCGCCGGTAGTCATTGCGGAGGACTCTGTGCTTCTTCAGAAAATGATTGGCACTTCCTTGCAGAAGGCAGGCTTTAAGGATGTTAAAATCTTTAACAATGGACAGGAGTGCTGGGATTACCTTTCTTCTCTCCGGAATGACCCTGACCTTTACAAAAAGGCAAATATATTAATTACCGATATTGAGATGCCGATTATGGACGGACATCGCCTTACCAAGCTGGTAAAAGAAGATATGCGTCTAAAGAGAATTCCTGTTGTAATCTTCTCTTCCTTAATTAACGATCAGATGCGTATTAAAGGAAAAGAGTTGGGAGCGGACGAGCAGCTGACCAAGCCGGAAATCGGCCATCTGGTAGAGGTTTTAGACGTTTTAATCAAGCGCTTCTTGGAGTCTGAGCATGCAGGCTTCAGAAATGAAGAGTAATCAGGAACAATTTCACTGAATAGTAGAGAATGTTAGAAAAATTTCACTGGACAGAAGTGAAAAGATATAATAAGAATTGAGATGGACCAAGGACGGAGGAGCACTTTCAGGAAGAAAGAAGTTCTTTCGTCCTTTTTGTTCAATATACTATACATTGGATTTTGAATTGGGTATAATGGAGGAGATAAGGGATGAAGATTAAAGGATTTATGCAGAAGGAGACAAAGACTCTTTCCCGAAAAGGAAAGGACGCTTTGTCCCGTTGTCGCTTTTCCAAGAAGGGTGCGGCTTTCCTGTTCGGTCTTTCCGCATTGTGCTTATCCGCAGTGCCTGCCTTTGCAGAGGTCAGTGCTTCGGACGGAGAATGGGTGCAACAGGGAGAATCTTGGTATTTTATGTTGGGGCCGAATACTCCATTGGAAAATGAGTGGATTAACTATAACGGGCAGTCCTACCATATCGGAAGCGGCGGCCTGATGACCACAGGAAAGTATGTGGATCCGGAAGACAAGACAGAGTACTTCTTCGATCAGGACGGAAGACTTTTGGAAGAAGAGTTTTCCAAGGATGGTAAGACCTATATCGGGAAGGAAGGAAAAGAGCTTGTAAACTTCAACAAGTATCGTCAGATGCTTAGAGAAGAGCTGGAAAAGGACAAGACCAAGGACTTCGGAAAGAAGCAGGCGGTGGATGTGGCGGATCCGGAAAGCTCCGAAAAGACTCTCACCGGAGAGGAAGTTTTTCCAAAATCCTTTGCCTTAATCGATATGGATCAGGACGGCTATAAGGATCTTGTTCTTTATAAAGAAGCCGTGGAAGAGGGAAAAGAAGAACCGAAATCCGTATTATCCGTTATCCTCTATCAAGAGAAGTTACCAGAGCAGAAGGGAAGTTCTGTAGCACAGAACAAGGAGAGAAGCCTTGCGGTCCTTTTAGAAGAGGAAGCCAACGGCGCTTATCAGGTAGAACTGAGAAAGAACAATTTAACGGGAGAGCCGGTAGTTTATCGGCATAACGGGAACAGTGATTCCATTTTCCGTGTCACAAAGAATGCGGGCTTGGAGCAGATTTTCTCCCTGTCCACCGGGGCAAATGCCAACGGAGACCCGGAATATCGTTCTTTTTCCGACAGTATCTCCCAATCCTTGTACCAAAGTGAGCTGCTGACCGTGAAGAATCAATACGGGGAAAGCTATCCGGGAAAGCGTTTTAATCTGGATGAGGCAGGTATCACAGAGGGCTTAAAGAACTTTACAAAGGAAGAACTTTCTTTCTATTCATCACAGGAAGATGCATAAGAAAAATCTTTTCCCTAAGCATGCTGTTTCGTTTGCTTAGTCAGGATTTTTTGATGCAGGGAGGTTCATATTGTCAATCATTATCACAGTATCCAATCAAAAGGGAGGCGTAGGAAAAACCACCACTTCGGCAGCCATCTGCGCAGGACTGGCAGACCGTGGAGCTAAGGTTTTGGGCATTGATTTAGACCCACAGGGAAACTTAGGCTTTTGTATGGGCTTAGAGGGAAGCAACCCCACCACCATATTGGATGCCTTACAGGGCAAGGTTCGGGTGCAGCAGGCGATTCGCCGACTGAAAAAATGCGATATTTTACCCTCCGACATTTCCCTTTCCACCACAGGACTTGAAAAGCTGGCGCCCGGAAAGCGAGAAGTGGCTTTGAAGGAAATGCTGCAACCTTTGATGGATTATTATGACTATGTGGTGATTGATACTCCCCCGGCATTGAATTTATTAACCATCAATGCCTATGCCGTATCGAATTTCTTAATTATTCCCATGTCCTCGGATATCCTGTCTTTGGTAGGATTGTCACAGCTACGGGAAACCATTGATACGGTAAAACAGGGGCTTAATAAGGATTTAAAGGTCTTAGGGATTCTTTTGAACAAGTTTGACAAGAGAACCACTTTGGCAAGAGACGTGGAGGAAATGGCAGGAGGCCTAGCGGAACAGATTTCCACCAAGGTTTTCGAAACGAAGATTCGTCCCGGCGTGGCCATTGCGGAAGCACCGGCCCACGGAGAAGATATTTTTTCCTACAACAAACGTTCTCCTGCGGTAACCGATTACGCAAGATTCATTGAGGAAATCGCAGAGGATATCCATTTAAGAGAGGTGATCGGATAATGGCTACAAAGAAGACAACGAAATCCAACAAAACATCCCATGTATTGAATTTATTAACCTCCGCTCCTGTAGCGGAGGAAGCCCTTGAGCAGGCCGGAGGAAGTGCACAGGCAAATGCCGGAGGGAATGCTTCCGGAACCCCAGGCGTTACGATAGATCCTGCTATGCTTTCCGACTTCCACGAGGCGGCAAAGAAAACCAAAGAGGCTGCAGAGCACTTTGACGGTGCGGTAAGCAATTTCCAATCTGCTGTGGATAACTTCGATGTGAAGGAAGAGCAGATGAAGGAAGAGCATAAGAAAGAAGCCGAGAAGGCAGAAAAGCAGAAAGAGGAAAAGCAGAAAGAAGAGCTCCAAAGAGCTTTAGAAGAGGAAAGTAGGGCGGAGAATCATGAAAAAGAGGAGCCGGCATCCCTTCCTTCCTACAAGAAGAGTAAGATTACCGTTATTGATGAATCTTCCGAAAATGATAAAATCACCAACGAAATTCAGTTGAATCTGGAGAAGAAGCTTTTGGCGGAATATGATGAGCCGGAACCTGAGTTCCACATTGTCAATGTGATGCTGGACATCCTTAAAACCAAGGATGTAAGAGGACTGATTCAAAAGCACGGAGGCTGTACCTGTGATAAGTGTATCGCCGATGTGACCGCCCTTTCTCTCACCCAGCTTCCTGCAAAGTATGTGGTGCTGGATAAGGATAAGACCTCTCCTATGATCGGTTTCTATCAGAGCAAGTACCAGTCCGACATTTTTGTAGCAATGTTGAAGGCGGTACTGGAGGTTAAGATGCATCCTCACCATGATCCGAACAGAGGTAGAGACACTACCAAGTTTGATGCAGAGGAGAGAAAGAACTTAAAGAACAGTCAGGGGATTGCGTAAGGATTTCTTTTCCCGGTAGCAGTTTAGAGATAAGCGAAATAAGCGAAATAAGCGGAATTATCACATTTTCCGATGTTTCTTGATTACTACAAAATCCCGAAATTGATTCAAAAAAATATATAAACAATTTATATTTTTTTAAGGGCTTTCCGAAAGGAAAGTCCTTGTTTTGTTTGTATTTATAATGATACAATTAATCCTAGTAAATAGATGGGACATAAGGGCGGAAATGTCATTTTTCCCCTGATACAATTAGTAAAGAAAGGAATTTTTTATGGCATACGGATTACAGGAACAATATGGATTGTTTATTGACGGAGAGTTTTGCGAGAGTTCGGATAAGGCGACCTTTACCACTTATTCTCCTGCTACAGGAGAGGCTTTGGCTAAGGTGGCTGAGGCTACAAGAGAAGATGTGGATAGAGCAGTGAATGCGGCATGGAAGGCCTTTGAAGGCTGGAAGAAGCTGGATAAGATTCAGCGTTCCAAGATTCTTTTGGATATTGCGGATGTGATTGACAAAAACAAGGAGCATCTGGCAAAGGTGGAGAGCTTGGATAACGGAAAGCCCATCCGGGAAACCATGAATATTGATGTGCCCTTTGCGGCGGATCACTTCCGTTATTTTGCGGGAGCGATTCGAACGGAGGAGGATTCCGCCAGCTTCTTTGATGAGAATACCCTTTCCCTGATTATCCGGGAGCCCATCGGCGTAGTGGGACAGATTGTACCCTGGAACTTCCCCTTCCTGATGGCGGCTTGGAAGCTGGCACCGGTACTTGCTTCCGGATGCTGTACCGTTTTAAAAACCAGCTCCGCTACACCTCTTAGTGTATTGGAGTTGATGAAGCTGATTAAGGATATTGTACCGAAGGGAGTAATCAACATTATCTCCGGTGCAGGCTCCAAGTCCGGACAGTATATGCTGGAGCATAAGGGCTTTAGAAAGCTGGCCTTTACCGGTTCCACAGAGGTGGGCTACAGCGTGGCAAAGGCTGCAGCTGAGAAGCTGATTCCGGCAACTCTGGAGCTGGGAGGAAAGTCTGCCAATATTTTCTTCCCGGACTGTGATTTTGATATGGCTATCGACGGCTTACAGCTGGGAATTCTCTTTAACCAGGGACAGGTTTGCTGTGCAGGATCCCGTGTCTTTGTCCATGAGGACATTTACGACCGCTTCGTAGAGGCAGCGGTAGAGCAGTTCAATAAGGTAAAGGTAGGAAATCCATTGGATCCGGATACCCAGATGGGATCTCAGGTGAACGACAAGCAGGTAGAAAAGATTCAGTCCTGCGTGGATATAGCGGTACAGGATGGCGCTAAGATTGCCTGTGGCGGAAGAGTTTTTGATGAGGGAGAGCTTTCCAAGGGCGCCTTCTACAGACCTACCCTTTTGGTAAATGTTGATAACAGCATGAAGGCGGCAAGAGAAGAAATCTTCGGACCGGTGGCGGTTATCATCAAGTTCAAGACAGAGGAAGAAGTGATTGCCATGGCCAATGACTCCGACTTCGGCTTGGGCGGTGCAGTATGGACCAGAGACATTAACCGGGCTATCCGGGTATCCAGAGCCATTGAAACCGGAAGAATGTGGGTAAATACCTACAATGCCATTCCGGCAGGAGCCCCCTTCGGCGGTTACAAGACCTCCGGCGTGGGAAGAGAAACCCATAAGGTTATCCTGGAGCACTACACCCAGATGAAGAATATTTTGATTAACCTGAAGGAAGAGCCCTCCGGCTTCTACCCGAAGAAGTAAAATACGAAATGTCTAAACAAATTTCCAAATAAGTAAACGAGATATCGCACACTACGCGTGCGATATTCGTTAAGAATAAAGAAGAGGGATGTAAATTAGCGAGCTTAAGCTTGTTTTCTGCTAATTTACATCCCTATTTTTAGAAAGAAGCCAAGAGAAATGCAAGGAAAGCATGAGCCAGACTCCTTTCCAAGCGTATAACTCTGAAAGAGGGGTAATCTGAGCCCGTCAGTACTTGCTGAAAGCAAGCGAAGCGCAGCTTGAAGCTTAGTACTGTTACGAAGGCGAGGTTAGCGGGAGCGTGCCCCTCTTTCAGAGCTATACGATAGGAAAGGATAGAAATCTTTCCCTACATTTTCCTTGGCTTTTCTATCCTTATAAACTCTCAAAAAACCGCCGATATTGGTATTGATAAGTTAGCAGAAAGAACGGTGTGGAAGGGAGTCCGACGTTCCCATGGCTTTTCAGAGAGAGAAAGATTCTTAGGGAAAGTTTCATTTTCTCTAAAGGCGTGGACTTTCTCCAAAAAGACCTGCTAGCTCGATAAACTAAAGAGAGAGAGGATGAATCATGTCAGGTTTATCAACAAATTCAACGTCCGGTACATCCAGTTTGGGGAACACCTCCCTCCGTGGATTTGGTGGAATGTCCTCCGGAATTGACCGTGACGCATTAATTGAACAGGCAACAAAGGGTACCCAGTCTAAGCTTACCAAAGCAAGACAGGAGACCACCAGAATGGAATGGAAAAGAGATGCTTTTCGTGAGTTATCCGATAAGACTATAGCATTACAGGATGATTTTTTGTCTTTCGCCTCTGCAGATTCCATCAAGAATCAGGATTTGTATGAATCCAGTGTGGTAAATCCACAGGGTGATGCTGCGGCAACCAAGTTTATTACCGCTTCAGGACATTCGGATTTGACAAAGAACTTAAAGGTGAAGGCAGTTACCAAGCTGGCGACCTCCGAGTCCATTGTTTCCGATGTGAAGGGCAGTGCTTCCGCCATTAAGACAGGAATTACCGCTGATGCTTTGGCAAATGTGGGCAATGTAAAAACCAGCAACTTGGTAGGAAAGTCCTTACAGCTTGGTAACTACACCACTACAGGTGTATTCCAGGAGAAGGCCAGCTTTAAATTTCCGGAAAGCTATAAGGATGACGACGGAAAGACCGTAGAAATCAACTATACCGGAGATAAGCAGAAGCTTGTAGATGATTTGAACAAGGCGGCTAAGCAGGGAAATGTGAAGCTTGGGGAAAATGAGTTTTTAAGCTTCAGCTATCACCAGGGCTCCAATCCCGGCGAAGACTATATCCAGATTAACGGTGGAAGCTCCCAGTATGTTATTAAGACGGAATCTTCCGCGTTAGAGTCTTTGGGTTATAAGGCTCCGGCAGCAGGAACTGCTCCTACCGGAACAGGTTCCGATGCCTACGGTGTAAAGATTGCAGCCTTTAACAGCAGTGCCCAGACAGAAGGAAAGTTTACTTCTTCTTCCGTTAAGCAGGGCGGTATGCTGGATTACTTAAAGGATCAAAAGCTCACTGTCAGCTACGGTGGCACAAGTCAGGAGATTTCTCTTTTAACAGATGCCCAAAAGCAAAGCATTGAGGCGGCTCACACCGGTACAAGTGCCAGTGATAACCAGAATCGTTTGGATGCGGTAAAGGATGCTATTCAGCAAAATCTTAACAATGCCTTCGGTGCAGGTAAGATTGTAGTGGATTCTTCTACAGGAAGCATCACCTTTAACAGTGCCAACGGAAAGGATACCGTTTCCGTAAGCTCCTCCGATGCGCAGGTAAGAGCAAATCTGCAAATCAGCAAGAATGCATCCAACAAGGTTACCACCAGTAGTTCTATCATGGATAATCTGGACAAGTTGGGACTTTCCGACTATGTAGGAAACAAAGCAGGCTTGGATGAGGCTCTTTCCAAGTTCAAGATTAACGGTAAAGAAATTAAGGGAATTACCTCAGACAGCACCGTACAGGATATGTTGAAGAAAATCAACGATTCCGATGCAGGTGTAAAAGCCAGCTATATGGAAGGTTCCGGACGTTTCGTGTTGATTCACAGCGAAACCGGTTCCGGAAGAAGCATTACTTTGGGAGATGCAAACAATGCCAACGACATTGAGGATAAGCTCTTTGGCGCAACGGCAAGCGGTGGAGGACAGGTTAACCACGGTACCGATGCGGAAATGGTTTTTGACTACGGAAACGGCATCAATGAAACCGTTACTTCTTCCAGCAACACCTTTAACATTGACGGTGTAAAGATTACTGCCAGCGGTAAGTTCGGTGTAGAGCTGGATGCTTCCGGAAATGCGGTAACCAAGCCGGATGGTTCCTATAAGTTTGACAGCTCCAAGGAAGTCAGCTTTACTGCCAAGGCGGACGTGGACAAGGCTACTAAAACCATGAAGAAGTTTGTAGAGAAGTTCAATGAATTGGTAAGCTCTGTAAATACTCACGTGAAAACCAGACGTACCAGCGGATATGATCCTTTGACGGAAGCACAGAAGAACCAAATGAGTGAAAAATCCGTTGAGAACTGGGAAAAGAAGGCGAAGGAAGGAATTCTTTACGGAGAAAGCTCCATCAGAAACTTCAGCGATTCTTTACAGAGTGTTATGACACAGATGATGTCCGACTTAAAGGTTGCAGGGCTGGATTATCAGGATATGGAAAAGATGGGCTTATCCCTTTCTACAGATGCTTTTGACGGCGGAAAGCTTAGCTTTGATGAGACAAAGTTCAAACAGGCTATGGAAACAGAACCGGAGAAGGTTGCCAAGGTTATGATGGGACACAACGGTTCCAAGGGAATGGCAAAGATTGTAGAGACTACGGTTTCTCGTTACGCTACCCGTTATGCATCCAGAAACGGCGGATCTTACGGAGAGTTGATTAAAGAAGCCGGCTCCAACAAGGTTACCCTTTCCAACACCTCTTCCGTAATTTACGGAAAGCTAAAGGAAAACTCCGAAGTGGTTGAAAAGCTGAAGACCATGCTCAGCAATCAGCAGGATCGTTATATCAAGCAGTTCTCCCAGCTGGAGAAGTTAATCAGTAAGATGAATACTCAGTCCTCTTACCTAAGTAGTTTGTAAATCGTAAACTGAAGACAAAAAACAGAGTTGTAAAAAATCAAAATAAATAAAAAATTTCAGCAATATAGGTCTGAATTCGGGGTAGTCTGAGCCCGTCGGTACTTGCGAAAAACAAGAGAAACGCAGTTTTTCGCTTAGTATCCGATACGTGGCGAAGCTAGCGAGAGCGTGCCCCGTTTCAGACCTATATTGCATAGAGAATTTTTTTTTGATTTTTGCAACTCTGTTTTTGTGCAATGTTTCCATTTACAAAATGCGGGGTAATCCAGTACAATCTTAGCTTTGTGAAAAATAGAGTTGTAGAAAGGAGAAAAAATGAAAGAAAAGAAAAAGTTATCTTTAGCGATGCAGATTTTTATTGCTTTGGTTTTGGCGATCATCGTTGGCTTGTTATTACAGGGACATAGTAATATTGCGGAAAATTATATTAAGCCCTTTGGAACGATTTTCTTGAACTTGGTAAAGTTCATTGTGGTGCCGGTGGTGCTGTTTTCCATTATGTGCGGTATTATTTCCATGAGTGATATTAAGCAGGTGGGCTCCGTAGGCTTGAAAACGGTGGTGTTTTACTTATGTACCACTGCTTTTGCGGTAAGTATCGGATTATTCTTCGGAAGCATTTTCCATAATCTGTTTCCGGTGGTAGCCACTGCGGATTTAAGCTATGAGGTCAAGGGAAGTTTGTCTTTAATGGACACCATTGTAAATATCTTCCCCTCCAACTTCGTCCAGCCTATGGTGGAAGCCAATATGTTGCAGGTTATTGTAATGGCGTTGATTTTGGGCTTCGCTATCATTTTGGTAGGAGAGAAAACTCATAGAGTAGTTAGTGCCTTCAATGATTTTGATGCTATTTTTATGAAGTGTATGGAAATGGTATTAAGCCTCTCCCCGATTGGTGTGTTCTGTTTGCTTTGCCCGGTTATTGCGGTAAATGGACCGAAGATTCTCGGCTCTTTGGCCATGGTACTTTTGGCAGCCTATATTGCCTATGTTGCCCATGCCGTAGTAGTGTACTCTCTTACCGTGAAGCTTATGGGAGGTCTTTCTCCGATAAAGTTCTTTAAAGGAATGCTTCCGGCTATTATGTTTGCCTTTTCTTCCGCTTCCTCTGTGGGAACTCTTCCTATTAATATGGAGTGTACGGAGAAATTGGGGGCTAAAAAGGAGATTGCATCCTTTGTACTTCCCTTGGGAGCCACCATTAACATGGACGGAACAGCGATTTATCAGGGAATTTGCGCAATCTTTATTGCTTCCTGCTACGGTATTCATCTGACTCTTGGACAGATGCTGACCATTATTTTGACGGCAACCCTGGCTTCCATTGGAACCGCAGGTGTTCCCGGAGCCGGTATGATTATGTTGGCTATGGTGCTTACCTCTGTAGGTCTTCCGGTGGATGGTATCGCCTTGGTAGCCGGTGTAGACCGTATTTTTGATATGGGAAGAACCACCGTAAATATTACAGGAGATGCGGCTTGTACCATCGTGGTTTCCAATCTGGAAGCCAAAAAACAGGCAAGGCTTGCAGCAAAGTCTTAAGCCTAAGTATCTTTCCTTTATTTTTTCTAAAAATCCTTTATACATTTCCATAGACCGGACGACATATTATAAGACAATAAGAAGAAATCTTCGGAGTTGAAAATATGTGTTCCGTAGGACAAAAACCTTTGGAAATGGAGATTGTATGAACGATTATCAAAAGAAGTATTTAGAGCAGAGTATTATGCAGATGAGTCAGGGCGAGCTGTTGGTTTTAACCTTTGATGAAGCGATTAAGAGTCTTAAGAAGGCCAACCTTGCTTTGGAAGACAAAAACTACGTAAAGTTTGAAGAGGCATTGCAGAAGACCAACAAAGTGATTCGCTATTTGCATCAGACCTTGGATATGGAGCAGCCTATTAGCCGTGATTTGGCAAGACTATATGATTTTATTACCTTTGACTTAGGCTTGGTACAGGCCGGAAGAGAGAGAAGACAGGAGGAGCTTCCCAAGCTGGTTGATATTTTATCCGATTTGCGTGACGGCTTCCTGGGGGCAAGTAAAATTGCCAGAGATACTCATATCCCAAAAGAAGCGAAGGTTGTGGGATAAGAAAGGGGCTGCCTATGCAGCTCCTTTCTTCTGTGTCACGGAAAGGAAGAATCATGGAGAGAAAAGAGAATCCGCAGCTGGAAAAGCTTGCTAGCCTATTTCAGAGAAGATATAATATCGTCAGCGAATTAAAAAAAGAGACTGATGAGCTTTCCGAAGCCATGCAAAGACAGGACAATGTGAGTCTGGACTTATTATTGGATTTGCGGCAGGAAGCTTTAAATAAGTTGGAAAATAACTGGGTGGAGATGAATCTTTTAGTGGAAGAGGAAGAAGAGTTAAGAAGAACTTTTCAACGACTCCTACAGGAAAATCCAAAACACAGTGCCGGCTATCCCTTCCTGGAAAGAAGAATTCTGGAATTAAGAGGGAAGATTGAGGAATCCATAGGTTTCATTAAAGAAAGAGATGCCAGGATCACAGCCCAGGCGTTACAAACCCAGAAGTTTTTATGGGAGCAGATTCCCGAAGAGCTGAAGGAAGAAGTGGTGTAGCTTTATTTTCTAACGAAGGAAATAAAAGATAAGTAAAAATTGAAATATCAGCAGGTTGTTCAAGGATGAGAAAGGATTGCAAGGACGGCGATGAATCGTAGTGTATATGAGGGTAAGTTTTTAATTAATTTATTGGGGAGTACTTTACGACAGGATGATTCCTTCCCTGTGATGCGAAGAATGAACTGGGGCAGACTTTACCGTATCGCTGATTACCATGAGCTTGCTTCGGGAATTTACTTGGGGATGCTTTCCGCAGGTGCCAGAGTGCCCTCTTTATTCGGTGAAAAATTTTTCCATCGTTATCAGGAGGCGGTTCGCTACGGTGAGATTTACGAGTCTTCCGAGTTGGAAATTCTAGGGGCTTTTCAGGCGGTAAAGGTTCCGGCGGTGGTTTTGGAAAGTGCAGCTGTGCGGCGGCTCTATCATTTGCCGGAGACAGCGGCCAATTCCCCCCTTCGCCTTTATATTCCGGAAGAACGGTATTATATGGCCAGAGGCTATCTTTTTGACTTGGGCTATGAGACGGATCAGTTCTATACCGGCTTTGGAGAGCACATGAAGAGGGCGGGAGGATTTCAGGTGGAAATCTACCATCATTTGCCCTTCCTGACCAAGAATTACAAAAAACACATGAAGTCTCTCCTGGACAGAGCTTATCCGGACAAGAAGTACCCGGTACTGAAGGTTCTGTCATTGGAAAGCAGCTATATGTTCCGCATGGCGGAGGCTTGCTACCATTTTTGCACGGATAACTTAAAGATTCGTGAGCTTTTGGATCTTTATCTGTTCTATAAGCTTTTCCATAAGGACATGAATAAGAAGTTTCTGGATGCCAGAATCAAGGAGCTGGATATTTCTTTATTGTCTCAGTCCTTGTTGCATATGGCGGATATGTGGTTCAGCAGTCGTAAGGACTCTTTGTTCCCTTATCCGAAGGACAGCATCAGCCTCTTTGATGACATGGAAAGCCGTATTCTTTCCAACGGTATGGTGGGAGCGGACAGTATTCCGGAGGCGGCCAAGCTTCGTAAAGCCATTAAGGATGCGGAAAATAAAGAAGAACGGGCAGCCAAGTGGAGAAAGTGGAAGGAAAAATGGAAGAACCGCTTTGACGGCATAAAGAAGCAGCTTCGTTGGATTTTCCCGGAAAGCTCCTATATGAAGAGCCTCTATCCCGGATTGGAGAATGCGCCATTCTTACTGCCTCTTTACTGGATCAGGAGAGATTTCAAGCTGATCCGTATTATGATGTTGCCGGATAAGCTTGAGGAACAAAAGGGAGAGAACGGTGGCGAGAAGTCTTCGGAGACCAAGGGACAAAGCACCGGCGGAGTAGGCTCCATTGAGGCCATGAGCTATCAGGATGATCCTTTCCGTAAGAACGGCAGAAAGAAAGTCTTCTATAAAGGAAGAAGAAATAACGAATCCGATGCCTTATCTACAACTAACAGTGTTGGGGAGAGCGAGGCTGAAGAGGAAGAACTTCCATTATATAAAGATACTGCCTTTTTACAGGAAGAGGTGGAGGAAGAAGATCTTCCTTTAGAGCAGGATGAGAATCAGGAAACAGAAGGAAGTCTATGGGACTTTAAAGTTCCTCCTCGCCTTGCAAAGGAAGAAAAGCGCCCCGAAGTCGGAACAGGGAATAAGGCAGAGCCTATATTAAGTCCTGCAACGGAGGCTTTACTGCAGGAGGCCTTTGCAAAAATGGAGGCTATCCAAAAAGAAGAAAAGGCTAATTCAGAGGATGCAGAGAGTAATAAAACTGCTGCCGGTTTATCGGAAGAACAGGAAAGACTGGCACTGGCTATGCTTTCCGCCATGCTTCCCGAGGAAGAAGCCTCTCCTTTAGAGGAGAATCTCTCTGAGACGGAAGAGAAGTCCTATGGGGAAGAAAAAAGGCAAAATGCGGAAACACCTTCTAAAAAGGGAGAGACTCTTCCGGATTTTGGCATGGTTTTAAATGCAGTTCATAAGACGGACAGTCCGGGCAGGGGAGAGCAAAGCTTGGATACCGAGCCGGTGGAAGCAGAGAAGCCCCAAAGCGGAGAAAAAATAGAAACAGCCGAAGTGAATGGTAAGGAAGTCAGTGTGAAATCCTGGTCCTTCCCTAAGGATGAGAAATAAACGAGACAGTACAGGCTATCTTCGCAAAGCATACAATCTTTCATTGTTTAAAGAGCCTTGAAATGGCTTTGAAAAAAACGTGAAAAAATTTTTGGAAAATACTTATTATTTAATTTTTTCCTCCGATATATATACTGTAGCAAGAATAAAACAAAAAAACTTGTTACAAAACATCTCTTCCTTAGGAAGAGGACATTGGTCTTCGGACCGTAACAGCCAAAAGGCAAAAAATCAGTCGAAAGACAAGAAAAGGCAAAGAAAATTCTTCTTCTCTGGCGCCGGAAAAGGAGATTTGCATAGGACAGGGAGGTTCTGGCATGCCGAAATCAGGAGGATATTACTATGGTTATTCAACACAACATTGCAGCAAACAACGCTTACAGAAACCTTTCTTCTAACGCTTCTAACGGACAGAAGAACTTGGAGAAGCTGTCTTCCGGTTATAGAATCAACCGTTCTGCAGATGATGCAGCAGGTCTTGCTATTTCCGAGCAGATGCGTTCCAAGATCAACGGTCTTGATCAGGCTTCTGCAAACGCAAGTGATGCAATCGGCTTAATCCAGACTGCTGAAGGTGCTTTAACAGAGACTCACTCTATGTTACAGCGTATGGTAACTCTGGCTACCCAGTCTGCTAACGGAACCTACAACAGTACCGCTCGTGCAGCTATCGGAGAAGAGGTTACTGCTTTAAAGGCAGAAATCGACAGAATTTCTTCCACCACTGACTACAACGGTGTGAAGCCAATCGCTTCTACCTCTAACATCACTGTTCAGATTGGACCAACTTCCGGAGAGACTTTGGAAATTACTGCTGCAAAGATGGATTCCGCATCTTTAGGAATCAGCGCAATCTCAGTATCTACAGTATCTGACTCTAATGCTGCTATTACAAAGATCAACGAGGCTATCAACAAGGTATCTACTCACAGAGCAAAGCTTGGAGCATCTCAGAACCGTCTTGAGCACACCATCAACAACCTTAAGACCACTAACGAGAACATGACTGCAGCTGAGTCCAGAATCCGTGATACGGATATGGCTAAGGAAATGGCAGCTTTCACTAAGAATAACATTCTTAACCAGGCTGCACAGTCTATGCTTTCTCAGGCTAACCAGCAGCCACAGGGAGTTCTTTCTCTTCTGAGATAAGACTTTCTAAGAAAGCTACTGAAAATGCAAAAAGAAAAAGATCGGAGCGAAAGCTCCGGTCTTTTTTGGTATAAAAAAAATAAGCGCATTGTATAAAAATTTTTTGAAAAAAATTTTCGGGAAAATACTTATTATTTAATTTTTACCTCCGATATATATACTGTAGCAAGAATAAAACAAAAAAACTTGTTACAAAACATCTCTTCCTTAGGAAGAGGACATTGGTCTTCGGACCGTAACAGCCAAAAGGCAAAAAATCAGTCGAAAGACAAGAAAAGGCAAAGAAAATTCTTCTTCTCTGGCGCCGGAAAAGGAGATTTGCATAGGACAGGGAGGTTCTGGCATGCCGAAATCAGGAGGATATTACTATGGTTATTCAACACAACATTGCAGCAAACAACGCTTACAGAAACCTTTCTTCTAACGCTTCTAACGGACAGAAGAACTTGGAGAAGCTGTCTTCCGGTTATAGAATCAACCGTTCTGCAGATGATGCAGCAGGTCTTGCTATTTCCGAGCAGATGCGTTCCAAGATCAACGGTCTTGATCAGGCTTCTGCAAACGCAAGTGATGCAATCGGCTTAATCCAGACTGCTGAAGGTGCTTTAACAGAGACTCACTCTATGTTACAGCGTATGGTAACTCTGGCTACCCAGTCTGCTAACGGAACCTACAACAGTACCGCTCGTGCAGCTATCGGAGAAGAGGTTACTGCTTTGAAGGCAGAAATCGACAGAATTGCTTCCACCACTGACTACAACGGTGTTAAGCCAATCGGTGCTTCTTCCGCTATCACTGTTCAGATTGGACCAACTTCCGGAGAGACTTTGGAGATTGCCGCTGCAAAGATGGATGCAACCAGCTTAGGTGTTAGTGCAATCTCAGTGTCTACAGTATCTGATGCTAACTCTGCTATCACCAAGATCAACGAGGCTATCAACACTGTATCTACACACAGAGCAAAGCTTGGAGCATCTCAGAACCGTCTTGAGCACACCATCAACAACCTTAAGACCACTAACGAGAACATGACTGCAGCTGAGTCCAGAATCCGTGATACGGATATGGCTAAGGAAATGGCAGCTTTCACTAAGAATAACATTCTTAACCAGGCTGCACAGTCTATGCTTTCTCAGGCTAACCAGCAGCCACAGGGAGTTCTTTCTCTTCTGAGATAAGACTTTCTAAGAAAGCTACTGAAAAAGTCAAAAAGAAAAAGACCGGAGCGAAGGCTTCGGTCTTTTTTTACTTATAGAATAAAACGGATTTTTACTGTTCGGAAGGCATGAATCTTGCCGGAACATTAGTATGGGAAGAGAAAAGAAAAAATGTAATTAAAACACAAGTTTTTCAAATACATACTTATATTTTAATATTTACCTCCGATATATATACTGTAGCAAAAATAAAACAAAAAAACTTGCTACATAAGTCTCTTCCTTAGGAAGGGAACATTGGTCTTCGGATCGTAAGAGCCAAAAGGCAAAAAATCAGTCGAAAGACAAGAAAAAGGCGAAAAAAAGATTTTTTCTCTGGCGCCGGAGAAGAAGTCCCAGCATAGGACAGGGAGGTTCTGGCATGCCGAAATCAGGAGGATATTACTATGGTTATTCAACACAACATTGCAGCAAACAACGCTTACAGAAACCTTTCTTCTAACGCTTCTAACGGACAGAAGAACTTGGAGAAGCTGTCTTCCGGTTATAGAATCAACCGTTCTGCAGATGATGCAGCAGGTCTTGCTATTTCCGAGCAGATGCGTTCCAAGATCAACGGTCTTGATCAGGCTTCTGCAAACGCAAGTGATGCAATCGGCTTAATCCAGACTGCTGAAGGTGCTTTAACAGAGACTCACTCTATGTTACAGCGTATGGTAACTCTGGCTACCCAGTCTGCTAACGGAACCTACAACAGTACCGCTCGTGCAGCTATCGGAGAAGAGGTTACTGCTTTAAAGGCAGAAATCGACAGAATTTCTTCCACCACTGACTACAACGGTGTGAAGCCAATCGCTTCTACCTCTAACATCACTGTTCAGATTGGACCAACTTCCGGAGAGACTTTGGAAATTACTGCTGCAAAGATGGATTCCGCATCTTTAGGAATCAGCGCAATCTCAGTATCTACAGTATCTGACTCTAATGCTGCTATTACAAAGATCAACGAGGCTATCAACAAGGTATCTACTCACAGAGCAAAGCTTGGAGCATCTCAGAACCGTCTTGAGCACACCATCAACAACCTTAAGACCACTAACGAGAACATGACTGCAGCTGAGTCCAGAATCCGTGATACGGATATGGCTAAGGAAATGGCAGCTTTCACTAAGAATAACATTCTTAACCAGGCTGCACAGTCTATGCTTTCTCAGGCTAACCAGCAGCCACAGGGAGTTCTTTCTCTTCTGAGATAAGACTTTCTAAGAAAGCAAGGAAATACTTTCAAAAAACAAGGAAAACCGGGGCCGGTAGGGGCTCCGGTTTTTTTGTGCTGTAAATGAAGCGCTCGGATAAGATAAAATAGAGTCTGCCACAACAGAAAGAATGTATAAGATAATAGGAAAAGTGTCTAAGACCATAGGAAAAATGTCTAAAACCGTAAGGAAAAGTATGGTGAAAAAGCCTTCTGTGAGCCATTGCGTTTTTATGTTAGAGTAGGAAGGAGCATTTGGACAGAAGATAGAGGAGGAACCCTTATGGCTTTATCATTTCGAGAGAAAAAAGACTGCGCTTACGACGCCATTTCCTTAGGAGAAATTATGCTTCGTTTAGATCCGGGAGAAGGACGGATTCGTACCGCAAGACAATTCAAGGTTTGGGAAGGCGGCGGAGAGTACAATGTGGTGCGGGGACTTCGACGCTGTTTCTCTTTGAAAACTGCGGTAATTACGGCATTTGCGGCAAATGAAATCGGATACCTTGTGGAAGACTTTATTCTGCAGGGCGGTGTGGACACGTCCTTTATTCATTGGGCAAAGACGGATGGAATCGGACGGAGCTGCCGAAACGGTCTTAACTTTACGGAGCGTGGCTTCGGAGTAAGAGGTGCCAAGGGCTGTTCCGACCGGGCAAATACTGCTATTTCCAAGCTGAAGAAGGAAGATATTGATTTGGATAAGATTTTCGGGGAGCTGGGGGTTCGTCTGCTCCACACCGGTGGAATTTATGCGGCTCTTTCCGAGCAATCAGGAGAAACCATGCTGGCGGTGATGGAAGCGGCGAAAAAGCACGGCACGGTAATTTCCTACGACTTAAATTACCGTCCTTCCATGTGGGATGCTATCGGCGGCGTAGAGAAGGCCCGGGAAGTGAACCGGGAAGCGGCTAAGTTCGTGGATATTATGATGGGAAATGAAGAGGACTTTACCGCCTGCCTTGGACTTAGCGTGGAGGGGCAGAAGGACTTAAAGCATTTGGATCCTAAGGCCTATGGGAAAATGCAGGAAGAGCTGGCTAAGCTTTATCCCAATTTCAAGGTGGTGGCTACCAGTCTTCGAACCGTGCACAGTGCTACGGTAAATGACTGGTCCGGCATTTGCTATGCAGAGGGTCAGGTGTATGAGGGAATGTCCTTCCCCAGGCTGGAAATCTTTGACCGTGTGGGAGGAGGAGATTCCTTTGCCTCAGGTCTTTTGTACGGTTTAATGGAAAAGGGAGATCCTGCCCTTGCCATCCAATATGCGGTTTGTCACGGTGCCCTAGCCATGACCACACCGGGAGATACCACCATGGCCAGAAAAGAAGAAGTGGAGGCACTGATGAAGGGCTCCGGCGCCAGAGTGCTTCGATAGGATAAGCCGGGGCTTGGTGTAGTCCTTTCAGAGAAATAAAAGATAAAAAAATAAAGTTTAGCCGCCATAGAAATTTTGAATCGGGGCACGCTCTCGCTAAGTTCGCCCGCGGGTACTTGCGAAAAACAAATAGCATGAAGTTCCTCGCTTAGAACTCTGCCCATTAGGTGGGCTAAGTGAGAATATCAGGGAAATAAAAAGGAACTGCAATACAATCAGAGTTTGGTGTAAATTTTTGCAGTATAGGTCTAAAATAGGGGCAATCTGAGCCCGCGGGTACTTGCGAAAAACGAATAGCATGAAGTTTTTCGCTTAGTATCCCCTGCTGGGCGAGGTTAGCGAGAGCGTGCCCCGATTTTAGACCTATACTGCAAAAATTAATATATTCTTTTCTGTTACAGCTCCATTTTTATTCCACTGTCACGGACTTTGCCAAGTTTCTGGGCTTATCCGGATCGAAGCCCTTCAACAGGCTGACCTGATAGGAGAGGAATTGTAACGGAAGCACCAAAAGGCTTCCGGCAAAGAGCGGATGAGTCTTTGGCAAGATAAGATTATGCACAAAGTCCTCTTCTTCGATAGCAATATCTTCCATCCTAATAGCAAAGCATTTGGCTCCGCGACTTCGTACCTCATGGATATTGGAAATGCTCTTTCCCGCAAGCTCTTCCTGAGAAAGAAGACCGATAACCGGGCTGCCCTTTTCGATTAAGCTGATGGTACCGTGCTTTAATTCTCCACTACTATAGCTTTCGCAGTGAATATAGCTGATTTCCTTCAGCTTCAAAGCGCCCTCCATGGAGATGGCCCAGTCCAGCCCTCTTCCCAGGAAGAAAATATTGTCCGCATCCTTTAGCTCCTTTGCCATAGGCAGGATTTCCTGATCAAAGGAAAGACATTGCTGAATTTTTCCGGGAAGAAGGAAAAGCTCTTCTGTTAAGCTTCGAGTCTCTTCCTTGCTGATTTTTCCCTTTGCCTTAGCCAAAAGCAGGGAGAAAATGTAGCCTGCCGCAAGCTGACAGCTGTAAGCCTTGGTGGTGGCTACCGCAATTTCCGGGCCTGCCTGGGTGTAAAAGACGAAGTCGGATTCTCTGGCAATGGCAGAGCCTTTCACATTTACGATGGAAAGGGTTTTCGCCCCTAATTTCTTGGCTTCCTTTAGGGCAGCCAAGGTATCCGCAGTTTCTCCGGACTGGCTGATACTGATAACCAGTTCGCCCTTTTCCAAAATAGGGTGGTTATAGCGGAATTCACTGGCCAGCTCCACCTGCACCGGAACTCTGGCAAGACTTTCGCAGACGGATTTTAAAACCCAGCCTGCGTGGTAGGCGGAACCGCAGGCAATTACCCGGACTCTGGAAATCTCCTGAAAATCCTTTTCCGTCATAGAGAAGGCTTCATAGGAGAATTTCGGATTTTCCTCATTTTCCGCAGGCTCTTCATTTTTCTGATTGCAGGCATAGAGCAGGGTATCCTTTACAACCTTAGGCTGTTCAAAGATTTCCTTTTCCATAAAATGCAGATACTCTCCCTTATGAATCTGGCTCTGACTAAGCTCTGCAATAGTGGAGGAACGCTGTACTTCTTCTGCATTTTTATTGTAAATATGGATTTCCTTTTCGGAAAGGCTTAGAATCTCTCGATTTTCCACAGGATAGATTTCATTGGTATAATCCAAAAAGGCGGAAACATCGGAAGCAAGATAGAAGGCATTTTCCCCCTTTCCCACAATCAAAGGGCTGTCCTTACGCATAGTATAAAGGGTCTTATCATCCTCCTGAAACATGATGGCAAAGGCATAAGAGCCCTTTAATTCCTTCTGTACGGAGAAGAGAGCCTTTAAAATATCCTTATCCTTCCGGTAATAGTATTCAATCAGGTTTACCGCCACCTCCGTATCCGTGTCGGAGTAGAAGCTATAGCCCTGTTCCTGCAAAAAAGTCTTAAGCTCTGCGAAGTTTTCGATAATACCGTTATGCACCAGCACCACGTCCTTATGCATGGACAGGTGGGGGTGGGCATTTTTTTCACTGGCTTTACCGTGTGTGGCCCAACGGGTATGTCCTATTCCCATAGAATAGGGAAGTTGGCAGTCCTTAGAGGCTGAAACCTTCTTTTTTAATTCTTCTAATTTTCCTACAGCCTTGACCATAGTGAAAGGCTGAGAGTACAAAGCGATTCCCGCAGAATCATAGCCTCTGTATTCCAGACGGGAAAGACCGGCCAGAAGAATATCCTTTGTATTCCCCTGCCCAACAAAACCAACAATACCGCACATTGTAAATTCCTCCTATTTGATTGTTTTCGGTGCGGAGAAAGCTTTTGTTACGATTTTGATTTCGCTTTTTTTCTTTCCCTTACGATGCACTACTCCGAAACAGCATCCGCCGAATCTTTCGATTACTGTTTACCTCGTCAGCTTGGAATTTCTCCGAGCCCTGGCGCTAATTTTTCTTTTTTCCTCAGAAAGAAAAATTTGTGCTATGATAGCACGGTGAAAAAGAACTTGGGAATGCTTTTTTGCAAAATTTAAAGAAAAATTCTTTTTCCGGAGGATATTTCTAAAATTGTCGTAAAGAAAAGCAGGGATGTGCACCGTTAGGAAATCCTTGGAAAATCCTCGGAAAAATGCAGAAAAGCCTTGACAATACAAGGGAAATTCTATAAAGTGATAAGGCTGTTATTACAGCGGAACAGAAGCAGGGCAAATGCCCGGGCTACATTAAATACTGAAATCAGTCCCTTGACTGGACCAGAGTAAGTAGCCTACACATAGGAGGTTGTTATGAATTCATACGTAGCAAAGGCTTCTACTATTGAGAGAAAGTGGTTCGTAGTAGATGCAGAGGGGAAGACACTCGGACGTCTTGCATCAGAGATCGCAGCAGTACTTCGTGGAAAGAGAAAGCCCACATTTACTCCGTTCTTAGACTGTGGTGACTATGTTATCGTAGTAAACGCAGAGAAGATTACCGTTACCGGTAAGAAGCTGGAGCAGAAGCTGTATCGTACTCACTCTCGTTATGTTGGTTCCATGAAGGAAACTTCTTTGAGAGATATGAGAGCAAACAAGCCGGAGCAGGTTATTGAACTTGCCGTTAAGGGAATGCTTCCCAAGGGTCCTTTAGGTAGACAGATGTACAAGAAGCTTTTCGTGTATGCTGGTCCGGATCACAAGCACCAGGCTCAGCAGCCAGTTGCACTATCAATCTAAGGGAGGATAAAAAATGGCTACAAACAGAAATTACGGCACAGGCAGAAGAAAAAGCTCTGTAGCAAGAGTATATATCATGCCAGGAACAGGAAAGGTAACCGTAAATAAGCGTTCTATCGACGAGTATTTCGGATTAGAGACATTGAAGACCATCGTTCGTCAGCCACTTGTGGCAACACAGAACGAAGGAAAGTTGGATGTTCTTGTAAACGTTAAGGGTGGCGGAACCACAGGTCAGGCCGGTGCAATTCGTCACGGTATCGCAAGAGCACTTTGCGAGATGGATAGCGATTTCCGTCCTGTCTTAAAGAAGTCCGGTTTCTTAACCAGAGACTCTCGTATGAAGGAGAGAAAGAAGTACGGATTGAAGGCAGCTCGTCGTGCTCCACAGTTCTCCAAGAGATAAGAAAAGACATATTCAGTATGTGGGACTCCCCAAGTTTTTGGGGAGTCTTTTCTTATCCCGTAAACTTGCGAGTTGCTCGCCCAAGGCTCGCAACTACTCGCGGTAAGATGCCAAAGGGCATCTTACTCATCGCTCGTACAGTTCAGCAAGAGATAAGAAAGGACATATGTTGTATATGGGACTCTCAAAGTTTTTGGGGAGTCTTTTGCGCGGGAATCTGCAAGGGTTTTCCTGTGGCAAGATCTTGCCTCTTAGGGTATAGTTAAGCATGGATAGTTGGGTGAATTTGCATAGCAAGTTCACGGCATGTTTTGTCGCCGCCATCCTCCGGTTGCTGATTGCGTCCGCCTGTCAATTCGCTGACTATGAAACATGACATCCATAGAATGCTTGAATTTATCAATGCAATTTCGGATGTTCATTGGGAGGGAAATATATTATATTAAAATATAAATTTTCCAATGTAATATATCTTATGCCGGTTTTGTAATAAAAGTTTATTCAGGGGGATATAAAAAATTTTTGCCACGGAATAATTAATATAAGGAGATACGGATGAAAAACGAAAAAATATCCTATCTGACAAAGGAAAGGATTGCAAGCTCATTGAAGGGGCTCATGAAGAAAAAGGCGTTTGACAAGATTACCGTCAAGGACATAAGCGATGACTGTGATATCAGCAGGTCCGCCTTTTATTATCATTTCGAGGACATGTACGACCTTATGAAATGGACGTTCGAGTCAGAAGCACTGGAACTCCTTAAAGCCAGTGAAAACAGCATAGATTGGGACGATGGCATATTGTCGATTTTCAGGTATGTACATGACAATAGGAAAATCTGCTTGTGCGCATATAACAGCATTGGAAAGGACCTTCTTAAGAAAATGCTTTATGATGGCACGAGCGCAATAATGATGGCGTTTATAAACAATATTTTGCAGGATGTTCCCGCCGATAAGGAACATGCGGATTTTATTGGCAAGTTCTATACCGAGGCGCTGGTCAATTGCCTCGTGACATGGATGCTTGAAGGGGAGCCGTATGCCCCGGAGGAAATGATTAAGCTGCTGGAGATAGCTATGCATGGCAATATCATGGCGGCGCTGCAAAGAAGTGCGGAAAAGAACCTGGGAACAAATAGTATTTCCGCCAGACGCTCCACTTCATAAAAATATGCAAAAACCTTACAAAACAGCCCATATGTCAGATATCTGACATATGGGCTGTTTTGTTCGTTGTTATTAAACTCCCGATGTTTTATTTTAGAACCAGCAAAGGGAAAGGAGGTAGTCATATGGTTGACGGGACTTACCAGGTCAGGATGCGTACTCCATTGGGCGTTAAAAACGGGGAATTAATTCTTCATAGTAATGATGGCACGCTTAACGGTTCGTTGGTTGTAATGGGGAAGAAAAATATATTTGAGCCGGGAACAACGGATGGCAAAAATTTTAATTTTAAAGGAAAAATACAAACTTCCGTCGGAAAGACGGATTATGTATGCAGCGGCAGCGTAAACGGGGATGAGCTGTCAGGCATTGCGAAAACCAAGAAGGGCGACTTAGCACTTAACGGAATAAGGAAATAAGAAAAAAGAAAGAAGGAGATTTGTTATGTTAGGAAATTATAAAAGACAGGATGACTGCCAGTTTTATTTTGTTGGCGGAGGGCTTGGATGCCTGACGGGTGCCGCTTACCTTTTAAGGGACTGCGGCTTTGAAGGAAAGGACATCCATATTATAGAGGCGCTGCCCGTGGCAGGCGGGTCAAATGATGCCTGTGGAGATCCGGAGCATGGCTGGATATGCCGCGGAGAGAGGATGTTCAATAAGCAGACGTATGAAAACTTCTGGGATATCATGTCTAGCATCCCTTCCCTTACGAATCCGGGCAACAGTGTGACAGACGATATGTTTGAATTCTCGTCCACAAAGCCTTGCAAGGCAAAGGCTCGTTTGCTTGATGCTGACGGGGAAATAATGGATTCTTCCAGTTACGGGCTGAACAAACAGGAGCTGAAGCTTGTGCTTAGTCTTTTCAAGGCAGACGAAAACGAGCTTGACGACCTTACAATTGAGGATTGGTTCGGCGTAAGCCCGCACTTTTTTAAAACCCCGTTCTGGTACATATACGAAGGCACTTTCGCATTCCAGCCATGGTCAAGCGTTATAGAATTTAAGCGCTACCTGACACGCTTTTTCCATCTCATCACGAGGATAAATACTGCTAGCGGAGTAACCCTGACGAGGAACAGCCAGTTTGAAAGCATAATCACGCCGCTGCTTAAGGTGCTTATGGATGCGGGGGTTGACTTTGTTTATAACACAGTGGTGACCGACATGGATTTTGCCGATGGTGACGGGATTACGGTTACCGGGCTACATGTTGTACATGGCGATAAAAAGGATTATATAAAACTGAATGAAAATGACAAGGTAATCGTTACATTAGGATGTATGACCGACAATGCCACCTTCGGGAATGCTGAAAAGGCTGCGGGCATTGATGACTCTTACCCAATGAGCGCTAACTTGTGGAAAAACATTGCTGCAAAGAAACCGGTGCTTGGCAACCCTGACAAGTTCTTCGCACACCCTGACAAGTCAAAGTGGATGACATTCAACTGCACCTTCCACGGGAACACTTTCATGGACTGGATGGAAAAATACACCCACAACAAGACGGGGGAGGGGCTCCTGACTTCCTTTACGGGCTCTCCCTGGCATATGGAGCTACGCATTCCGCTCCCGCCTTATTTTGAAAATCAGCCGGAGGATTATTCGTTCCTGTGGATGTGCGCCTTCTATACCGATGAGCCGGGACGTTTCACAGGAAAGCCTGAATACGAATGCACGGGACTGGAAATACTGGATGAGATATTGATGAGCCTGCCAATGGATGACGATACCCGCCAGAAGTGCCGGGACGAGGTTGTTGCCGCAATACCCGGTTATGCTGCCGTATACGAATGCACATTTTCTTGCGCGTTCCGCAGGCGACCGGCCCGATGTCGTGCCGGAAGGGAGCACGAATCTTGGATTTACCGGACAATATTGCGAGATTCCGGAAGACTGCGTGTTTACCGAGGAATACTCCGTAAGAGCTGCACGAATGGCGGTTTACAAGCTTTTAGGCATGAAACGAGATGTCTGCCCTGTCAAGCCAATCCAATACGACGTAAGAATTATCCTTGCGGCATTGGTGTCATATTTGAAATAGTATGAGGCAGGAAAAAGTGTTTGCCAGTAAGTATTAATCGGCTATGGCAGGCACTTTTCGTTGTTAAATGGTAAATAACCTGTCTGTCCGTACCCTCCTCTCGAGCTCGCTAATTGACAGTAAGTTTATTCCATCTTACTCCATCATATCTGATACAAAATATTATGTACGATATATAATTTTATTATAATGAGTACACAAAATCAAAGGAGCTTATATTATGAATGCATATGATATTTTGAATAATCCCTTTTTAAATAAGGGAACTGCCTTTACTCTTGAAGAGCGTAAAGAACTTGGCCTAGTTGGAGTTTTGCCACCTTATGTGCAAACTTTGGAGGAGCAAGCGGCACAAACCTACGCTCATTTTTCTAAAAAAGCAACAAACCTGGAAAAACGTTTGTTCTTGATGGAAATCTTCAATACTAATCGCACCTTGTTTTACTATCTTTTTAGCCAACACATTGCCGAATTCAATCCGATTGTTTATGATCCAACGGTTGCAACTACGATTGAAAATTACAGTGATTTGTTTGTTGATACGCAATATGCAGGTTATTTAGACATTAACCACCCTGAAAATATAGAAGCTACCCTTAAGAATGCGGCCGGAGACCGTAATATTAGACTTATTGTTGTGACAGATGCAGAAGCAATTTTAGGTATTGGTGACTGGGGAACCAATGGTGTGGATATTTCAGTTGGAAAGCTTATGGTTTACACAGGAGCAGCCGGTATTGACCCTGCAACTGTTTTACCTTTGGTCATTGATGCCGGAACTAACCGTAAAGAATTGCTGGAAAATCCTAACTATCTTGGGAACCGCCATGAGCGTGTACGTGGAGACCGTTATTATGATTTTATTGATCAGTTTGTACAAACAGCTGAACGACTTTTCCCTAAGCTCTACTTACACTGGGAGGATTTCGGTCGTCTAAATGCTGCCAATATTCTCAACAAGTACAAGGATAAAATTCCTACTTTCAATGATGATATCCAAGGAACAGGTATTGTCACACTTGGTGGTATTTACGGATCATTAGATATTAGTGGTGAAAAATTAACAGACCAAATATATCTTTGCTTTGGCGGTGGAACGGCAGGAGCAGGAATTGCATCACGTGTTCTCCGTGAAATGATTACAGAAGGACTCTCAGAAGAAGAGGCTTACAAACGTTTCTTTATGGTAGATAAACAAGGTCTTCTTTTTGATGACATGGATGATTTGACACCTGAGCAACGTCCATTTGCAAAGAAGCGTTCTGACTTTGCTAATGCTGACAAGCTAACAGACTTGCTTGAAGTTGTAAAGACGGTTAAACCGACAATCTTGGTAGGAACATCAACACAAGCTAATACCTTTACAAAAGAGGTTGTTGAGGCTATGTGTCAAAACACCGAGCGTCCAATTATTTTCCCGCTGAGTAATCCAACTGAGCTGGCTGAAGCAAGTGCTAAAGACTTGATTGAGTGGTCTGATGGAAAGGCTTTTGTAGCGACAGGAATACCTTCCGACAATGTGGATTATAAAGGGGTATCTTATCAGATTGGTCAGGCTAATAATGCTCTTATCTATCCCGGTCTGGGACTTGGAATGCTTGCTTCAGAAGCTAAGATCTTGACAGATGAAATGATTGGTGCAGCAGCACATTCATTGAGCGGTATAGTTGATTCAGGTAAACCGGGTGCACCTGTCTTGCCGCCATTTGCTTATGTGGCAGAAGTTTCAAGTAAAGTAGCGGAAGCGGTTGCTAAAAAAGCGCAAGAGCAGGGATTGGCACAAAGTCAAGAAAGCGATATGAAGAAAGCTATTAGTGAACTTAAGTGGTATCCAAAGTACTAGAAAGTGGTATGGGATATGGTTTTTTTAACTTCAATTGAAAGTATTATTCCCATTATAGTCCTTATCATTTTGGGCTATTTCTTGCAGGTACGAGGATGGTTTGACGATAGTTTTGGCGGTAATTTATCTAAGCTGATTATGAATGTCGCAATGCCTGTTTCCATCTTTGTATCTGTTCTGAAATACCTGACTTTGGATAAGTTGATTAGTCTGTCCGGTGGTATGATTTATACCTTTGGTGCTTGTATTTTAGGCTATATCTTTGCATTTGCGGCTGTAAAAATATTTAATATTCGCCCCGGGCGCCGTGGTACGATGATTAATACCTTTGTCAATGCGAATACCATTTTTATTGGTCTGCCTTTAAATATTGCTCTTTTCGGTGATGAGGCACTGCCTTATTTCCTCATCTACTATATCACCAATACGGTTTCTACATGGACTTTAGGTGTTTATCTGATGACAACAGATAGTAAGTCAGGGAAAAGTAAGCAAGTAGCTAAATTTAATTGGAAGAAACTCTTCCCTGCTCCCCTTGTTGGTTTCCTTGTTGCCTTGATCTTCTTAATTTTGCGAATTCCGGTACCAAGTTTTGCAACAAACACCTTGACTTACATCGGAAATATAGTGACGCCTTTGTCTCTGCTATATATTGGAATTGTCTTAGCCAAGGCGGGATTGAAGACCATTCGTTTTGACACCGATACCATTGTCACATTGGTAGGACGCTTTATTTTGGCACCTGCTACAATGTACTTTATCTTAAAATTTGCAGCCTCCGGCATGGCGACAAAAGAATTTAATACATTTGTAGTACAATCGGCAGCTCCGGCCTTAGCCGTACTCCCAATTTTAGCGAACCAGGGAGATGGAGATGTGGAATTTTCCACAAATGTTGTGACATTGAGCACTATACTCTTTATAATTGTCGTTCCGATTGTTGTTACTTTATTGGGTTAGTATTTCATAGATAAAAAAATTGATCATATCAATAAGTTTAGTGTAAAAAGATTGTGAAAGCAGATTATAGTAAAAAGGTGCAGATTCGATGGATTTCGCATCTGTACCTTTTTTATAAAAAAATAGAGTAAAGATTTTATTTCTTTATCAACTGACAAAATCTTTACTCTATTAATAATGAATGAGTGATAGTCTAAAGCGCATATCTTGTGTTATAG
>NZ_CAUVME010000002.1:0-117435 GCF_963553175.1 Oribacterium sinus | reverse complement strand
CATGGACACACGTAGTGAGAGAAGTTCCTACAGTTACCCAGGAGCAGAGAAGAAAAGCTCTGGAAATGACGCATTACAATGAGTTTGCTTTTCCGGCAGGTCTTTTATACATTGACTGTCTTTCCGATTCGGGTACTACATCCATGACAGACACACAGTGGTCAGCGATGTTCCTTGCAGATGAATCTTACGGAAGAAACAAAGGATATTATGTTCTTTTGGATGCATTTAGAGATGTATGGGAAAGAGGAGACAATCAGAAGAGACTCATCAATTACATCAAAGAAGGTGTAGACAAGGATGATGTTGAAAAAATGATGAATGAAGTGTATCTGGTGGACTATGAGGGCGGATTTATCAATGGCGGTAAGTACCAGCTATCAAGACCTAATACATTTATCGTTCCTCAGGGACGTTGTGCAGAGGCACTTTTGTTCGATGTATTAAAACCATTATTTGCAAAGAGATGGCCGGGTAAAGTCTTCACCATTCCATCAAATGCTCACTTTGATACTACAGAAGGTAATATCAAGCAAATGGGCAATGTACCCAGAAACCTTTTCCATAAGGAAATCTTATTTGAGGTGCCAAAGAGCGGAAAATATGAGAAGAATCCTTTTAAGGGAGATATGGACATTGATAAGCTCAACCAGCTTATTGAGGCTGTAGGCGTAGAGAATGTTCCGCTAATTTATTCTACAGTTACCAATAACTCTGTATGCGGACAGGCTGTTTCCATGAAGAATATCAGAGAGGTTTCCAAGATTGCACACAAGTACAATATTCCATTTGTTATGGACGGTGCAAGATGGGCAGAGAACTGTTACTTCATTAAGATGAATGAAGAGGGCTATGGGGACAAGTCTATCTGTGAAATTGCAAAAGAGATGTTCTCCTACTTTGATGTGGTTTCCGCATCCCTTAAGAAAAATGGACATGCCAATATGGGTGGCGTTTTGGCTTTCCGTGACAAGGGACTTTTCTGGCAGAAGTTCTCAGAGTTCAATGAGGACGGTAGTGTAAAGACAGATATCGGACACCTTTTGAAGGTTCGCCAGATTTCCGCTTATGGAAATGATTCTTATGGCGGAATGTCCGGACATGATATTATGGCGCTTTGCCAGGGTATGTATGAAGAGGCAAGATTTGACTACCAGGACGAAAGAGTAAGACAGTGTCAGTATCTGGCAGACGGTCTTACAGCAAACGGTGTTCCTGTAGTACAGCCTGCAGGAGGACACGGAATTTATATTGATGTTGATAAGTTCTTTAACTATAAGAGAGGCCATGAGAGCTTTGCAGGACAGGCACTTTCTCTGGAGATGATTCACCGTTACGGTATTCGTTGTTCAGAGCTTGGAGATTTCTCTATGGAATATGATCTGAAAACTCCTGAGCAGCAGAAGGAAGTATGTAATGTTGTCCGTCTGGCGATTAACAGAAGTCAGTTTAGCAAGCAGCACATGGACTATATTATTGCAGCACTGACACAGCTTTATAAAGACAGAGATACGGTTCCCAATCTAAAGATTACCTTTGGTCATACATTACCAATGAGACATTTCCATGCATGGGCAGAGCCATATGCTCCATCTAAGGAAGAAATGTGTGATGAAGGAAATTATGGATATTGGGAAAAATAAAGAAAAATAAATGAGATATCGTAGGATATGCCGGCGATACTCATAAAAAAATAAAATATCTTGGCGTCCGGTCTTGTAGAGACCGGACTGCTATCCACAAGAGGGACTTACATTTTTTAGCAAGATGGAGGAAGCTTATGGGTTCAGATAATACCGCTGTAAAGCAGGATGGATTTAACTCACAAATAGGTTTTATTATAGCCTGTGTAGGTTCAGCCGTGGGTATGGGAAACCTGTGGAGATTTCCGGTGCTTGTGTCAGCCTGGGGAGGAATGACCTTTTTAATCCCTTACTTCTTATTTGTTATATTGATAGGCAGTACAGGAGTAGTAGAAGAAATCGCCTTAGGAAGGAGCACAGGGAAAGGTCCTATAGGTGCATTCGGTGCTGCTATGGCGCATGCCGGAAAAAGTAGAAAACTTGGTGAGAGTATAGGAATCATACCCACAATCGGTTCTTTGGCTCTTGCTATAGGATATTCCTGTGTAGTGGGCTGGATTTTTAAATATGTTGTCATGGCATTTACAGGTAAGCTCTTTGGCATGGGCACAAATATGGAAGTCATAGGAGGAACTTTTGGATCTACCGCTACGGCTTTCGGAAACAATATGTGGATTATTATAGCGCTTATTGTAAATTTCGCCATTATGGCATTTGGGGTTGCGGATGGTATAGAAAAAGCAAACAAGTTTATGATGCCACTACTTTTTGTCATGATGATCGGACTTGCTTTTTATATAGGCATACAGCCGGGGGCAGTGAACGGATACAAGTATATCTTTACTGTAAATCCGGAGGGATTAAAGGATGTAAGACTTTGGATATTTGCATTCGGACAGGCATTTTTTTCACTATCTATTGCAGGTAATGGTACAGTGATTTACGGCTCCTATCTCAGCAAGAAAGAAGATATACCTTTCTCTGCAATGAACATAGCTATATTTGATACATGTGCGGCACTGCTTGCAGCACTCGTTATTATCCCGGCTATGGCCACATCCGGTGCAGAGCTTAGTGAAGGTGGCCCGGGACTTATGTTTATCTACCTGGTAAATATCATGAATCAGATGCCCGGTGGTATGATTGTAGGAATTATATTCTTCGTATGTGTTACCTTTGCAGGACTCAGTTCACTTGTGAATCTGTATGAGGCGCCTGTAGCTACATTGCAGCAGCAGTTTAGACTGAGTAGAATACAGTCAGTAGGAATAATTGGTGTACTCGGCGTCGTTGTTGCAGTATTGATACAGGGAATTGTAGGCAGTTGGATGGATGCGGTATCTATCTATATTTGCCCTATTGGTGCGGTACTTGCTTCAGTAATGCTGTTCTTCATATTTGGAAAGCAGTATACAATGGAAGCGGTAAATACAGGTGCAAAGAAGCCTAAAGGAGATACCTGGTTCTTCTTGGGTAAGTATGTTTATACAGGGCTTGCCTTACTTGCACTTATAGCAGGTGCATTCTACGGTGGAATCGGTTAATCAAGCTATAATAGAAAAAGCATGAAAGTATTTTCATAACAAAAAAGGGGCTGTAAAAATCAAAATAGTTTTCTATTTCTTATTTTGATTTTTTTACAGCCACTTGTTTTAAAATCCCTGTTTATGCTTTTCTTTTAATAGCATTTCCCCTACCATTCTACCCGCAGCGCCTCCGGATTGCACTGCTTCGGCAATGCTTTGGGAGGGGGCAAGGCTTTGTCCTGCCGGGAAAAGTCGGGGAGAGCCGGTGTTCTTTTCTTCTTCTATAAGAGCGGAAACAGCAGCATTTTCCTCCGGAGTAAGTGCTCCTACAGCTAAGACTAAAGCTTTACCGATAAAGAAGCAAGAGCCTTCTTTTGTTTTGGCCTTTAAGAGATAGCGGTAAGCGGAAGCTTCGTCTTGGGTATGTGCTATGGACAGTGCTTCTTTCCCTGAAAGAAGATAAATTTCTTCCACCTCTACTCCTACTCTGTGGGGAACCTCATAATTTTCCAGAAAAAGGGAAAAATGGGACAGAAGCTCTTTAGGCTGAACGGCCTTTGAAAAGAGCCCGCTGATTCCTTCCGTGCTTTTTCCTAAACGGCCTCCAAGTCTTTCTTCCTTTTCCAATAAAAGACTGTTTTCAATCCCAAGATCCGCTGCGGCAGAAATGGCGGCTAAGCCGGAACAGCCGCCTCCCACCACCAGCAAATCAGAAAAAAAAGACTCTTCCGCTTTGGGAAGAGTCAAGCTTTCGGAAGTGCGGAAAATCAATTGTGGGCATCTCCCATCATGAATTCAACAACCTTCTTCATGTCCTCCGGCTCATGGACAATCAGTTCCAGCTCCTTGATATAAGCCTTGTCCAACATCTGGGACATCATCAGCATCTGGGAGAGCTTGGACTTCAAGTTAATTCGGTCTCCTTCCGGAGAAACCAACTCTACCTTTCCATGTAAGTCATTCAAGAGCTTAAATAAGCCTTCCACGTTGTTTACGTTTTCGATTTTCATAGAATTCCCTTTCTCTAAGACATGTACTGCGCGTAATGCGATGGTTTCACCTTAGTATAAAGCCGGGAAAAATGCAAGAAGAAATCTTTTGGAGAAAAGAGGAAATTTCTTTGCTGTTTTCTTCACTTAATTTCCGGGAAAATGTCGGATTTCACAAAAGAGGGAAAGAAAATCATTTTTATGGCAAAATGTAAAAAAAATTACTGTGCAAACGGGGAAAAATCGTTAGAATAGAAAGGCGACTGCGAAAACAGAGTAGTAATTGCAAAAAAAGAAAGGAAGAAAAATGGGAGAGGATATAAATAAAGACGAGGACTTCTTGGAGAAGCTGGGGCTTTCCAAAGAAGAGGTAGACCTTTTGGAACATAAATTAAAAGAGCGGGAGGAAAGAAGGAAGGAAGCGGAAAAAAAGGAAAAGCCCATCACGGTGCTATTTCCCAAGGTGGTTTTGGCTTCCGCATCTCCAAGAAGACAGGAGCTGATTCAGCTTCTGGGACTTAAGGCAGAGATTCATCCCAGCGGAATAGCGGAGGATGTAACGGAGGCGGATCCCAGTCTTTTGGTGCAGAAGCTGGCCTTTCAGAAGGCGGAGGATGTGGCAAAGCAGTATCCGAAGGACCATCTTGTGATTGGGGCGGACACAGTGGTATTTTTCGAGGATCGGATTTTGGGAAAACCGAAAAGTGAGGAGGATGCCTACAGGATGCTTTCCACCCTTTCCGGAAGAGCCCATCAGGTCTATACCGGGGTCAGCCTTCATTTTCAGGGGAAGAAAATGGGCTTTTACGAAAAGACAGAGGTGCAGTTCGCAAGACTTACGGAGCGGGAAATTTGGGATTATATCGAAAGCAAAGAGCCTATGGATAAGGCGGGAGCTTACGGGATTCAGGGGCGTTTTGCCCCCTTTGTAAAGGGCATTACAGGGGACTATTACAATGTGATGGGCCTGCCCCTTGCCAGACTCTATCAGGCCTTGAAGTTTTTAGGAGCGGAAGGAGAGGCACTGTAAGGGAAAATTTTGGCTGAAGCTTCTGTAGACAGGAGCCCCCCGGAATGGAAGGACAAAAGATTTCAGGAAAATGTGTTCTTTTCGGAAGCTAAGGAGAAGGCTTTCGAGAGAATAAAAAGAAATGCGTAGCAGTAGAAAGGAACTAGAAAATGAGTAGTGAAAAGCAAAAACGAAGTAAGTTCAGCTCCCGCCTGGGCTTTGTCTTATCCGCCGCAGGCTCTGCGGTGGGCTTGGGAAATATTTGGAGATTCCCTTATTTGGCGGCGAAATACGGAGGGGGAATCTTCCTTTTGGTTTACCTTCTTCTGATGCTTACCTTTGGTTACACCATGATTATTGCGGAAAGCGCCATCGGAAGAATGACCAGAAAGAGCCCCGTGGGAGCTTATGCCCACTTTGGAAAGGACTGGATGTTCAAGGCGGGAGGCTGGATTAATGCTATTATCCCCATCCTGATTGTACCCTATTATTCCGTCATCGGCGGTTGGGTATGCAAATATCTCTTCGGCTATATCCAGGGAGAAACGGAAGCCATGGCCACGGCCGAGTACTTTACGGCATTTATCGGAAATGGAGTAAAGACGGAGTTTTGGTTTTTGATTTTCACCTTGCTGGTACTTTGGGTTATCTTTATGGGTGTGGAAAATGGAATCGAAAAGGTGTCCACCTTTATGATGCCGATTCTGGTGATTCTGGCAATTCTGCTTTCTATTTATGCCATCACCAGAAAGGGCGCATTTGCCGGAGTAAAATACTTCTTAGTTCCCAATATCAAGAACTTTTCCTGGATGACGGTGGTTTCCGCCATGGGACAGATGTTCTACTCTCTCTCCATTGCCATGGGAATCCTGATTACCTTCGGCTCCTATATGAAGTCCGACTTGTCTATTGAAGAATCCACCAGCCATGTGGAGATTTTTGACACGGCCATTGCGGTTTTGGCAGGACTGATGATTATTCCTGCGGTTTTCGCCTTTTCCAACGGAGACCCCTCCGTATTAAAGGCAGGCCCTTCTCTTATGTTTATTACTATGCCGAAAATCTTTGCCAGCATGGGCTTTGGTCGAGTAGTGGGGATTCTCTTTTTTGCCTTAGTTTTCTTTGCGGCACTGACCTCCGCTATCGCTTTGGCGGAAAGTGCGGTTTCCACCTTCCAGGATGAACTGAAGTGGAGTAGAAGAAGATCCACAGTGGTTTTACTGCTGATTATGGTGGCTTTAGGAACCCTCAGTGCTTTAAGCTATGGGCCTTTATCTTTTGTGACCATTTTGAAAAATATGCCCTTCCTGGATTTCTTTGACTTCCTGACCAACTCCGTGATGATGCCCATTGCGGCTATGGCTACCTGTCTTTTGGTGGTGCGGGTAATCGGTGTAGAGGGTATTGCGGCGGAAGTTATGCGAAAGGATGCTCCCTTTAAAAGAAAGACGGTATTTAATTTCATGATCAAATACCTTTGCCCCTTCTTTGTGGCGATTATTCTGTTCAGTTCTGTAGCCGGTGTACTGGGATGGATTAAGTTCTAAAAGTATCGAAGCAAAGTATCGAAGCAAAGTATCGAACTAAAGTGTCGAAACAATGCGTCGAAACATGCTCTAAAAGCGTAAAAAATATTCCTTGCAAAGTTTTCGGCAGAGGAGTATTCTTAGTATCGTAAAAATGAATGTTCTTCAGGGCGGGGTGTAAGTCCCCACTGGCGGTACAGTCCGCGACCTGCGAAAGCAGTTGAACCGGTGAAACTCCGGTACCAACAGTATAGTCTGGATGGAAGAAGACGAGCGTTGTGCTTTCTGCCCTGTACTTTTTGTACAGGGCTTTTTCTATTTTCAAAGGTGCTTTCCAAGAGGATTCCTTTGAAAATACAAAAAAGAAGGAAAATGCCCGGTCCTAAAGCCTTTCGAAAAGAACCACCGGAAGAATGCAGTTTGCAGAAAATGCAAAGAAAGAGAGGACAGCAATGAAAGCAGAAAGTCAGGGAAGAATGGTGAGCAGTGTGAAGAAGAGTAGTGTGGGATTTTTGGCGGTAACAGGAATATTATCCGCTATAGCGTATATTTTGATGTGGATTGAGTTTCCTATTCCTTTTTTAATGCCTCCCTTTATCAAGTTTGATTTTTCGGATTTCCCGGCTTTGATTGCAGCCTTTGCCTTGGGGCCTGTTTCCGGCATTTTGGTGGAGCTTATCAAAAATATTCTTCACAGCTTTAGCTCCGGTTCCTTCGGCGTGGGAGAACTTTCCAACTTTATCCTTGGGGCAAGCTTTGCGGGTACCGCAGGATTTATTTATCAGAGAAATAAGACGAAGAAGGGTGCAATTATTGCCTCCGTTGTTGGTGCAGTGGTTATGGCGGCTATTTCCTACCCCTCCAACCTTTTGGTGGTTTATCCCTTCTACTACAATTTTATGCCGAAAGAGGTAGTGCTTTCTGCTTATGAGTTGATTCTTCCCTCCATTGGCAGCATTGAAAAGGCTTTGCTTATCTTTAACGTGCCCTTTACCTTTGTGAAAGGCATGATTGATGTAGCTCTTTGCCTTCTACTGTATAAAGGAGTATCTCCTTTCCTGCATAAGTTAAATGGAGAGGGATAATCCGGGAGTCCTTCTTCCCCCTGTACTTCCTGAAGTCCTCGCCATTTCCCCCTTGCGTTCAAGGCAATATTTTGTACAATAAGAGGGAGACAGAGAGAGGTGTCGGATGAACAGAGAAGAATTTGATGACGAGTATTACCAGCAGAAAATGATGGAACACCGTATTCGGATGGAGAAGCGGAGAGAGAAAAGAAAGAAGGAGAAGCGCCTGCATATCCTGCTCTTTTTTCTTCTGCTTCTTTTGTTGTTCCTGGCTTTTATCGGGGTGCGTTATGCCCTGCCCTATGTGCAACAGCAGGGAGGTATTTCCTTTGGGAAGAAGGTCTCTGAAAGCACGATTGCCAAGAATCGCCCGGTGGTAAAGCTTGGGGAAGGGGAAACGGAAGAGAAGGGCGATGTAGTAGAGGCAAGTGAAACTCCGGCTCTTTCGGAAAAGGATGAGGCCTTAAAGACGGCGGAGCTTCAGGCGAAGCAGTATGATTATGACAGTGCCATCGCCACCTTAAATGCTTTGAACCTGTCTTCCGATACGGAGATTTCCGCGAAGATTTCTCAGTATGAAGAGGAGAAGGGCAAGCTGGTTCCCGCCAATATGGATGATATCACCCACATTTTCTTCCATATCCTGATTGTGGACCCGACCAGAGCTCTGACGGACACCCATCAGGGAAAGCAGTTCAATTCCGTAATGACCACCATTCCGGAGTTTGAGGAAATCATCAAGGAAATGTACGATCGAGGTTACGTGATGGTGCATATGCATGATTTGGCGGAAATGCAGGAACAGCCGGACGGAACGAAGAAAATGGTGAAGAAGCAGATTATGCTTCCGGAGGGCAAGAAGCCCTTTGTCATGTCCCAGGACGATGTGAACTACTATGTTTACATGGAAGGACACGGCTTTGCGGACAAGATGGTTTTGGATGAAAATGGAAAGCCTAAAAACCAGTATACCGATAAGGACGGAAATGTTACCATTGGGGATTATGACCTGGTGCCGATTTTGGATAAGTTCGTGGAGGAGCATCCGGATTTTGCCTACCATGGCCATAAGGCGGTGATTGCTTTTACCGGCTATAACGGCGTCCTTGGCTATAGAACCGATGAGACCTTTGATCCCAATTCTCCGGCATTAGACCCGAAGAACAGGGCAAACCCCAATATTGAAGAGGATAAGGAAACTGTTAAGAAGATTACCAAGGCCATGAAAGAAGACGGTTATGAATTTGCCTCCCACTCCTGGGGACATATCAATTTCGGTACCAGAGATCTGGCTTCCATTTCCAAGGATACGGATCGTTGGGAGAGAAACGTGGAGCCTCTTCTGCCGGATCCCTGTGAGATTCTGCTTTACCCCTTTGGAGATGATATCGGGGACTGGCATCCCTATCAGAAGGGAAAGGAAGACGGAAAATATGATTTGCTGGAGGCGGCAGGCTTTCATTATTTCTGTAACGTGGATTCCGCAAAGGTTTGGATGCAGTACGGAGATGATTTTGTCCGGCAGGGAAGAAGAAATCTGGACGGCTATCGCCTGTATGAATCCTACAGCGGCGCGGCGGATAGACTTTCCGACTTGATTGACGTGAAGAAGGTCTTTGATACCAGAAGACCTACCCCTGTAACCTGGGAATAAAGAAGCATTTGGAGAGGAAGAAAATGAACCGGAAACTAGACACCGAAGAGGTACGACATTTATTTGAGGGAATGCAGCAGCTGGAAACCACGGAAGAGTATTTTCGTTTTTTCGAAGACCTCTGTACCATCAATGAGCTTTTGGCCATGGCCCAGCGTTATGAAGTGGCCAAGCTCTTGCAAGAGGGGAAGACCTATATCGACATTGCGAAGGCTACCGGAGCCTCCACCGCAACCATTTCCAGAGTCAACCGTTCTTTACATTATGGAGAAGACGGCTACGCGGTAGCCTTTGAGAGGATAGCCAAAAAGGAAGAGGAAAAATAAAAGGAACAGCTTTAAACAATCAAAAAGCTTCTCGACGATATAGCAAAGAAGGCCATAAAAATAGCTTTGCCGGCTATAACATTGGAACACGGGGTAGTCTGAGCCCGTCGGTTCTTGGCTTTTGTTTTTAAAAAAGCTTAGAACCGCTAAGGAGGTGCTATTTATAAGAATAGCACCTCCTGTACTTAGACCAACTTCCGAAGGAATTTGCTTTGCGAAGCAAAGTGAGCAGTGGTTAACAGAAACCACTGCTCAGTCAAGGCGAGGCTAGCGGGAGCGTGCCCCGGTTGCAATGTTATAGGACGGCAAAGCATTTAGCGTCTTGTATCTTTTATTTCTTTTTCCTCTTCCTTTTCTTTTGGCTCTCCTCCATGCGGTCTACAATCTTCTCCATTAATTGTTTCTTGAGGTAGACATCAAAGGCCAGGAGACTTAGGAAGGAAAAGCTTTGGAGCTGTTCCCGTTCCTGTTCCTCCAAGTCAGCAAAGGCGGGATCCTGTTCAGAAAAGGAGCTGTTGGCGGTTTGAAACTTTTTCTCTAAATCCTCCACTAAGCTTTGCATTTCTCCATTGGCAAAGGAGAAGATTTCTTCGTAAATATCGGTGAGCCTGGGTTTACTATGGAGAGAAAAATAATTTTCCGCTAAGGGATCCACCACGGTACGGATGTCGGAAAGACTCAACATACTCTTATAATAGTAGATTAAAAGCAGAATCAGCATGTGATTTTTGTTGTAGCGCTTTCCAACAGGAGGAGGCAGAATCTTATTTTTGGCATAATTATTAATCATGGTTTTGGTAAGCGCTTTGTCCTCCGGATGACGCTTCATGGAGGCCAGATGTTCCTCCATAAATCCGGTCACCTGATCCATGTATAGCTCCAGAGAGGGCAGGCTTCCCGCATGCACATGATGTAAACTTTTAAGATATTCGGTTAATTCATTTAAATATTGTTCGTCCATAAAAACAAGTATAGCATAGCGAAGTAGAATTACAAGAATTTAGCAGTGGCTATAAGGGGAAAATGGTACTATCCTTAAGCAAGGTAGCGCTAAAGCTGCAAAGGAAAAAATAAGAGGGTATAGGGTATATATGACCTAAGGAAAAGAAAGGAAAGCCATGGAGCTGAAAAATATATTAAATAAAGAACAGTATGAGGCCGCCACCCATGGAGAGGGGCCTCTCTTAATTTTGGCGGGGGCAGGCTCGGGAAAAACCAGAGTGCTGACCCACAGAATCGCCTACCTGATTTTGGAAAAAGGGGTATCTCCCTATCAGATTCTAGCGATTACCTTCACCAATAAGGCGGCCCAGGAAATGCGGGACAGGGTCAATCAGCTTCTGCCGGAGCGGCAGGGAGAAATCTGGGTTTCCACCTTCCACAGCATGTGTCTTCGGATTTTACGAAGAGAAATCGGAAATCTGGGCTATGACTCCGACTTTTCCATCTATGACACGGATGATCAGAAAACCGTGATGCGGCAGGTCTTTAAGGAATTGCAGATAGATAGCAAGATGCTGAAGGAAAGATTGGTGCTTTCCGCCCTGTCCCAGGTGAAGAATCAGGGGCGAACCGTATCCGACTATCTTTTGGAGGATCCGGAGGATTTTCTGGATGGGAAGATTCGTGCCTGCATCCGACTGTACGAAGAAAAGCTAAAGCAAAACAATGCCTTGGACTTTGACGACCTGCTTTTACGCTGTAAGGAGCTTTTTGAGAAGTTTCCGGCAGTTTTAGAGAAGTATCAGGAGCGTTTTCGTTATATTCTGGTGGACGAGTATCAGGATACCAATGATGTGCAGTTCCATTTGGTTTATCTCCTTGCTAAGAAGTATCAAAATATCTGCGTGGTGGGAGACGATGACCAGAGTATTTACCGTTTCCGGGGTGCCAATGTGGAAAACATCCTCTCCTTTGAATCTCATTTTCCAAACTGCAAGGTGGTGAAACTGGAACAAAACTACCGCTCCACCGCTCCTATTCTGGACTTGGCAAATGTGGTCATTGCGGAAAATCAGCACAGAAAGCAAAAGAAGCTTTGGACTGCGGAGAAGGAGGGCTTGAAGGTCAGCTTTCAGGAATATGAAAGTGCCAAGGAAGAGGCGGCGGCTGTTATCCGAGGCATTCGGGATGCCGGCTGGAGCTATAAGGACCAGGCGGTACTGTACCGCACCAACGCCCAGTCCCGTCTACTGGAGGAGCAGTGTATTCATTGGAATATTCCCTACCAGATTGTGGGGGGCGTGAACTTCTACCAAAGAAAGGAAATCAAGGACATCCTTTCCTATATGAAGATTTTGGTGAATAAAAAGGATGATGTGGCTCTTCGGAGAATTATCAACGTGCCCAAACGAGGCATCGGAGAAGCCAGCCTTTTAAAGCTACAACAGTACGGGGAAAGTCTTGGAGGCTTTTCTTTGGTGGAATCCCTTCCCTTTGCCAAGGCGGCGGGACTATCCGGAAAAGCCTTAAGCATGGTGGGAAGCTTCCAGGAAATGCTGGAGGGTTGGAAGGATGTGGAATTAAGCGCCCTTATTGACCGCATTTTACAGGACACGGAATACGAAAAAGACCTTCAGGCAGAGGGGGCCATAGAGGCAGAAAGCCGTATGGAAAACATTCAGGAGTTACAGGGAAAGCTTCAGTCCTATATCGAGGAAAATGGGGATGAGGGCAGTCTTTCCGCCTTTTTGGAAGAGGTGTCTCTCCTTTCCGACTTGGATAGAAGTGACTTAACGGAAGACAAAATCACCCTGATGACCTTACATGGAGCCAAAGGTCTGGAGTTTCCGGTGGTCTATCTGGTAGGCTTAAATGAAGGCCTCTTCCCCAGTGCCCAGTCCATGTTTACTCCCGAGGAACGGGAGGAAGAGCGAAGACTCTTTTACGTGGGAATCACCAGGGCGGAAAAGGAACTGTATTTAACCGCAGGAAGAGACCGGGTGGTCCATGGACAGTATCAGTCCATGCTGGTCAGTTCCTTTGTGGATGATGTGCCGGAAGAGCATTTGGAGAAGAAGTATCTCTATCGGAAAAAGCCCAGTGAGGAAGATATTTTCATGGAAAAAACAGGCCGTTCCGGCTATAGCTCTTACTTACAGCAGGCGAATCAGTCTATCAAAGCTTATATGGGACAGTCAGATTCCTACGGCTCATCCGGTTCCTATGGTTCTTCCGGTTCCTACGGCTCTACCGGTGCCTATGGTTCATCAGGGCGTTCATCCTCTAATCTATATGGCAGCGCAGGATATTCTTCTTCCAAAAAGCCTTTGGATCTTCAAGCCTATCAGCAGGCCGGCATTATCCAAAAGGGCATTTCCGGCATGAGCTCCGGAAGCCTGGATTATCAGGTAGGAGACCGGGTCAGCCATACGAAATTCGGAGAGGGTGAAGTTTTGGCCATAGAAGAGGATAAGAAGGACAAGCTGGTAACGGTGCTTTTTGACACCGCAGGACAGAAGAAGATGCTGGCAGGCTTCGCCAAGCTGAAAAAGCTGTAGTTTAGCAAATAGAGGCTGTAAAAATCAAAATATAAATACTCTTTATGTAGTATAGGTCTGAAATAGGAGTAATCTGAGTTTATGCCCCATTTCAGCCCTATATTGCATAGGAAATCTTTTTGATTTTAACAGCCTCTTTTTTCTTGTCTAAAATTTTATCTTATTACGCAAGGATATAAACCATATCCTCCCAGCTCTCTCCGCCCCAGGTGGAGGGGGATTTACCCAAATGCTCATAGCCGAAACCGCTGTAGAAAGGAACAAAGTGGGTATGGCAGGTGAGAAAAATCTTCTCTGTACCCCGCTCTTCCTCCATGTCGATATAGCGGTTCATAATCTGGCTGGCGAGCCCTTTTCCTTGATATTCCGGTCGAACCTCCAGACCTAAAAGAAAGCAATGCTTTGCTCCTTTTTCCTGTAAGGAGGCATTTTGAAAAAATTCATCTAAAAAGACTTCAGAACCGGAGTGAATACCGCTCATATAACCAGCAATCTTTTTATTCACTTGATCAAAGGCAATCAAAAAATCTTCCGGTATTTTCTCAACACGGTCTTTGACCTCTTCATAGCTACAGGCTTCATTTTCCGAAAAACATATCTTTTCTATCGCTGCTAATTCTCGGATATCCTCTTCAGTAGCCGCCCGAAAAAGATACCGCTCCTGCTTATACATAGGTCTCCTTTCTAAAATGATAAATTTTATTATTTTATATCATAGCAGAGATTCATAGGAAAGGCAAATAAGAGGGGAACTATTTCTAAGGATTCAAACACAGGCTTTGTAATTACTGTTTATGCTATAAGAGAATTTTATAATCGCTTTTATATTAGTTGATTATGTATAAGTTTTTGCTAAAAAATTGTCTGAATTCCTGAAAAATATATGTAAGATTGACATTCTTTGTGGAGTAGAATAAAGTTACTGTGAAACAAAAAATTAGTTTATTACAGATATATGAAACAAAAGTACATACGAAAGGAAGTGAGCGCTTCGTGCAACAATCTGTTATTCCGGAGATTAAATCATTATATCCTCAGATGAATGAAGCAATGCAAAAAATAGCAGATTATCTCATTGATACAGAAGATAAGAAGTGTGTGGAGAGAGCTAGTGAATTAGCTCGTAGGAGTGGAGTCAGTACAGCTTCTGTCAGTAGATTTGTAAAAATGATGGGGTACAAAGAATTCCGTGACTTTCGTCTAAAGATTGTGATGGAAAAGCAAGAGGAGAATAGGCAGGAGGAAAATGAACTAAATTATAATGGTGAGCCTATTACTGGAGATGCTCATTCTATCTGTAAAACTATTTTCTCAAAAAGTGTTAGAGAACTGGAAGAGACTTGGGGAATTCTGGACTTTGATACTATGCAGACAGTGGCAGATTTGATTCATGAGGCAAGAAGAATTGTAGTCATCGGCGTGGGTCGATCAAAAGTCACTATGGAGGCACTGTACTCTAGGCTTTATCGCATTGGATACCCGATTATGATGTTTAGTGATGCCCACGAGATTGTAAATATTACATCCATTATGGAAAAAAAAGATATTTTGATATGCGTGAGTAATTTTGGGCAGAGTAAATCAGTGGTTGAGGGAGCAAGAAGAGCGAAAAAAAGAGGTATTCAAGTGGTGGGAATCAGTAGTATTAAAGAGTCTCCACTAGCGAAAATTTCGGATTACACCTTATTTAGTGCATATGATTATAATAATGCGCAGGATGGGAACCTATTTGATCCGTCCAGTGAAAATTTGGCACAGCTTGTTATTGTGGATTGCCTTTATATGCTCATTGCTCATAAGAATAAAAGAAAAAATATCACTTACTTTAAGACATTTTCGAATGAGATTCATACAGAGCATATTAAATAATTAATGAAATGTTTAGAGGAAAAAGAGTAGGAGGAAAAAATGAATCGTTTACATAATACGCTGGAAAAAGCGGTAGAAGAAATGATTGATGGATATGTAGAAACCTACCCCAATCTTTTTGAACGGATAGAAGGACAAAAAGTTCTATTGTATAAAGATAGAAAGAATGGTGTATCTATTTTAATTGGAGCAGGGGCAGGTAATGAGCCTTGGCCGATTGGATATGTGGGAAAAGGACTGGCTGATGCTTGCGTTTTAGGGGATATTTTTACTGCACCGGCAGCAGGCAGTATTCTTAAAACGATTCGTGCGCTTTCTCATGATGAAGGAGTACTGTGCATTGCAACAAATCATGCAGGGGATGTTCTAAATTTTGAGTTGGTAAGTGAGCTTGCAGAGTTGGAGGGAATTAAGACACGACAGATTTATGTTTCGGATGATGTGGATTCATCAGAAGAAAGAGAGGAGAGAAGAGGTATTGCCGGTGTTACATTGGTATTGAAAATACTCTCTGCGGCCAGAAATGCGGGACTTAGTTTAGAAGAACTAGTGTCTTTGGGAGAGAGAATAAATGATAATCTTTCCACGGCAAGTGTAACCACTTCTCCGGCTTTTGTTTTCGAAAATGGAAAACAAGCTTATGATTTACCGGATGGTTTTGTAGAGTACGGTATGGGATTTAACGGAGAATTAGGAAAAGAAAGAACAAATTTGCCAAGTGCGGATTCTTTAATAGAGAAGCTCATTGAACCTTTACTGATTGATTTGCAGCTAAAAGAAGGAGATGAGATTGCTGTTTTTCTGAATGTATTTCAGGCAACAACTACCTTGGAAGAATGCATCCTCTTATATAGTCTCCAGAATGCTTTGAAGAGGAAGAAAATAAAAGTATTTGATACTTTTGCGCAATCACTTTTCCCCACACAAGGAGCAGGGGGACTCTCTCTTAGCTTTTTGAAAATGCAAGAGGAATATAGAGGATTTTATAAAAAAGAAGCGTATTCGCCGTTGTTTTACAAAAGAGAAATGGAATGAACTTGGTGAGCATCATATACAGAGTTCAGGGTGTTCAAACTTAATGTGGAAGAAAAGATGTAGAAGGTGAAGACAGTATGAAGGAAGTTAGTGCTGATCAAGTAAAAAGAATGATGGAGAGGGTTGCTCAGAAAGTGGTGGAGTCAGAGCCGTACCTTACAGAGATTGACTTGAAAATAGGTGATGGAGACCATGGAACAGGTATGAAAAGAGGCTTTTTGGCTGTTCAGAAAATGTTGCTTGATTTGAAAGTTGATTCCTGTGAAGGGGTTTTTCGAGCAGTGGGTACTTGCCTTTTAGACACTATGGGCGGAGCTTCAGGCGTTTTATTTGGAACGGTTTTTATATCGGGAATTGTAAAAAGAGAGGAACGAAACAGTTTCAAATTAAGTGATTTTGCAGAGATTTTTTCTACTTCATTAACTTCACTAAAAAAGAGAGGGAAGGCTAAAGTAGGAGATAAGACAATGGTGGATGCTTTGGAACCGGCAGTTCTTGCTCTGGAAGAGGGGGCAAAGGAAGGATTGGATCTTATAGAGGGCTTTCAAAGAGCTGCTTTAGCTGCAGAAAAAGGGATGGAGTACACGAAAACGATAAAAGCACGTTTTGGAAGAGCAAAGTATTTTGGAGATAAGGCCATCGGGCTGCAGGATGCAGGAGCTACATCAGTGTACATTATTTTCCAAGCTATGTCTGATTTTTTAAAGGGGGAGAAAAATTGATTCTTACAGTTAGTTTAAACCCTTGTATTGATAGAACAATAGAGATTGAGAAGTTCCTTTATGGAGGAACAAATAAGGTTTTGAAAACAAGGGAAGATATTTCGGGAAAAGGAATTAATGTCAGTATAGCGTTACAAAATCTTGGTGTTAGCAATAAAGCGACCGGTTTTTCTTTTTCGGAAGATGAGGCCAGATTGAGACGCTTTTTTGAACGTATTCATTGTCCTTATCACTTTCACACAGTTCAAGGAAGTCTTCGTGTAAATGTAAAGATTTTCGACACAGAAAAGCGTGTAATGAGTGAGTTTAATGATAAGGGACAAGAAGTTACTGAAGCCGATGTGTCTGCTTTCTTCTCTTTGATGGAAAAAGAGTGGGAAGGGACGGATATCTTAGTTGTGGATGGCTCCGTACCACCAGGGGTTCCAAGGAGTATTTATAAGGAATTAATACTTTTAGCAAAGGAAAAAGGGATAAAAACAGTCTTAGATGCTACTGGAGATTTACTAGTTTTGGCATTAGAGGCACAGCCGTATTTTGTGAAACCGAATCGGGAAGAGTTGGAAGCTTTTTATGGAAAGGCATTTAAAGATACCAAAGAAATGATTAGCTTTGGCAAGAGCTTACTACAGAAAGGCATACATTATCTTTGTATTTCATTGGGAGAGGAGGGAGCTTTATTTCTCACAGCAGAAAAGTGCTATCAGGCAAAACCGGTAAAGATTCTTGTACAGGGAGTGCAGGGGGCTGGGGATTCCATGGTGGCAGGAGCTTGTTTGGCGATGAAGAAAGGCCTTTCGGATGAAGATATTTTTAGATATGCGGTAGCTTGTGCAACAGGATCTTTACTACATCCGGGTACTCAGTTGTGCGAAAAAGAAGATTTGGAAGCAATGTTACAAAAGGTTGAAATTATCAATTTAGAAGAATAGAAAGGGGAAAAATATGGCTTTGGTAAGTTCTAAGGAAATTTTGATGAAAGCGCAGCAAGAGGGCTATGCAGTCGGTGCTTTTAATGCGGAGAACATGGAGATGGTTCAGGCAATTGTAGCAGCGGCAGAGGAATTATCTTCTCCGGTAATTATTCAGACAACTCCGGGAAGCTTGCAATATGCAGATACAGATATGTTTTTTGGAATGGTAAACGCAGAAGCAAAAAAGGCGAAAGTGCCGGTGGCTTTACATCTGGATCATGGAAACAGTGCAGAGCTTTGTGCGAAAGCGATTTTATCCGGTTACACCTCTATCATGATTGATGGTTCTAAGCTGGCTTTTTCTGAAAATGTAGCTCTTACGAAGAAAGTGGTTGAGTTTGCACATGCTATGGGAGTGCCGGTTGAAGGAGAATTAGGAACGGTAGGAGGAAAAGAAGACACACATGAAGTAAAAGACAGTGAAAAGTCCTATACCGATCCTGAAGAAGCAAAGGAATTTGCAGAGCAAACAGGTGTGGATTTCCTTGCAGTTGGTATTGGAAATGCTCATGGATTTTATAAAGGAGTACCAAAGTTACGATTTGATATTTTGGAAAAAACCAAAAGTCTGGTAAGTATTCCTATTGTTCTACATGGTGCGTCAGGAATTCCTGATGAAGATGTAAAGAAATCAACAGGCCTTGGTATTTGCAAAGTGAACTTTGCAACCGAATTAAGAGATGCCTTTACCAAGGGGGTAAAAGAGTACCTTGAGAAGAATCCGGAAGTATTTGATCCAAAGAAATATAATGGAGCAGGTAGAGAAAAAGTTAAGGAACTTATTAAGCATAAGATGCATGTATTGAATAGTGTCCATAAGGCATAAAAACTTAGATAAGAATTTGGAATACGTGAAACAATGTTTTATTTTTCTCAATAATGGACAAATTTTAACTCGAATCAAAACGGGTAAGCAATCACGCAGACCTCGTTCTGAATATTTACTTACTTATCTTTAAAGGAGGAAAAAGTGATGAAAAAAGGTATTTCATTGGTACTCGCAGCTTTAATGGCTGTATCTCTTGTGGCTTGTGGAGGTGGCAGTGCTGCAAAGAGCACAACTGCTGCAGCATCAGAGCAAACAGAAAAACAGACAGAGAAAGCCGGAGAGACGGAGGCTAAGAAGGAAGAGACTAAAGGAGAAGCAAAGACCATCGGTGTAAGCTTACTGAACAGTACCCACGTGTTCTATAATAGTATCCAGACTGCTATGGAAGAGCAAGCAAAGGAATATGGATGGACTTTAGATGTACAAGATGCTGCAGGAGATGCAAATAAGCAGCTTGGTCAGGTACAGGATTTTATTACCAAGAAAGTAGATGCTATTGTTATTGCACCAACTAACTCTGCAGGATCCAAGTCTATGATTGAGCTTGCTGAAAAGGCTGGAATTCCGGTATTTACTATGGATATCGCTTCTGATGGAAAGCCGGTTACTCACGTTGCTACAGATAACAAGAAGGGTGGACAGCTTGCTGCTGAGTATGTGGTAAATAATATCCTTACCGAAAAAAAGGGTAATGCAGCAGTAATTACTTATTCTGAAATCGAAAGCTGTGTAGATAGAGAGACCGGATTTACAGATTATTTAAAGGAGAATGCTCCGGATATCAAAGTAGTTGATGTGCAGAACTATTCCGGTGACCAGCAGAAGGCTGCAGATGTAATGCAGAACATGCTTTTAAAGAATGATAATATCGATGTTGTTTTCTGTGTAGGAGATCCTGCAGCTATTGGTGCTCTTTCCTCTATCACAGCAGCCAATGCAGCAACCAAGATTATCGGTTATGACGGAAATCCAGAAGGTGTTGCAGAAATCAAGAAGGGTGGAAACTGGGGTGCAGATGTTGCACAGGACCCTGCAGGAATTGGTAAGACCACTCTTGAGGCTATTAAGAAGCATTTAGAGGGTGAGAAGGTAGATTCCGAGATTTTGATTGCGCCTTATATTATTGATGCAAAGAATGCAAAGTAATAAAAAGATAGGTTAAGAGGAAGGCGTCCCACTTTTTGGACGCCTTTTTCTATAATATGGAGCATATTATGATGGAAGAAAGAAAAGAGACTTTAGTAGAATTAAAGCATATTCATAAGGAATTTCCCGGCGTGAAAGTCTTAGAGGATATTTCTGTTGCTTTTTATCCTGGGGAAGTACATGTTCTTTTGGGAGAAAATGGTGCAGGAAAATCCACAATTATTAAAATCATTTCCGGTATTTATCAACCTGATAAAGGGGAAGTTTTGATAGAGGGACAGCCCGGGGCAAAAAATATTCGAGAAGCGCAGCAGAGAGGAATCAGTGTTATTCATCAAGAGCTTAGCGTTATTGAGGATTTAAAAGTTTATGAAAATGTTTTTCTGGGAAGAGAAGAGAAAAAATCCGGATTTTTAAACAAAGAAAAAATGATTGCGGAATGTAAAAGGATTTTGGATGAAATGGATGTGGCGATTGATCCACGCTCACCGGTATATAAGCTTAGTAATGGAGAAAAGCAAATGGTAGAGATTGCCAGAGCTGTTTCTCAGAATAGTAAGTTAGTAATTATGGATGAGCCTACCAGTTCGCTTTCTGACCACGAGGTACAGTCTCTTTTTCGAGTTATACGTCAATTAAAGAAAGATAATGTTGCAGTAATTTATATTTCTCATCGTCTAAAGGAAATTCTGGAGATGGGAGATATGCTTACCGTACTTCGAGATGGTATGAAGATTGCTACAGTACCGGTTTCAACAGTAACTGAACAGAAGATGGTAGAAATGATGGTGGGAAGAGAAATTTCCCAATTTTATTACAAAGCCAAAGCTCCGGAAAATAAAGAATTGGTTTTGGAGGTGAAGAACCTATGCTCTAAAAATCATTTTAAAAATGTTTCATTTCAACTATATAAAGGAGAAGTTCTTGGGGTAGCCGGACTTATCGGTGCAGGAAGAACTGAATTAATGAGGGCGATTTTTGGAGCTGATTCCTATGATAGTGGAGAGGTATTTTTGTATGGAGAAAGTTTAAAGGGATTACAGCCTAAGGAAATTATTAAAAAAGGTATGGGATTAATTCCCGAAGATAGAAGAGGCCAGGGACTTTTACTGGAAAAGACAGTTCGGGAAAATACCAGTTTGGCATCTTTAAAAGAGAATAGTCATAGTGGTTTTATTGATTTTTCGTGGGAAAAGCGAGAAGCAATTTCCTACATAGACAAGTTACGGATTAAGACTCCTTCAGATTCAGCAATCATTAAAAATCTTTCAGGAGGAAATCAACAGAAGGTAGTAATAGCAAAGTGGCTTTTAGCAAAGTCTAAGATTCTTATTATGGATGAGCCTACCAGGGGAATAGACGTTAATGCTAAAGCGGAAATATATGAGCTTATGAAGAATTTTGTCGAGGAAGGTGGCAGCATTATCCTCGTTTCTTCAGAATTACCAGAGGTATTAGGATGTTCTAATCGCATTATGGTAATGCGAGAGGGATATGTAACCGGTTTTCTGGATAGTGCAGAAGCGACAGAAGAAAATGTCATGCTTTTTGCCAGCAAAGGAAATGAGGAGGTTGTTTATGAATAAGAAAAATGGTGGTATATCAAAAGTCCTAAAAGGAGAAAATACCATGCTCCTTTTTGCGGTAGCGCTGTTTGCAGTGTGTCTTCTTTTTGTCCCTCGATTTGCGACAGGGGGAAATATCAAGAATATCTTGATTCAGATTTCAATCAATGCACTTATTGCCTGTGGCATGACCTTTACTATACTTTCAGATGGTATTGACCTTTCTGTTGGTTCGGTAGCGGCTATAGCAGGGGTAGCAGGAGCGTCTTTAATCAAAACTATGCCAAATGCATCTGTTCCGATGTCCATTCTGATTATATTACTAACTTCCTTAGTAATAGGTACTGTGTGTGGTGCTCTTAATGGATTTTGTATTGCAAAGTTGAATGTTCCTCCCTTTATTGCAACTATGGCGATGATGAATGTAGCAAGAGGTTTAGCCTATGTTTTTACAGATGCAAAGCCGGTTTTTGGCTTGCCGGAAAGTTTTGGATTTATCGGTTTAAGAGAACTTGGTATTATTCCTGTATCAGTTATTTTAATGGTTTTTATTATTTTTCTAAGTTATATTATTTTAACAAAGACTTGCTATGGAAGATATATTTATGCTGTAGGTAGTAATAAAGAGGTAGCTAAGCTGACGGGAATTAATGTAGATCAAGTCCGTTTTTCGGTCTATGTGATTTCCGGAATTCTTTCAGCATTAGCAGGGCTGGTGTTAGCCTCCAAGTTACAGAATGGACAGGCCACGGCAGCAGTAGGCTATGAGTTAAATGCCATTGCAGCAGTAGCAATGGGTGGTACTAGCATGTCCGGTGGACGAGGAGGAATTCCTCAGACAGTTATTGGTCTTATCGTTATCGGAATTATTAATAATGCGTTAAGTTTACTTGGGGTTTCGGCATATTGGCAGACGGTGGCAATGGGCGTTATTATTCTGATTGCAGTAGTCATTGATCAGGCTAGAAAATAATTCACTAAAGCGGCGGAATGAGTTTTAGAAGAATAAAAAAATAGGGGAAGTACTAAACGATGTGTTTTGGGCAAGTTTAGCACTTCCCTTTTTCATGTCGATTATTTACTATAGATTTAGAATATTTTCCAGGAAGGAGGACAATCCCATGGAAGGACAATCCATTATGCAAATATTTCAGGGGGGCTCCTCTGTGTCCGGGGTGATTATCCCCATAGCTTTAATGCTATTTTCCGGCTTTGCCTTAACAAGAGTCACCAAGCGCCTGAAGCTTCCCAATGTAACCGCCTACATTTTGGCGGGAATCCTGATTGGACCCTATTGCTTGAATCTGGTGAATCCGGACATTATTGAAGGCACAAGCTTTATTGCGGATATTGCTCTAGCCTTTATTGCCTTTGGTACCGGAGAATTTTTTACCTTTTCTACTCTAAAGCAGAATGGGATTAAGGTTTGTATTATTACGCTTTTTGAAGCGACTCTGGCTTCCCTCTTCGTTTTTGTGCTTTGCTTTTTTATTTTGAAATTGAATTTAAGTCTATCTTTGGTTTTAGGAGCCTTGGCTGCAACCACAGCCTCAGCTTCCACGATTATGACCATCCGGCAGTTTAATGCTAAGGGAGACTTTGTGAACACCCTTTTGCAGGTGGTGGCATTGGACAATGTCTTTGGCCTTGTGGCGTACAGCATGGCCATTTCCGTGGCGGTGGCTTTGCAATCCGGTTCTTTCAAGGCAAGTAGTATTCTGATGCCTATTGCTTTAAATCTGGCGGTACTTCTTCTGGGAGGACTGTTTGGGCTTTTTTTAAAGCTTTTGATGCCGAAACAGCGTTCTACGGACAATCGTTTGATTATCACTATTGCTGTACTGTTCAGCTTTTGCGGCATCTGCGCCCTTTTGGATGTTTCTCCGCTTTTGGGTTGTATGTCTATGGGGATGATTTACATCAATATCACGGAAGACGACAAGATTTTCAAGCAATTAAATTACTTTAATCCTCCTATTTTACTTCTGTTTTTCGTGCGCTCCGGCATGAACTTTAAGCTGGATGTGCTCTTACATTCGGGGGGAATAGGGGAAAATGTTCCTTTACTCTTGGTGGGAATCAGTTATTTCTTGGTGCGTATTTTGGGAAAATACCTGGGGGCTATTTTGGGCCCAACTTTGGTGGGAGAAAAGAAGGAAGTTCGGAAATATTTAGGACTTGCCCTTGTGCCTCAGGCAGGGGTGGCCATCGGCCTTTCCGCCTTGGGGGCAAGAATCCTGGGAGGAGAGTTGGGAAGAGCCTTGGAAACGGTGATTCTTGCCTCCAGTATTCTCTACGAACTTATAGGACCGGGTTGTGCTAAACTGGGACTCTATCTTTCCCATTCCTATGCGGTAAGTCTGGAGGATTTAACGGAATCCGTCACCATGGAACCGGAGAAGAAGAAAAATGAGGTGGAGCTTTTGATTGAGCGAATCCAGGCCATTCAGAAGGAACTTCCTTCTCATGCTAAGAGACTGGCGGAAGAGGAAGAAGCCTTTACCGAGGCGGCGGAGGAGCAGTACTAGCGTTAAGCGTCTTAAAGAGGGTTTTGATAAGATAAAATGGATGAGTTTTATTAGCATTGATTACAGAGTATTTCAATAGAACAGGAGGAAAAGCCATGTCAGAATGGATACTACAGGAAGCATTTCAGACATTGACAATAGAAAATAACATAAGTCTTTCTTCCGCCTTGCTTAGAATCTTACTTGCGGTTCTTCTCTCCTCCATCATTGGCTGCGAGCGAGCCAACAAAAGGCATTCCGCAGGTCTTCGTACCTTTATTTTGGCCTCTTTATCCAGCTGTTTGGCCATGATTTTGGATCTGCTGTTTATGAACGAGGGAAATCTTCGTTTTCCTATGCTCTCCGCCTTTGCCATGATCAGTATTGCAAGCATCAGCCGAAAGGCGATTCTTTACAGCTCCCGAAATCAGGTGAAGGGATTAACTACTGCCATTGCCCTATGGTCCTGTATTCTCATCGGCCTCAGTGCAGGAGCGGGACTATACTTGATCAGTGTAGTAGCCTGCTTTATGCTTTATTGGATTCTGTCTTCTTTACCGGGCTTGGAAATGTATTTGAAAAATCGCTCTAACCACTTTGAAATTCATTTGGAGTTAAAGAGTCGGCAGTATTTACAGGACTTTGTAACGACTATCCGAAGACTGGGACTCCGGATTGATGATATTGAATTAAATACCGCCTACCATGGTTCCGGCCTTAGCGTCTATTCCGTAACCTTTACTATAGACAGCAAGGAGCTGAAGAAGTTCAAAACTCACAAGGAGATTATCGAAGCCCTGTCCACTATTGACTACATTTATCATATTGAGGAAATGCGGTAGAACGTTGTAATCAATTCTTTATTTTACCTTTTATATAGTTGCTTTATTCCTATTTTTGCTGTTTTGCTCTTTATTCTGTTGTTTTACTCTTAGACTTTACATCTTAGAACAGATATGATAATTTTTATTCGGACAAAACCGAATCGGAGGTGACCGAATAAAATGAAATTTATCGGAAGAGAGGAAGAAGTACGGAAAATCAAAGGCTTGTATCAGTCTCCCGGCATGGAAGTGCTTCTATTATACGGAAGAAGGCGAATTGGAAAAAGTGAGCTGATGAAACATTCCATGCAGTTCTTTGAGGGGAAGAGGATTTATTACGAGTGCAAACAGACTTCTGAAATGAATAATGTAGAAAGTCTGGCGACTTTACTTTCGGAAGAGTTTGGCTACCCAAAGATTTCCTTTTCCGGTCTGGAGGAAGTGCTGGATTTTCTTTTTAAAAAGGCGACGGAGGAGAATATTCTCTTGATTTTGGATGAATATTCTTATCTTAGTGATGTGCTGAAGGGCATGGACAGTGTTTTGCAGGCACTGATTGATAAATATCGAAACCGGAGTAAATTGAAATTGGCCTTGTGCGGTTCCTTTGTGGATACCATGCAGAAACTGATAGAAAAAGAGAATCCCTTATTTGGCCGTTTTGATTTGGTTTTAAAGCTGAAGCCCATGGATTACTATGATTCGGCACAGTTTTATTCCCATTTTTCCGACGAAGATAAGGTGAGGCTTTACAGTGTTTTTGGCGGAATTCCCTATTATAATCGTTTGATTAGGGAAGACAGGTCTGTAAAGGAGAATATTATAGAGTTGATTGCTTCTCCCGGCGCAAGACTGGAAAATGAAGTACTGATGTACCTTAAGTCGGAAATTGCGAAAATTGTGAATGCCAATGAAGTCTTTGAGGCTATGGCAAAGGGATTTTCCCGCTTTAACGATATCCTGTCTCAGTCCCATGTTTCCAGTGGCCCCAGCTTAGTGGATGTGTTGGACAAGCTGATTCGTATGGAGCTGGTGGAGAAGGCGGCACCCATTAATGATGAAAATAACCGAAAGAAGTCCGGATATTATATCAGTGACCCCATGTCCTTGTTTTATTACCGATATATTTTCCGCTACAGCTCCCAGCTAAACGTGATGAATTCGGATATTTTCTATCAGCGATATATTCAGGAGGACTTTGAAAATGCCTATGTTCCGAAGCGTTTTGAGACGATAGGAAAACAATATTTGATTCGGCAGAATCGGGCAGGACTTATGGAGGAGCCCTTTGAGAAAATAGGCAGGTACTACTACGACATTCCGAAAGAACGACGAAACGGAGAGTTCGATATTGTCACCTACGATCCCAAGGGCTATATTTTTTATGAAGTAAAGTTTCAAGATAAGCCTCTTAGCAAGGCGGAAATAGAAAAGGAGATAGCGCAGGTAAAGGAATGCGGCCTGCAATGCTATCGTTACGGCTTCCTTTCCAAAAGCGGATTTGAAGCAATTTCTCGGGATGATTTGCTTTTGATTTCCTTAGAAAGTCTGTATGTATAGTTTTTTATGGCAAGTTTTAAGATAAAAAATATTTTCTTCTCATCAGAGAAAATCACTTCGGAGGCTTTTTTAGCCTCCTTTTTTACGCTATACTAGGACAGTTCAAAGAAATGAAGGGAGAACTATGGAAAAAAGTCTGAAAGACCAAGTATATGAATCTATTCTGGAGGATATCTTCCAGGGCAATGTTTCTCCGGGAGATATTTTGAATGAGAAGGCACTACTGGAAAAATACCACTGTAGCAAGTCTCCGGTTCGAGAGGCGCTGATGGCACTTTGTGCGGACGGCATTTTAAAAAATATCCCCCGCTACGGCTATGAGGTGGTGCGCCTCAGTAAGGAAGATATCTACGATATGCTGGCTTTCCGCTTTGTCTTGGAGCGGGGAGTGCTTTTGGAGTGCGGAGCGGAGCTTAGGGAGGAAGACTTTCGGGACTTGGAGCAGATCAACAGTCAGTGCAGTGAAAATAATACGGACGCCATGACGCACTGGAAGCACAACATGGAATTTCACCTTCGTTTGATTGCCTGTGCCCAAAATGACTATATTACGGAGCAGCTGGAAAAATGCATGACTAGACTGAAGCGAGCCTACTCCCAGTACTATTGGAAGAAGGACAAGGAAATTCTTTTTTCCATGGATACGGAGCACCATGTGGACATTGTGTCGGCGCTACGAAATAAGGATGTGGAGAAGGCCATTCGCTATTTGGAGGAGGATATTCAGGACTTCGGAGAGTACTCCGCCTATCGTTTAAAGCTCCATTTTTCTTAAATCGATATCGGAAAGAAATTTGCGGTTTCTTTAACGAAAAGGAGATATATTGTAAAAAAATTCATTTAAAGCATTTACCAAGCAAATTTTAGAAAGGAACTTATGGAAAAAAAAGAGGGCATGTGGAAACAGGTTTTTGGGACTTTGACATTTTGCAATCGCCATAAGTTCCTCTTTTTGTCTACCGCCATTTTTTTGCAGATTGCAAGCTTCGTGGGGAAGGAGCTTTTGCAAATGCTTTTCCGTCTGGCTTTGGTGCTGGTAGACTTGCCCAATGTGGATCAGTACAATATTCGCTACTTCTTTACCAGCCCCAGAAGCCTCTTTATGGTTTTGCTTTTTGCTTTTCTTCTGGCCTTCTTTTTTTATGTGGAGGTCTTCACCCTGGTACAGGTGATTTTGGCGGCCAAGGAAGGGGTTCGGATTTCTTATCGAAAAATTCTTCGCACCTCTCTAATCCGACTGCGGGATTTCAGCTATGGCAATGTGCTGCTGTTCCTTCTTTATATTCTCTGCACCGTGCCGGTGGCGGGCTTTATTCTTAGCTCTTCCCTGACAGATTCCTTCCACATTCCGGATTTTATAACGGAAGAAGTGGGCAAAACTGTGGGAGGGCATATTGCTCTTTTTCTTCTGTTTCTCTTTTTCATGTACTTAAATATGCGTCTGGTTTATACTGTGCCTTTAATGGGCTTAAAGGCGCAGAAGTTTAACAAATCTGTGCGGGAAAGCTTTGCCTATACGAAAAAAGGCGGAATCAAATTGTTTCTGACTCTCTTTTTATATGAGTTTTTGTTGAGTTTGTTGGCCGCTCTTTTGCTCTATCTGGCGGCTTTTCTCTTTACCCGCCTGGATCCAAAGGGTGAACTGGGAATCTTTCATTTTCTTTTCTTCCTGCTCTTTCGTTTTACCCGATTTTTCTTTGGAATTTTGTCAAAAATCGGCTTTCTTTCCCTCTTGGTAAATACTCTTCCGGTGGAAGGCTCCGAGGGGGAAAATGCTTTTCTTGCCGAGGAACAAAAGTATAGCAAAACCACCGTTTTTCTCCTACTGGCTTTATTTGTTTTTCACAGCACCATAGCACTTATGGATTATATGGGACGGGAGGTTAATACGGATGCGAAAATCATTGCCCATAGAGGGCTGGTTTCTACCGGAGTAGAAAATACCATAGAGTCTTTAGAGGGGGCAAAGGCAGCAGGGGCGGATATGGTGGAGCTGGATATTCAGCTGACTAAGGACCGGGAATTTGTGGTAATGCATGATTTGGAACTTTCTCGGCTTGTTGGAGTGGAAAAAAAGGTCTACGACTGTACCCTTTCGGAGCTCACCGCTATGACGGTGCATCAGGGGGAGTTTAGCGGAAAAATTCCAAGCCTTCGGAAATTTGTACAGCGGGCAAAGGCACTGAATATGCCCCTTCTGATAGAGATTAAACCTCATGGGAAGGAACCGGAGAATTTTTCGGAAATTCTTCTGGAGAAGCTGGAAGAATACGGGGTGGAGAAGACGAACCCCCTGATGTCTTTAGACATTTCCCTGATGGAGGGGATAGAAGAGACTGCTCCGGAATGGAAGACCGGGGTGGTGATTCCGGTGCAATTCGGAGATTTTGCTACGGAAAATGTGGACTTTTATGCGATTGAAGATTCCTCCTATAACGGCTACCTGATGGGAGAGGTGCAGGATATGGGGAAGGAAATGTATGTTTGGACCATCAATGAAGAAGACAAAATCATCAAATACCTGCAAAGTCCGGTGGACGGCATGATTACGGACGATCCTGAGGATGTGTTTAAGCTTCGAAAGGATATGCTGGAGGATAGAAGCTATTACGGTATGTATGAGCGCATGGCGGGGTAGGGGGCGCTGATGCAGTATAGGCTTGAAATCGAGCACGCTTCCGCTATGCTCGCCCTTGCAAAGTGAAGCAATTTAAAAATATATACGCTCCGATGCAGTATAGGCATGAAAACGAGCACGCTCCCGCTAACCTCGCCCTGCAGCGGTACTAAGCGAAAAACTACAGTACCTTAGTTTTTCGCAAGTACCGGCGGGCTCAGATTGCTCTCTTTCATGCCTATACTGCATCATTCGCTTCAGCTATTTGAGTTCTACAGTCCTTCGCTTTGCCGGGGCTCTGTAAGTACCGGCGGGCTCAGATTGCTCTCTTTCATGTCTATACTGCAATCGCTTCAGCTATTTGATTTTCTATAGTCCTTCGCTTCGCCGGGGCTCTGTAGGTACCGGCGGGCTCAGATTGCTCTCTTTCATGCCCATACTGCATCATTCGCTTCAGCTATTTTATTTCTACAGTCCTTCGCTTTGCAGGGGCTCTGTAGGTACTGACGGGCTCAGATTGCTCTCTTTCATGCCTATACTGCATCATTCGCTTCAGCTATTTGATTTCTATAGTCCTTCGCTTCGCCGGAGCTCTGTGAGTACCGGCGGGCTTAGATTGCCCCCTATTACAGGCCTATGTTGCATCAGAGCGGCTTTCTCATATTGAATATGGCTCTCACTGGTGATGTTTGTGAGGGCGTACTTCTATGCACCTATATATTGCATAAAAATCTTGTAATATTTATAGAATCACTATATAAATCATACAAAAATTATGTTAAAAAATCGTCAAAATCCGCCTAGTGCTTTTTAATCGCATTACTGATATGATTAGAGTAAATCTAAATAAGAATAGGAAGATTTCGGGGTTTTACTTTGAAAGACAATCTTCGCGCTTACTATGGGAGGGGATGTTTAGTTAAAAAGTCCTGTCAGACATATTTTAGGAGGTGCTATTGGTGGAAGAGAGCTTGATGAACAATTATACGGAGATTTTACAGAATGAGCTGGTGCCGGCCATGGGCTGTACGGAACCCATTGCCATTGCCTATGCCGCAGCGGCAGCAAGAAAGCTTCTGGGAGAAGAGGTCAAGGAGATAAAGCTTTGCTGCTCCGGGAACATTATTAAGAATGTAAAGGCGGTTACCGTCCCCAATTCCGGCGGCCAGAAGGGTATGCAGGTAGCGGCCATCTTAGGCGTACTTGGCGGTGACTCCGATTTAAAGCTGGAGGTTCTGTCTACCGTTACGGATGAGGATCGGGAACAGTGCAGAAAGCTGGTGGATACCGGTTTTTGCAAGGTCAGCTTTCAGGAGGAAGGTCCAAAGCTTTACATTGCGGTAGAGCTTCTGTCCGAAAACCATAAGGTAAAACTGGAGATTGCAAACCAGCACAGTAACATCATTTACATGGAAAAGGACGGAGAAGTTCTTTACAAAGAGGGAGAAGAGGATAAGCAGGATGTGATTTCCACAGGAGGAGACCGGAGTCTGATGTCTCTTCAGGGTATTTTGGACTATGCCAATGCAGTGGATTTATCCTTGGTAAGACCGTCTTTACAGAGACAGGTGGAGATGAACCTGGCGATTTCCCAAGAGGGCTTGGACAATCCCTGGGGGGCCAGTGTGGGAAAGACGATTTTGGAGACCTGGGGCTCCGATGTACGGGCTTGTGCATGCGCCAGAGCGGCAGCAGGATCTGATGCCAGAATGAGCGGCTGTCCCCTTCCGGTGGTGATTAACTCCGGCTCCGGCAATCAGGGCATTACCGTAAGTATGCCGGTGGTGGAATATGCGAAAGCCCTTTCCATTTCCGAAGAGAAGATGTACAGAGCCTTGATTGTCAGCAATCTGGTGTCCGTTTACATCAAGCACTACATCGGTGCTCTTTCCGCCTTCTGCGGAGCGGTTAGTGCCTCCTGCGGTGCAGGTGCCGGTATTACCTACCTTTGCGGAGGAAATTATCAGAAGATCGGCCGTACCATCAGCAACACCTTAGGCAATGTGGGGGGCATTGTCTGTGACGGTGCCAAGCCCAGTTGTGCGGCGAAGATTGCATCTTCCGTTCATGCTGCTATTTTGGCTCACCACATGAGTATGAAGGATCAGGGCTTCCATGGGGGAGAAGGCATTGTGGAAGAGGATGTGGAGAAGACCATCCGCAATATGGGCTATATCGGAAAGGTGGGTATGCAATCCACCGACAGAGAGATTTTGAAGGTAATGACCGATCAGGTGGATGTGAATTCCTGTGTGTAGGAGCCTGCGGCGTCCTGACCGGGGGGACGGAACTGCGTAAACCGGCAAAGCTTAAGAAATAGATTGAAATATGTCTCGAGACATGGCTTAAGAAATAGTCGGAGAATAGACTGAGAAATGTCTTGAGATTGGGCTTGAAAATTTACAACAAAATAAGAAGGAGAAAAAGTATGGAAAAACAAGGATTTATTCATAGTCTGCCCTTTAAGCTTTTGGTGGCATTGGCTGTGGGCATTTGCTTAGGACTAGGTTTAAGCGGAATGGATAATGGTGTATCCCATGCCATTTTGAACATTGTGGTAACCGTGAAGTATATCGCGGCACAGTTTATCAGCTTCTGTGTACCGCTGATTATCATCGGATTTATTGCTCCCTCCATCACAAGACTGGGAAACAATGCTTCTCGTATGCTGATAGTGGCTTTATTCATTGCCTATGTATCCTCTATCGGAGCGGCATTTTTTGCCACATTTTCCGGATACACCATCTTACCCCACTTAAACATCAACCCGGATGTGGATGGTTTAAAGGAGCTTCCTGAGGTAGTCTTCCAGCTGTCCATTCCTCAGATTATGCCGGTAATGTCTGCTCTTTTCTTCTCCGTATTGGTGGGACTTGCGGCAGCTTGGAACAATTCCAAGATTATTACCCAGGCATTGGAAGAGTTCCAGAACATCGTTTTATCCATCGTAACCAAGTTCGTTATTCCGGTACTGCCTCTTTTAATCGGTACCACCTTCTGCACCTTGGCTTACGAAGGAACCATTACCAAGCAGCTGCCGATTTTCTTGATTATCATCATTATCGTAATGATCGGACATTACATTTGGCTGACTCTTCTTTACTCCCTTGCAGGAGCTTATGCGAAGAAGAACCCGATGAATGTTTTAAAGCATTATGGTCCTGCTTACATGACAGCAGTAGGAACCATGTCCTCCGCAGCAACCCTTTCCGTAGCTTTGGAGTGTGCAAAAAAGTCCGAGCCTACTATCCGGGAAGATATGGTGGACTTCGGAATCCCTCTTTTTGCCAACATTCACCTTTGCGGCTCCGTTATGACCGAGACCTTCTTCGTTATGGCGGTATCCAAGATGCTCTACAATGAGTTCCCTTCCATAGAGAAAATGATTCTCTTCTGCCTCTTACTGGGTGTATTCGCAATCGGCGCTCCCGGTGTTCCCGGTGGAACCGTTATGGCCTCCTTGGGGCTGATCACCGGTGTCCTTGGCTTTGATGAGACAGGAACTGCTTTGATGCTGACCATCTTCGCATTACAGGATTCCTTCGGAACCGCTTGTAACGTAACCGGAGACGGTGCATTGGCATTGATTCTTACCGGATATGCGGAGAAGCACGGGATTCACCCACAGAAGTTAGAGTCTGTATTGTAATGGCTTGTACTTTGGATGTATGTTTAGGTGAGAAAAAGTATCTAAAGAATCCTATAAACCATGATAGAAGATAAAAAATCTATCTATGGATAAATGGAAAATGCTGGAACCTATGATTAATAGCGAAAGCTAAGTGTATGGAAAAGAGACAGTTTAGGCTGTCTCTTTTTGCTACACAGAGATAAACTTTTATAAATAATATAGTTTTTTAGTATAGAGAAGTAAAAAATATATAATATATAGAAGTTTTTCTGTATGCTTGTGATATAATACGAAATGATAGAACAAAGTAAAATGATAGAACAACCCAAGTTGAGAGAATTGCATAGAGATAGTTTAGAAAAAGTATGGGTAAATAAAGCAAACAAAGGAGTTAAGGATAGTATGGAAAAACAAAATAGAATTGAGCGTCCTCAATACTTACAGGAGCTGGGCAAATATCGAGATACTCCTTTGGTGAAGATTTTGGCGGGAATTCGGCGATGCGGAAAATCCACCATTTTGGAAATGTTAAAAGATGAGCTGATTCGGAGCGGAATTTCTGAGGATCATATCATTAGCCTGCGTTATACCTCGGAAGAGTTGGAAGAGGGCATGAGCAGTAAGGAAATGTATCAGGGGATAAAGCGGTTAATGCGGGGCAAAGACCGCTATTATCTTCTGCTGGATGAGGTGCAGGAAGTGACTGGCTGGGAAAAGGCGATAAACAGTCTTTTAGAGGACGCAAACACCGACATTTATGTGACGGGCTCCAATTCCAAGCTGATGTCCGGAGAGATTTCCGACTATTTAACGGGGCGATATATTTCTATTCCTGTTTACACCCTGTCTTTTTCCGAGTATTTACGTTTTAAGGAAGGAGATTCCCGCTCTAAAAAGGAGCTCTTGCAGGAATATATTCGTATGGGGGGCTTTCCCATCGTGGCCCGCAGCAATTTTGATGAACGCTCCGCCTATCAGATTGTGGAAGGAATCTATAATTTCGTCATTAACAGTGACATTACCGGGCGGTACAAGATTGTAAACCTGGATTTGTTTCAGCGTGTGGTTAAATTTGTGGTGGAAAATGTAGGAAAAACCTTTTCCGCCAATGCCATCGCCAAGTTTCTGAAAAGTGAGGGGCGTTCCCTTTCCATTGAATCCATATACAACTACTTAAGCTATCTGGAAAAAGCCTTCGTGATTTATCGTTGCCCCCGATATGATTTACAGGGGAAGTCTGTCCTGAAAACGCAGGAAAAATTTTATCTGGCAGACTCTTCCTTAAAGTATTGTATGATGGGCTTTAATCCCAAGTCCGTTGCTTCCATGCCGGAAAACCTGGTGTACTTTGAGTTGAAAAGAAGAGGCTATGAGGTTTATATCGGGAAAAATGAGACGAAGGAGATTGATTTTGTGGCGGTTCGGCGGGATGAGCGAATCTATGTACAGGTCTGCCGGAATCTTCCGGAGGATTCGGATCGGGAGCTGGCTAATCTTTTGGAAATCAAGGACCATTACCCGAAGTACGTGGTAACATTGGATGACTTGGCAGGGGGAAATGTGAATGGGGTAAAGCTTGTGCACATGGCGGATTTTCTGCTTAGTCAAGAGTACTAGGATGTCGCAGAACGTGAATGCTGAAGAAAATTTCACCTTCCGGTCTTTCCGGGTTTTAAGAATATTGTTTTTCAAAATCGCCCATGTTATAGTACTGAAAAAATATCTTTCGATACATTTGTCCGATTGTAAGAAAAGAGGGAAATATGGCGAAAATCATAGGGGAAGGAATTACGTTTGATGATGTTTTACTGGTTCCGCATTATTCAGACCTTGTACCGAATGAGGTGGATTTAAGCACGTATTTGACGAAGACGATTCGTTTGAACATTCCTTTTATTTCTGCGGGAATGGATACCGTTACAGAGCATCAGATGGCCATCGGCATGGCAAGATGCGGAGGAATCGGCATTATCCATAAGAATATGTCGATTTCTGCCCAGGCGGAAGAAGTAGACATGGTGAAGCGTTCGGAAAATGGTGTTATCACCGATCCCTTTTCCCTTACCAAGGATCATAGCCTGAAGGATGCCAATGATTTGATGGCGAAGTTTAAGATTTCCGGTGTGCCGATTACGGAAGGAAAGAAGCTTATCGGCATCATTACCAACCGTGATCTTGTTTTTGAAGAGGACTTTGATCGTCCGATTTCCGCCTGCATGACCTCTGAGAATCTGGTTACCGCAAAGGAAGGGACAACTTTGGAGGAGGCCAAGTCCATTTTGGCCCGGGCCAAGGTGGAAAAGCTCCCCATTGTGGATGATGAGGGGAATTTAAAGGGCTTAATTACCATCAAAGATATTGAGAAACAAATCAAATATCCCAATGCGGCAAAGGATAAGCAGGGCAGACTGCTTTGCGGTGCGGCTCTGGGCATTACCACGGATGTATTGGATCAGGCGGCAGAACTTTTAAAGGCCCATGTGGATGTTATTGTTTTGGATTCCGCCCATGGACATTCCCAAAACGTTATTTCCTGTATTCGTTTACTGAAGGACAAGTATCCCGACCTTCCCCTTATCGCCGGAAATGTTGCCACCAAAGAGGCTACGAAAGCGCTGATTGAGGCGGGAGCGGATTGTGTGAAGATTGGTATCGGCCCCGGCTCCATCTGTACCACAAGAGTGGTTGCCGGAATCGGTGTACCCCAGATTTCCGCCATTATGGATGCCTATTCCGTAGCCAGGGAATACGGCATTCCAATTATTGCAGACGGCGGAATTCAGTATTCCGGAGACGTGGCGAAGGCACTGGCTGCCGGCGGCTCCACCGTAATGATGGGCTCCGTATTTGCGGGTTGTGATGAAGCTCCCGGTGAGTTTGAGCTTTATCAGGGAAGAAAATATAAGGTTTATCGCGGCATGGGCTCTATCGGTGCCATGAAGGAGAAGAACGGTTCCTCCGACCGTTACTTCCAGGCAGGGGCCAAGAAGCTGGTGCCTGAGGGTGTGGAAGGAAGAGTGGCTTACAAAGGTAAGGTGGAAGATACCATCTTCCAGTTTATCGGCGGCCTTCGTGCCGGCATGGGCTACTGCGGAGCAAAGGACATTCCCACCTTGCAGGAAACTTCCGAGTTTGTGAAGATTTCTCCTGCATCCTTAAAGGAATCTCATCCCCATGACATTCATATCACAAAAGAAGCACCGAACTACTCTTCGGATTCTATATAGGTGAAATTTTTTGAAAAAGACTTCTGTATAAAGTGAGATTCTTTGGAAAGTGAACTCTATTTCAGCCGAATTCATTTGAGCCGAATTCTATTGGAGAGAGCTTTTCTTTAAGAGAGTCTATTTAAATAGGGGCTGTAAAAAAACAAAATAAGAAATAGAAAACTATTTTGATTTTTTACAGCTCCTATTTTTGTACTTTTTTTCTATCACGAAAATAAAAACTATGAAGAATGTCGATTTTATGCTAAAATCTCACGGATTGTAACTATTCACCCGTGTGTTCGAGACCTTCCACACGCTAAAAAAAACTAAAGGAGAATTTATGCATTTTCAAGATCAAAAAACTAAGATGATGACTCAGGCGGCGTTGATTGCTGCTGTGTATGTGGCGTTGGTGCTGATTTTTAAGCCAATCAGCTTCGGAGCAATTCAGTTTCGTATTGCGGAAGCCCTTTGTATTTTGCCCTTTTTCAGCTTTGCGGCTGTTCCGGGCTTGGCAGTGGGCTGTCTTTTAGGAAACTTCTTTTCCGGAGCGGCCATGCCGGATGTTATCTTCGGAACCTTGGCTACCCTGATTGCTGCAATCTTAAGCTATCAGCTTCGGAACAAGAATAAGTTCCTGGTATGCGTTCCGCCCATCCTGGCCAATGCCATCATCGTGCCCTTCGTTTTACAGTACGCTTACGGGGTACCGGACAGCTATCCCTTCCTCTTTGCTACCGTGGGACTGGGAGAGGTCATTGCGGTAGGTGTTTTGGGAAATGTATTGCTTTTAGCTTTAGAAGGTAGGAAGGAAGTGCTTTTCGGCGCAGGAGTTTAACAGAAAAGCCGGTATTTTGCCGGAGGAAAAGCTTCTCCTTGGCAGGATAGAGAAGTTATGGTATAGGACGGAAGTAGAGAGCTCAACAACTAAGCAGTAGTAAGGAAATGCTTTAGGAGGAAATATGTACGATATTCATTTTGACAAACCACTTTGGGTGCACTTTATCGGAATAGGGGGTATCTCCATGAGCGGCCTGGCGGAAATTCTGCTGGATCGTCATTTTACCGTAACCGGATCGGATGCTAAAACTTCTCCTCTGACAGAGCACCTGGAAAGCTTGGGAATCAAGGTCTTTGTTCCCCAAAGCCGTCAAAATATTCAGGATGGGGTGGAGCTTTGTGTGTATACCGCCGCCATCTCCGAGGACAATGAGGAGTTTCAGGAGGTAAAGCGCAGAGGCATCCCCATGATGACTCGTGCAGATCTTCTGGGACGCATCATGCAAAATTATGCTACGGCAATCAATGTGGCCGGTACCCACGGAAAAACCACCACCACCTCCATGATTGGCGAGATTCTTATGGAGGCGGCAAAGGATCCTACTATTACGGTGGGGGGGATGATGAAGGATATCGGGGGAAATCTTCGGGTAGGACAATCCGACATTTTCCTGGCAGAGGCCTGTGAGTACACCAACTCCTTCCACTCCTTCTTCCCCAGCATTGCGGTGATTTTAAATGTGGAAGCGGACCATCTGGACTTTTTCAAGGATATTAATGAGATTCGGGATTCCTTCAAGACCTTTATCGAAAGATTGCCGGAGGATGGCCTTGTGGTCATCAACAAGGATATTCCTCATTATGAGTATTTCTTAGAGGATTTGGGCGGACGGAAGATAATTACCTTCGGTCATGGGGACGCGGATTATACGGCGAATTTTATTTCTTATGACCATTATGCAAGACCCAGTTTTACCCTCTTTGAGCACGGAGAGGATAGAGGCAAGGTGACACTTTCCGTTACCGGAGAGCACAATATCTACAATTCCCTGTCTGCCATTGCGGTGGCAAGATATTTGGGGATTTCCTTTGAGGATATCAAGGAGGCTCTGCATCGTTTTTCCGGAACGGATCGTCGTTTCCAGCGAAAGGGAAAAATTAACGGCTTTACCATTATTGATGACTATGCCCACCATCCCCAGGAGATTGCGGCAACCATTGCGGCGGCTCAGAAATATCCTCATAGAAAGCTCTGGATTGTTTTCCAGCCCCATACCTATTCCAGAACAAAGGCCTTAATGGAGGACTTTGCAGGAGCTTTGGCCCAGGCGGATGAGATTATTCTGGCAGACATTTACGCCGCCAGAGAGAAAAATACCGTAGGCATCAGTTCGGATGATTTGCGGAAGCTAATGCTTTCTCAAAACACCAACGTGTACTATATTCCGGATTTTCCTTCCATTGAGAAGTATATTTTAGAGCATGTGAAGGAGGGAGACCTTTTAATCACCATGGGTGCGGGAAATATCGTAGACGTGGGAGAGGATTTACTTTCTTTGGAAGGTGCGGAGAGAGAAGAATAGAATTTTTTGAAGAAGGTTTTTCATCGTGGAAGAAAAGGAATTTTTTCTTTTCCAAATGGTGGAAACCTTCTTTTTTATCTTTTTCAAGCCGGGGGAGTTTGGGGAAAGAAAATTATTTTCTTCTTTCCTGATTTTCCGGAAATCCACCTAAGAATTGTGGATAACCGGAGGGAAAATCCTTCAAAAAAGGATAGATAAACCCGGTAAAATCAAGCTTTTAAAGAAAATAAAAAAAGAAACCCACATTATCCACATTGCTGTGGATAAGTCCTGTGGATAAACTTGTGGAGTAGTCTTCTTGAACTGAAAAAGCTCCTATGTTATGATTTGCTCACCGACGACTTAGGGGAGAAAGGGAAGAGATGGAGATACAGTTTCAAGAGGGAATCCAGGCGGAGATTACTTGTGTTCCGAATGCATTTATAGACGAATATGTAGCCGAAGCCAATGGAGATTATGTGAAGGTGTATCTGTATTTGCTTCGCCATCAAAAAGAAAAGCTAAAGGGCAAGGAAATCGGTGAGGCCCTTTGTTTAACTGACCAGGACGTGAAAAGAGCCATCCTTTTTTGGGAGAAAAAGGGGGTATTAAAAGAGGGAACGGCCAGAGCTTTGGAGCGGGAATTGCAGTCGGAAGAGGCGGCTCTTCTTTCCGAGGAAAAGCTGTCTCAGAAAGAGAGGCTGAGCCGTATGGAAAGGACTTCTTTTTTTGATGAGCAAAAACAGGAAATGGACGGGAAAAAGCGGGAAATCGATGAGGAAGAATTTGGCGGTATTTTGTTTGTAGCCAAGCATTTGATGCCTGTGGTAACCCCTTCCCATGTCCAGCTTTTTGAATATATGTATCAGTCTCTGGAAATGGATGCGGAGCTGATTGAATTTTTCTTAGACTACTGTTGCAGTCTGCAAAAGACCAACTGTCGTTATATGCAGAAGGTGGCGGTGGACTGGCACGAATTGGGCATTCGAGATGTACGGGCTGCCAGAGAGCATGTGAAGAACTTTGATATGGCGAAGGGCATGAAGGCAGGAAGCGGAGAAGGTAAATCCGGCGGAAATACATTTTCTTCGAAAGGAAAGAGCGGAGGCACTTCCGGAGAGAAGAAGAGCAATCGTTTCCTGAACTTCAGTCAGGAAGAGGTAGACTATGATTCTTTGGCTAAGCAGAAGGCCTTAGAACGACTTGGACAGTTTCATACCGCTAAGTAGAGAAGAGGCAAAGCATGGCACTGAGTAACGGACAGGTTCAGGAGATACAAAGGATTCTTTCAGAAAGACAGCTGGAAGCCCATAGAAGATATTTAGAGAAAAGGGAAGAGATATTCCGTAAGCTTCCGGAACTGGAAGAGCTGGAGGAGAAGGTTAGAGCCTTCTCTTTATCCGTTGCCGGAGAAATGCAGCAGGGAAATCGTGAGGGACTCCTTCGACTAAAGGAAGAAATCGGAAAGCTGCATAAAGAAAAGAAAGCTCTTTTGGAAGGCGCGGGATATAAGATACAGGATTTAGAGGAAGAAGAGCATTTTTGCCCCCTTTGTCAGGATACCGGATATGTGGACGGGAAGAAATGCCAATGCTTTTTAAAGCTACAAGGAGAGCTTCTGTACCGACAGTCCCGTATGGGAGCGGTGCTGGAACGGGAAAACTTCTCCAAGTTCCAGTTGGAGCGCTTCGATAATATAGAGAAGCTGGGCCAGTGCGGAAACAAAACCCTGCGGGAATATATTAAGGAGATTCGGGACTATCTGACAAACTACTGCGAAGAATACCCGAAAAATAACCGCAGCATCCTCTTTACCGGCAGTACTGGAACCGGAAAAACCTATTTTCTCCATTCCATAGCCAAGGCCCTGTTGGATAGAGGCGTAAGTGTATTGTACTTTACCGCCACAGGACTCTTTGAGTATTTTTCCAAAAGGATGCGAGAAGAAGATACGGAAGACTATATCGAAGAGGTGGATGTGATTCTGATAGATGACTTGGGAACGGAATTTTCCAACAGCTTCACCACCTCCCGCTTTTTCGCCCTGCTGAATCAACGGATATTGGACCGAAAAACCATGCTGATATCTACAAATTTGAATTTTAAAGAATTACGAGAGACTTACTCCGACAGAGTGGTGTCCCGCTTCATGTCTGACTACGAGATCATCCCCTTATATGGGAAAGATCAGAGACTGTAAGAGAGAAGAAGGGGCTGTAAAAAATTAAAAAAATTTTCTAAGCAATATAGGTTTAAACTTGGGGCAAGCTCTCACTAGCTTAATCCTGTGTATTGAAAGACTGTATTTATCATAAAGATGCGCTCAAATGCAGTATGGGTCTACAATCGGGGCACGCTCCCGCTAAGCTCGCCCAACGGGTACAGTACTAACTTCAAGCTTCGCTTTGCTTGCTTTCAGTAAGTACTGACGGGCTCAGATTGCCCCTATTGTAGCCCCATACTGCATTATTCGCTTCACTTATTGATTTTTACAGATCTTCACTTCGCCGGATTTCGCAAGTATCGGGCTCAGACTACCCCAAGTTCAGACCTATATTGCCGAAAATCTCTTTAGTACTTTGATTTTTACAGCCCCTTCTTTCCATCACACCCTTAACTTTCCATCGAAGAGATATTTTGTGGAGAGGCGAAGTAAAAGTAGCAGTAGCTTTTGCCTTATGGCTTCGAATAAGGGGCAATCTGAGCCCGTCGGTACTAGCGAAAAACAAGGGAACTGCAGTTTTTCGCTTAGTATCCGTTGCGAGGCGAGGTTAGCGGGAGCGTGCCCCTGTTCCGAAGCCATAAGAGCAAAAGCGTTAACCCTTTTACGAAGAACACTCCAAAAATCTCTTCGACAAAAGTTTTTTCCTAAAAGCAAAAAAGAGCATAGACTTTTTCTTTGCTTTCCTGTATTTTTAATCCGTAAGTGTCTATATGTTTGGAAGGAGAATAGTCATGGCTGATTCCAGAACTTCACAGTTCATTGAGCGTATTCCGGTAGGACCTTTGGCTTTGATGCCGCTGAAGTCCATTGAGCCCTTGGGAAAGAAGGTAAACGATTACTTGGTTACCTGGAGAACCAAGAGAGAAAGTGAGCATAAGGAAACTCTTGCTTTTTCAGGGTATCAGAAATCGGATTACATTGTTCCCACAAGAATTTCCCGATTCGGAACAGGAGAGGCAAAGGGAGAAATCCTGGAGTCCGTACGAGGCGTGGACATTTACTTGATGGTGGATGTGATGAACTACTCCATGACCTATTCCATTTTCGGCCATGTGAACCACATGTCTCCGGATGACCACTATGCGGATTTAAAGAGACTGATTGCGGCAACCACAGGAAAGGCTAAGCGAATTAACGTCATTATGCCCTTCATGTATGAGTCCAGACAGCATAAGAGATCCGGAAGAGAGTCCTTAGACTGCGCTATGATGCTGCAGGAGCTTCATGAAATGGGCGTGGAGAATTTCTTAACCTTCGATGCTCATGATCCCAGAGTCATGAATGCCATTCCCAGAGACTCCTTTGACAATGTTTCCTGCACCTACCAGTTCGTTAAGGCACTTCTGATGAATGTAAATGATTTGGACATTGATAAGGATCATATGATGATTATTTCCCCGGATGAGGGCGGAATGAATCGTGCCATTTATTATGCCAATGTCTTAGGCTTAGATATGGGTATGTTCTATAAGAGAAGAGACTACACCCAGGTGGTGAACGGACGGAACCCTATCGTGGCTCATGAATTCTTGGGAACGGATGTGGAAGGAAAGGATGTTATCATCATCGATGATATGATTTCCTCCGGAGAGTCTTTAATCGATACAGCCAAGGCATTAAAGGACAGAAAGGCAAAGCGAGTTTATGCTTGCTGTACCTTCGGCTTATTTACCAACGGTCTTAACAAGTTCGATGAAGCCTATGCAGCCGGAATTCTGGCGGGAGTTTTGACCACAGACCTGATTTATCAGCCGGAAGAGCTGCTAAAGAGAGAATGGTATATCAATGTAAGCATGGCGAAGTACATTGCTCTGCTCATTGATAATATGAACCATGATATTTCCATTTCCTCTATCTTGGATCCGGTGGGCAGAATCAATAAGAGAGTTTCTGAATATAAGGAAGCCAGAGCTTCCCAGACAGAGCAGTTTAGCTTAGAGTTGGAAGATGATATGTAAAGAAAAGAGAGGCTTGGAAACAAGCCTTCTTTCTATATTTCCCCAATATAGTTTTTTATTATCCCTTTTGGTGGTTTTTGTTCATAGCACCCATTTTTCCGTGGAAGAGTTGCAGAGCGTAGCAAGGCTACCCTTTTTTGAGAGCTCTTTTTTGGAAAAATGGGAGTTTTTCTTTTCGGAATTCTTAGGCCAGGTAGCGGTTCCCGGATTTTTCTTTGTCAGTGGCTACCTGTTTTTCCGAAATTTGCAGAGCCTTTCCCAATGGAGAGAGAAGCTTGGAAAACGCTTTTTTTCCTATGTCCTCCCCTATCTTTTCTGGAATACCGGAATGACTGTCCTTTATCTTTTGTTTCAAAAGGCAGACTTTAGTATTCACGGGATTTTTGAGGGGATATTTCTTTATCGCTATCAGCCGGTATTTTGGTATTTTTTTCAGCTGATTCTTCTGACCTACGCCTGTCCATTCTTTGCCTTAGGTCTTTCTCTGTTCCGAAAATGCTTTTCTCCGAAGCTGGGGAACCTGCTTTTTGGCGTTTTTCCCCTCTTCTTTCTTGGCTTGGTGTATTTTCGTCTGGATATACCTTATCTCAATGAGGATGCGGCTTTTTACTATAGCTTTGGTGCTTATTTGGCATTGCTTGGTTTTGGCATTTCCGAGGAGGGGAAGAGTTTCTCTTATGAAAATACGAAGAAGAAATCTGCATTTTCCCCGTCTCTCCTCCTGCTCTCAGCCCTTCTTTGCTATGGCTATACAATCTTGGGAAAGACCATCGGGCTTTTGCTTTTGGCTACGGTTTTCTACCGTATCAGTACGGCAGTTTTCTTGCTTCTTCTTTGCCAAAGGGGCTTTTTTGCCTTTGGAAAAAAGTATGCGGACCATAATTTTTATCTGTATGCAGTGCATTATCTTTTTTTGCGACTTTGGTTTATGCTGCAAAAGCATTTTTTTCCGGAAGCGGGAGAGGCTTTGCTCTTTTGCTTTTACACTTTGAGTCCCGTGTACTGTCTGTTTTTATCCCAAGTCACGGCTTATCTTCTAAAAAAGTATGCGAATCCTTTATGGAGAATTTTAAATGGAGGAAGAGCTTCGTAGTATTTCGAGAGCCGAAATATTTAAAGAATAGAGCTGTTTTGGCTCTATAGGAAAGGGATGCTTTGGACCTATAGGAAAAAGAAGCTTTTAGAATTTTTTATGAATTAGCAAAAATCCTTTAACTTGACGAACCATCCTATTCGGACTAAACTGATACTGTTGCTAGGGGCGCTGTATGCTGAGAGGTGAAAACCAACCCTTTAACCTGACCTGGATAATGCCAGCGTAGGGAAGCTATAGTGAGCCCTCCATTGTCCTTTGGACAGCATAGGAGGATTTTTTTTATGCATAATAACACCAAAAAGATTGCTTTGTCCGGAGTTTGCGTAGCCATGTCTTTGGTACTGGGAATGATTAATCTCTTTTCCCTGCCGATGGGAGGATCGGTTACCGCCTGCTCCATGCTTTTTGCCACTTTACCGGGATTTTTCTTCGGCGGAACCTACGGATTCCTGTCCGGTTTGGCCTATGGCGCTCTGAGCTTCATTTTGAAGCCCTATTTTTATAGCCCTGCCCAGTTTATTACGGATTATGTTTTAGCCTTTACCGCCCTAGGTTTATCCGGCTTATTTTCCCAAAAGAAGCACGGCCTCTTTATCGGCTATATTGTGGCTTGTCTAGGACGCTTTTTCTTCGCCTTCTTATCCGGCGTACTGTTTTTCGCTTCCTATGCTCCGGAAGGCATGAATCCCGTTTGGTATTCCTTCAGCTACAATATCAGCTATATTTCCGTGGAAATGGTTCTTACCCTTGGGGTACTTTTGGTCCCTGCGGTACACAAAGGCCTGTATCGGATGAAGGGACAGCTTCTTTCCGAAGGAGCTTATGCCCGATAGCTTACGAGTCTGAATTAAAACTTATAAAAGGAACTGTAAAATCAAAATAAAAGAGATTTTCGGCAATATAGGTCTGAATAAGGGGTAGTCTGAGCTTGATACTTGCGAAAGACCGGCGAAGTGAAGGACTGAAAAAAATCAATAATTGAAGCGATTGATGCAGTGTGGGTCTATAATAGGGGCAATCTGAGCCCGTCAGTACTTACTGAAAGCAAGCAAAGCGAAGCTTGAAGTTAGTACTGTTACGAAGGCGAGGTTAGCGAGAGCGTGCCCCGATTATAGACCCACACTGCATCAGAGCGCCTTCTAATAATGAGTGCAGTCCTTCACTGCGCAGGGCGAAGCTAGCGAGAGCTTGCCCCAATTTCAGACCTGTATTGCTTAGAAATCTCTTTTGATTTTACAGTTCCTTTTTCTTTTAATCCAGATCGGTAACCTTCGGGGATTGAAGCTCTACGCTGTCCAGTCCCTCATCCAAGGTAATCACACCGCTGGCATTGACAGACCACTTATTGCCGTTTCCGTCACGGTATTTGGTCTTATTCTTCATGACTTTGCCGGATTCGTTCACCACGTAGCTTCTGTTTTGTCCGGGAAGGGTAACCTTCTGATAACGGGAGCCCTGATCCGCCTTTTGGAGACGTCCGTTAAAATACAGGTAATCCTGTTTGATACCGGTGACTCCTCGACCGTTTTGATCAAAGAAACAGGTGATGTTGTCTCCGTCTCCGTCCACCAGATTCATTCTTCCGGTTTTTACGGAACAGTCCGCCTTGTTGGCTCCGCAATAGTAGTAGCCCTCCGGAGCATTGGAAGCGGTGCGTCCCTTCTGAATGCCGTAAACGGGATTGCCCTTTTCATTGAAAAGGTAGCGCTTATCGTTGATTCTCTGGACTTCGTACACCCCTTCGTTACCTGCTGCGGGATGGCCGTTATTTTTAAAATAGAACCATTCCACATCTCCTGTGGAAAGCTTACTGCTGTTTCCCTCAGGGCCTACGGTGGAGTACCAGGTGCCGCTTAAACGCTGTCCCATCTTGAATTTATTATCGTTTTTCTCTGCGAAAAATACATAGCCGGCAATTTCCGGATTGGCATCATTTACCTCTGCCCAACCGGTAACCATGATACCGTTTTCATCAAATCCGTAGGAGGCATTGTCCAAGGTCTTTACCGCAACATGACCGTCCTTGGAGCGAAGCTTTTCTCCGGTACTTTGATTAAAATAGAACCAGTAGTTTCCGTTATTTCCCTTTCGATTTTCGTCGGCGGTAACGCCGGAGGGAAGGGGAAGCTGTTTCCAGCCGGTAATCATCTTTCCGGTACTCGGGTCGCAGTAATAATTATCATCATTTACCCAACCGGTCTGCATAATGCCGTTTCCGTCAAAATAGTAGAAGGAATCCTGTAATTTCAGCCAGCCGTCCTGCTTAAGGCTTCCGTCTTCTGTGGCATAATACCAAATGGTCTGGCCGTTCTGATTGATTTTAATCCAGGAGTTTTGCACCACAGAACCGTTATCATTTTGATAAACCTGCTGTCCTCTGCTGTTTACATTCCAGCCGGCTGCGAAAGCGGTGCCGGAAAAAAGGCCGATTCCTGCAACCAGCAGGAAGGGTAGGGTTCTCTTCTTCATTTTGTCCTCCAAATCTCTATAGGCAATCCTTAAAGGATGGTAAAAATATATTATTTCAGCTTCTCTTTATAATACTATCTTTTTCTCATAGGAAAAACAACGAATTTTTCCTAACGAAAAGGACAAAAAGCTTACGGTTTAAGAACGTTCTTCCCCTTGAAACCATCTGGCGGAACAACCGCAGGGCAGTACCTGATTGCTTTCTGCAATGGGCAAGCCCACTTCCTGGGAATCCACGATGCCTCCACGGCTTTTTTGAATCAAATCCTTCAGCATATAGGCCATAACTCCCGGCTGTAATCCGGTGGTGTAGGAATTTAAGAGGAAAAAGAGGGCGTCCTTTTTCAAAATCTTTTCGCTCAGCTGTAAAAAGGGATAGATGCTGTCTTCGATTTTCCAAATTTCTCCTTTGGGACCTCTGCCGTAGGAAGGGGGATCCATGATGATGCCGTCGTACTGATTGCCTCTTCGAATTTCCCGCTCCACAAATTTCACACAGTCATCCACCAGATAGCGGATGGGGGCGGAAGCAAGACCGGAAAGCTCGGCATTTTCCTTGGCCCATTGCACCATGCCTTTGGAGGCATCCACATGGGTCAGCTCCGCACCGGCCTTTGCTGCGGCCAAGGTAGCTCCTCCGGTATAGGCAAAAAGATTTAAAACCTTGATGGGCGTCTTATCTCCCTTTTTCAGTCTTCTCTTTTTTTCTTCCGCAATCTTTTCGGAAAACCAATCCCAGTTGGCTGCCTGCTCCGGGAACAGTCCGGTGTGCTTAAAAGCAAAGGGCTTTAAATGGAAGGCAAGGCTCTGCTCCGGATTTCCGTTCAGCCCATAGGAAATCTTCCACTGCTTGGGCAGGTCGAAAAATTCCCAGTCTCCTCCCCCGGCCTTGGAACGGTGGTAGTGACCGTTACATTTTTTCCACAGAGGATTTTTCTTCGGATTTTGCCAAATGACCTGGGGGTCCGGTCTACGCAAAATATACTTTCCCCAACGCTCTAATTTTTCTCCGGAAGAGCTGTCCAAAACGGCATAATCCACCCAATTCTTTGCTAGAAACATTTTTCCTCCTTAAAAGCCCGACAAACTGGCATTTATCCTAGCATTCTTTTAGGAAAATGACAAGAAATGCGGGAAAAAGAAAAGAATCCCAAGACCGCCCTTTTCGGATAGAAAATTTATGTTAAAATAGGGGACGATACAGACCGGATAGGGAAAATTCCCGAGGAGGAAGCTTGATTATCGAAGAAACAAAAGACTACCTGGTGTTTTATAAGGAAGCAGGGCTGGATAGTGAAAAGGATGCTCCTAAGGACTGCCTTCCCATCCACCGCCTGGATAAGGTGGCTTCCGGTCTTTTATTGTACGGAAAAAATAAGGAGGCTACGGCGGCTTTGTCCAGGCAGCTGACAGAGAAAAAAATCAAAAAACGTTATCATATCGTGGTACCCAAGGGAGAAGAGGGAAAAGCTTTACCGGAGGAGGGATGCTTTCAGGACTATCTCTATAAGGACAGCAAAAAGCAGAAGTGTTTTCCGGTGAAAAGCCTTAGAAAGGGCGTAAAGGAAGCGATTCTCCGCTATAAGATTGTGGAGGAAAATGGGGAGTGGATGCTTCTGGATGTGGAGCTGGAAACCGGACGCTTTCATCAGATTCGTGCCCAGTTTGCAAGTCGGGGCTTTCCTCTATACGGAGACGGAAAATACGGTTCCCGGCAGAAAGGGACAGTGGGCTTACACTGCTATCAACTCTCTTTTTTGGATGTAAAGACGAGAGAGGAAAGACGGTATGAGATAAAAAATCCTGAGGGAGAGCCCTGGAGTATTTTTGAAAACGCTATGGAGCCTAAAAGCTAATGCTATAAGAAAAACCAACACAGAGACATTCCCTGAAATACAAAAGCTATGAAGGGGAAAACGAAAAGAAAATAGCTAAGAAGAGAAAAATAGAAAAGAAGAGAAAAAGAAAGTAGGAGTCATGCAAAACGGAGATATGCCATTAAAGAAGAAAAAGAAGTCGGTGGCTTCCCGAAGAAATCCGGGGGAAGAACAGAGGAAGGATGCGGAAGAGCAGAGGGATGGCGGAGCAGGGAAGGAAATCGGCTTAGGGAAGGATGGGAAGTCAAGCTCCATCGATTATCGTTTCACTCCTTGCCTGGAAAGCTTTCGTTGTGCCCACTGCGGAAAGGAAATTCATCCTGAGGGAGCAGGTTCTCAGCATAGAAATCATTGTCCCCACTGCCTGTACAGCCTCCATGTGGATGAGGAGCCGGGAGATCGGAAAGCCGGCTGTCGTGGGCAAATGGAGCCCATCGGGGTGATTTCCAAAGGAGACGGGGATTGGAGCATTCTACACCTTTGTAAGTCCTGCGGAAAGCTCTCTTTAAACCGGGCTTTGGCGGATGATAACCCTCTTCTTTTGATGCAGCTTGCGGTGAAGCCCCTGTCTTCTCCCCCCTTTCCCATGTCCTTCCTGTCTTACTTTTTGGAAGAAAAGGGAAAGTAAGGCTAAGGCCGGTAAAGCTTAACAGAGAGCAAGAAAGTAAAGAGAAGCAGAATAGAGTAGTAAAGATAAGTGTAGTAAAGCAAAGAGAAGTAAAGCAAAGAGAAGTAGCATAAAGAGAAGTAGCATAAAGAGTAGTGCAGTAAAGAGTAGTGTAGTAAAGAGCAGTGTAGTAAAGCGTGGTATAGCCAAAAGCGGTATAGTGAGATGAGGCTTAAAGTAGAATAGGAGTAGTATGAAAAAGAATCTTTTGGTGGCTCAGTCCGGCGGACCTACTGCGGTAATCAATGCCAGTCTTTCCGGGGTAATCTGGAAGGCTATGCAGGAGGAAAAGATCGATAAAATCTATGGGGCACAGCATGGCATTGCCGGCGTGTTTTCAGAGGAATTTGTGGAGCTGAAGGCCTGCGCCGAAAAGCAGATGGAAGAGCGTTTTCCGAAAAAAGAGGAAGAAAGTATCCTCCTTTCTCCTTTTGGAGACTTTCTTTTGGAAAAAGGAAGCACAAGGCAGGAGGCGGCGTTTTTTTCCAGACTGGCTCAGACCCCTGCGGCGGCTCTTGGTTCCTGTCGTCTAAAATTAAAAAATCCTCAGGAAGACCCAAGGGAGTTTAAGGAGCTCTTAGCTGTTTTTAAAGCGTGGAATATCGGTTATTTTCTCTATATCGGGGGAAATGATTCCATGGATACCGCCTGGAAGCTGTCCGCCTACTGCAAGGAACAGGGGGAGGACATCGTGGTGGTGGGGGTACCCAAAACCATAGATAACGACTTGGAAGGAATCGATCATTGTCCCGGCTTCGGTTCCTCCGCCAAGTATATTGCAGCCTCTCTTTTGGAGCTGGAGCGGGAGTGTCTGGTTTATGACACCAAATATGTAATGATTGTGGAAATGATGGGAAGAAATGCAGGCTGGCTTACCGCCGCCGCAGCTCTTTCCGCAGAAAAAGGAAGTATTCCTTACCTTATTTATCTGGAGGAGCAGAGCTTTTCCAAGGAGCAGTTCCAAAAGGACGTGGAGAAAGCTCTGGAAAAGTCCGACCAGGTGATGGTAGCGGTTTCGGAGGGCATTAAGGACAGTAACGGAAAATTCCTTTATACTTACGGTCGAGAGGAAGGGAACAAAGATGCCTTTGGACACAGCATTGCCGGAGGAGCGGGAGCGGTACTGGAGCAGATGATTTTAGAGAAAATGTCGGTGAAAACCAGAAGCATCGAGTTTAATCTCTTACAGCGCTGTGCAGGACATTTGCTTTCGAAAACCGATGTGGAAGAGTCCTTTTTACTGGGAGCACAGGCAGTGGAACTGGCAGTATTGGGAGAAAACGGGAAAATGTCGTCTCTTCGGAGAATATCCTCCGAACAGAACTCTTCTGAGAAGTCTCCCGGACAGAAGGATTCGGAGAATTCCAATACCGGGAAATCCCCTAAAGCGGGAATCGGATATGCTGTAGAGTATTCCGCAGTTCCTCTTTCCGAGGTGGCCAATCAGGAGAAAAAAATTCCTTTATCTTGGATCGGAAAGGACGGACACAGTCTGGAAGAGGAGGCCTTAGCCTATCTTCGTCCCTTGATTTTAGGAGAATACAGCTGTGATTTCGTGGATGGGCTTCCCCAATATATTTCTTTTTTTGAGAAGTCCGGAAAATAAATTTTTCCCTGTATTCCGGGAGTAATCCATAAGAGACAGGCAATTGAAACTTTTTCATAAAGGGAAAATATTCTTTAAAGGGAGAAGCAATTTAAACATTCCTCGGGAGGTATGAGATGGATATTAGAAAAGCTTATGTAGCCAATAAAAATCGTTATGATAGTATGGAATATCGAAAGGCGGGGGAATCCGGTTTGTATCTTCCGGCTATTTCTCTGGGACTTTGGCATAACTTCGGGGAACGGAATTCTCAGGAGCAGATGCAGGATATTCTTAGGGAGGCCTTCGACTTAGGCATCACCCATTTTGATTTAGCCAACAATTACGGTCCTCCCTATGGAGAGGCGGAGCGAAATTTCGGGATTCTGTATCAAAGAGATTTTCGCCCTTATCGGGAGGAGCTCTTAATCAGTACCAAGGCGGGCTATGATATGTGGGAAGGACCCTATGGAAATGGTGGCTCCCGAAAGTATTTGCTTACCAGCTGTGATGCTTCCTTAAAGCGTATGCAGCTGGATTATGTGGATATTTTCTATCATCATCGTATGGATCCGGATACCCCTTTGATGGAGACTATGCTGGCTCTGCTTCAGATTGTACAGTCCGGCAAGGCCATCTATGCAGGAATCTCCAACTATGACGGTGAAACCATGAAGAAGGCTGTGGAGATTGCGAAGGAAATACGGCTTCCCTTGGTCATTAACCAAAACCGTTATTCCATCTTGGATAGGAAGGTGGAGGAAAATGGCTTAAAGACTGCTGCTAAAGAAGAAGGCATGGGACTTATTTGCTTCAGTCCTTTGGCTCAGGGACTCTTATCCGACCGTTATCTAGAGGGAATCCCCGAGGACTCTCGTATGATGAAGGACGGAAGATATCTGCATCAAGAAGACTTTAGCGAGGAAAAACGGCAAATGCTTTTAAGGCTTGCTCAGATTGCTAAGAAAAGAGGGCAGAGTCTTTCGGAAATGGCCCTTTCCTGGGTGCTTCGAGACGAAGCTACCACTTCCGTACTTGTGGGGGTGAGTAAGAAGGAACAGCTTTGGGAGAATGTGAGAGCTTTGGAGAATACCTGTTTTACTACGGAAGAGGAAGAGGCCATTCGGGAAGTAGTAGGATAAATCCCGGGGTACTTCTTTAATTCTTAAATGCATGCTGTGTTTATTTGGAAAAAACAAAAAATCTATAAATTTTTAGAAAGAAAAGAGAGAAAGCTGGACTTTCCTCTTTTTTTTTATTAGAATTAAAAAGTCAGGAGAAGAAGCGAAGGAACGGAAAAAAATACTGATGGCAGTTTTTAAGGAAAACTGCTTTTCTTGATACAAGGAGAATAAAAATGCCCAAGCGGGGAAAGGTCCTTCATAAGGAGGATAGAAAAAATAGTGTTGGCCGTCTGCTTTTCGTTATATTGGCAGTAATTATACAAATTACATGGTTTTGGTTCTTTCTGTACTATTTAACGGAAAGTTATCTTTGGGCATCCATTTTTGCCAAAGTGCTTGCCGCAGTTATGGTTTTGGGCGTTTTTTCCAAGCGCAGCAATGCCTCTATTAAGATGACTTGGATTTTTATTATCATGGCATTTCCTATTTTGGGAATGCTTCTGTATCTCTTGGTGTACGGTTCAGGATTTACCAAAACCATGCGGAAGAGAATAGAAGCGGCGGATGCCATGCTCTTTCCTTACCTGGATCAGTCCCATTTGATTTTGGACCAGTTGAAGAAAGAAAATAAGGTAGTGGGAAATCAGTTTTCCTACTTGGAAAATACAGGAAAGTTCCCGGTGTATCGTAACACCGAGGTGGTGTTTTATAAGGAAGCTTCCATAGGCTTAGAGGCTCAGCTGGAGGCTCTTTCTGAAGCGAAGAAGTTCATTTTTATGGAATATCATGCCATAGAGGATCGGCAGTCCTTTGGAGAGATTAAAGCCATTCTTCGAAAGAAGGCGGAGGAAGGGGTGGAAGTACGCCTTTTCTATGATGATGTAGGCTCCTTAGGCTTTATTGATCCGAAATTTGTACAGGAGATGGAGGAGTGGGGGATTCAGTGTCGTATCTTTAACCCCATTGTCCCCATGGTAAACCTGTTTATGAATAATAGAGACCATAGGAAGATTACCGTTGTGGACGGTCAGGTAGGTTTTACCGGAGGCTATAATTTAGCGGATGAGTATTTTAATATTCACTCTCCTTATGGCTACTGGAAGGATACGGGAATTCGTCTTAGAGGCGAGGCGGTTGGAACCTTGACCCTTCTGTTCCTGGAAATGTGGCATGCCATGGACGATAGTCCGGTCCGGGGGCTTTATAATTATTTACCAAGACAATGGGAGAGATATAACGGACAGGGATATTGCCTGCCTTACGCCTATGCTCCCACGGATGAGATGCCCTTGGCAGAGGATGTGTATCTGAATATGATTCATTCTGCTACAGAGAGCGTGTACATTACCACTCCTTATCTCATCATTACCGACGAGATGAGTAGAGCCTTGTGTCTTGCGGCAAAGCGTGGGGTGGATGTGAGAATTGTGCTACCGGGAATTCCGGATAAAGGCTTTGTTTTTGCCATCAGTCGATCTTACTATCCCCAGCTCCTTCGAGCAGGGGTAAGAATTTATGAATATACTCCGGGCTTTATACATTCCAAGCAACTGCTGGTAGACCATGTTTTGGCGGCGGTGGGAACCATTAATATGGATTACCGTTCCCTCTACCACCATTTTGAAAATGGCGTTCTATTGTATGAGAGCCCCTGTATTTTTGATATTGCAGATGACTTTTATGAGCTTTTCCGCACTGCTACGGAAGTCAGTCCGGAAAAGGGACATAATCGAAGCCTCTTCACCAGAATGAGGCAAGGTGTTCTAAGATTGATTGCACCCTTACTATGATTTTAGAATGCAAACTTTCAGACTACTCCCTTAAAAATTTAATATATTTTAAAAGATTTATTTCTGTAAATATGTTAAAATAAGTCTGTTCAATCGACAATTGAAGACAAAGGGAGGAAACAGAATGAAAAATTGTCCGAATTGTGGACAGGAAGTCCAAGACGAGGAGAAGTTTTGTGAGCACTGCGGAGAAAAGCTGGAAGGCGCAGAAACTGTAAGCGCTGAGGCAGGTGCTACCGGTGCTGAAACAAGCGCTGCAGCAGAAAGCAGTGAGCTTGGAGCGAATGCTGATCATGCAGTAAGTGCTGCAACAGCTACAGAAGCTGCTCCTGTAGAGCCCCAGGCAAGCTATTCCTATGCACAGACTTTAGAGGAGGCTCCTGCGGGAAAGAAGGGCATGAAGCTTTTAATCCCTGTCGTTGCCGTAATTATTCTTCTTTGCGCAGGCTTTTTTGCCTTTGGAAAGAAGTTACTTTCCGGTGGCGTGGCTTTAAGCACAGAGCAGAAGTTCCTTCATTATCAGGAGAAGTATCTCCAGGATAAGATGGATGCCATGGTGGCCTTAGGCTTTATTAACGAGGATTTAAAGCAGTCTTCCGATATGACCCTTACCGGAGAAATCGAAGGCAGTGACGAAATGAATAAGTATCTGAAGGATTCTCAGATTCAGTTAAAGTATGACATGGATGCGGAGAAGAATTCCTTTATCGTGAATTTAAGTGCCAAGATCATGGGTACAGATTTACTGGAAGGCTTTGCGGATTATCGTGACGGAAAAATCGGCTTTGCGATTCCTGTAGCGGATGAGCACTACTATCGGGGAGATTTAAAGACCATTATGAAGAATCTCACCGAGCAGGATATTGTGGCTCCGGATTTAAAGAAGTCTGCAGAGAACAGAAAGCGTCTGGCAGAGATTTCCAAGAAGTACGGAGAACTCCTTGTCGGTAGCATGAATAAGGATAACTTAACGGTAGAAAAGAAGGAATTCACCTTAGAGAATCTGAAGGAGAAGTATACCGGAGAGGTTTACGTATTTAAGCCCACAGAGGAAGATTTAAAGAATTTCTATGAGAAGCTGGCAGATACGGTAGAAAAGGACAGTGATTTAGAGTCTCTTTTAGAGGATGTTTATGCGACCAGCACCTGGGACAGCGCTTTAGGCATGGGAGATGCAAAAACGCCGAAGGATCAACTTAGTGAGCTGGCAAAGGAGATTCGTGATAATGCTGCGGATACCGCAAAGGAGATGGCGGACAATGAATTCCAGTGGCAGATTGCGGTTGTTGACGGAGATTTAAGACAGGTTCTGCTTTCTACAAAGGACGATTCCTTCTCTCTGGAGATTGCCAAGAAGGGCAAAGAGGTTACCGAGCAGATCAATGTTGTAAGCTCCAGCTCCGAGAATATGTACTTAAAGAACAGCTACAGCGTAAAGGATAAGATGCTGGAGGGAAGCATTTCCGGCGGTAACGGTGTTCTGGATGTTAAGGCTTTGGAATATAAGATTGATACAACCAAGCATTCTGCTTTAATGCCTTATGGAACCTATATTGTAGAGGATCCTACAGGAATGGGAGCAAAGCTTACCCTTACAGTTTCTGATGGAGAGAAGGGCAGCAGCGATCATGAGATTGTAGTAGAGGGCTTACAGAACTACTATATGCCATTTAGCAGTGCGAAGATTAATCTGAACACCACCAAGACCGGTACAGCTACCCTTCCGAAGGAAGAGGAAGTGGATATTTCCAACTACAGCCAGGAGGATTTCGATAAGTTGAGCGAGACTATTGGAAATGGCTTAGCGAAGGTAGCATCTACTTTACAGGGAGAACTTGCAGGATGATGAAGGAGAGCCTTTGTGAGATAAACAACTTAGGCCTTAGGTATCATAGAGGAGAGAGCGCCATATTACAGGGGCTCTCTCTTTCCCTATTCAAAGGAGAAATCGTAGGGATTCGCGGAGAAAATGGTGCCGGAAAAAGCAGCCTTTTAAAGGCTATTGCCGGTCTGCTTCCTTATCAGGAGGGAGAAATCCGGATGCCTAAGGAGGTTCGAAAGGGTCTTTCCTATCTGCCCCAGGACCTGTCCCTCTATGACAGCCTGACGGCATTGGAAAATCTGATTTTTTACGGAAAAATTCAGGGAATACCGGGGAGGCTTTTAAAAACCAGAGGGAACTGGCTTCTGGAGGAGTTGGGACTTTCTCAAAAAAGCCGGGAAAAGCTGTCCGCCCTGTCCGGGGGAATGAAGCGCCGGGTGCATTTGGCATCGGCTCTCATGCTTCGTCCAAGCATTTTGCTTTTGGATGAGCCCACCGTAGGCTGTGATGAGGAATCCTATCACAGGATTCGAGACCTGCTTTTAAAAATGAAGAAGCAGGGCACGGGGATGTTGCTCATCAGCCACGGAAGAGGAGAGCTGGAGGATCTGGCAGATAGAATTTTAACTCTGGAACAGGGAAAGCTAAGGGAGAAGTGTATATCATCGGATTGAAGTCATCCCAAGACTAAGGGGTGAAGATAGAAAAGGACTAAGGGGAGAAGAGAATGAAGGGATTTTTTGCGGCCATTTGGAAGGACGGAAGGTTATTTCTCCGAAAAGGAGGACTGTTTATTTTGCTCTTTCCCCTGCTCCTGTTTCCCCTTTTTGCCTTTTTCTTTCAAGGACAAAGCGGTCAAATGCAGGCCTTTCCGGTGATGGTGATTGATGAAGATCAAACCATTATGTCCAAAACCCTGATTCGGGAAATGGAGAAGGTGGAGCTGTTTTCTACCGTTATCAAGGAAGAGGGAGAAATCGGACAGGAAGGTAGGGAAAGGGCCTTCCAAGAGGGAGTAGTAGGCATTTTACGAATCCCCAAGGATTTCTTTTATACCGCCTATCGCTTTGAGGGGGAGCCGGTAGACTTAAGCTTAAATACCAATCGGCCGACGGAAAGTCTCCTGTTTCAAAGTATTTTCACCTCCATTATGGAAATTATGGAGAAGGAACAGGAAATCAGTAAAGGGGTTTTTCATGCCCTATATGGAGAAAGTCTTTCCAAACAAGAGGAAGAAAGCCTCTATGAGCATGCTTCGGAAAGATTGCTTACGGCAGTTTTAAAGCGACAGCTTGTCTTTGACGAGGAGGGGCAGAGTAGCCAAGTGGAGAAGGCACTTTCCCTTCGCATCTTTTCCTTTATTTTTTTCTTCCTATTGTCCTTTTGTGCCTTGTCTTCCGTTTTCTCAGTGCCGGAAGAGGAAAAGAAGGGGATTCCCCAGCGATTTGCCCTGCTGGGAGGAAGAGGCTTTTTCCTTTCTAAGCTCTTCTTTTTATTTCTTTCTGCACTGCCCCTTTTGCTTCTATGCTTATTTGCGCTGAAAAAGTCCTTAGACCTTTCCCTAGAACAACTGATACCGATTGCTTTAATTTTTTGTGTTGAGCTCTTGAGCTTCTTCTTTTTCTTTTATCAATTGTTTCGAATTATGGGAGAGGAAAGTACAGCAAAATTACTATCCTTTTCCCTACTCTTTTTGGGAATTCTTTATACCGGAAAGCTGTTCGGAGAGAGCAATGCACCGGAGCTTGTGAAGCGTCTTTCTCCTATTACCGTGAATCGAATGGTCTTGGAGGGAGTCCGGAGAGGGCTTTCCTTCTCTACATTACTGTCTACCGCCCTGCCCCTGCTTTTATGGGCTGTCCTGGCCCTTGCATTAGGAATACTTTCAGGAATATATTTTAAGCTTAAAACATTTTCTAAGCGAAGAACAATTTCCCGAAAGCTCCGGAGAGAATCCAAGAGACCGGACGGACAACACGGACAATTCGGACAAGATAGACCGGACGGACAACACGGACAACATGGACAATATAGACCCGGCGGACAATACAAATCATACGAAAAGTCTGCCCTGCCTTTTCCCTGCTCTTTACTTTCCCTTCGATTTTCCCTTCTATTAGGTGGCGGCAGGGGCTTCCTTTTGCTTGTTCTTTTCCTTCTTTCTCTTTTTGCCTATTCCCGGGTTGGGGGAAAAGAGAAGCTTTCGCTTATGCTGGTACGGGAAGACCAGGGAGCCTGGAGTGAAGAATTAATTCAGGAGCTGCAGCAGGAAAAGGGGCTTCAAGTGGAAGTCGTGGAAAATCAGGAAGCGAAAAAGGCTCTTTTGGAGGGCAGTGTAGAGGGGGTACTTTGGATTAAAGAGGGCTTTACCGGAGATACGGAGGGAAGAGGAAGCCTACATTACGAAAGCAGTGCGGATTCTCTGGCAGAAATGGGATTTCGGGAAATTGTAGCTGCTCTCAGCAGTACCCTTCGTATGGAGAAGGGTGCTCTTGCCTATGGGGAAAGTCTTTTAGGAAGAAGCCTTAACGAAACGGAAAAAGAAGCTATAGAAGAGTCCATTGCCAAGAGTAAGAGAACAGAACCCCTGTATCAGATTCAAGAGCTGAAGGGAGAAAGGGGCAGAAGCCTGTTCCAGCCCAAGAGGGAAGCCGTATTAGGCTTTGTGCTGTACTTCTTCCTTTTTTCCTTAGGAACGGCATTGGGAAGAGAAGAAGAAAAAAGGGTCTTCCAAAGAAGCAGAACCTATCCCGTCGGAAGAATACGATACCATCTCAGCGGCATTCTGCTCTTCGGCCTTTTAAGCTTGGGATTTTTCCTTGTGCTGGAAGGCAGAACTATTTTGGGAATAGAAAATGAAGGAGGTCTCCGCCTTGCAGTACTCTACAAGAATTTGCTCCTTCCGCTACTTTGTACCCTGGGATTTTCCTTCTTCCTTTACAGCTTTGCCAGAAGACTTTCTTATTCCCTTTTCGGAGCAGAAATGGCAGGAGGCCTGTCCTTAAGCCTTGGCCTTCTATTCAGCTTCCTGGGCGGAAGCTTTGTAGACTTTTCCTCCTTAAGTAATATCCCAAGCTTTATTCCCTACCTCTCCCCCATAGGGATCTATCAAATGGGAATGGAAGGACAGCCCCTCCCGATAGGAATGCTTGTAATATTAGGTATCTTACTCTTATAAAAGGGTCGGTACAAAATCAAAAAATTCTCTAAGTAACATAGGTCTGAATTCGGGTTGCGCTCTCGCTAAGCCCGCCCTTTGTAGTGAAGGACTGTACTCTTTGTAACGATGCGCTCTGATGCAGTATGGGTCTGTACTCGGGTCACGCTCTTGCTAAGCTCGCCCTTTGTAGTGAAGGACTGTATTTTTTGTAACGATGCGCTCTGATGCAGTATGGGTCTGTAATCGGGGCACGCTCCCGCTAACCTCGCCTTCGTAACAGTACTAACTTCAAGCTTCGCTTTAGCTCGCTTTCAGTAAGTACTGACGGGCTCAGATTGCCCCTCTTACAGACCCATACTGCATCAATCGCTTTAATTATTGAATTTTACAGTCTTTCACTCCACCGGCTTTCGGTAAGCTTCGATGGGCTCAGCTTGCCCCTCTTACAGACCCATACTGCATCAATCGCTTCAATTATTGAATTTTACAGTCCTTCACTTCATCGGCTTTCGGTAAGTTTCGACGGGCTCAGATTGCCCCTCTTACAGACTCATACTGCATCAATCGCTTCAATTATTGAATTTTACAGTCCTTCACTTCACCGGTCTTTCGCAAGTATCAAGCTCAGACCACCCCGCATTCAGACCTATATTGATGAAAATTGCTTTACTTTTCACAGCCCCATCCATCCGATCTGAAGCGTAATAAGTCTGAAACATGGGTAATCCGCGTCATAACAGCCTGAAGCAGAATAGAGCTGAAACAGAGGGAGTTTGAGTCATAACAGCCTGAAGTGGAATAGGTCTGAATAGGGGTAGTCTGAGTCAAACAGCCTGAAGCAGAATAGGCCTGAAATAGGGGGAGTGTGAGTCAAACAACCTGAAGCAGAATAGTTCTGAAACAGAGGGAGTTTAAGTCATAACAGTGAAGTAGAATAAGTCTGAAACATGGGGAATCTGAGTCATAACAGCCTGAAGCAGAATAGGCCTGAAATAGAGGGGATTGATTCATAACAGACTAAACAGAATAGGTCTGAATCGGGGTAGTCTGAGCTCGGTATTTGCGAAATCCGGCGAAGTGAAGAACTGTAAAAACCAATAATTAAAGCGAATAATGCAGTATGGGTCTATAATAGGGGCAATCTGAGCCCGTCAGTACTTACTGAAAGCGAGCAAGCGAAGCTTGAAGTTAGTACTGTTACGAAGGCGAAGTTAGCGGGAGCGTGCCCCAATTATAGACCCATACTGCATTAGAGCGCATCTTTATAATAAAACAGTCCTTCAATACACAGGATTAAGCTAGCGAGAGCGTGCCCTGTTTCATCCCTATTTCCCCTGCTCCAGCTGCCAAATCTTCCACAGCCCCTTCAGCAGCAGGTTATCATCTACAATCATCTTATGCTTACAATACGGGCAGATCAGGTGGGCTAAGCCCCCTGTGGCAATCACGCTACCCTCTTCCTGCAATTCTTCCTGGAAATGCTCCACGATACCGTCTAAGGAGCCGGCGGTGCCGTAAATGATGCCTGCACGCATAGCATCCACCGTGTCAGTGGAAATCAAGGTCTTGGCAGGTGCCACATCGATACTGGGGAGCAAAGAGGTTTCCTTGGCCAGGGCATTCATGGAGATGCCCACGCCGGGAATAATTACACCTCCCATAAAGACGCCCTCTTTGTTCACCACCGTAATAGTGGTGGCGGTGCCCATATCGATAATAATGGCGGGGAGAGGATAGTTGTTTTTCGCCCCTACGGCGGAGATAATCAAATCCGGAGCTACACCGCTGGGATCTGCCATGGCAAAGCTCATATTCATGGGACTACTGCTGTTGACCACTACACATTTTCCCTTGCAGAGAAGCTCCATAGCCTTCTGATAAGAGGTGGTGAGTTCCGGTACAACGGAGGAAAGGATGGAACCCTCCAAGCCCTGCAAATCAATCTCTAAAAGCTGACAGATTTGGGCAATATCTGCGGCATATTCATAGCTGGTTTTTCTCCGGCTACTCTCCATACGGAAAATTTTCTGAATTTCTCCCTCTTCCGTAATTGTTCCGAAAACAGTATGGGTATTTCCGCAATCAATGGCTAAAATCATTTTCTCTCCTTATACGGCAAGCTCTTGCTTTACAAAACGAAGGTTTCGCAAAATGCGGGCTAAAACGGGAACCAGCACCAGATTCACCAAGAATTCCGTGGTAAAATTAATTCCCAGAATACTGAAAAGAAGGAAGTCTAATACCTTATCCTGCCCATTGGCCCAAAGCACCAGGGTATCTTGGAAGAAGAGAAGAAGTCCCAAGATGAAAATGCCGGTGTTCACCACAGGAGCGATTCCTGCGGCTAAAAATAGTGACAGAGTAGCATTCTTTTTGGCAAGACTTCTGGCCACCAGTCCGGACAGATAGCCGGCCGCAGTACTTTTAATCATACAAAGAGCCAGGGTAATGACGGGCTTTTGGGAGAAGAGCATAAAGCCCCCCGCGTCATTTCCGGAAATTACGGAAATGCAAACCAAAAAGCCGAAGAGTCCCCCCAAAAAGGCGGCACTTAGTGGTCCGTAAAGCACAGCTCCCAAAATAATGGGAACCAAAGTTAAGGTTATGTTAAAGGGGCCCAGCTTAAGACTTCCCAGCAATAACTGTAGGGCCAAAACCAAAGCGGCAAGAATAGCCGTTCCAACAAGGTTTCGCACAAAATTTTGATTTTTCATGAAAGCTCCTTTCCATATAATAAAAACCGGGGAAATTATGGCATGAATAGCGAAAAATTTCAAGAAAATTAAAAGTCTCCGGGGCTATGTATTGCAATACAAGCATGGATTTTGTAAAATAAGAAAGAACTTTGTTAAATGAATTAATTATTTAATACTTTTGAGAAAGAACTATTTTTTAAGTTTTTACAGAATATTTCTAATATTTCCAAGATTGCCCCGCGAAAGATTTTCTTACAATGCGTTCTCCGCACTGGTGAAAAACAAGAGTATAGGCTATATTGGGGATAAGAGAAGAAGATATAGTGCCCAATTCTACGCTTTTTTCTGCCGGAGTTGGAAAAGAAATAGCAATTAAAGGAGAAGAAAAGCAGGAATGTTGGAAAGAATAGGACAGGAAATGGGCTTGCCCCTTTTGTTTACTGCGATTTTATTGTATTACGCCGTCAAACTGTTGGTTTTTAAAGATGTGGAGAGTATTCGTCCCAAGGGACGTCCTCCTGTACGGGATCGGGAAGCTTATAGTAAAGAGGCGGGAGTTTTGATTCTGATTTTCGCAGGTATTTCTCTGTTGTCTTCCATATTGATGATTGTTCATCCTCTTTTAGGTATCGGACTGATTGTTTTGGGCACCCTGGTGATGGCTGTACGATTTAGAACCTTAGAAGAGAAATATGTTGGAGACAAACACTAATGAAAAAATATTCCGTGTTATTAGTAGATGATGAAGAGGATGTAGTGGAGGCCATAGTCCAAAAGATTGACTGGGACCGCCTCGGCTATTCTCTGGCCGGTTATGCCAAAAACGGTTTGGAAGCTTTGGAAATAGCGGAAGAAAAGCAAATCGATGTGGTACTTACCGATATCAAGATGCCCTATATGGACGGATTAACTCTTTCCCATCGTCTGAAGGAGTTGTATCCCTCTATTAAGATTATCATTTTTTCCGGATTTGACGAGTTCGAGTATGCCAAGGAAGCCATCCGTTTGGAGGCTGAGGAATATATGTTAAAGCCGGTGGACGCGGGAGAACTGTCCAGAGTATTCCAGAAGGTGCATGAGGCTCTGGATCAAGAATTTGATGAAAAGCAAAGCATTCATCGCTTGAAAAACTATTATTTAGAGAGCCTTCCTATTTTGCAGGAAAGCTTATATACCTCTTTAATCGAGGGAACCCTGCCCCAGCAGGATCTGGAAAGCACACTGTTGGATTATCAGATTTCCCTTCCCGGAAAATATTTTGCGGTGGTTATCCTGCATAACAGCCTGAGCCTGTCTCCGGAGGGAATTAATCCTCTGTTGATTACCATGTCCATTAGGAAGCTGGCGGAGGAACGACTGCAAAAGCACTGGCGTCCTTGCTTTTTTACCTATTTGGGAAATACGCTTTTCATTGCCCAGATGGATAAGGAATCGGACAGCTTGAAGCTTACGGATGATTGTGAAATCCTCTGTCGAATGGCCAGACATATTTGTAAAGCAACAGTGACTGCCGGAATCGGAAAACCCGTAGACAATTTGATGGATCTGCCTCTTTCCTATCTTGGTGCCAGAGATGCGGTAGCATACCGCGTGCTTTACGGTAGAGGAAAGGCTATTGCCATCAGTGAAATCGGCTTAGAAGGAAAAGAAGAACATAAGGTCAATAAAGAAATTATTGATGAGGAACGGCTTTTGGATATTTATCGAAGCATCCGTATGTCCTCTGAGGAAGAGCTGAACAAATGCATTGACCTCTATATCGAGAACAGTCGTTTGGATTCTCCTTCTTTGCAGGAATACCATTTCTTCTTAATGGATTTGGTGACCAATATGCATAAGTTCCTTTTGGCCAATCAGGTGGATACCGGATTAATCTTTCCGAAGGAAGAGGATGTTTACCAGAAGGTACAACAGTTCAGTCTGGCAGAGCTTTCCCAGTGGATGAAGGAGATTTGCAAGAAAATGCAGATTATCATCCAGGAGATGCGAAGCGATAAGACCAAGTCCTTTGTCAAGAAGGCGGTGGAGCACGTGCACAGTCATTACATGGATAAGGACTTGACGGTGGAGGCTCTATCTCAGGAGCTTCATGTATCGGCAGCTTATTTTTCCACAGTCTTTAAACGGGAAACCGGAAAAAGCTTTATCAACTACCTTACGGATTATCGTATGGAAAAGGCTCTCCGCCTTTTGATGGAAGAGGAGGAGAAGACCTATATTATTGCCGAGGCGGTAGGGTACTCGGATCCGAATTACTTCAGCTATGCCTTTAAGAAGAAGTTCGGGATGTCTCCGTCAAAATATAAATCCAACAGTAAGGGGAAAGAAGGACTGTAGAATCCTTCTAAGTATAGGGGAGGTGGATTTCCTTGGAGAAAAAACGTCTCAAAAAAAATCTATTGTCTGATGTTTTTTTGCAAAAGGGAGTCTCCGTCCCCTTTTCTATTACTTCACCCCTTCGTTCCTTTCATAATATGCTCTTAATGAGCTTTATGATTTTCTCCATCTTTCTGATTCTTTTTCTGTCTATCGTACTTTATACGCAGTTTTCTATACGTTTCCGTATTAATCAGGAGAATCAATCCGAGCAGCTTTTAAAGCAGGGAAGTATTCAATTGGAGGAATATCTTCTTAGCATGCGCAGAATTTCCGATGCCCTTTATTACAATGTGGTTAAGGGTACGGATGTGGATTATACTAAGCTGAATCAGGAAATGAATCTTCTGTATGAAGCCCATAGGGACAGTCTGGTTTCCGTTGCCCTTTTTTCCGCCCAGGGAAAATACATTGCGGCGGTACCCATTTCCGCAGAGAAGAAAAATCGAAAGGTAACGGAACAGGATTGGTATCGGGAGGCGGTACAGCAGGTGGAAAACCTGCATTTTTCTCTGCCCCATGTGCAGAACCTTTTTGACGACCCTTCCTACCGTACCCACTGGGTCATTTCTTTGAGTCGGGTGGTGGAACTTAACTTTGACGGCAGAAGCGACAGCGGTGTGCTTCTGGTAGACATGGATTACAACATGATTGAGCGAATGATGGAAAAGCTGAATCAGGTTAACGGAAAACGGTATTTTTATCTTTGTGATAAGAGGGGAAAACTGATTTATCATCCCAAGATTCGAGAAATCTACCGAGGCCACGCCAAGGAGGATACGGAGCTGGCCGTTGCCCAGGAGGACGGTATCCATCGTCTGAAAAGTGACGGGAAGGAAAAAACCATTGTGGTGGACACCATCGGTTATACCGGCTGGAAGCTGGTGTCCGTTTTGGAAGAGGGAAGCAATGTTTTTGCTACCGGAGGAATGCTGTATTACGTTTTCATTGTTATTTCCGTAACCCTCCTGATTGCCCTTGTCATGAATCAGGTTATTTCCCTGAGACTTTCCTACCCTATCCGTAAGTTAAATGAAGATTTAGGCAATATGGGGGTAAAGCGCCCCACTATGGAGGAGATTTCCTCCTATGGAAGCACGGAAATTGTCCATCTGGGAGAAAGCCTTTTGCAATCCCTGCAAAGAATCGATGAACTGACGGAAGAGCGAATCCGGCAGCAGGAGGAAAAAAGACAGAGTGAGATGGATGCTTTGCAATCCCAGATTAACCCCCATTTCCTCTACAATACCTTGGAATCCGTGGTGTGGATGATTGAAAGCGGAAAACGGGAAGATGCTGTGTTTATGGTGACTCAGCTGGCCAGCTTTTTCCGAATTTCCCTCTCCGCCGGAAAGAACATTATTCCGCTCTCCCAGGAGATTCAGCACGCGAAAAACTATATGAATATTCAAAAAATCCGTTTTAAGAATAAGTTTACGGTGGATTTTGATGTGGAGGAAGAGGTGCTGTCCTGTCTTACCGTAAAATTGATTTTACAGCCCATTCTGGAAAATGCCATCTACCACGGCATGGAGGGAATGGATGAGGACGGAGAAATCCTGGTCAGCGGAAGGATTCTGGAAGAAGAGGACGGCAGACGTACCGTACTGCTTTCCGTGAAGGACAACGGCTTCGGGATGACCGAGGATAAGGCCAGAGCCCTGCTGGAAAAGACGGAAAGTGATTATTCCAGCTTCTCCAGTCAGAAAAAACGAGGCTCCGGTGTAGGAGTGATTAATGTACATCGCCGCATCCAGCTTCGTTTCGGATCTGTTTACGGTCTGAGAGTGATTAGTGCCCCGGATGAGGGAACGGATGTGCAGGTGCTCTTGCCCGCTATTCCCTTTACGGAAGAAAATCAAAAGAGTTTAGAGCATGGAAATATGCATCATAGCACAGAGCATTTTCACAGCGGCTCACAAGAGGGGGAGAAGGAATGAAAGAAAACAGCATATTTACCACAGGTCTTTTTGTGGTAGCCCTGCTTCTCCTGTTTTTGTCCGTGGGAAGGCTGTTAGGGGAAAATGATCCGGAGCGTTTCAAGGTTTCCGTAGTAGTGGACCATAGCAATTCCGATGTATGGTCCAGTTTTAAAATGGGACTTACTGCAGCAGGACGAGCTTACAACATGGAATACAACTTTGTTTCCACCGATCGTCTGGTTTCCATTCAGCAGGAAAATATCAGTATGCAAAGGGAGATTCAAAGCGGAGCGGACGGCATCATCGCGGAGCTTAGAGCTACGGAGGGAACCGGCCTCCTTTTAAATGCTTTGGGGAAAAATGCGGAGATTATGTTGGTGGATTCCCAGAAGGAAACGACGGAACCGGGCTTAAATATTTCTTCTGTCAATGTGGAGGAGGAAGCACTGGGGAAGGCTTTGGCGGAACAGGTTTTACACTCCACCCTGCACAAGGAGAAAAAACGCATCGGTATTCTGGCGGGAAACCAGAATAAGGGCAATATGCAAAGAAGACTACATAGTCTCCTCTCGGTTTTGGAGGCAGGGGGACAGGAAATTGCCTGGGTGCTTCCGGATAGGGGAAAAATTCAGGAGGATATGGTAAAGGCCAATCACAAGAGAAGTGTGGATTTGATTGTGGCTTTGGAAAATGACAGTCTGGAGATGGCATCCCGCTATTTAAAGGAAACCGGCAGACGTTACGTGGAGCTTTACGGCGTGGGAAATTCCCGGGAGGTGGTTTATGCCTTGGATGCGGGGGTCATCCGTTGTCTGGCGGTTATTGACCAGTACACCATGGCTTATTATGCCATGGAGGATCTGTGGTATAAGCTTTCTAAAAAGCGAAATACAACAGAGGATAGGGTAGTGAATTTTTATATGGTTACCGGTGAAAATATGTACAGTGAGGAAATAGAACGAATCCTCTTCCCCACCGGGGACTAAAAGAAATATCTAAAGAAATATCCAAGGAAATATCTGAAGAAATATCTGAAGAAATATCTGAAGAAATATCTGAAGAAATATCTAAAGCAGTAAGGCATAAAAATGGAGAAGGAGTGCCCCTGAAGGAAAACTCTCTGTAGGGGTAGAAGAAAAGCATGAAATTGGCGGACAAAGCGGATTACAGCAGGAAAGAAAAAGAACAGTTGACAATCTTGGGAAGCTTTCAGGGAAACAGCTTAAGGAAAGGCATAGCGGTCTGCCTTTCCCTGTCTTTATGCTTGCTTCCTCTTCTTTCCGCCTGTCAAAGGAAGGAAGAAAGAAAGGAAAAGAAGAAACTTCAAATCGGCGTTACGATTTATGACAACTACGATACCTTTCTATCCGGATATATGACGGCCTTTGAGAAGGAAATCAGTAAGAAAAGAGCGGAAGGGGTAGAAATAGGTCTGTTTCGTTACAATGCAGCGGGGAGCCAGGCTCTGCAAAATGAACAGGTAGAGGAAATGCTGGAGAAGGACTGTGACGTTCTTTGTGTAAATCTGGTGGATAGAACCGCTCCTTCGGAAATTATCGATATGGCGAAAAAGAAGAATGTTCCCATCATTTTCTTCAACAGAGAATTGGTGGATGAGGATCTGGCCCAATGGAATCAGTTGTATTACGTCGGTGCGGATGCCAAGCAATCCGGCGTTTTGCAAGGGGAAATGGCGGCGGAGGATATTCTTTCCGAAGAACCTGTGAAACCTACGCCGGAGGTGCCTCTTGCCTCACCGGAAGATGCGGAGGAAGAAGAAAGGAGAATGGCGGCAAGCCGAAAGCAGATTACCGGAGCTGCTGTGCTGGGAGAAAGCAGAGAGCCTGTAACGAAGGAAAGCGGAGAAGCTGTATTAGGAGAAAGTAGAGAGTCCGTTTCGGAAGAAAAGCAAGAAGCGGTTTCGGAGGAGTCTTCCGAAAAGATCCAAGATAAGGCCGGAAATGCCGAGGAAATCCAAGACTTTGTTCTGCAAAAAAGTCGGGAGGATTTGGATATCCTGGAACGAGAGGCGTCTATGGAAGACACGCAGACAAGCACAGAGGAAGGAACGGAGAAGAAAGCCCTGATTCTGTCCCCCCGAGTGGATAAAAACGGAGACGGAGTGATTCAATATTTGATGTTTGAGGGAGAAGCCGGCCATCAGGATGCCATCGTCCGGACAGAGTATTCTGTAAATACCTTGATGCAGCAGGGCATTCCCATGGAAAAGCTGTCCTACGCCATTGCCAACTGGAGCAGGGCAGAAGCCCAGAGTAAGATGATGCAATTTTATCCGGAGTTTCAAGATCGGATTGAATTGATTCTTTCCAACAATGACGATATGGCCTTAGGGGTTTTGGATGCCTATGACAAAATCGGTTTGCCTAAGGATAAAAGACCTTTTATTTACGGAATAGACGGTACTACCGTGGGATTAGAGGCGGTAAAAAAGGGAAATTTGATGGGAACGGTGTATAATGATGAACAAGGTCAGGCCAAGGCCCTGTTTCAGCTGGCCTATCGTCTTGGTACCGGAAAAAAAGGTCCGGAAGACGAGGGGGAAAATAAAAAGATTATTCGCTTACCTTATCAAAAAGTACGCAGAGAAGACAGCCAGCGATTGTTAGAGGAGAAGGAGAAGAAGTAAATGGAGGAAGCACTCATGGAAGAAATCGAAAAAGGAACAAAGGAAGAATTTATAGAGGAAGCTGATAAAGAAACAAGGGAAGAATGTAGGGAGGAAAGAGAGATGGAAATTAAGAAAGTTGCTTCGGAGAATAAGCCCGGAAGAGAAAATACGAAGAATTCCATAGACTACGGGATTAGCGGAATTCCCCTATGCATTCTGCTTCTTTTGTGCTTTGCATTTTTTCTGTTTCCGGAGCATTCCAATCAGATTTTATCCTCCATTCGAGGCTTTTTGGGGCGGGAATTTTCCGTTTACTACCTGGGAATAGGCCTTTTCATTTTCTTACTCTCCTTTTATATCGCCTTTTCACCCTTAGGAAATATTGTTTTGGGAGAGCCCGACGAAAAGCCGAAGTACTCCTTTTTTACCTGGGGAAGTATGATGTTTACTGCAGGACTTGCAGCGGATATTCTCTTTTATTCCTTCGGAGAATGGATTCTTTATGCCAATGATCCCTATGTCCAGTCCCTGGGAAAGTTATCGGATTGGAGCAGTATTTACACCCTTTTCCACTGGGGACCCATTCCCTGGGGATTTTATCTGGTGCTGGCGGCGGCCTTCGGCTTTATGCTTCATGTACGGAAAAGAAGCCGGCAAAAATATTCGGAAGCCTGCAGAGCTATTTTGGGAAAACACACCGACGGTCTTGCGGGAAGGGGAATTGACTTACTGGCGGTTTTTGCCCTTCTTGCAGGAACAGCCACCACTTTTTCGGTGGCAACTCCCCTGATGTCGGAAATCATTAAAAAGCTTCTCCCTAATGGGTTGTCCACCAGAGAGCTTACCTTAATCATATTGATTGCCACCTGTGTGGTTTATACCTTTGCGGTATTAAAGGGGATGGACGGCGTTTCCTTTTTGGCAAAACTTTGTACCTGGCTGTTTTATGCCCTTCTTCTCTACATTTTCTTCGGAAGCGGTGTAGGCTCCTTTATTGTAAAAAATGGAATGAATGCTCTGGGCAAGATGATAGAGCACTTTTTCTCCATGGCAACTTATACGGATCCTTTAGGGGAAAATCATTTTCCGGAAAACTGGACGATTTTCTACTGGGCCTATTGGATGGTGTGGTGCGTGGCTTCCCCCTTCTTTATCGGAAGCATCAGCAGGGGAAGAACCATACGACAAACCATTATGGGAGGATACATTTTCGGAATCGGCAGTACCTATGTAAGCTTCATTGTTTTAGGGAATTTTACCTTGTCCCTGGAGGTTTTCCATAAATTGCCGGTGTTACAGCTCTATCAGGAGAATGGTTCCCTCTATCTTACGGTGGTGAAAATGTTGGAAACCCTGCCTCTTCCGGGATTGGTATTTATCCTGCTTCTTTTGACCATGATTGCCTTTTATGCCACATCCTTTGATTCCATCGCATTAGTTGCGGCACAGTATAGCTATAAAAGCCTTCCGGAGGGGCAGGAGCCATCCAGAAAGGTACAGGGCTTTTGGGCGATTTTATTGATTTTACTGCCTTTGGCACTAGTCTTTTCCGAAAGTTCTATGGTAAACTTGCAGTCTGTCTCCATTATTGCGGCTTTTCCCATAGGATTGGTGATTTTACTGATTAGTCTCAGCTTTTTAAAGGATGCAAAGGCTTACCTTTTGGAAGTGGAAGAGCAAGGCAAGAGGGAGAAGAGGGAAATATTTAAAGGAGTTAGGAAGGAATAGCGCTAGATGTTTCAAGGCTTTTTTAATTATGATAATGATGTGTGGCGATTTGTAGGCCGATTGGCGGACATGATGGTTTTGAATCTTTTATGGATTCTATTTTCTTTGCCCATTGTGACACTAGGGGCGTCTACAACGGCTTTATATTACTGCACCATTAAGATTGTGCATGAGGAGGATCGGGGCAATTTCAGGATGTTTATGCATTCCTTTAAACAAAATTTAAAGGAGGGCATTATTCTCTGGATGATTTTACTGCCGATTTTGGTGATTCTTCTCTTGGATCATCGCTTCTTCTCCATGATTTTTGCTGATAATACGGCATTACGCTTCCTTTTCCGGGGGATTACGGATGCGTTGCTTTTATTGTGGCTATTTGTTTTTCTCTATATCTGGCCCCTGCTTTCCCGCTTTGATAATACCTGGCAAAGAACCATGATTCATGCCTTACTCATGTCCATCCGCCATCTCCCCTATACCCTTGGCATGATTGCTGCGGATGTATTGCTGGTTGTGGGAAGCTATTTTTTGATTTTATTTATGCCTATGTTTACGCCGGTATTTTTTGTTTTAGGCTACCCTTTGATTGCCTGGATGAATTCCGCCTTTTTCAAACGGATTTTCCGACTTTATGAAAAGAAGATGGAAGTGAGAGATCCCTTTGAAGAGAAAGTTTACGGAAAGAGGGGAAAAGAAACAGAATCTGCTAAAGAAGCGGAAGAATAAAAAGAATCTGCTAAAGAAGCAGAAAAAATAAGAAGGACTTCTCTTATTTCTCCTATAAAAGGGAGGAGGCCGGAGCGTCCTTACGGAAGCTCCGGCCGAGTATTATGAAAAAAATCTTATTTAGTGGATAACGAGCACTTCGTTATCTGTAATGCAGTATAGAAGTCAAGAGTGAATAAACTATGTTTATGCTGTAAACATTGTGCTAACAAAATATGAACGAAGCATGAATGAGGAGAAGAAATGTTATTACAAAGTGAAGTGAAGGAAGAAAGGAACCCTTTTTCGGATTGGCCCAAAAGCTTTTACGAGGAAAGGGATGTGGTCAAGCGCTTTGCCCTGGTGATTGAAAAAATCAAAAGGACAGAGGATATGGAGGAAAAGCTTGTAGAAGGAAAACGCCTGGAAACCCTTCGCTTTCGTTATCCTATTTTGCAAAAGGAAAATTTGGACAAGTTTGTAGAAACACAAAGGGGAAAGCCTTTGCAGATTAAAGACAACTTTATGGCAGCATGGATGGAAATCTTAATTTCCGGACGAACCGGTATTTCCTTTTGGAATAAAAAGAAAATGCAGAAATGGGTGTCTCAGCAGTTGGACAACTTTCATTTGTCCGAAAAGAAGACCGGGGAAGAACGGAAGAGAGAGGATATTCCCTTAAGTGATGCGGCTATCGTAAATCTTACTCTGCAGAATCTGGATATTCCGGAGATACCGGAGGGACAAAGCCTGGAAAGCACTATGCTGGCCTTTGCCAAAAGTCCGGAGACTCTGGCTTTGGAACAGATGTTGCTTAAACTGGAATGGAAGGCCTTTGCCAAGTTTTGGATGGAAACCTGTATCAAGGACAAGAGCTATTCCTCCACGGTTTTCGGCCTCGTGCGAATGAAGGATGAGACCTTGGCCAAAAAGCTGGCCCAGGAAATCGGGGATGTCTGTGTCTTCATCCCCAGAGCTTTGGGGCTTGAGGAGCGGGCGGTACCCCTTAGAAATGCGGTGGTGAAGGCCTATGAGGAAATGATTTATCAGGGCAGAAGCTATTGGGATACCCTGATGGCGGAGAATAAAGCCTAGAAAAAGTAGGAGCAGAAGATGGCGGAGAATAAAGCCTGGCAAAAGTAGGGGCAGAAGATGGCGGAGAATAATGCTTAGCAAAACTGGGAACAGAAGATGCCGGGGAATTAAAGGAGAAAAGCAATGATCAAGAAGGCTGTAATATTCGATGCGGATGGAACACTATGGGATAGTGTGGATCTGGTGGCAAAGGCTTTTAGCATAAAATTACAGGATTTTCCGGAGACGAAGGGAATCAGGATTTCTCGAGAGGATCTTCTGCCTTTAATGGGAAAAACCATGGATCAGTTTGCAAAAAGCCTGATTCCGCAGGTAGAAGGGAAGAGGGGAGAAGAGATTCTTGCCCACTGCATGCAATTTGAAAATTTATATTTGAGTGAGAATAAGGTACAATTCTATCCCCATCTTGAAGAGTGTATTGCTGCATTGAAAGCGGCAGAGATTGGACGCTATATCGTTTCCAATTGCCAGCTGGGTTATATTGATGCAGTTTTGTATGGAGAGAAGTTCAGCCTGGGAAAGACCGGGGACTTTTTGGATATGGAATGTTACGGCAGTAACGGGAAAAAGAAGGCGGAGAATATCCGGATTTTGATGGAGAGAAACCACTTAAAACCGGAGGATTGCGTGTATCTTGGAGACACCGCCTTAGACTTTAGCTCTGCAACAGAGGCAGGAATTGCTTTTATCCATGCTTCCTATGGCTTTGGACAGGTGGAGGGAGCGGAGAGAAGCATATCCGACCTATCGGAGCTGATTCACGTATTACCATTTTCCCTCTAAATTACGTTCTATTATGCCCCTTCTAAACTACGTTCTATCAAGTTCCCTCTAAAGCATGCCCTACCATTCTCCCTCTAAAAATTCTTTGGTTTCGGGTCTCTCAGGATGATTGAAAAACTCCTCCTTTGTGCCACTTTCCCAAAGTTCTCCTTCATGGAAGAAGAGAATTTGGTCGCCGATACGCTTTGCTTCCGAGAGGTTGTGGGTCACGATAATAATGCTGTATCTGTTTTTCAGTTCCTGTAGGAGCTCTTCTATTTTCAGGGTGGAAAGTCGGTCTAAAGAAGAACAGGGCTCATCCAGAAGGAGAATTTTCGGTTCAATGCAAAGGGCACGGGCAATACAGAGCCTTTGGGCCTGCCCTCCGGAAAGGCTTAGAGCGGAGCGATGGAGTTCTCCGGAAATTTCCTCCCAAAGTCCTACGTCTTTAAGCTTTTGCAGGATTAATTCCTTCTGCTCGGCTTTGTTTTTGATACCGTAATACTCTAAGGCATAGCTCATATTTTTATAAATGGAAAAAGGAAAAGGACTGGGGTTTTGAAAGACCATGGCAATCTGCTCCAGTCGCTTTTCTTTTTGCTTTATCAGATTTTCCCCGGAAAGAAAGATTTCCCCTTCCATAGAAGCCTCTTTATTTTCCAAAAGCAGACCGTTCAGGCTCTTTAAGAGAGTAGATTTCCCGCAGCCGGAGCTTCCCAGAAAAACCGTGATACTCTTCTCCGGAATTTGAAAATGCAGATTTCGGAGTATTTGTCTTTCACCATAGGAAAGGCTCAGATTTTTCACTTCCAAAATGGGATTTGCAAATAAAATGGGATTCGTAGATTCGGTAGGCATTTTTTTCTCCTAAGATGTTATTTGATATCTGTGTATACTTCTTTTAAAATTAACTTTTTGAACCGGGAAAAGCTATGCCAATAGTTCTTTATTTTTGCCATTTCCTGTGGCAGTAAGCGGTCAGAAGGCTGGCTATTCCGTTTCCAATGAGCAGAAGGAAGAGCATCACCAAAGCGGTTCCGTATGCTCTGGATAAGGAGGATCCACCTTGTACCAGCAGCAGATAAAGATGCAGGGGAAGCGCCATAGCCGGGGACAGTAAGGAAGTGGGACTTTTCGCAAAGGCGACTCCTCCGGTAAATAAAATCGGCGGTGTGGCACCGAGAGCAAAGCAAAAGGCCAGAAGCATGGTAGAAAGCAGCTCCGGTAAAGTATAGGGAAGCACAAGCTTTCTCAAGGTATAGCCTTTGGAGCAGCCCAGACTTTCGGAAGACTGGAGGTAACTTTTAGGAACTTCTTCAAATATCTTTTCCATACGAATTTCCATGAAGGGGAAAATCATAATGGCCAAAGCGATGGCGCCGGAGAGCACCGAGCGTCCCAGCTTTAGCTGGTATACAAATAAGCTGTAGGAAAAGAGTCCTAACACAATGGAAGGAACGCCGGAGAGCAGGTGAATGAAGAAATGCAGGCTCTCTTTTTTTCTGCCTTCCTTTGCATAAAAGACCATGAAAATGGCGGTAAAAAGGCTTGGCAGTCCCGAAAGCACTAAAGCTGTAAGGGAAAAGGCCAAAGAACCGGTGATAGCGGGGAATATTCCGCCCTCTTCTCCCAAGACCATTCCCTTTGGCGCTTCCAAAAGAAAACTTGGAGAGATGACTTTGTATCCCTTGTAAAAGATATAAAGAAAGAAAAACAGCAGGGCGGAAAAAATCAGCAGGAAGGAAAGGAAACTGTACAGGAAGAGGAGGACAGCGGAAAAAGACCGGGACGCCTTTGCCCTCTTCCCTGTAATCAGGAGCCGAGGCGCTACTTCTTCCCTATTTTCCGCGGAATGCATAGAAGGAGACTCCGAAGTGATCGGATCAGGATTACCTGTTCGAGATGTAAATTTTGCAGTAATCGGATCAGGACTACCTGCTCGAGATGTAAATTTCGAAGTGCGCGGTCTTTCTCCCATTTTCACCAGCAAATGAATCAGCGCGACCAGCAGTAAAAGCACCAGCCCCGAGGCATAGAGGGCATGGTAGTGGAGCGAATGATACTCCGCACTGCCCATTTCCAGCGCAATGAGTGAAGCAATGGTTTCACCCTTGGAGAGGAGCTTCGGGAAAAGATTGGCATTGCCTACCACCATCATCACCGCCATGGTCTCTCCTAAGGCTCTTCCGCTACCAAGCAGGAAGGCCATAAAAATGCTTCGAAGGGAAGAGGGTAGAATTAGTCTCAGGATAATGTAGGCGGGAGAAAGTCCCAGAGCCCTTGCCTCTAAAAAGTATTTCGCCTTTAATTTCACCATACTGTCCGTGATGGAATCCACCATAAAGGGGAAAATCAAAATGGAAAGCAGGACAGCAGCCAGTAAGACACAGGAGCCTGTACTCACACCCATTTTCAAAAAGAGAGGTTTTCCTACCGTTAAACCGATAAAGCCGTAAACCACGGAAGGAATGCCGGAAAGCAAGTCCAAAAGAGGGTAGAGGATGCGTCTTCCCCTCTCCCAAAAGTAAAAAGCAAAAAAGATGCTGCAACCCAGAGACAAAAGGGTGGAGAACAATAGGGCCAGGAAGGAAACGAAAATAGAGCCCATCAGAAAGTGGAAAATGCCGAAGGAGGCCGTTCCGGTGAATGCCATGGGGTTCCATTTGGAACTGAACAAAAAAGAGGGCAGAGAAACACTTTCAAAGAGGGGCAGGGATTCCTTTGCCAGAAAAAGAAAGAAAAAACTCAGAATACCGATGGAGAGAAACAAAAAAGCGTAAACGAAAAAAAGAAAGAGAGAGTTTTCCAGCTTTCTGCTTTTAAGATTCCGCATTTTTTCTTTCCTTTCTACCTGAAGGGGACAAAGAATAACTCAGTCCGGCATTTGATTCTAAAGAATAAAGATGGGGCGTCAAATCAAAATCATAGGAGAACTTTAATGCAGCATAGCTTTGAAAAGAGGCGCAATCTAAATGAACCCTATTTTCAAAGCTATGCTGCATAAAGACTGAAATGTTTACAGCCTCATCTTTACGACAATCTTACTTGGAAAATGCAGGAATGTAACCGTTTGCCACAACCGCATCATACCCTGTCTCGGAGAAAACGTAATCAATAAAGGCCTGTTCATTTTTTGTGATTGTCTTTCCGGTAACGAACATAACCGGTCTTTGAATCTTGTAGTCACCGCTTAAGATCTTCTCTTCGGAAGCTTCTACACCGTCAACCTTGATTTCTTTCAAAACAGTGCTTTCTTTGTTTGCTTTGTTAAATGCACCGAATCCTACATAGCCGATACCGTTCGGATCGTTTGCTACATTTGTTGCCAGCTCTGTCATGGAAGCGGACTGGGTAGCGGCAGGGGTGATTTCCTTGTCGCCCATCACGGCCTTCTGGAAAACTTCATAAGCGCCGCCGGAAAGGTCACGGATGTACACATGAATCTCGTCATCGGAGAGAGAGGAATCCACCTGACTCCATTTGGTATATTCTCCGTCGAAAATCTTCTGTAAGGTTGCCGTATCCAGATTTTCCAGCTTATCCGCATTGGGATTCTTGCTGCTGACCGATACGGTTAAAGCATCCTTTGCCACTTCAAAGCTCTTATAATCCTTGCCAAGGCTCTCTACTTCTTTATCCTTAATGTCTCTAGCCAGCATACCGAAGTCGGCGGTGCCGTCAACAGCAGCCTTTACTCCAACGCCGGATCCGCCCGGAGCCACATAGATGGAGATGTTTTCCTTCGGGAAAGAAGCATCTACCTTGTCCCAGGTCTCATACTTCTCGGTAAAGGAAGAAGCTAAAGAGGACATAATGGGGTACAAAGAGGTGGAACCACAGAATAAAATCTGTGCCTTAAAATCGGAACTGTCGGAAGAAGCTCCTTCTGCCTTGCTTTCTCCCTCTTTTGCAGTAGTGCTTTCTGCCGCAGTTTCCTTGTCACTTGCTGCCGCAGTGGTGGAAGCCGTGCTTCCCTTTGCACCGCAGGCTACCAGAGAAGAAGCCAGAAGAAGGCCGCCGAGTAATAAAGATAGTTGTTTTTTCATCATTTTCCTCCCATGGAATTAAAAGAATCCATATTCTAAGCATGAATCTAAGGATTTCAAGCCAAAGAATATGTCGTAGAAACAGTAGTATTATGGATAAGATTAGGGAGTAGGTCAAGGGCTGAAAGATGGATAAGATTGAGGACTAGGTCAGGTGCAGAAAAGCTTGATAAAAAAGAGGAATATTATGAAACGACAGACTCGGAATAATGGAATAATATTTGGCAATATGATACTATGGAGCCATCTTTAGCAAAGGAGGAATTCACATGTCTAAGGTGAAAAAAGACACAATCGAAGCAAAAGGTTTTGCTATTCAAATTTATACTGAAGACTTTAAAAACGACTATATAAGTCTAACGGATATTGCTAAGTATAAAAATACTGATGATCCGAGGTTTGTTATTCAGAATTGGATGAGAAACAGAAATACGTTGGAATTTATTGGGCTATGGGAAGTTCTGAACAATGAAAATTTTAACCGTGTGCAATTCGACACGTTTAGAAATGAGGCAGGACTGAATAGATTTACAATGACACCACAAAAATGGATTGATTCTACAAATGCTATTGGCATAATTTCAAAGTCCGGAAGATATGGCGGAACATATGCACATTATGATCTTGCGATGGAGTTCGCTTCATGGATTTCACCAGAATTTAAGCTTTACATTATCCAAGACTATAAAAGGCTTAAGTCAGATGAAAATTCTAAGCTATCCTTAGCTTGGAATCTTAATCGAGAAATTTCTAAGATTAACTATAAAATTCATACAGATGCAATCAAAGATTATCTCTTAAAGGATCTTACCAACGAGCAGTTATCTTATAAATACGCAAGTGAAGCAGATATGCTAAATGTTGCCTTATTTAACAGAAGAGCAAAACAGTGGCGTGAAGAGAATCCGGACCTAAAAGGAAATATGAGAGACTATGCGAGTTTAAATGAATTATTGGTACTTGCCAATATGGAAAGCTACAATGCAATTCTTATCGGAAAAGGCATGGATCAAAAAGAAAGAATGATAGAGCTAAGGAAGCTTGCAAGAACTCAGCTGATGTCAATTGAAAAGTTGAACAATACAGGAATTAAGAGTTTAGAGAATAAGGTCAAAGAAATAGATTAGAAATCTATAAAAATTCCGGTAAATCTATGCTTATACTTTTAGAGCGATGAGAATATACAATATACTCCTGCTCGTCTTCCATTTCATATTCATTTTATATCCATTTTATATCCCTTGTAGCATACTCATAGAAACGGCATTTTCAAAATTCATATTTTCAGAAAAAGTTTTTTCTTTTTTAAGTTTTTTCCCGTGGCACGAAAGGGTATACTGATAAAGTAGCTTTGAGGAGGAAAATATTATGAGAAAAAATCAATTCACAGGAGCTTGTCTTGTAACGACACTCTGTTTAGGACTTGGACTTGCAGGCTGTCAGAATAAAGCAGCTACAGAGCAGAAGTCTTCCATGGCAGTTAGTGAAAATGCAGATGCCCAGAGTCTTGCGGTAAGTCCGGAAGATGCCGGTGTGTCCGTAAATATGGACAGTAATGGAGACAGCTTTAAGCCGGCAGACTATACTTTGCCGGTAAAGGATGAGTATAACTATGAATATCTGGGCTTAAAATTCAAGCTTTCCGAGAAGATTAGGGAAGCTATGAAGGCAAAAGACATCGTGATGTTGGACGATCAAAGCCCCATAGATCAGGAGCTTAAGTACGGATTGTTGAGCTTTAGCAAACTTACAGAAGAGCAGAAAAATGCGGAAGTTGCTAAGATGGGAGACGGCTACGAAAAGTGGCAGGAAAGTCTGGAAAGAATCGGCACCATCGGCATGTTTGAAAAGAGTCTTTCCGAGGAAGAAATCGGGAAGATTACAAAGTGCGACAGCCATACGAAGCTGGGAGAGTCCAAAGACGGAAAATACAGCTATTATCTTAGTGTAAATAGCACAGCGGATGCAGAGACGATAGAGGAATTGAAACAGACGACCGTAGAGATTACGGAGAAAAAAGAACGTCCGGAAAACGGCTTTGTTTTGTCCGAAAAGTCTGACTTGGAAAATACCATGGCTTTTTCCACCGATTCCCAAAATGTAGCTACTGACTTAAGCAATCTTCAGACGATGGATATTGACGGAAAAGAATTCAGCGGAAAGGATTTTTCCGACTATGATCTCACCATGGTCAATGTTTTTGCCACCTGGTGCAGTCCCTGTGTGCAGGAAATTCCGGATCTTGCGGAAATTCAGAAGGAAATGAAGGGCAAGGGTGTCAATATCGTTGGGGTGGTAACGGACACGGTGGACCAGACCGGAGAAAATCAGGAGGCTTTGGAGAAAGCAAAGCTGATTCGGGAAAGAAGCAAGGCGGAGTATCCCTTCTTAATTCCGGATAAGAGCAATTTCAACGGCAGACTCAGCGGGATTCAGGCTTTTCCGGAGACCTTCTTTGTGGATAAGAAGGGACAGATTGTAGGAGAGACCTATTCCGGTTCCCACAATAAGAAGGCTTGGTTGGAAATCATTGAAAAAGAACTGGCTAAAGTAAAACAGTAAAGGTGAAATATGAAACAGAAAATTTTAAAGTCCCGGTTGACATCCCTGATTCTCCTTTGTATGGGCATTGCCATGATTTACGTTGGCGTTCATCGGGGAGAGGCACTGGTGGTAATGAACAAGGCAATCAAAGTATGTATGGAGTGTATCGGCATTGGATAAGTTAAAAGAATTCATCAACGGAAAATCAAAAAAAGATAAATATAAAGCAAGAAACAATGTACGACACATCTTCCAATCTTTTTGGTTCTTGGTGACCAACTCCTTCTTTGAGGGATTTAAAACAGGAAAAATCTATAGTGGAGAATTAAAGAAGCTTTGCGTTCCCGGAATGAATTGCTACTCCTGTCCGGGGGCCAAGGGTTCCTGCCCCATTGGTGCCCTCCAGGCGGTCATTGGCAGCCCGAATTACAAGTTCAGCTACTATGTGGTGGGCTTTCTCTTTTTCGTGGGAGCGCTGATAGGAAGAGGCGTTTGCGGATACCTCTGCCCCTTTGGGCTGGTGCAGGATTTACTGCATAAGATTCCCTTTGTGAAGAAGATAGAGACCTTTAAGTGGGACAAGCCTTTACGAAAAGCAAAATATCTTATCTTACTTATCTTCGTCATTCTCCTTCCTCTGTTTTTGGTGGATATTATAGGACAGGGAGCACCTTATTTTTGTAAACTGATTTGTCCTGTGGGAATGCTGGAGGGAGGAATTCCTCTGGTGTGGATGAACACTAGTATGCGGGGAGCCGTAGGCTTTCTCTATGCATGGAAGGGCTTGATTTTGCTTCTTACTATCCTCCTTTCCATAATCATTTACCGCCCCTTCTGTAAGTATATCTGTCCCTTGGGCGCGATTTATTCGCTATTTAATTCCGTGTCTTTTTTCCGTTATACTTTGGATCATCAGAAGTGCATCCACTGCGGAAGATGTAAGGCGGTTTGCGAGATGCAATGTGATCCGGTACAAAACTGCAATGATTTGGAGTGTATCCGTTGCGGAAAATGTAAGAATGCCTGCCCGGTGGATGCTATTGCCTGCGGGGTCACAAATGTGGATGTGCCCGAAGAAGTAAAGGCGAAGGCCTAAGGATGAAAATCAATCCATGGATTTGGAAAGGATAGCCGAAGAAAATCAATCCAAGGATTCGAAAGGGATAGTGGGGGCGATATGTTTATTTTAGAATTAAATCAGGAAGGCCTTGGGACGGAAATCGGCTTATTTCAAACGATTAAAGAGGGAAGAGCCTTTATTTCCCAAGTGGAAGGCTATCAATATAAGGAAGAAGAGGGATTTGTCTATGAAACTTTAGACTTTCGGAAGCTTCCGGAGTATTTGGAACTTCAGTACAACGGACATCTTGTTCCTCTTACGAAATTTATGTTTACCGGAGAAGGGGAGATAGACATTTTCTGGAAAGAGCTACCGGACTTAAGTACCCCCGGAAAGGGCATGGTGGAGGGTTCCACCAGAGTGGATGCCTATCTTATTCCCAATGATGAAGTGAAGGACTATATTGCAAGACGGGAAAGTCAGTACCGAAAAGCCAAAGCATTTTTAGAAGCAAAGGGCTATGAGGCGGAGAGAGCCTACTTCGGTTCGGAAGACGGGGAAGCGGTGCTCTATAGAAAAAAAGGGAGTGAAGACTGGCATTTTCTTACCCACATGGACCCCGGATTTAATGAGGAAGAGGATTTCCAAAGCCTTTTGGAGTAGGAGGAAATCTTCGAAATGGTAGGAGAAAGCTCCACGTAAATTGCGCTATGTGGAACTGTGCATTTGTAGCTTTGTTGAACTGCGTATATTTCTTGCACTTTTCCCCTTTAAGCTTTATAATCAAGAAACGCTCTATGATTAGGAGCTTTTTTTGTGGAAAAATTTAGAGCGAGACGAAAAAATTTGAGGTTTAAAATGAATGAAGTATTCGTCATGAAAGGGGGCAATCCCCTTCGTGGAGAGGTAGTCATCAGCGGGGCAAAGAATGCAGCACTGGGTATTGTGGCAGGAGCCCTTCTTACCGACGAAGAAGTAATTATAGAGAATCTTCCCGATGTTCGAGATATAAATGTTATGCTGGAGGCTTTAAAGGCCATCGGAGCGAAGGTGCACCGCATAGAAAGTCATGTGGTGTCTATTCAGGCGGATCAGTTGTCTATGAAAAGCGTAGATGACGATGCGATTCGTCGTATTCGTGCGTCTTATTATTTTATCGGGGCACTTCTGGGAAAATACCATCAAGCCAAGGTGGCCTTACCCGGCGGCTGTGCCATCGGGGAAAGACCCATTGACCAGCATATTAAAGGTTTTACCGCCCTGGGAGCCGAGGTGGAAATCTCGGACGGCTATTTTGTAGCGAAGGCGGAGGAGCTTGTGGGACAGCATATCTATCTGGATGTGGTGTCTGTAGGGGCAACCATTAACCTGATGCTGGCTGCGGTTTTGGCGGATGGCCAGACGATTATTGAAAATGTGGCCAAGGAGCCTCATATTGTAGACGTAGCCAATTTCTTGAACAGCATGGGGGCGAATATTCGCGGAGCCGGAACGGATACCATCCGTATTCGAGGGGTGGAGCGTTTGCATGGCACCACTTACGGGGTAATTCCGGATCAGATTGAAGCCGGTACCTTTATGTGTGCAGCAGCAGTTACCCGAGGAAATATTTTGATTAAAAATATCATTCCCAAGCACATGGAATCCATTGCCGCCAAGCTTCGGGATATGGGAAATACCGTCTATGAAGGAGACGAGGAAATTCAGGTCATCGGAGGAGAAAAGCAGAGGGGCACTAAGATTAAGACCCTTCCCTACCCGGGCTTTCCTACGGATATGCAACCCCAGATTGCCGTTACTCTGGCATTGGCAGAGGGCAAATCCACCGTTACCGAGTCGATTTTTGAAAATCGTTTCTTATATGTAGAGGAATTAAAGAAAATGGGGGCGGATATCACTGTAGAAGATAGAGTGGCAACCATTTTGGGGCAGGAAAAATTACAGGGAGCAACCCTGCATGCCTTGGATTTACGTGCAGGAGCCGCTCTGGTTCTGGCAGGCCTTGCCGCAGAAGGAATCACTGTGCTGGAAGACATAGGATATATCCGAAGAGGCTACGAGTTCTTCGAAAAGAAGCTGATGAACTTAGGTGCCAAAATCATTTTAGCGAAAACGGAAGAAGAAGTGGAAGCCTTCCGAAGAGAAGCATAATCACAGGAGTCGGTAAAGATATAGAAAGCTGTATGAACACTATTCTGTCTTTACCGCCTCCTGTTATTTTTATGCTTTTTCGGAGGATTTAGCTCTCTTCGGAAGATTTACTTCTCTTTGGAAGGCTTATTTTCCGGAGGAAGTCTTCCGTAATGGTTTTGTAGGAAAACCGGGAGGGAAAAGAAAAAAGTTCTATGCCGAATTATGCTATAGTAAGGGCAAAAAGAAAAATAGGAGAAGAGAAACGATGGAGAGAAATTTTATAAACTTGATACCGATTGCTCCGCGAGGGATATGTATTAAGAATAAAAATATTGGAAATAGCCTGGGAGGAAGCTTACTGCAAAGCTTGGCTTTTCTGCTTTTTACACTTCTTTTTTCCCTGAGCTTTGTTGCAGGGAATTCCGCCTATGCTTCAAATCTTGCGGGACCCGGTGTGAAAAGCCTTTCCTCTCAAAAAGAGTTAAGGGCGGTTTGGTTTTCTTATCTGGATTGGATGAATATGCCGAAGGAAGAGCAGGCCTTTCGGGCAGAGGCGGCCAAGGTCATAGACAATTTGCAGAAGAACGGTTTTCAGACCCTCTTCCTCCATGTGCACAGCCATTCCGACAGCTACGGGAAGAAAATGACGGTTTTCCCCTATTCTAAATTTATGCCGGGAAATGGCAGTTTTGACCCCTTGGAGATTATGATTTCCGAGGCAAAGAAAAAGGGCATTTCCGTCCATGCCTGGTTTAATCCCTACCGTGTCAGCAGTTCCATGTCCAAGTGGGAAAATATTCCTGAAGACAGCATTGTGAAAAAATGGAGCAGAACCTCCGGAGAAGAAAGAAATGTGCTTCTTCATGAGGGGCAGTATTACATTAACCCCTCCAGGGCGGCAGGAAGAGAGGCACTTCTGGCTTCCATTAAAGAGCTTTTGGATAACTATGCCGTGGACGGCATTCATTTTGACGATTATTTCTATCCCAGAGTTTCCTTGACAGAAGAGGGCAAACGTTTTGATGAGCCGGAGTATGAGGAGGCGAAAAGACAGGGAGAGACAGGGAGCTTGACAGAATACCGGAGAAATCAGGTTTCTTTATTGTTAAAGCAGGTACATAGCCTATGTAAAGAAAGAGGAGTGCTCTTCGGTGTAAGCCCGGTGCCAAATCTGCAAAGTCTTCGCTCTTCAGTGGCCTATTTCCTGGATGTGGACAAAATCATGGCCTCCAAGGACTATATTGATTACATCATGCCCCAGATGTATCACGGCTTCAGGGCGAAAAATGGAAAAGGGCAGGAAGCTCCCCATGCCTATATGCGAAGTCTTGGAGACTGGGTGAACTTAACAAATTCCACTGGAAATCAGGTGGAACTCATGCTAGGCTTAGGACTGTACCGAGCAGGAAGCACCGTTTGGGACGGAAATCCTGTATCGGAGTGGTTTACGGAAAGTGATATTTTAAAAAGACAGGTGGAAGAAGCCAGAAAGACAGGCATTGTAAAAGGCTATGCAGTCTTTGCTTATCAGAATCTTTTAGAGGAAAGAGCCCAAAGAGAGCTTGGAAATCTGAGAAGCGTATTTCAAAACTAGTATCTGAAATACTGTAGGATTTTACAAGAGTATGAAAGTCAGGCAAATATAAGTCCTGTTTGTTTTGAAAGCTAAGGGATAGCAATATCTACATCTGAAATATCACATGGAAAGTAAAAGCAAAGTTAAGTCACTGTTTTGTAGGATAAAGGAAATGCCAAAAGGGGAGGAATGAAAATGAAGATTGCAATGGGAAATGATCATGCCGCTGTAGAGATGAAAATGGAGCTTAAGGCATATCTGGAGGAGCAGGGAATCGAGATTATCAATGTAGGAACAGATACTCCGGAACGCTATGATTATCCCTTGGCAGGCTATCAGGTAGCCAAGCTTGTTCAGGAGGGAAAGGCGGACTTCGGCATCGCTATTTGCGGAACGGGAGTGGGCATTTCCTTAGCTGCCAATAAAGTTCCCGGCATCCGGGCATTCCCTTGCTCCGAGCCCTATTCCGCAGCCATGGGCAGAAGACACAACAATGCTAACGTACTTTGCCTTGGCGCCAGAGTAGTAGGTGTTGAGCTTGCAAAGATGATTGTGGACAGCTTCCTTTTAGCAGAATTTGAAGGGGGAAGACACGCAGATAGAGTAGCCCTGATTTCCGAAATCGAAGAGGATGCAGAAGGCTTCAAAAAGAGGATGTAGGAGTATATTTAGCTTCTTTTTCCTACAGTATAGGTCTTAAACCGGGGCACGCTCTCGCTAACTTCGCCTCGTAGGGGTTCTAAGCTTTTACAAGACAAAAGCCAAGAACCCACGGGCTCAGATTGCCCCGTATTTCAGACCTATACTGCAGGAAAAGCTATATATCCTGCATCCTATTTATTATACTTTTTGATCGATTCCTTCAATTTGCACCTGTTCTTGCAGATATTCCTGAATGATTTTAGGATCAAAGGATTGACGAGGACTCCAGCTTGTATCAACAGACTTTATTTTCTGTTCAATTTTGGAAACTTCATCTTTTCCAATTTGATCTATCGTGTACATGATGGCTCTTCTTTCCGGGCCGCTTTGTGACTTAGCATAATCTCTAAACTTTTTACTATAGCTTTCAGCGTCGGCAGAATTCACAAATCCTTGATTCTTTAAGAAGGCATCACGGATTTCTTTTCTTGCCAAGGCTTCAATATCCTTACTTACAGGAATAATATACTCTTTTCCTGCACCGGGATAGTCCGGACTCATCCAAGGGTCGCCTCCTGCGGCAATCAGATTACGGAAGTGTCTCTCTTCTTGGCTTGAACTCCTCCATTCTTTTTCTTCAGGAGATAGATTTTGGTTTTTTTTGGACTGAGGATCAAAATCCTGTTTTGCTATGGCGTATTTTGCCATATTGCTAACGGTCATACTCATCATAGTACCTCTTCCTTTATTTTCTATGAGTAATATCGACCATATATATATATATATATTAACTTGAAACAGTGGTGCAAAACCCGCCTTACCCCAGTCCTACCTTCTTCATATGCTGTAAAAAGCTTTCCTTATCTCTGGTCATAATCAGCTCTTCCGGAAAATGAATCCTCTCCAGCAGGGATTCCACCTTTGGAAATTCTCCAATCCTTAAGGCGATATGGGCATCACTGGAAACGGAGACGGGGACTCCCAGTTCCGCACAGCGTACAGCAATGGCTTCGCAACGCTTTTTGGTTTCGTTTCCCTCATCCATGGAATGCTCATTAATCTCAATCAGCACATGCTGTTCCTTTGCGGCAAGAAGCACCGGATCGATTTCAAAGGGAAGTCCGGAACGACCGATATGCCCCAGAATCAAAATCTTAGGATGCTTCATGGCTTCCAGATAGAGCTTGGTGCAGGCCGAAGCGATTTCTCCCTTGGCAAAGCTGTTTCTGTGGACAGAGGCGATACAATAGTCCATTTTCTTGCAGACACGCTCGTAGAGAGACATTTTCTTCCCGTCATTATAAAAATCCCCGTCAATATTTTTCCAAATAGGAATATCAAAACCGAAAAGGTTTCCTTCCATATCCACAATATCCACTTCACAACCCTGCAAAACCCGAACGCCATGAATTTCCTTGGGCCAGGTGTGGCTTACCATCAAATACTGGTAGTGACGGACATTTTCATAATCCGGATAGAGCATGGCGGAAAAATGATCTGTAGAGCCAAGAAGCTCCAATCCCGCTTCCTTCGCCGCGGCAACATTTTCCAAAATCGTGGAGTAAGCATGGCGGGAATAAAGAGTATGGGTATGAACATCACATTTCAATTTCATAAAATACTTTTCCCCTTTCTATCATTACAGATCCAAAGTGATTTCCACAGGACAATGGTCGGAGCCCATTACTTCTTGATGAATAGAAGCGGAAAGGAGCTTCTTTTCTAACTGCTTGGAAACCACAAAATAGTCGATTCTCCAACCTACATTTCTTTCTCTGGCCTTGGTACGGTAGCTCCACCAACTGTATTCCTCTTCCTTGTCCGGATAGAAATGGCGGAAGGAGTCAAGATAGCCGGAGTCTAAAACCCGGGAAAACTTCGCTCTTTCCTCGTCGGAGAAGCCCGCACTCATGTGGTTAGTGTCCGGATTTTTCAGGTCGATTTCCTCATGGGCAACATTTAAGTCACCGCAATAAATTACCGGCTTTTTCTTTTCTAAAGTTAAGATGTAATTCAGGAAGGCATCTTCGAACTCCATTCTGTAGGGAAGACGCTTCAGCTCTCCCTGAGAGTTGGGAACGTAGACGGTAATCAGATAAAACTCCGGATATTCCAGTGTGATTACACGACCCTCCTGGTCATGCTCTTCGACACCTATGCCGTACTGCACGGACAGCGGTTCTTCCTTGGTGAAAATGGCGGTACCGGAGTAGCCCTTTTTCACCGCATAATTCCAGTATTGAAAATAACCCGGCAGCTCCAGGTCAATCTGTCCCTCCTGCAATTTGGTTTCCTGCAAACAAAACATGTCCGCATCCAAACGCTTAAAATCCTCCATAAAGTTTTTTCCCATAACGGCTCTAAGCCCATTTACATTCCAGGAAATCAGTTTTTTCATAAATATCCTTTCTACTCAATTCATTATTTTAAAGAAAAATTATTTTTCGTTTAGCCCTTGTGTAAGCCCTCAGCACAGAACGCAAGCTTATATTCTTTTTTGGCATGAGAATAGTGTAACAGACATTGCAAAGCCTGCAAGGGCTTTCGGGAAATTTCCGGAAGACAAGTTCTTAAAATTTTAAGAACTTTTTGCAAATGCAGGAGGAAAAGGCTATACTGTTTTCAAATCCCAAAGGAAAGGAAAGTAGTATGGCATCACAGAATTTAGAAGAAGTAGCGCAGTACCTGAAAAAGATGAAATTCCGAAAGGCCTTTTTCGGCTTTAAGCCTGCCTCTGTGTGGAAGAAATTAGAGGATTTGGACGGAGAATATCGCTCCGCCATTCAGGTAATGGAAATCGGTTATCAGGCAAGAATTCAGGAAAGAGACGAAAAAATCGCCGCTTTGGAAGAAGAGCTGGCAAAGCTAAAGGGATAGAGGATATGGCAAAGAAGAAAAAAGAAGTAGAGAAAAAAGCAGCCCTTCCCTTGGATGTGATTCGAAAAAAGCGGGCTTATTACCGACAGCTGGGAGATATTCGTTCCTTCTTCTCTCATCTGCTTTTGATGGGTGCTTTGATTTATGTGATGTTCTTCGTCATTTTCGGCATCGCCCCGGTGAAAAATGACGATATGAAGCCAAAGCTCAGTGCAGGAGACCTGATGCTATACTACCGTCTGGAAAATAAATTTTTCCCCTCTGATGTTCTGGTATATCATAAAGACGGGAAGCAGTTTGTGGGAAGAATCATCGGCATGCCGGGAGACGAGATTGAAATTCCGGATGAAGGCGGTCTGAAAATCAACGGCAATATGCAGGTAGAGGACGGTATTTTCTATTCCACCCAGCCCTATGACACGGAAGCGGTGAAATATCCCATTAAGCTGAAGGAGGGAGAATACTTTATGATGTCGGACATGCGTTCCGGAGCGAAGGATAGCCGACTCTTCGGCCCGGTTAAAAAAGAGGAGATCAAGGGCAAGGTCATTACTATTTTGAGAAGATCTTCCTTATAATGCTTCATAGCAAGAAGAAATTTAGAGAGCTGTTTCGTTTTTTCGAAAGGCTCTCTTTTTTAATTTTTATAAAAGTATCTGAGCCCGTAAGACTTACTTAGAGCTTGCGAAGAGAAGGCCTGCCGAAAACAAATAGTAAAGCGAATGAAGCCCTATAGGTCTGTATCAGGGTAATCTGAGCCCGTCAGTACTTACTGAAAGCGAGCAAAGCGAAGCTTGAAGTTAGTGCTGTAAGGACAGACTTTTCATTAGAAAAGTCGTCCTGATACAGACCAACTTCCGAAGGAAGTTGCTTTGCGAAGCAAAGTGAGCAGTGGTTAACAGAAACCACTGCTCAGTCAAGGCGAAGTTAGCGGGAGCGTGCCCTGATACAGACCTATAGGGCTTCAGAGCGGCTCCTTAAAATGTACTTAGAAAAAAACAAAACAGCGCTCTGTAAAAACTTATTTTTTATGAAAATATTGCGATATACATATTGTAAATTAATAAAATAGAGTAGAACAGGAATCGCAGGAAGGAGCTTCCGGCGGTGCAGAGAGACAGGGATGTTTTTCATGCCACATTCCTAAGGAGGACGAAATGAAGTTGCAGTATGTGGGAAATAGTTTTTCAGAGGGTTTGACAGATGGAAAAATTTATGAGGGAAAGGATGTCAATATCTTTTGCGTTGCTGTGATGGATGATACGGGAATGGAACGGATTTATTCCAGACTGACTCCCGGGCCTTTTGCCGGTAAGTCAGAGGGCAGATGGGATATTATATAAAAAGACTTTTAATGAGAAAAAACGAAAAATAGAGTAGAGGGAGGATAAGGTAAACAGCTTATCCTCTTTTTACGTTTCCCCAAAGCTTTTCGCTTGCTTACCCTGAAAATAGAGCCTGTCTCCGCCGCTTTTAGAGCAAATCTTACGATTTAAGGAAAGAAGTATCAAAAACCGCGAATTCTTTGTGAAAAATGATATTCTTCCTTGAAGAAAGCTGTCTTTCTAGGTATACTACAGAGGAAAATTGCAGGAGGCAAGGAGGGAAATATGGCGGAGCGTGAAAACAGTGTTTGGGGAAAGATTCGCGTACAATTAGGGGATGTGCAGAACTACCTCTTGAACGGACAATATAAAGAAGCGGTAATTATGGACAAGGAGATTTTGTCCAGTCTGGTGCGGATGCAGATCGATCAGGCTTTGATGGTCTCCAGTAATTTAGAGAGCGATATTAATCAGCTTTTTGAAGGCGGTATTATTTCTGCCAAGTCCAGAGATACCTATCACGGAATTCGGGCCTTTGGAGAACTGGCAGAGCTTGGTAATGAATCCACTGCCCAGGATGCCAATGACTCCTTCTCCATGTTAAGAGATGCCTTATCGGAGTATGTGGAAGAGGGACCGGGAAGAAATGAAGGAATACAGGGAGAGGATTCTCTTGCCGCTACATCTTCTTCCGTAGCCTATAGAGATGAGCTGGGAGAGGAGAATACGATTTCCAGCTCCAGCTTAAGAAGAGAAACAGCAAGACAGGCAGGACTGGCTTCCCGTATTGATGCGGAGAATTACGGAGCGGAGGCGCCCAGACTTACCACCGAAGGATATTCCTCCAGAATTCGAGAAATCGAAAGGGAAGAGCGGGAAGAAGAACTGGGAGCAGGAATCCCCGTTCGAAGAAGCACAGCCGGAAAGGGAAGAACCGGAGCAGGAACCGATAGAGCAAGACGTTTACAAAAGAGCGTAGGCTCAAGCAGCTCTGTGAAGAGAAGAAGCGGAAGAACTGCCGGAACAGCCGGCAGAAGACAGAGAAGTACTGCAAACAGAAATCCGGGAACAGAATGGGATTTGTACAGCATTTTACGAATTGCTCTTCCGGTGGCTATTGCTATTATCGTAATTATTTTGGTAAAGGTGCTTTTCTTCTCCGCAAAGAAGCATAGCGTAGTGGAAACTACAGCGGCAGTAACAGAGACCTCTGCAACAGTGGAAAGTACGGAGGAAACCACCGTGGAGGAGACTACGGCTACGCCGAAGCGTTATTTCACCACCACAGGAGTAAGAATCAGAACAAAGCCCAGCACAACAGATTCAGAAGTACTCACCGTGTTGGATGAAGGAACAGAGCTGCAATACAAGGCGGATTATAATGATGAGTGGTTAGAAATCACCTATAACGGACAGGATGCCTATATTTCCAAGCAGTATGTACGTTCTGAGGAAATCAGTACTACACAAAGCGCAACAGGAGGCAATACCACAGCTACTACGGCGGTCAATGCTTCCGGTACAAGTACAAACTCTGCAACAAAATCCACTACGGAGAGCCGTGCTGCCGCAGCTACTACAGCACAGCAGGCCAATGGCGGTGCTACCACATTAACCGTTTCCCCATAATTCATAAATGAGCATCCCTTGTTTTGCGAAGGATGCACATGCAGAGATAGAATCTCTCATCCCCTTTTTGGGATGGGAGATTTTTTATTTGATTTACTTAAAAAAATTATGGTATTTCTATATGAATATCTAATTCCTATAGGAAAAAACTTTGCGTATTGTATCCATTATGAAAGAGAAAAATGAAAACATCTTGCACTTTGCTTGTAAGAAATGTAAAATTAGCTTTCGTGAACCTGAGATTGCTGGAGAAAAATGACAAAAAAATAGTAAAGAAAATATTTTTCGCTTAATTTTGAAAAATACTTGCAATCATGGAAAGAGTGCCTATAATCTCAAAGGTACTTGAGAGTGAAGAAAGGGGGAAAACCATGGAAAAGCTTGCAGCATCCCTGCTGGAAGAGCTGAATGTGGAGACTGTCTTTACAATTCCGGTTTTTGGAGGAATTCCTGTTTCCGAATCTGTTGTGGTGACTTGGATCATCATGGCGGTGATGATATTTGGCGCTTACCTGTTGGGTAGAGATTGCAAGGTTCGTACACCGGGGACGAGACAGCAGATCGCAGAGTTGATTGTGACAAAGCTGGACAAGTTTATGGAAGGCAATCTGGGAGAAGAGGGCAAGCAATACGGTACGTATCTGGCGGTGGTACTGATTTTTATCGGTATAGCTAACCTCTTCGGTGTTTTCGGCTTTAAGCCGCCCACAAAGGACTTTAATGTTCCTGTGGCACTGTCCCTGATGAGCATTATTCTTGTGGAAGTAGCAGGAATTCGTGCCTTCGGTACGGGAGGCTGGGTAAAGCGCTTCGCACAACCTATTCCCATTATGACGCCGATTAATATCCTGGAGGTCTTTATCAGACCATTATCCTTGTGTATGCGTCTCTTTGGAAATGTATTAGGAGCCTTCGTTATTATGGAACTGGTGGAACTGGTGGTTCCGGTAGGAGTTCCGGCAATCCTGTCCTTGTACTTTGACCTCTTTGACGGTCTGGTACAGGCGTATGTTTTTGTCTTTTTAACATCGCTTTATATTGCGGAAGCGGTAGAGTAGAGTGGAGTAGTGTAGGTCGCAGTAAAAATGGTCGCTTAGCGACAGAATGGAGAGAAAATTATGGTAGCATTAGGAGCAGCAATTGCAGCATTGGCATGTCTTGGAGCAGGATTAGGCATCGGTTTGGCAACAGGAAAGGCAACAGAGGCGGTAGCAAGACAGCCGGAAGCCAGTTCAAAGATTATGACCATCCTCTTACTGGGTTGTGCCTTGGCCGAGGCAACAGCCATCTATGGTTTCGTTATCGGACTTATGATTATCCTCTTCTTAAAGTAAGGAGCAGTGTTTTGGAATCGAAGGAGGGAAAACGATGCTTAGTCTCAATCTAAGTAGTATTATTTTTACAGTCATTAATTTATTGGTGCTGGTTTATTTTGTGCATCGCTTTCTGTTTAAACCGGTTCGTGCTGCTTTGAAGGCAAGACAGGACGAACTGGACACTTCTTATCGAGAAGCGGAAGAGGCCAATACAAAGGCCAGAGATTTGAAACAACAGTATGAAGACAGCATGGCAAAGATTGATACGGAACGGCAGGAAAAGTTAGAGGCCGTTCGTTTGCAGGCGTCTTCTGAATACGATGAAATCATCGGAAATGCCAGGGAGAAGGCAGACAAGATTATTGCGGAAGCCAAGATAGAGGCGCAGAGACAGGCTGAACAGAAGCAACACGAGATGGAAGAAGAGGTGGCTATGCTTGTGGCAAAGGCTGCCTATAAGATTGCAGCCAGCAAGGATTCCGTGGAAAACAATCAAAAGCTGTATGATACCTTCCTAGAAGATGCGGAGAAGAAGGAGTAAGGACTATGCTGCAAAAAGTGGTAGAGTATGCAAAACAGCTTTTCAGAATGCGCGTTCCGAAAAGCGTTATAGAGGAGACCAGTCGGATTTTTGAAGTTTTACCGGAGACGGCAGGACAGCTTTCCGACGCCACAATACCTTTGGAAAAGAGAATGTCTATCATCGATAGCATTTTCCCTACAGAAGTTAGGGATACCTTGAAGGTACTGTGCAATGACGGCCTTCTCAGTGCATGGGGTGAGGTGGCAGAGGAGTATGAAAAAATCTCCAATGAAGAATCCACCAAATTAAAAGTACATCTTCGGTACGTAACCAAGCCGGAGGAAGAACAATTAAAGAGAATTCGGGAGTTTGTTTATAACAAATATCATTCCCGGAACATTGAAGTCGTATTGGAAGAGGATGAGAGTCTGGGAGGAGGATTTGTCCTGGAGGTTGGTCACGACCAGTACGATTGGAGTACAAAGGGTAGACGAGAGCAGTTTTTGGAGGAAATGCAGAATAAGCGTTTTTCCAACAGCCAACAGGATATTATCAGCATTTTACAAAGCTCCGTAGAGGACTTTGATTTAAAGGCGGAGAAGAAAGAAATCGGTTTTGTCAGCTCTGTAGGTGACGGTATCGTTATCATCAACGGACTGGATCATGCTATGTACGGAGAAATCGTTGTCTTTGACAACGGTGTTCGGGGTATGGTACAGAACATTGAAAGAAACCGAATCGGTGTTATCCTCTTCGGTGATGAAGAAGGAATCATCGAGGGAAGCAGAGTGGTACGAAGCAACAAGATGGCGGGAATTCCTGTGGGAGACGCTTATCTTGGCCGTGTGGTAGATGCCTTGGGAGCGCCCATTGACGGAGAAGGTCCGATTAACACGAAGGAATATCGCCCCATCGAGGAGCCGGCTCCGGGAATCATTGACAGAAAGTCCGTTAATGTTCCCTTACAGACCGGAATTCTGGCCATTGACTCCATGTTCCCCATCGGTAGAGGACAGCGTGAGCTGATCATCGGAGACCGTCAGACCGGAAAGACCTCCATTGCCATAGATACCATCTTGAACCAAAAGGGAAAGGATTGTATCTGTATTTATGTTGCTATTGGACAGAAGGAATCCACCATCGCTTCTTTGGTGGAGAACTTAAAGAAAAATGAGGCCATGAGCTATACCTGTGTGGTAGCGGCTACAGCGGCGGATCCGGCACCGATTCAGTACATTGCCCCCTATGCGGCAACTTCCTTGGCAGAGTACTTTATGTACCAGGGAAGAGATGTACTGATTGTTTATGATGACCTTTCCAAGCATGCCGTAGCCTACCGTGCCCTGTCTCTTCTTTTGGGAAGAGCACCGGGACGTGAGGCTTATCCCGGAGACGTTTTCTATCTCCATTCCCGTTTGCTGGAGCGTTCCTGCCGTTTGTCCGACGCTTTGGGAGGAGGTAGCATTACCGCCCTTCCCATTATCGAGACTTTGGACGGAGACGTTTCCGCCTATATTCCTACCAACGTTATTTCCATTACCGACGGACAGATTTTCTTAGAAAGTAACCTTTTCTTTGAGGGACAGAGACCTGCGGTAAATGTAGGACTTTCCGTATCCCGTGTGGGTGGTGCAGCCCAGACCAAGGCCATGAAGAAGGCGGCAGGTTCCCTGCGTATCGACTTGGCACAGTATAGAGAAATGGCGGTATTTACCCAGTTCTCTTCGGATTTGGATGAAAGTACCAAGACTCAGCTGGAACAGGGAGCGATTTTAATGGAGCTGTTGAAGCAGCCCCTTGGCCGTCCCCTTTCTTTGGGAGAGCAGGTAGTAACTTTGGTGCTTGCCCTTCATAAAGAATTCCTGGGTACAGCGAAGAAGGATGTGAAGGACTTACAGAATAAAGTTTTGGCCTTCTTTAACGAGCAGGAGGGAGATTTAATCAGGAACATAGAGATTTCCGGCCTTTTGCAGGAAGATATGGAACAGCGGATTATTCAGCTCTACCATGATTTTCTGAAGAAGGAAGAGGAAAAGCTTTCATAAAGGAGGCAGACCTTGCCTACAACAAGAGAATTACGAGACCGAATCCACAGCATTGATAACACCATGAAGATTACCAATGCCATGTATTTGATTTCCAGTACAAAGATGCGTAAGGCCAGAGCGAGTTTGATACAAACCGAGCCTTACTTTTATACCTTGCAGTCTATGATGGCCAGAGTTATGCGACATTTGCCGGAGGATTATACCCACCCTTATTTGGATCTTCGAGAGGGCGTAGCCAACGGTCAGGGAAGGGTAGCCATTATCTGTGTGACCGCGGATAAGGGACTGGCAGGAGCTTATAACCACAATGTCATCCGGAAAACGGAAGAGCTTTTAGCGAAGTATCAAAATTATCGGCTTTTTGTGGTAGGAGAGATGGGAAGAAGCTATTTTCACAGCAGAAACATTCCCATTGAAGAGGCCTTTCATTACACCGCCCAGAATCCTACCCTGCACAGAGCCCGTGTGATTACCCGGAAAATGATGGAATTTTTCGAGGATAAGGAGATTGATGAACTGCATATCGTTTTCACCAGAATGAAAAATTCTTTGGAAATGGAATGCGAGGAGGAGCAGCTTCTTCCCTTGGATAAGCTTCATCCGGTATTTGTGAAGTTGCCTATTACCGCAAACTATGAGGCCTTTAATATTTTCCCCAGCACGGATGCCTTGATTGACAATGTTATCCCGGATTATATTAACGGTTATATTTACAGTGCTTTGGTGGAGGCCTTTTGTGCGGAGCAACAGGCCAGAATGACCTCCATGGATGCGGCAAACCGAAACGGAAATGAGCTGAAGCAAAAGCTCCGTATCCAGTATAACCGTGCCAGACAGGCACAGATTACCCAGGAAATCACGGAGATAGCCGCAGGAGCCAAGGCCCAGAAGGCGGCCAAAAAGAAAAATAAACAAGAGATTTGATGATAAAGAGAGGAGAAGGGGGAAATGCAGACAGGAAAAATTGTCCAGGTTATGGGACCTGTTGTGGATGTGGAGTTTATGGAAGCCCCACTTCCCAAGATTAAGACGGCCATGGTTGTAGACAACCACGGCGTAACAGGAACCATGGAGGTAGCTGAGCATTTAGGAGAGAATACCGTCCGTTGCATCATGCTGGCCCCCAGTGAGGGATTGGAAAGAGACATGGAGGTCCGTTCCACAGGAAAGGGAATTTCCGTTCCGGTGGGAGAGCAGACTCTCGGTCGTCTCTTTAACGTATTGGGAGAAACCATTGACGGAAAGGATCCCATTACCGATGGAGAGGAATGGGAAATTCATAGAAAACCGCCTGCTTTTGTGGATCAAAGCCCGGTGCAGGAGGTACTGGAAACCGGAATCAAGGTTATTGACCTGATTGCTCCCTATGCAAAGGGCGGAAAGGTCGGCCTTTTCGGTGGAGCCGGAGTAGGAAAAACCGTCCTGATTCAGGAGTTGATTCGAAACGTCGCAACAGAGCACGGCGGATACTCCATTTTCACCGGAGTAGGAGAGCGTTCCCGTGAGGGTAATGACCTCTATATGGAAATGACGGAATCCGGCGTTATTAAGAACACTGCGCTGGTATTCGGACAGATGAACGAGTCTCCCGGAGCCAGAATGCGTGTAGCGGAGACCGGACTTACCATGGCGGAGTATTTCCGTGATGTGCAGAAGAAGGATGTATTGCTCTTTATTGATAATATCTTCCGTTTTGTGCAGGCAGGTTCCGAGGTATCTTCTCTGCTGGGAAGAATGCCTTCCGCGGTAGGATATCAGCCTACCCTGGCTTCCGAAATGGGACAGCTGCAGGAAAGAATCGCCTCCACCAAGGAGGGATCCGTTACCTCCGTACAGGCGGTATACGTTCCGGCGGATGACTTAACCGACCCGGCACCGGCAACCACCTTTGCTCATTTGGATGCTACTACGGTACTTTCCAGAAAGATTGTTGAGCAGGGTATTTATCCGGCGGTGGATCCTTTGGAGTCTTCTTCCCGTATTTTGGAAGAAAGCATTGTAGGAAAAGAGCACTATGATACTGCCCAGAGCGTTTTACAGATTTTACAGAAGTACAAGGAATTACAGGATATTATCGCCATCCTGGGTATGGAAGAGCTTTCCGAGGAGGATAAGCTTTTGGTATATCGTGCCAGAAAGATTCGTAACTTCCTTTCTCAGCCATTCTTCGTGGGAGAACAGTTTACCGGTGTAGCAGGACGCTACGTGCCTTTGAAGGAAACCATCGAGGGCTTTAAGGCCATTATCAGCGGAGAAATGGATGAGGTGCCGGAGCTTGCGTTCTTCAATGTAGGAAATCTGGAGGACGTAAAGAAGAAGGCAGAGCTCTTAAAGGGCTAAGGAGTTTTCTATGATGCGAGGAAACGGAAACTTATTTAGCGCAAAGGTCATTGCCACCAACAAAGTGTACTATGATGACCGTTTGCGATATCTGAACGTTCGAACACTGGACGGACAAATCGGTTTTATGGCGCACCATGCCCCGATTGTCGTAGCGGTGGATATCGGCGTATTGGACATGCAGAAGCCGGACGGCTCCTGGGAGCATGTGGAAGTAGGAAAGGGTATTCTGCAATTTGCCAACAACCGTCTTACTCTTTTGGTGGACACTCTGGAAACCAAGGAAGAGATGGATATCCGCAGAGCGGAAGAGGCCAAGGAAAGGGCGGAGGAAGAGCTTCGCCAGAAGCAGAGCTACCAGGAGTTTAAGAAATCTCAGGCGGCTTTGGCCAGAGCCTTGGGAAGACTGGAATTCTACAAGAAGACCTATATGTAGAAAGCCGGAATTCTGTCAAAATGCTGTCTTTGTAGCTTGGATTTTTATAAGGAGATCCGCCTATAGGGCAGAAGATTCTTCAAATCTCTTGCTTATCCTTTCATTTGGAATTACAATGGCAAGGATTAGGAAAGAAAAGGAGAAACTATGTTTAGTCCAAAACAGAAAAAAACCATTACTACAGTAATCGTTGTGATTTTGATTGCATTGATGGTACTTACCATGGTATTACCGCCATTGCTTTCGAGAATGTAAAATGAGAAGAGAGAAATTACTTCTTTTAGGCTACCCCGGACAATGGGGTAGCCAGTTTTTATGGAAAAAAATACGAGAGGATCAGGATTGCCCCTTTTCCAAAGCTTTTATAGAGGAAGAAGCGGAAAGACTGAGAAGCTTGCCAAGACTTTATTTGAAAGAGACGGCTCATGGGAAGCGAACTGGGGAGGCCGTTAAGACCTTGCCGGAAAAAGGCGGACAGCCACAAAGCTGCCCGGAGCAACCCATCCTTTCCGCGGAAAATATCCTTTTGTTTACAGAGGGAGAGAAGAAGGGGCAAAGTATTCCTCTTTATGAAGAGGATCTGCAAGCCAAATGGAATGCAGGAGAGCTTAGCTTAGGAAGTGTGGAAAATCTATTTCCAAACTGGATTTCCGACTTCGGGATTTCAGAGATCCTGCCCCTGGGAAGAGGAGGAATTCTATCCGGCCTTTGGCAACTTTCCGGAGGCGGTTTTTCCTTTTCCTACGAAAAAATCCCCTTCTTACAGGGGACGATAGAGCTCTGCGAACATTTTCAGATTTCCCCCTATTATCTTTATTCGGGAAATGCCTATCTTCTTCGACTGGAAGAGGCTGAGGCTTTTTCAGAGCTGGCAAGGGAGAGAGGAATTGTGGCTTCCTGTATCGGTATTTCAGAAGAAGGGAAGAAACGCATGAGAAGGGACGCTCAGGGAGAGTCCTTTTTAACAAAGCGGGAGAGGGACAGCTTGGAGGAGCTGTTTTCCAAAAAGGAGCTGGAGGAGAGCTTGCCGGCCTTCTTTAGGAAAGAGGATTCCCTTGTATTTTAAGAAGAATACCTTTGTATTTTAAGGAGAATGCCTTTGTATTTTAAGTAGAATGCCTTTCCCTTGCGGTGCTTTTGGAAATTGAGTACAATAGATTTTCGGAAAAGAACTTCAGGCTAAGCTTTCCCGCTTGGCAAGGGAAGAATCTGAGAATTTTTATAAAACAGAGATCAAGTCCTATGGAAGGAAAATAAAGGAGAAGCATGAGAGAAAAAATTCTAAGCATCATAGAGAAGAATGCAAAATTACCTGTGGAGGATTTGGCTGCTCTTTTGGGAGAAGACCCGGAACAGGTAGGGGCTGAAATTAAAGCTATGGAAGAGGAAGGCGTGATTTGTGCCTACCACACCCTGATTAACTGGGACAGCACCCAGGATGAACGGGTAGATGCCCTCATTGAGGTGAAGGTAACTCCCCAGAGAGGCATGGGTTTTGACAGCATTGCAGAGCGTATTTACCAGTATGAAGAGGTGGATGCTTTGTATCTGATGAGTGGAGCCTTTGACTTCACCGTAATCGTAAAGGGAAGAACCATGAAGGAAGTGGCTAACTTCGTTTCCATGAAGTTGGGACCTATGGAGTCCGTCCTTTCCACCGCCACCCACTTCGTATTAAAGCGGTATAAGGATCACGGCACCAAGCTGGTGGCGCCGAAGAAGGATGAAAGAATGCAGGTATCCCCATAGCATTGTAGGAGTGCCGACAAGGAATTTTCCAAAGAAGAAATAAGAGAGTGAGCATGAGCGAAAACAAGGAACAGCAACAAAATCTGCCCAGGGAATTAAACCCGGCGATTGTAAATATACGTCCCAGTGGAATCCGGAAGTTTTTTGATATCGTATCGGAAATGAAGGATGCCATTTCTCTTGGTGTGGGAGAACCGGACTTTGATACCCCCTGGCATATTCGGGAAGAGGGAATCCATTCTTTAGAGAAGGGAAGAACCTTTTATTCCTCCAATGCGGGACTGTTGGAGCTTCGAGAAGCCATCTCCGACTACGTGGCCGAGAAGCATCAGGTGCAGTATGACCCGAAAAATGAGGTTATGGTTACCGTAGGAGGTTCGGAGGCCATTGACCTGGCTATGCGTGTCATTTTAGAGCCGGGAGACGAGGTTTTGATTCCGGAGCCCTGCTATGTTTCCTATACTCCCTGTGTAAAAATGGCCTACGGTGTACCGGTGCCCATTGCCCTGGAAGCCAAGGACCAGTTCCGCCTGACCAGGGAAAAGCTGGAGCAGGCTATTACGGAGAAAACAAAAATACTGGTACTCCCCTTCCCCAACAATCCCACCGGAGGCATCATGGAGAAGGAGGATTTGGAAGAGATTGTGCCCTTGATTTTAAAGCATAATCTCTATGTGCTGACCGATGAAATCTACTCCGCCCTTTGCTACAAGGGAGAGCATCATTCCATTATCGAGTTTCCGGGAATGCGGGAAAGAACCGTGTATATCAACGGATTTTCCAAAGCTTATGCCATGACCGGCTGGCGCTTGGGCTATGCCTGCAGCGCGGCACCCGTTTTAAAGCAAATGTTGAAGCTTCATCAGTATGCCATCATGTGCGCTCCCACCACCTCCCAGTATTCCGCTGTGGAAGCCATTCGGAACGGAGAAGAGGACGTGCTGAAAATGCGGGATGCTTATAATGAAAGAAGAAGACTCCTCTTGTACCATTTTCAGAAAATGGGCTTGGACTGCTTTGAACCCTTTGGAGCCTTCTATGTTTTTCCTTCTATCAAGAAGTTCGGCCTCAGCAGTGAGGAGTTTGCGGAACGGCTGCTTCGAGAAGAAAAGGTTGCGGTGGTGCCGGGAAATGCCTTCGGAGATTCGGGAGAGGGCTTTATTCGTATATCCTACGCCTATTCCATTGAGAATTTAAAGCTGGCTTTGGAAAGAATAGAGCGTTTTGTGAAGAAATTACAGGAGAGCAATCATGGCCTGGTATGATGGCGCAATTTTTTATCAAATCCTGCCGGGGGCGGTGCTTTCCACCCTTTCCGGGGATGAGAATAGAAATATCAAGGAATTAGAGGAATACCTCCCCTATTTAAAGGTATTAGGCTGTGACGGCATTATCCTGGGACCGGTGTTTTCCAAGAATCCCTTGCAGTACGGCACGGGTGACTTTCGTCAGATTCGGGAATGGCTGGGGACGGAAGAAGAGTTTCGAGGCTTTGTGGAGGATGCCCATGGGATGGGAATCCGCGTGGTGTTGGATGTGGCCTTCCCCTTTTGTGACAGAAGCTTTTTTGCCTTCCAAGATTTGCAGGAAAAGGGAGAAGCCTCCCCGTATTGTAATTGGTTTTTGGATTTAGACTTTTCAAAGAGTTCCCCCATGGGGGATTCCTTTTCCTATCAATCCTTTAGAAATATGCCGGAACATCCCTTGTTCAATCTGGATAATGAGGAGCTTCGGCGTTACCTTGTGGAACAGGTAAAGCACTGGATTTCCTCCTATGATATTGACGGTCTACGTCTGGCCTACAGTGAAGCGGTAGATATTCATTTTCAAAAATCCCTCCGCTACTTCAGCAGTCAAATGAAGCCGGAGTTTTTCCTTTTGGGAGAGCAATTTATTGGAGAGCTGACCAGAGCAATCAATACGGAAACCTTACAATCTCTGGCCAATCAGGAGCTTTATCAGGGACTTTGCCAAGCCTTTAATGAGAAGAATTTCTATGATTTAGCCCAGAGAATCGGAAAAAACCAAGAGCTTGTAAAGCAAATGCAGCTCTTTCTGGAAAGTCCCAATACCCATAGAATCGCCACGGTCTTAGAAGAGGAAAAAAATTTGTGGGGAATCTATATGGCGCTTTTCACTTTGCCGGGAAGACCGACTCTGTATTATGGAGGAGAGTACGCTTTGGCGGGAAAAAGAGGGGAAAAGGAGGGAGAAATTCTTGCTCCGAAGTTCACTCTGTCCCAATATAAGCCGGATGCCTTTACCAGCTATATTGCAAAGCTTGCGGAGATCCACGGGAAGAACTCGGAGTTGCAAATCGGAGAATTTAAAGAGGTTTATCTGGATCATAGACTCTATGCCTATCTGCGCCTGGACGGAAACAGCGCCGTGCTTACGGTGTTGAACAATGACAGCATGGATCAATATATTACCTTAACCCTTCCCAAGAAGGCGAGCATTGCCTTCGACCTGATGACCACAGAGCCGGTGGAGCTGACAGAAGAAGGAAATATCAAGGTTTTCTGTGAAGCCCACGGAGGAAGAATCATTAAGTTAAAATAAGATAAGCAGAAAGAAAAGGAGGGAAGCTTAGCCCTCCTTTTCCTTTTTAGCTTTTTCTGCCAATCGGTAACATAGGGTGTTTCAACTCTAAAAATAAAAGGACAAAAGAACTGAAAATAAGGAGAGAAGAGTTCTATAAATAAGAGGAGAAAAGCACTAAAAATAAGAGGACAAAAGCCCTGAAAATAAGGTATACTAAGAAAATAAACGACGAGAATGATTCCCATCTGCTGATGGAAAGAGGAGGAGAGTTCTATGGAAGGTTTTCTTTCAGAGTTAGACCGGTATCTTTTTGGAAACGGAAGGCATTATAAAATTTATGAGAAGATGGGGGCTCATCCTGCTTGCTTTGAAGGGCAGGAGGGAATCCATTTCGCGGTTTGGGCTCCCCATGCCAAGAGAGTGTCCATCGTTTGTGATCGAAACGGCTGGGATCCGGAGAGGAATCCCATGCTTCCCTTAGAGAGTACGGGCATTTATGAAGGATTTTATCCCGGAATGGGGGTAGGAGAGCTTTATAAGTATGCTATTTTGACAGAGGCCGGGGAATGGATTTTCAAGGCAGACCCCTATGCCTTTGCCGCAGAATTCAGACCGGGAACCGCCTCTATTACAGCAGACCTTTCCGATTTTCCCTGGGCAGACGGAAAATGGATGGAGGAGCGAAAGAAAAGAAATCCGGAAGAATCCCCCATGTCCGTGTATGAGGTGCATTTGGGCTCTTGGAAGCGGCACAATCGTCCGGAAAATAACGGTTTTATCAATTACATCGAAGCGGGAGAACAGCTGGCAGAATACTGTAACTACATGGGCTATACCCATGTGGAATTAATGGGCATTGCAGAGCATCCCTTTGACGGCTCCTGGGGCTATCAGGTGACCGGGTATTATGCGCCAACCTCCCGTTATGGTGATCCCCGACAGTTTATGGAAATGGTCAACATTTTGCATCAGCACGGAATCGGGGTGATTTTAGACTGGGTTCCCGCACATTTTCCAAAGGATGCCCACGGCTTAGCCAACTTTGACGGAACCGCCTGCTACGAACATCCGGATAGCCGTCTGGGAGAGCATCCGGACTGGGGAACCAAGGTCTTTAACTATGAGAAAACAGAGGTACAAAACTTCCTGATTGGAAATGCCCTCTACTGGTACGACATGTATCATATTGATGGCTTACGAGTGGATGCGGTGGCTTCCATGCTGTATCTGGATTACGGCAGAAAAGACGGAGAATGGCTTCCCAATATCTACGGAGGAAACGGCAATCTGGCAGCCATCGAGTTCTTTAAGCATTTAAATTCCATTATCCGAAAGAGAGAGGACGGCACCGTGATTATTGCGGAGGAGTCCACTGCCTGGCCGGACATTACCAAGTCTCCGGACGAGGGAGGCTTAGGCTTCCACTTCAAATGGAATATGGGGTGGATGCATGACTTCCTAAGCTACATGAAGGAAGATCCCATGTATCGAAACTACCACCATAATCAGCTGACCTTCGGCATGAGCTATGCCTATTCGGAGAAGTTCATCCTGGTGCTTTCCCATGACGAGGTAGTACACCTAAAGCGATCCATGATTGAGAAAATGCCGGGAAGCCGGGAGCAAAAGTTTCGGAATCTTAAGGCGGCATACTTCTTTATGATAGGTCATGCCGGAAAGAAGCTGCTCTTTATGGGACAGGATTTCGGACAATACCGGGAGTGGAACGAGGACTGCTCCATTGACTGGCATTTGTTGGAAGAGCAGGAGAACCGTTCCTTACATTCCTTCCTGCGAGATCTTTTACAACTATACAAGAGCTATCCTGCCCTTTATGAGGCGGATTATCTGTATGAAGGCTTCTCCTGGGTCAATGCGGATGATGCCAGCCGATCCATTTACAGCTTTATCCGTAACCCGAAAAATCACCTTGCCCTATCCGGAAAGCCGAGAGTGCAGAATGGTGCCGTAGCGGCAGTGGCAGAAGAGGGCAATATCGTAGAAAACGTCAATATAGATTTAGAGGGCGGCAAGGGCGCTTCTGCTACAAATTCGAAAGAGCATCGGGAAAGTCTTCTCTTCGTGGTAAATATGACTCCTATGGACCATGAAGAATACTGGGTAGGTATGCCGAAAGCCAAGGAAGCAAGACTGATTCTTACAGAAGAAGGGCTTTGCAAGGAAGAAAAATACTACCCCGTGGTCAAGGGAGAATGTGACGGAAGAGACTATCACATTGCCTACCCCTTAAAGGGCTTCGGCTGTGCGTTATTTGCCTTTACGGAGGAAAGCGAGGATTCCTGTGCCAACGCTCTTTCTTCCCCAAAAGAGGAAAATCTTCAAGTTTCCAAAGAAAAGCAGGAAGGGCAGCAGGAGAAAAAAGAAAGCTCTAAGGTAGCGGAAAAGACAGCAGAGAAGCCGGCGGAGAAGGCAGAAGAAAAGCCGGCAGAAAAGTTAGAAGAGAAAAAAGCAGAGAAGCCGGCAGAATATTTCAGCGAAGTCAGAGTCCGGGAGGAAGCCGGCTGAAGGAAAGTCTGGAAAAGGGTGAAAGCTCGGATAAGAGCGGCTCTTTTTCGGAAGAAATAAAGTAAAAAACCGCTTTAAGGGATTAAGACAAAGAGTCAGGCTAAGGAATTAAGATAAATTGTCCGGATGACAAGGCTAAACTGCTGAATCAAGGATTAGAATAGTCTGAAAGACAAGCTATTAAAAAACTACTAGGATCATTAAGAAAGGAAGTAAGCCAATGCAATACAATTTTGATGAAGTAATCGATAGAAAGGGAACTCGCTGTGCAAAGTATGACGAACGAATCAAGAAGTTCGGTACAGAGGATTTGATTCCCCTTTGGATTGCGGATATGGACTTTAAAACAGCCCAGCCCATTATCGACGCCTGCAAGAAACGGGCGGAAGAAGGAATCTTTGGCTACACTTCCAGACCGGACTCCTATTTTGAAGCAGTACAGAACTGGGAGAAGGAACGCTATGACTGGTGTCCGGACACCGCACTCATGTCCTGGTCCTTAGGCGTAGTACAAAGCCTTACCGCCATTGTCCGTACCTTTTCCCATGTGGATGATAAAATCCTGATTCAAAGCCCGGTATACACAGAATTCTGGGACATTCCCGACATGGCCGGCAGAAAGGTTTTGGCCAATGCCTTAGTGGAAAAGGAAGACAGATGGCAGGTGGATTTTGCAGACTTTGAAGAGAAGGCAAAGGAAGCCAAGATTTTCATTCTTTGTAATCCCCATAATCCGCTGGGACTGGTTTGGGAAAAAGAAGAGCTTCAGAAAATGATTGAAATCTGCCACAAGCATCATGTGCTGGTGGTTTCCGATGAAATTCACTCTGACCTTATCTTCCATGGGAAGAAGCATTTGCGCGCTGCAACCGTTTCTCCCTTGGCAAAGGAAACGGTGATTACCTGCGTATCCTTAAGTAAGACCTTTAACTTAGCAGGCTTACAGGCCTCCACCACCATTTTCCCCAATCAAGAACTGAAGAAGGATTTCGACCTGTTCTGGACGAGAATGGATATCCACAGAAACAATGCCTTTTCTTCCGTAGCCATGGAGGCGGCTTATCGTGAGGGCGGAGAATGGCTTTCCCAGCTCCTGTCGTACTTGGAGGCAAACCTAAGCTTTGTGGAAGACTTTGTTAATCGGGAGATTCCAAAACTTAAGGTGCATGTGCCGGATGCCACCTATCTGATGCTCTTGGATTGTCGAGGCTTAGGCATGAATGATAAGGAACTGAATGATTTTATGGTGCATAAGGCAAAAATCGGTCTAAATGCCGGCGTATCCTTCGGAAAGGAAATTTCCGGATTTATGCGTCTGAATGTAGCCTGCTCCCGGAAGCTTTTGGAACAGGGATTGATTCAGCTTCGGGACGCGGTGGCAAGCTTATAAAAAGTGTAAATAAAATTATTTTGGATCAGTAATTACAGATCTATTTCACATGGCTATAGAGGATTAAAGAAACGGAATGGCGAAAGGAAGAGGCAAAAAGAAAAAGGGAGTTTTCTCCTTTTTTCAAGGGAAAAAAGCGAAGAGGCAGCAGGGCAGAACTGCTTCCTTTATGGAAGGTATCAAGCTTTTTTCCGCCTTCTTCCTTCTCTTTCTTTTCGGGATTTTTTTATTCCGAAAAGCCCATCAGACCCAATGGTATTTTCCGGCTTCCGTCCTAAAGCACCAGGCCGCCATGGAGCGGGTAGCCAAAGAAAAGGGACTGGAAGAGGATTTGGATGTGCTTTTTGCCATTATGACGGTGGAATCCCATGGCAAATTAAAGGATGTGATGCAGTCCAGCGAGTCCAAGGGTCTGCCGGTAAATACATTGGATACGGACGCTTCCATTGAACAAGGGCTAAAGTATTATAAGGATTTAAAGGAGAAGGCAAGGGCCTTGGGGCTAGAGGAAAAAGCAGTAATCCAGGCCTATAATTACGGCCCCGGCTTTTTGTATTATGTAGAGAAAAACGGAGGCAAATACACCGATGCATTGGCGGAGGAATTTGCCAAAAACATGGCGAAAGGGAAGACGATAAAATACAGCCACCCCATTGCCAAAAAGGAAAATGGCGGCTACCGCTATCTCTACGGCAATATGTTTTACGCCAGAGTAGTAGAAGAAACCTTACAGTTTCATAGGGAGAAAAATAAGATGGAAATCACCACAGTTCAGAAAATCCTGATGACCGCTACGGCAGGATTGTTTTTATACATTATGCTTTTGGAAACCTTTATGACCGACAGCGACAGCACTTCTCGAGTTTTCAAAATGTCGGTTCGAGAACTAAGAAATAAAAATATCAACACTCTATTTAAAAATCAGGGAATCTATAACGGTCTGCTGGGTCTGGCTCTTCTTTACGGTATATTCAGTCCCGGTGCCAATGTGGAGCTTTGCCTTGTGCTATGCAGCATCATGTTTTTGGTGGCGGTATACGGCGCCATCAGCTCGGATAAGATGATTCTCCTAAAGCAGGGGACACTCCCTTTTTTGAGTCTCTTAAGTTTGATTTTGAAGTGGTAGAGAAAGACGGAATTGGATGGAACTTCAGTGCATAGGGAATTGGACAGAGTTTTTTAGTACGGAGAGAATTGGATGGAGCTTTAGCACAGAGGGAGTTGGATAGAGTTTTAGCCTATAGGAGAAAAATATGCTGATTATTTTTGTGATTTTTGGAATAGCTATAGGGATAAGCCTTTTTGTTGGTTTATCGGGAAAGAAATAGCTAAAAGCGAGAGAAATATATTCAGGGGAAAATAGTGTCAGGAAAAAATATGTTTGCCAAAACTAAGTTAGGAAAAAATATGACCGAGGAAAACAAGTCCGAGAAGAATAAGTCTAATCAAAGAAAATCAGAAAAAAATAGTTCCGAAAAAACTAAGTTGAGGAATGAAGAGCAGTCTCTTCAAAAAAATGACTTGATTATGCTGGAAATCACAGACTTAACAGAGGAAGGCCAGGGTGTCGGAAAAAAGGACGGCTTGGTTTTTTTCGTGAAAGACAGCGTGATGGGAGACTGGGTAGAGGCCAGGATTTTAAAGGTGAAAAAGAACTATGCCTATGCCAAGGTGGAGAAGCTTTTGGAAGCATCTCCTTATCGTATTACACCCCTCTGTCCCGTAGCGGGAAAATGCGGAGGCTGCCAGCTACAGCATTTGTCCTATGAAAAGGAACTTTCCTGGAAAGAGGACAGAATCGCCCAAAGTCTGATTCGTATTGCCGGACTTTCTCCGGAGGAAGTAGAGAGCAAAAAAGAGGGAATTCTGGGCGGAGTGCTTTCTCGCTATCGGAATAAAGCCCAGTATCCGGTGCAGAGTAGGAAGGAAATAAGAAGTGGAGGGGCAACTTCTGTTTCGGATTGGAAAGTGGACGGGAAGTGGCCTGGAAAGAATAAAATAGAAGCTAAAGAAAAATCTTCTGATCTTAGTATGGGCTTTTACGGCTTCCATAGCCACCGCATTATCGAAACGGAGGACTGCCTGATTAACAGCGCAGAGAATCCTTTGATTTTAGAGTGCATCAAGGAATGGGCAAGGGAATACAAGATTTCCGGCTATGAGGAAGAAACAGGGAAGGGTCTGCTTCGCCACATTTTTCTAAGAAAGGGATTTTCTACCGGAGAAATCCTGCTTTGCCTTGTGCTAAACGGAAAGAGCCTGCCCCATGGAAAAGAGCTGTGGGAGCGCATGCAGGACTTGTCTTTTAGTGTTGAGGAAGATGGTATACAAAACGGAGTGAATGTACATTGTGGAATAGATGTACAAAGTAAAGCAGATGAGTATTTCGGGAAAAATGGTATCGTTAAAGGAAGCATTGTCGGTCTTTGCGTGAATATCAACGAAGGTAGCGGCAACGCCATTTTAGGAAGAGAAACCCTTTGCCTTTACGGAAAAGAAAGCATAGAGGATAAAATCGGGGAGCTTAGCTTCTCTATTTCCGTACCTTCATTTTATCAGGTGAATCCGGTGCAGACCGAGAAGATCTATGGGAAAGCTTTGGAGTATGCGGCATTAACAGGAGAAGAAACGGTTTGGGATTGTTACTGCGGAATCGGTACAATTTCCCTCTTCCTCGCACAAAAAGCAAAGCAGGTTTATGGGCTGGAAATCGTTCCGGAAGCCATTGAAAATGCCAAGAAAAATGCGGAAAAGAATGGTCTCCATAATGCAGAGTTCTTTGTGGGTGCAGCTGAAGAAGTTCTTCCCAAGTGGGTGGAGGAACAGAAGAGAGAAGGCAAGGACGTGGGAAATCTGGTGGATGTGGTTTCCTTGGATCCGCCCAGAAAAGGCTGTGATGAAGCTTGCCTTTCCGCAGTATTGGAACTTAGCCCCAAGCGCATTGTCTATGTAAGCTGCGATCCCGGAAGTTTGGCAAGAGATATGAAGTATCTAAGAGAAGGTGGATATAAGCTGGAGAAATGGGTGGGAATTGATAACTTCCCCAGGACAGGACATGTGGAGACTATAGCGTTACTACAAAAAGAGGAATCGTGAAAATCCTCCATTTTAGGCAGTTTTACAAGCATTTCGTCTTCGTAGAAGATGCTGATGGAGGAATTGAGGATGCTATCTCGAAAATTGATGCAAAGATAAAGGAGCAGTAGCAGGAACTCCAGGAGCATCTAGAAGCTCTTGACAATTTCTTGGATGAGCAGACGGAGGCGATTACAGAATACAGTGAAACGCTGGTAGGGGGTCTCATCGAGAAGACTACGGTTTTAGACAAGACGTTAGTAGTCGAGTTTAAGACAGGCCTGCAGATCGAAGTGGAAGTATAATCAAAGCAAACTAGGCAGCCAAAAATGATTCGGCAGTATTTTGTTGTGTAAATACTTTACAATATGTATAATTTAAGATAGTTAATTTATGATGCATGAAAGGAGGCATTTGATGAGTAATTCCTTTAAATGAATCGTAACAAAAGAGAACAGCAATATTATATAGTTGCTCTTGTTAAAGAACTTGCACCGTTAAGAGATAAAGTAGGGATTTCTCAAGGAGACTTTACAGGTATTATTGGTGTGTCGAGACAGACATATTTATCAATTGAGAAAGATATGTCTTGGAGTACTTATCTTTCACTTATTCTATTTTTCGATTACAATTATCCGACATATCAAGTGATTAGAAAGATTGATGCATTTCCCCAAGAACTGATAGGATAGTTTAATGGAGATGGCATGTTCTTGTTAGCAGGAGATATAGCGTAGAGTAAGCAATTAAATGATGCATCGAATATGCTCTCCTCTTTAGACGACCAAGAATTAGATGCAGTTAAGACAGTGTTAAATTGTAATATGAATGATAATTGGAAAAGGGAGGTAGTAATTGATGCCAATTCAACAAGTCATAAAATACGAGGGCGATAATAGTATCTTCGTATGGAAGCATCCGGCGGAGGATTTTAATACAAATTCTCAGCTAATTGTCCATGAATCCCAAGAAGCAATATTTTTTTTAAATGGGCAACCGCTTGATCTGTTTGGCTCAGGCAAATATACACTTGAGACGCAGAACATACCTTTATTAAGGCATGTTATTAATATCCCGACAGGTGGAGAATCAGCTTTTCATTGTGAAGTTTATTTCATTAATAAAGTCGAACAGATGGCCATCCAGTGGGGAACTGATAGTAAAGTCCAGTATATTGAACCGACATATGGCTTTCCTATTTCAATTGGGGCTGGCGGCGAAATGAGCCTTAGAGTTGCGGATTCACAAAAACTCTTAATGCAGATCGTCGGAACAGAGAAGGTTTTAAGCAGAGTAAAGCTCGTGTCATACTTTAGAGCGTTTTTGATGTCCAGAATTAAAACTTATATTGCACAGACATTTAAAGCATGCAAAATTAATATTTTCGAAGTCGACGAACATCTTAATTCTTTCTCGGATGCTATAAAAGAAAAATTGCTCCCAGACTTTGCTGAGTATGGAATAGCACTTGAACGTTTCTTTGTTACTAGAATTGTAAAGCCGGAAGGTGATTTACAGTATGAAAAGTTCAAGGATTTACACTTTAGACAATACGCAGATATAGCAGAGGCTCAAATTAGGCAGCAAGTTGGAGTGATTAATCAGTATACAGAAGCACAGAAGATGGTGATTGAGTCTCAAGGTATTGCACAAAAGCGAAATATTGAGGGATATACATATCAGCAGGAACGTGGTTTTAACGTTGCAGAACATCTTGCTCAAAATGAAGGTGCTGGAAACTTTAGTAGTGCTGGTATAGGAATCGGAATGATGGCTGGAGTCGGTGGTGCTGTCGGAAATACGGTCGGTGGAATGTTTACAGACGCATTTAACGGTATGCAAAGTAATCTAACGTCCCAAGAAGACCATTTCTGCGAAGAATGTGGAGCGAAGTTGATTCCAGGCTCTGCATTCTGTAATGAATGTGGTTATCCCGTATCTCGTGCAAACAATTGTAGTAAATGTGGGTATGTCTTTGATCGTCCTGGAAAGTTCTGCCCTAAGTGTGGAACAAAGAGGGAGAGATAAGAAATGAGTAAGAATAAATTTATCGCAATAATCATGTGGGCAATACTATTCTCGGCATCAGTTTTCCTACTATTCATGATTCCTAATTACTATTCAATCAGTATTTTTGTTGCATTGGCTTTTGATTGTATAGCATTTTTATCACAGCTTATTATATGGTTGATACGGCTTAAAACATATTCAAATGATGTATTTTGGTCAACTTCGACAATCTTGATTTCAACCATCTATATGATTGTTCAGTTTATTATTTGTGTAGTGACTGCAATTTTGAATGACGGAATTTCACTAAAGGTGTTACTGATAATCAATGTAATTTTAATGGCACTAATGTGGGTTTTGATTCTTGCCATACTAAATGCTAAGAATCATGCAAACAGAATTGATTCTAGGCAAAAAGAACATCACGTTGAACTATAAGAAAGTGGAGGATTAACAAATGAAACAGCTTATGTGTGAAATGTGTGGCGGAACAGACCTTGTAAAACAGGACGGAGTGTTTGTGTGCCAGACTTGTGGTACTAAGTATTCTGTTGAAGAAGCAAAGAAAATGATGATTGAAGGAACTGTTGAAGTCGCAGGTACAGTCAAAGTTGATAATACTGCTTCTGTAGCTAATTACCTAATGATGGCGAAGAATGCTTATGAAGCCGACAATAAAAAAGAGGCTGAGACCTATTGTAATAAGATTATCGAGATCGATCCAATTAATTATGAGGCGTGGTTACTGAAAGGATGTACAGCTGGTTGGCAGTCCACATTGGCAAATATCAGAATCGAAGAAGCAGTGAATTGCTTTACAAAAGCATTGGAGAGTGCTCCAGAAGATAAAAAGGAAGAGGTAATGAAAGAAGCGTCGGATGAGGTTTCTAGTCTTTCTTTTGCATTGGTGTCCCTATGCTGCGATAACTATGCAAAAAATGGTTCTGTCGATAATGCAAGTACAATAAAGAAAAATGTGCAAGCGATAAAATTTTACAGTTTATTATTTATGGCAAAGTGTGGAGTTAAGACAAATGACCTTAGTGTAAAGGTTGCATTGAAGATTAATGGATCAGTTGTAATTGCGTATAAAAATGACATTAAAAAAGATTACTGGGGATCTACCGGCCATCCTTCAAAAGCTGCTTGGGATAGATATATTGAACAATGTCGTGCTGCTATTGATTTGATTAATTTAGCAATAGGCTTAAGTGATGATGGAGAGAAAAATAAAACGTTATATGAGAACAAGATTTTTATCTTAAAGGAACTTGAAGGCTCTGCATCATACACATATATGAATGGCGGTTGGGTAAAAGAATATTCATATCAAGCTGAAGGAAAGACAAAAATCATCGATATGATTATGGAATGCCATAATAAGATTAAAGATATTGATCCGAATTATACAATTCCAGAAAGACCAAAACAGACAAGTGGTTGTTATGTAGCAACAGCCGTTTATGGATCCTACGATTGTCCGCAGGTTTGGACTTTGAGACGTTATCGTGATAATACTCTGGCATCTACCTGGTATGGTAGAGCATTTATCTGCACATATTATGCTATTAGTCCTACATTAGTTAAATGGTTTGGTGACACCAACTGGTTTAAAAATATGTGGAGAGGTAAACTTGATTGTATAGTTGAGAATCTCCGAGCTGAAGGTGTAGAGGATACACCATACGAGGATAAAGATTGGAGAAAATAATTTTTAACTTAAGCCGGGGGCTCTTAAATGGAACCCTCGGTAATTTTGTACGAGGAGATAAGATTTATGGCAAAAACAGGACAAACATATCAATATATAGTTGCGGATTCCATTCTGGGAAATTTGCAGGATGAATACAGTTTATCCGAGCAGGAATATTATCGAATCTACGTATTTTATGTTACATATTCGATGTGTGGAACCCAAAGTGCTAAAAAGCGAACCTTTAAAGATTATGGATGGACTAGTGAAAGTGTGAAAAACACTGCTATAGGAGATGCGTTGACGACTGAACTAAGTCTTAATAGAAATGCTAACTTTATTTTCACAAATAAAGATGATCTTGCAACTCAATTTGCAAGCCACAATTTTCCAGATGGGTTGCTTGAGGATGTTGATATAGAACGAGCTGTTATAGCTAGAACATCTGAATCCAACAACCACCTTAAGTTGTTTTATAGAATTAGGGATGGATTCGCGCATGGAAAATTTAAACTTCGCTTATCAACTAGTAGCGAGAAGATGGTTGTGATTCAAGACGATAACAGGCATAATGTAACTGCTAGAATTGTATTGAAATTATCTACGATTCTTGGGTTTATTGATGTAGTAGATATAAATGGACTTGTATAAGCAATGATATATTTCCATTAATGGAACACATTCATAGTGGTGTCTCGGGGGGGCATATAGAGACAGTAGCGTTATTGTCCAAACTAGATGTCGATAAAGCAAAGTAGTATTGGATTAATTTATAGGAAATAAAAATGGTACTGATATTTACCATAAGGTATTTAAAGGAGCTAGTAGATTATTATCGTATTATATACGTAAGAAAAATCAAGAAATGAAAGCTTGAGCCTTTACTGTGGAGGAAGATATGTAATGGATGAAATGTGTTATACAACAATTGATAATACGGCTTCTGTATTTTTAGTAATATCTGTAGCAGAACCAGAACCCTTCACATAATAACGGCATATTTTGCCTTTAAATATTTAAAAACTATAAGAGGAATCGAGATGTTGAAATGGTGGATACTTGACACTTTTTTTAAAAAAGAGCTATTAGATATGCAATATTACTATCAAGGTAAAGTAGAGGATATTGAAATAAATGCGGATAAGAAAACCACTACGATAGAGCTTGTGCACAGCATCTTAAAAGAAAAGAATCATGTTATTGTTGGAGAAGACATTAACAGAATGAAAGAACAGGTTTTAGTTGTACAATGGGTTTTTGACAATTATATTTGGTTTATGTTGTACAGTGAACGCTATAAGGCTATTAATAACCATCCTAGAATTATGGCATCATATGTGTCAAGTTATGAAGAGGATCCTTATATCAAAATCGATGATATATTGGTGGTCAATAATGATGTGGGAAACGGCTCTATATTGATGCCTTACTTTATTAAGTATTGTAAAACCACTGATGCAAAGTATATATGTGGTCAACTTTCATCGGTTGATAAGGGACACTTTAATCGCTCGGAGCATTTTTATAAAAAGCATGGATTCAATGTAGAGTTCACGTCTAATCGCAGCTCTGGCTCAATTAAATATACATTAGCAGAAGACACGACAGAATCGAAAAAGTGAACATTAGAATGGCAAAACAGGACATTGATAATATTTTAAAGCAAAAAAAATAAGTTATATCTCGAAACTTCATGTTATGTATTCGAAGCAGAATAATTAGAAGGAAATATATGTATGGGTGTTATTATTGATGAGTCTATTATTAAATGTGTGCGTGGAGTATATGGAATTTTCATAGAATTAGATGGCAATAGAACATGTGAATATGTAGGGAAAAGTGAAGAGGTTCCAACACGTGCCGAATATCATAAGAATAAGATTGAGGGTGGAACACACATTAAAGTGTTAGTAAATACAAATAAAGATTCGAAAGCAAAAATTATAATTGCTGTCTTGGAAGATGTTTCTTATGTATTCGATAATTATTATAAAGATGCTCAACGCTTAGCAAGCGCTGAAAACTATTGAATAGATAAGTACCAGGGAATGGGGCAATGCTTACACCAGGTACCTGAAGGAAAGAGACCATCATCAGTAAGTTGGGAAAAATTGAAGAGGTTAAAATATGGCGAAATATGCATATAGAGATAAAGCAAGAAAAGATATAATTTATTCAAATTCAGCAATAGAAGAAGATAGGAATAAAGCGTTTTTTTGTCCTAATCCAAATTGTGAAGCAAAATTATATATTTGTGCTGTAGATGGAAGTAATAGTGCCTATTTCAGGGCGACAAAAGCTGAATTTAAGCATATCAAAAATTGTCCATTTGGGAATAGTAATACAGAATTCGATTCCAAGAAATACGATGAATCAAAATTTAGATACGATGATGCCATCAATAATCTTCTTTGTACAACTAAAACATCATCGCCAACAACTGCTTCTTCTGCGCATGGTACTGGTAAGCCGAGTATTCATCCACCAAGAACATTAAGACAAATATATTCTTTGTGTAAAAGTCTACCTATTAGAGGAACCTATGCTGGTAAAGAAATAGGCTCAATGATATTAGATGACAGAAGCGAATATAGATATTCTAAAGGTTGTTTTGGAAATAAAATAATTGAAGCGACCGTGAATGGAAAAATTTATAATGATAAGAAAAAGGAAGTTTATCTGGCGGCGCCTGTAAATAGTAAAAAATATGTATTAACATTAACATTTTTGGATGAAAGTCTTTATAAAGAGATTCGTACGGAAATATATAATAATAGAGATAAGATTATAGTTATTGCCGGAAGATGGAAATCAGCAGGTAAATCCAATGAAATTGTTTCGGAAGTGTATGGAAAAAAGCAGGTTATGGTTATAAAAAAATGAATAAATGCAGAAGCGTGGAAGAAAAGTAAATCAAAATAATTATTTTTCAAAAAGCTTACAATCAAAAACAGCAACCGGAAGCATGATTCGTTTTTTACATCCTCGTTACTCAAAGTCCTACATCGTTGATTTGAAAAATGCTTTTATTCCATTGGATTTGTTTTAATGACATATTCTGGATAAGCATTGCAAGATGTGCAAGAATATATAAGAAAGGGGTGATTGCTATGATACTCCCTGAAAATTTAATGAACTTGATTCGTCAGGGTGAAGGCCTGACGGTCGAATTCAAAAAATCGACAACAGATATCACGAAGGATGTCTACGATACCGTTTGTTCGTTTTCTAATCGGGAGGGCGGTCATATTTTCTTTGGTGTAAAAGATACCGGCGCGATTCATGGCGTCGATAAAGACTGCATTGAGCAGATGAAGAAAAACTTTGTTACGACAATCAATAATGAGAACAAAATGTATCCGCCACTATATCTGACTCCGGAGGAATATGAGATTGATGGACTTACTGTTCTATATGTCTATGTTCCGGTTGGAAAAACTGTTTACCGCAATGCAGGCAGAATATTTGACCGCAATAATGAGTCTGATATCGATATTACGGATAATGCGGACATGGTTTTCAATCTTTATGCTCGTAAGCAAAGCACCTATTTTGTGAATAAGGTCTATCCTGCAATTCCGATTTCAAGCCTTCGTCATGATCTGATGGATCGAGCAAGGAGAATGACGAGAATGAATACCGAGCATCATCCGTGGGTTGACATGACAGATGAGGAGATGCTCAGAAGCTGTGGACTCATACTTGAAGATCCGGAAACGAATAAAGAGGGTATCACACTTGCGGCAATTCTGCTCTTCGGTACAGATAACCGTATCATGTCTGTGTTGCCTCAGCATAAGACAGATGCTATTTTCAGAGTGTTTAATGTGGATCGTTATGATGATAGAGATGTGGTAATCACAAACTTGATTGAAAGCTATGACCGTCTGATGGAATTTGGGAAAAAGCATCTGAATGATGTATTTACATTGGATGGCATCCAACGGGTAAGTGCTAGAGATAAAATCCTGCGTGAGATTATCTCCAACTTGCTCATGCACCGTGATTTTTCTAGCGGATATGTACCGAAGCTTGTCATTGAGAGGGACAAGCTCACAACAGAAAATGCCAACCTTGCGCACGGGCATGGAAACCTGAATCTGAAAACATTTAGGCCATTCGCAAAGAATCCGCCGATAGCAAAGGTTTTCCGAGAGATTGGACTTGCTGATGAGCTTGGAAGTGGTATGAGAAATAGCTATAAATACACGAAGATGTATTCTGGCGGAGAGCCTATATTTACAGAGGCCGATGTTTTTACGACAGTGATTCCCCTTTCCGAGGCGGCAACTGTTACAGTCGGACCGACTACCCAGGGTACTACCCAAGCGGCTACCCAAGGTACTATGCAAGCTGAACTGAGCGAAAGAGATAAGACGTTAGTTAATTTCTTACTGAAGCATCCTGACTATACACAAGTAAAGATTGCGAATGCATTAAACTGGGATGTTAATACTGTGAAATATTATATGAATAAGCTAAAGAAGAATTCCGTGATCCTACGCCACGGGACAAGTCAGAACGGCTATTGGGAAGTTATTGATAAGAATTGAGATAACATACATTTATCTGCATTTTACGACACTACAAAGTGCGCTTATAGATCAAGCTAAAGGGCCAAAATGCCAAGGTGACGCTTTGACCAATTTCCGCGAACGAATACAAATCATGGAATAAATATTAGAAAAATTTGTATTAAAAAGTTCTCTAAATCATTCTTGATAATTAGGGAACTTTTTTGTATTATTCAAATAAAAAAAGTTCCCTAAAATGAAAGAGGTGACAGCAATGGGGGCAAATTATTCAGAAATTCAAGAATTATTACAGCAAAGAGCAGATATACAGGCTAGAATGAATCTAATGCCATATGATGGAAATCCGGAAATTAAGGTATCGAATGATGCAAGATACTTGTACATGCGTAAACGAGTGGCAGGAAAACTGACATCTACCTATGTGGATCTGTATTCAGATGAACTGTATCAGTTGCTTTTGCGTAATGCTAAAGAACGAAAAGATTTAAATAAAGCTCTTCGTAAAATCAATAAAGATTTGGCGGTGCTTGGTTATGAAGATAAGGAACTTTCGACTAGAGTGTTACAGAACTTGGATTTTGCCAGAGCCAATATGAAAGCCAATATCTATGATCAGGCAGTCTTAGAGGGTGTTGCAACCACATTTCCACAGACAGAGGACATTATAGAGAACGGAAAGGTTAGTGGAGTATCGGCTACTGACGTGCAAAAAATTCTTAACTTGAAACATGCCTGGGAATTTATTCTGGATAGAGATGTTATTCAAAGTGAAAGTAATTATCACATGCTCTGTCATATTGCAAAGCTGGTTAATGAAGGTTTCTTCTATGATGGAGGCCGTATTCGTGGTATTCCCGTACAGATTGGAGGAACAAGTTATGTGCCACCGTTGCCTGTTGAATCTGTCGTTATCGGGCAAATAGAAGAAATTAGAAGCCGGGACAAAGATCCAATAGAGACAGCGATTGAATTATGTATGTATTGTATGAAAACACAGGTGTTCAAAGATGGAAATAAGCGAGCATCCGTTATTTTTGCAAATCATTATTTGATTGCACAAGGTATGGGGTTATTAGTTATACCGGAAAAGGATGTGCTGGAGTTTAAAAAATTATTAGTTCGGTATTATGAAGGTGAGCCACTAGAGCTTATTGGAGCATTTCTAAAAGAGCGTTGTTGGAAGCGCTTTTAGGGGTTTAACAGCTTTTTTTAAAAATGATCTGTCTTTGTTTTTTAATAGTATGAAGACGGCCAGCAATATATTCAGCGACAAAGGATATGGATGAAAGTTTCACAGTGTTCAATTGAAAAGGAAGAAGCTATTTTAGATGCGTTGAAGTGTTTTAAGATAATTAAAGACGGTTTTTAGTGTATATGGGAGGGTGGATATGGATTCTAAAGAGATAAAGCAGCTAATTCAAAATGGAGAGAAGATAGATGTCGAATTTAAAGAATCCAAAAATGCTTTAACCAAAGATGTCTTTGATACAGTATGTTCATTCAATAATAGAAATGGCGGACATATTTTACTTGGTGTAAATGATAAAAGAGAGATTGTTGGTGTTAGTAAAGACAAAGTTGATAAAGTGATTAAGGAATTTACTACGGCAATCAATAATCCGCAAAAGATGTATCCGCCACTTTATTTGCTTCCTGAAGTCTTTGATATAGACGAGAAAAAAGTAATTTACATCAGAGTTCCTGAAGGTTATCAGGTGTGCAG
>NZ_CAUVME010000001.1:0-127302 GCF_963553175.1 Oribacterium sinus | reverse complement strand
AGAGCGTGCCCCGCTTTAGAGTTATATGCTATAGAAGCGATGATTTCACTGTGATATTTCCTACTTCCTTTTATCCTTTAGGCTTCGTCGGCAAAAAGCGGAGAAGAAAGGTAACGGTCTCCGGAATCCGGAAGGATGATGACAATGTTCTTTCCCTTTGCCTCAGGGCGCTTTGCAATCTGAATTGCCGCATGCACAGCCGCTCCGGAGGAAATTCCGGTCAGTACGCCTTCCTCTTTTCCGATACGTCTTCCTGTTGCAAAAGCATCCGCATTGGAAACGGTAATGATTTCATCATAGATCTTCGTGTCTAAGGTGTCAGGAACAAAACCTGCTCCGATTCCCTGAATCTTATGCGGTCCCGGAGCCTTTCCGGAAAGCACTGCAGAATCCTCAGGCTCTACCGCGATTACCTTTACGGCAGGGTTCTTTGCCTTCAAATATCTGCCGATTCCGGTAATGGTTCCTCCTGTTCCGATTCCGGAAATCAGATAATCCACCTTGCCGTCGGTATCCTCCCAAATCTCCGGACCTGTGGTTTTCTCATGCGTCTTGGGATTTGCCTGGTTTTCAAACTGGCCGGGAATAAAACTGTTGGGAATTTCTTTCGCAAGCTCCTCTGCCTTGGCAATGGCACCCTTCATTCCCTTAGCGCCCTCTGTCAGCACCAGCTCTGCGCCATAAGCCTTCATCAAGGTTCTTCTCTCCACACTCATGGTGTCGGGCATTACAATGATGATTCTGTAGCCTCGGCTTGCCGCCACTAAGGATAAACCGATTCCTGTATTTCCTGAGGTGGGCTCAATAATTACGGAGCCGGGCTTTAAAAGGCCTCTTTCCTCTGCATCATCAATCATTCCCTTGGCAATTCTATCCTTTACAGAGCCTGCCGGGTTAAAATATTCCAGCTTCGCCAAAAGCTTTGCTTCCAAACCATCCTTTTTCTCGATATGGCTAAGCTCCAAAATCGGAGTACGTCCAATCAATTCTTCCGCTGCATGATAAATCTTTCCCATAGCATTCTCCTTTTCTTCTCTGTAAATCTGCTACTCTGTACATTCTTTACTTTGTAAAACTTCTTCTCCAAAAAGCACTATCTCTTACAAGATAAAATATTGAAGCATTTTCTTCGCAAAAAGTATAATCCACATAAACATACTAGTCAAGTATGTTTATGTGGATTATATGATTTATATGATTTATATGATTTTTAGGATTTTCTATACTATATGCGCCCCCCGGATTTTGTAATAAAAAAGAGCCATCAAACAGAGGCATTACTTTTTCAAAGCTGTATAGGTCCGAAACAGAGGCAATCTGAGCCCGCCGGTACTTGCTGAAAGTGAGCAAAGCGATACTTGAAGCTTAGTACCGCTGCGTCGGCGAGGTTAGCGAAAGCGTGCCTCTATTCGGACCTATACAGTTTGAAAAAGACTCTGTTTGTAGTAGCTCTTTATATAACAAAATCATTTCCGGCCAGATCCGGGGTAGCCAACTCCAGAAGTGTTTTTTCCTGAAAATACTCCTGAATCATCCGATCCAGTTCCTTCCATACCGGATAGGTTTTACAAGCCCCAAGACTTCCTCTTCTTTTTTCCAGATCGGAAACGGGAGAAAGAGAGCCCTCCAAGGCGGTCAGGATTTCCAAAAGAGAATATTCCGCTACAGGCCTCTTCAGCTTATAGCCTCCTCCTTTTCCCCTTAAGGCCAGCAAAAGCTCCTTTTTTACCAAAACCTTAACGATGCTTTCTAAATATTTTTCCGAAATATCCTGCCTTGCCGCAATTTCCTTCAGGGGAATATAGCCCTGCCCGTTATGTTCTGCCAGGTCAATCATAAGCTGTAGGGCATACTGCCCCTTCGTGGAAATCAACATTTTTCTTAAACCTTTCTGTCTACATCTTTTTCAAACTCTCTTGCATAAGCAATCTTTTCAAATTTGCTTCTCTTACTTATTGTTTTTTCTAAAATAAAATACTTTCTTTTCTAAATCTCTTCCATAAGAAGCAAGAAGCTGTCGTACTCTCCTTTTCCCTCCGGAAGGGGAAGACCAACCTCCATCAAGGAAAATCCGCTATAGCTTCTTTCCAGGAGTCTTTCCACAAAGGCTTCATCTTGGAAGGAGCCTCCCTGTAATAGTAAGCGCAGACGATATTTTCCTTCTCTCTTTAAGCCTTTGCAATAAAGAATTTCATTGGCTCCGTTAAAATTCTTATCCCGCCATACCACGGAAAGGCTGGCCTTCTTTTTGTCCTGTGAAACAAAGGACCAGGCGGTAAAACGTTTTCCGGATACTCTGTCTTCGGACTGAGGAGTATAGCCTCCTGTCTCTCCATAACCGCTGAGACGGTAATAGCTTCCCTCCTTCATTAAAGGCTCCAGCTCCTCCACAATGGCAATCTGCTTATGGATTTCCGCCCTGTCTTCTTCCCGGCAATCCTTAGGATCCAGTTCATAGCCGAAGCTTCCGCTCATAGCCACGATGGCTCTGGTATTCATAGGTACCACACGTCCGGTCTGGTGATTCGGCACCTGCGAAACATGGGCACCCATACATTGGATGGGATAAAGGAAGGAGGAACCGTATTGAATTTCCAATCTCTCAATAGCATCCGTATTGTCGGAAAGCCAAATCTGAGGCGTGTAATAGAGCGCTCCCAGGTCAAAACGTCCGCCTCCACCGGAGCATCCCTCAATTAATACGTTGGGGAAGGCCTCCTTTAAGCCGGAGAGAAAACGGTATAGCCCCAGACAATAGCGGTGCAAAATCTTTCCTCTTCCCTGGAAATTCACCCCATGGGAATATACGTCCATAATGCTTCGGTTCATATCCATTTTAATGTAGGAAAGGGGAACGGAACGGAAGCAGGAAATCAGGCTTTCCAATACTGCATCCACCACTTCCTTTCTGGAAAAATCCAGCACCAGCTGAGAACGGGAACGAATGGGAGACTCTCCGGGAATCTGCAAGGCATAGTCCGGATGAGCACGGTAAAGAGCACTGTCTTCATTGACCATTTCCGGCTCAATCCAAATGCCGAAATGCATACCCTCTTCTTCCAGTCTGTGTCCAAGGCTTTCCAGGCTCATTCCCAGCTTCTCTTCATTGGTCACCCAGTCTCCTAGACCGGAGAAATCCGTATCTCTCTTTCCAAACCAACCGTCATCCATCACCAGTAGATTCATACCCAGGGCTTTTCCTTCTCTTGCCAGCTCAATGATTTTTTCTCCGGTAAAGTTAAAGTAGCAGGCTTCCCAGGAATTCAGCAAAATGGGAAAATAGGGCAAAGGAGATGTGGCCGCAATATACTTCTTCACCATGCTTTGTAGCTGGTTGCTTAAGGTGCTAAGTCCATCCCCGAAGCTTAAGATCGCCTCCGGGCTTTGCAGTTCTTCTCCCGCTTCCAACAAGTAGTGCATATTGTCATTTTGCATTCCCAGGGAAACTCTGGTTCCCCGGTAGGAATCCCGCTCCACATCCAGATGGAAAGAGCTGCTGTATAAAAGGGCAAAGCCATAGCAATCTCCACTATGCTCCGTGGTGTTTCTTCCCGCCAAAATACCAAAGGGATTTTCCTGATGGCTACTGCTTCCTCTCATGGACGCAATATGCTTTACGCCCTGCTGCAAGGGTTCTCTACGGTAGAGACGCTCCATCCCGTACCTTCCGGAAAAATGAATCAGATCATAATCTCCATAGGAAAAGTCCAGGGAGAGGGAATCCAGGCGCTCCACAAAAAGAGCCTCCTCTGAAATATTTTTGATTCTGGCATTTCTGGCAATCACATCCTCATCCGGATAGAGAATGTAATCCAGCTCCACCTCCACTCTCTTTCTTTCTTCTTTTAGAAAAATGCGAAGGGTTTCACATTCCTCTACAGCCTTGGCATGAGGAAGTCCCTCCGGCTCGGATCTACCCGAAAAAATCTCTACCCGGTCAACGCGCAGGTCCAAGATCCCCTCCCCGTCAGAACCGGAAATGCTACAAGCCGGAATACGATAATCTCCATTTCCAAAGGAAGAATACTCCTGGGCCAAGGTATCCATGGAGTAGGTTCTGTCTGCATTTGCATCATAGGGATTACCGGAAAATCCTCTATCCTTATACTGGAAGAGGTAGGAAAAATCCCCTTCTCCCCTTTTTCCGTAATAATAATGCAAAAGATGCCCATAGGGACCAATGCCCATCTGGTAGCTGGTGTTTCTACTATGTAAACTAATGAGCCCCTTTTCCTTGTCGTAAACGATTGCCATACTGCACTCCCCTTTCTTTTAGAAAAAATCCTTTTCTCTTCTCCGCTTCTTTACTTCTTTTCGAAGAAAGGCAAAGCATTCCTTCTCTCCTTTATCCTTTAAAAGCAACAGCAATTCTTCCAGTTCTTTTTTTGTCCGTTCATGAATCAAGGGAGAATCCTTCATCGGCTTATAGTAAATGTAAGCACTGTCATCCCTGTATTTTTCCCCTTGATAATTCTTCGATGCGGCCACTCTGTCACAAAACATCTCCGCCACATAACGATAAGGCATAGGACAGCCTATCATACGATTGGGGTCTTGTAAATCATAGTCACACCAATATTCAAAATGATGCTTGTTTCTTCCCTTATGATGCAACCATGCCGTGGAGGTTCCCGTTTCAATCCGCTCTACGCCGTTGGGACTTTTATAGCCCTTATAAAAACGAATACCCACCCTGAATTCCGTCCAACTGTACTTGGACAAGTCATGGAGCAAGCCCTGCTTATACAGCCCAATGGAAAAGCAGTAGCGCATCACCAAAATCTTATGCTTTGTAATGGTTTTAAAATGTCCGATGGCATTTTTCCAAAAATGAAATTCTTCCATCTGTAACTCCTCTTCTATACTATCCTTCTTCCTGCATAAGGGAAGGATATTTTTTCTCCAGATACTCCCATAAACGAAAGCTGGGATAGCCGTACACAAAGCCGTAGGCAATAAAAGACAAAAGAATCGCCCCACCCACATCCAAAATAGAGTGTTGCTTTAGCACTAGTGTTGCCATACAAATCAAAAGACACAAAAGAAAGGATCCCCAAACCACCGCTTTTCCATAGGGTAGCTTTCGAATATCCCTACTTTTCATAATCGCCACATGCATACAAATGGAATTGTAGGCATGAATACTGGGAAAAACATTGGTGGGGGTGTCCACACGATATAGACCTGCTACCATGACTTGGAAAATGTTTTTATCGCTGATATAAGGCGGACGTAAGTCCGTTCCGTTGGGATAGATTTCACAAATCAAAAGACTAAAAATCATGCCGATGAAAAGATATAGGCAAACCTTATAAAAGTCCTCCTTATTGGTAAAAAGAAAGTACAGTATTCCCAGCAAAATGTAGAGAAACCACATAAAATAGGGCACAATGAAGTACTCACAGAAGGGAATCATTTCATCAATCTTCGTATGCATAATGTGGTAGCCGGTGGCCACCGTCACTCTGGACTCGATAGACTTAAACCAAAGGGGATAAATAATACCGATCCACAGGACATTGGCATAGCTGTATTTATGATAAAATCGAAGAAATTTCTGCCAAAGATCTCTCATGCTCTTCCTTTCTCCGGAATAAGGCAATTACTTGTTTAGAACAAAAAAATCGAAACGTCCCTTTTACGGAAATCGTTTCGATTTATCGTAGCGAGAGGGGGACTTGAACCCTCGACACCACGGGTATGAACCGTGTGCTCTAGCCAGCTGAGCTATCTCGCCTTAGAAAAAAATGTCCGACCCAGGCTGCGCATAACACGCAGACCGGACCGAATACTGGGGCCTACAGGGCTCGAACCTGTGACCCTCTGCTTGTAAGGCAGATGCTCTCCCAGCTGAGCTAAGACCCCCTGTCGCATTTTTTGCGACCTGTTCATATTACTAAATACAAAGCCCTTTGTCAATAATAAAATCTTTCTAAAGGAAAAATTTTTCTGCGAATTTTCCGGCGGATTTTTCTGTAAATTTTTCCATGAAAATGACTACAGGGATTTGCCAAAAATTCTCCTATGAGATTTGTGAAAAGTTCCCCATTTAGGAAGCCAGAGTTTTTAAATACTCCTCCACAAATGCCTTATACTTAGGAACCTGGGCTCCCACAATGGGCTTTCCTACAATCTTTCCTTCTTTATTAATGAAGAAAGTGGTAGGCACACCAACTACACCGGAAAGTAAATCCGCAAAATCATTGTTGGGGATGATGTTGGTAAAGTGCGCATTGGTCTTGTCCAAAATGGTATTTGCCAGCTCAATATGCTCCGCATCCTCTTTTCCGGCCACATCAGCCACCAAGCCGATAATCTGTACATTGTCCGGAAGATTTCTCTGCCACTCACCAAGCTCCGGCATCTCCTGAATACAAGGTCCGCAGAAGGTTCCCCATACATTCAGGACGGTTAAATCCTTCTCCCCGAAGATAGAGCTGTCCACAGACTCCAAAGCTAAATTCTCTGCAGTGAATTCCAAACTCTTATCGGATACGGAAAAATTGCTTGCTTTCTGCTCTCCCGCCGCTTCACTTGCTTTCTCGGATGCTTTCTCCGCAGCTTTTTCTGTAGCCTTCTCTGTTGTTGCCTCTGTTTCTGCAGAAACCTTAGTTTCTGTCTTTCCGCTATTGCCGCAAGCCGCAAGAGCCAAACTGCTTAAAATCGCCAAAGCAAGAACTAAATTTTTCCGTTTCATAATCTCTCCTTTTGTTGAAAATGATAATTCTTTGCAAGAATAGCATATTTCCTTTATAAATCCCAGCATTTCTCTAATAGATTAAAATCTTTTATTTTCTTTCTTCTTCCTTTAGATTTCCTTCGTTTTTTGACAGAATTCAGGAAAATAAAAAAGGCCTTCTTCCCTTAATAGCTTCAGCACTTCCTCCTGACACTGCTCCACAGTCTTCCCTTCCACGGAAAGCACCGCATCGGCACAGGCTTGATAGCGGTTCTCCCGCTCTTCCATAATCTTTTCTATAGAATGAAGATCCAGCTTGTTTTGTAATACCGGTCGATTCTCCGCTTCCTTTTCCAGTCTTTCCAGTACCGCCTTGGGAGAGAGCTGCAGATAAACGGTAAAGCAATGCTCCTGTAAAAGCTTACGATTTTCCTCCCGAAGTACAATTCCGCCTCCCGGGGATAGAATCATTTCCGCCTGTCCCTCATAGAGAGTTTTCTCTTCCTCTCTTATCGGAGAGTCTGCAGGAAAAGCTTCCTGCAAGTTTTGCGACAGCTTATTTTCTTCCGTCAGCACTTCCTGTAAAAGTCTTGTTTCCTCTCTCCGAAAACGTTCTTCCCCATATTGCTTAAAATACTGGGAAATCCGCATGGAAAAGCTTTCTTCCAGTCTTCTGTCCAGCTCCACCAAAGGAAGGGAAAGCTTTTGGGAAAGCATCTCCCCTAAGGTTGTTTTTCCGCTTCCCATAAAACCGATCAGGGCAATGTTTTTTCTTCCCTCCATTTTCCGCCAAAGCTTCATGTATTCTTCCATCCCGAACTGGCCGGGAGCGGAGGCGGAAAAGGCTTGCACAAAGCTATGTTTGGAGCCGGAAAGGCTACCCAGCACTCGGGAGCTCTTTCCCATTTCTCCCATAGACATACTGATTAAGTTTCTTTCCGGATGCTTATCCTTCCATTCCCGGGAGGCCAGCATAAGATTCAAAACATCCGCTTCCTGTCTTGGCATACAGGCCAGTTTCACCGTGTCCGTTCCATAGGAAGCCAGAGCGCTGAGAATCTCTCTACATTCTCCCCGGCTGGGTGTCTTTTGAAAATCATGGTAGGAGGCAATGCATTTTCCTCCCAGTTGCAAAATCATGGCGTGGCAGTCTAAAAAAGCCTGCCGTCCTTTACCGTCCAGCTCCACCTCTAAATCGATATAATCCGGATAGCCGCTTTCCATGGCCATCATATTCAGTTGAAAATAAGATTTATCATAGGGAAAGAAACCACCCTGACGCTCTGTACGAATGGTGAAAATCAGCTTCTTGTCTCCTAAAATTCTCCGAAGCTCTCCCAGAAAGTTTCCTAACTTCTCCTCACGCTTTTTCAGACAGTCATAGCGAATTTCCACCCCGTAAAGAAACGGATACAGGGGATGCAGGGCTAATGCCTTGGCATCCCTTAGAAAATCCTTTTCAGAATCCCCTGTTAAAGGTACAATCATTCCCATTTTCCCTCTTCTCCTTTTCCGCTGTGAACACCTGATATCTGCACTTTTTTCCTATGTATGCTTTTTATATGGAGACTTTTCCCATTCGACTAGGCCATTGCCGCAATTTCTTCTTGAAAGAGAGCATGCTTTCTCTGATAAGCTAAAAGAAAGGGTTTTTCCAAAATTCTTTTGAGAAGAATATGAAAATACTTTTCCTTCCCCATAGGCTTTACCAGTACAGTAGGTACTTCCGCACGATTTCCGCCCAAGATATCCGTAAACAGCTGATCGCCGAAAAAGAGCGCCTGCTCCTTTGCTATCCCAAACTGCTCCACTGCCTGTAAATACGCCTTTGCTTTAGGCTTTCCCGCATTAGGAATAACCAAATCCGCATGAACCCTGTCTTGAAATGCCCCCACTCTTTCTACTCCGTTATTGGAAAGCACCGCGGTTTTAAAACCGGCAGCCTTCATCCGATGAAACAGGGCCACCGTTTCATCTCTGGCAGGCTCATCATGCAGCACCAAAGTATTATCAATGTCAAAAAGCAATGCTCGATAGCCCTTTTGATACAGCTTTTCAAAGTCTAAGGTGTAGATGGAAGAAATGGAAAAACAGGGAAATAGTGCAAATGTCTTATTTTTCAAGTTCTTTTCCCTCCGTCTTTAAGCCTCCTCCGAGAAGCTTTCCGATTTCCTCCATAAAGGTGTTGATATCTTTAAATTCTCTGTAGACAGAAGCAAAACGCACATAGGCCACCTGATCCAGGTTTTTCAGCCTTTCCATCACCATTTCCCCGATGGTATCGGTGCTGACTTCCTTACTTTCCTGATGAAAAATTACACTTTCAATCTCATCCACCAAGGCGGAGATTTGCTTAGGAGAAATGGGGCGCTTATGGCAGGAACGAAGAATTCCCCCTTCCAGCTTGGAACGATCATAGGGCACACGACTTTCGTCCTTTTTCACCACCATAAAGGGAAGGGTTTCCGTCTTCTCAAAGGTGGTAAAACGCTTTCCGCAAACCTCACATTGTCTTCTTCTGCGGATGGCCGTATTATCATCAGCCGGACGGGAGTCAATGACTCGGGTATCCTCTGCGTTACAAAAGGGGCACTTCATACTTCCTCCTTATTCCTCATAGTCGGTATACTGTCTTCTGGCTTCTTCAAAACTCATTTTATGATTGGGATCCTGCTTGCTTTCCCCATCGGCTCCCTGCTTGCTTTCCCCATCGCTTTCAGGCTTATTTTCCTCATCGCTTTCAGGCTTATTTTCGATGGCAGTCTCCTGCTTCACCTCTGTGGCTTCCGTTCCTTCCTCGGCAGTCTCCGGCTTCGTCTCTGTAGTTTCCACCCCTTCTCCGGCGGTCTCCTCTACACCTGCCAAGTTTCGCTCTTCCTGGTCCTCGGAGATTACCACAGAAAAGCCTCCTTCATTTTCCTTAGGCTGTTCTGTAGAAACAGATTCAACTATTGCGGACTGTTCTGTAGAAGCAGATTCAACTATTGCGGACTGTTCTGTAGAAGCTCCTTCAACTGTTGCGGGCTGTTCTGTAGAAGCTCCTTCAAATGTTACGGACTGTTCTGTAGGAGCTCCTTCGACTGTTGCGGACTGTTCTGTAAGAGCCGCATCGACTGTTGAGGGCTGCTGTTCGGAAACCGCAGACTCTTCATGTCTCTGATAGGCGTCTCTGTTCGTAGCGCTTATCGTTGAAAAATCCCCTGCTCCCTTTCGATAAATTAAAGCCTGCACAAAGCCCATGTAAGGAAGCAGATAAATGGATAAATACAAAAACAACACAAAAATGGGTAAAGCCGGAGATTTTAGAATAAAGGACCACATTACCGCAATAAATCCGGCAACGGAAGTTACCAAAGAAAAATACAGAATTTGACGGAAATAAGAGAACTTCTGGCCCTTCATTACCGCAACACTTTTTTTCATATTCTGCCAAAAGCTATTTCCCTCTCCATCCCAGACGGTAAAGAAGGTCATATCAAAGAAAAGGGAGAAGAAGATTAAAACCGCAAAGCTTACTCCATAATAGGACCAGTAAATGAGTCCTTCTCCCAAGAAGTAATCTATCACTTCCTGCCCTAAGGAAATCACCGTAGAAAAGAGAAAAGCCAAGATACTAAAGCCCAGCATTCTTCCCAACAGAGGGAAGGAATTGGGATGAAAGCCGTAAAAAATCATAGCGGCATTTACCTTCTTTTCTCCCCTGGACATCTCCAGCAACATTTTTCGAAAAGAGAATCCCAATACAATAAAATAAAAAATACACACAAAAACATATAAAGCAAAAAGGATTCCCGTAAGGCTAAGACCGATTCCTCTCCTTAGCTCTCCCAAAGAAAAATCTCCGGTAAAGAGGATGAAAGGGTTAAGGAGAGAAGAAAAGAGCATGGTCAAAAGAACGAAGCCCAATAATCCCGCAATATAAGAAAGAAAAATCGTAAACCAATTTTCCCTCCAAAGTTTTCTTGCCACTCTTCTCATGTCTTTATTTTTCATATGCAAAAATCCCTTCTGGTAATCAAAATGGGACCATGAAAAAGGGAAGTCGGGGTTCCCCTTTCCTCTTTTTCACAGTCCCATGTTCACTTCGTTTTTACTGAATAGGTACTACTCCGCCATCATACTTCTTGTTGATAAAGTCCTGAATTTCCTTGGACTGTAATACTTCCACAAGAGTCTTTGCCCATTCAGCATCCTTATTCTTCTCCGCCACGGCAATAATGTTTGCGTAAGTCTGTGCAGCCTCGGAATCAGCCTTCTCCACAACCAAAGCATCAGAGGGCTTAAGGTTTGCCTGAAGGGCAAAGTTTCCGTTCATGCATGCAAAGTCTACGGAATCCAGAGAACGAGGAATCTGTGCAGCCTCTACCTCATATAACTCGATGTTGTGAGGATTCTCTACCACATCCTGCTTGGTTGCGGTAAGACCTGCTCCATCCTTTAACTTAATGATGCCGTTGTCCTGAAGCAGTAACAATGCTCTTGCCTCATTGGTGGTATCGTTGGGAACCGCAATCTTAGCGCCGTCCTTGATTTCCTTTAAGTCCTTGGACTGTCCGGCATAGATACCGAATGGCTCGTAGTGAATCTTTCCTACGGAAACAACCTTGGTGTTCTTTTCCTTATTAAACTCCTCTAAGTAAGGAAGATGCTGGAAGTAGTTGGCATCGATTTCTCCCTGATCTGTAGCCAGGTTTGGCTGTACGTAATCATTGTAGGTAACGATTTCGATTTCCACGCCCTTCTTCTTTAAAGCATCCTTTGCAGCCTCTAAAATCTCTGCATGGGGGCTGGGTGTAGCACCGATCTTGATCTTTACGGTCTCTCCCGCTTCAGCCTTCTCTGTAGCCTTTTCTGTTTCTCCGGCCTTTTCGGAAGCCTTTTCAGAAGCTGCCTCGGTCTGCTTCTCACTCTCTGCCTTAGTTTCCGCCTTCTGTCCTCCACATGCTACCAGCCCGAAAGCCAAAGCAAGGGATGCCACAAGCACTCCAATTTTCTTTTTCATAAAACTCCTCTTTTCTCTCCCCTTAGGGAGAATTCTTACCTTCCCTTCGGAAAATGTTCTTCTACTCCATTCCGCGGGTGTGCTCCCTGTTGAAAAGTCCTTTTCAACTCCCCTATGGTATAAGAAAAAATAGAAAAAAGCAAGAACTCCGAATTTAATTCAATTTTATAAATTTTTCCTAAAGCTTATCTGCCGACTTTAACAAAGACTGCCCATTTGCCTGAATATCTTAATTCAGCTTTCCTCTTTTATCACTGTACTTCGCCAGTCTCATCCAGAATTCCTGTACCAGCTGAACAATGACCACCAGTACAACCACCGCAATCAACATCATATCCGTCTGGTAACGATAGTAACCGTAGTTTAAGGCAATGGCTCCCAGACCGCCGCCTCCTACAAAGCCCGCCATAGCGGAATAAGAAAGGATGGAGGTCATACAAATTGCCGCCCCCACATAAAGACTGGGGCGAGCCTCCGGAAGCAGGACCTTAAAAATAATCTGAAAGCTGTTGGAGCCCATGGATTTTGCCGCTTCAATCACTCCGCTGTCCACTTCCTTTAGGGAGGACTCCACCATTCTGGCGATATAGGGTGCGGAAGCAATCACAAGAGGCGGAATAATCGCCTTAGGTCCCAGCGTCGTGTGCACCAGAGCCTTGGTGATGGGTAGCACCATAACCAAAAGAATCAGGAAAGGGATGGTACGGAAAATATTGGTGAAAAATCCGAGAATCCCATGAATAATCTTATTCGGTGCAATACTGCCCTCCTCCGTTACCACCAAAATCACCCCTAAGGGGATGCCGATGGCATAGGAAATCAAGGTGGAAATGCTTACCATATACAAGGTTGCCAAAGTTTCCTTGGAAAAAAGAGCCAAAAGCTCCTGCAAACTCATGCTCATGAATGCACCTCCTCATACAGAATTCCTCTTTCCTTTAGGAAGCTGAGAATCTGGAATTCATCCTCCGAATTCTCCGGCAGTTCTATAATCATCTGCCCCATGGCAATATTATCCACATCCTTGGTATTGGCAAAGAGAATATTCACCGGTGCCTTAGCGGAAAGAATCATTTCCGAAAGCACAGGCTCATGGGCGGAACGTCCGTCAAAAACCAAACGAATGCGCTTTCCGGTACCGAATCGAGTTTCCTTCTCTCCCTCTCCCAAAATCAGCTTTCTTCCGATTTCCGACTTAGGGGAACGGAAAACCTCCTTCACCGGGCCTGCTTCCGCAATCCGGCTGTGATCGATAATGGCCACCTCATCACAAATGGCTTCAATCACGGACATCTGGTGGGTAATCAAAATAATGGTCACCCCCATCTCCCGATTGATCTTCTTCAGCAATTCCAGAATCTGCTCTGTAGTTTTAGGATCCAAGGCAGAGGTTGCCTCATCACAGAGCAACACCTCCGGTTTTGTCGCCAAGGCTCTGGCGATGGCTACTCTTTGCTTCTGTCCTCCGGAAAGCTGGGAAGGGTGACTGTACTCCCTTCCCTCTAAACCCACCATGGCCAAAAGCTCCTTCGCCCTCTCCAGTCTTGCCTTCCTTTTCTTAACATAGGAAATAGGACCGCCTTTATGGGAAATTTCCAGGGGGTAGCTGACATTTTTCAACAAATTTCTCTGCTCAAGAAGATTAAACTGCTGGAAAATCATGCCCATGTTCTGCCGCATGGCAAGAATTTCCCTTTGCTTCATGGAGCCCAGGCTCTGCCCCCGGAAATAAATCTGTCCACTACTGGGCTTTTCCAAGTAGTTGATACAACGAACCAAGGTGGATTTTCCGGCACCGGAAAGACCGATAATACCCTGAATGCTTCCTCTTCGGATGGACAAATCAATCTGATCCAATGCCACAAAGTCCTCACCGTCGGTTTTAAAGGTCTTGCCAAGCCCCTTGATTTCTATAATATTTTCATTCTTCAACTCTTCCCCGGAACCCTCTACTGTATAGTTCTCTTTCGGAAGAGCCTCGTTTTTCACAATCGCTTCTGTCATTTTATCTTCCATAAATATCCCGGTGCTTCGCCGGATTATTGGCAAAGCGCCAAAATTGCCTCTCCGTAAATTTCTGCCGCCAAAAGTAGATCCTTTACCTTAATCCACTCATCAGCCCCGTGCATTCTGGTGTCTACATCCGGAAGAACCGCTCCGAAGGCTACGCCATTTTCCACATCATGCACATAGGTACCGCCACCGATTGCCAGGCACTCTCCCTTTAATCCGGTCACCTTCTCGTAAACAGAGAGAAGATTCTGTACAAAGGGGGAATCGGAGGGTACATAGTGGGGAGGAATCATTCCCTTGGTTTCAAATTGGAAGCCCTTGGCTTCTACATTTTTTCTTGCGGTATTTACACAATTCTCCTCCGTAGCACAGATAGGCACACGGGAATCGTAGGTAAAACGAAGCTCTTCTCCGTCAATGGCATAGATATCCAAGGTACAGGTTAAATCCTTACTTTCCTTATCCTCCATCTTAATGCCCAAGCCGGAGCCGTCGGTCTTTCCATAAGGGAAAAGTTCCAAAAGATGCTCTAAATCCTGCTTCAGCTCTGCTCCGATAGAGGGAAGCTTTGTGGCAAAAATCACCGCTGCAAGACCTGCATTTTTTCCAAGGTAGGGAGTTGCCGCATGGGCGGAGGTTCCGATTACCGTAACCTCATTGCCGTTTTTACCGATCTTTACCTGACACTGCTCTTCCACCGCCTGCTTTGCAGCTTGGAACTCCTCTTCTTCTAATGCAGAGAAAACAAGTACAGCTTTCTGCGGTACCGCATTTACCGCAATTCCCGCCTTTAAGGAAAGAAGACTGCTCTCCTCCTTCTCTCTCTTCTTGAAAATTGTTCCTCTAAACTGTCCCTTTTCCACGTTGATAATGGGGAACTCCGCATCCGGGGTAAAGCTCATCTCTCCGGCCTTCTCCCTGGCATAGTAATACTCTAAATCTTTGGAACCGGTCTCTTCATTGGTTCCCATAATCATACGAACGCCCTTCTTTAAAGGATAGCCCAGTTCTTTTACCGCACGCATGGCATAAAGCCCTGCAAGCATCGGTCCCTTATCGTCACTGACACCGCGACCGTAGACAATTCCGTCCTTTTCCAGCATTTTAAAGGGCTCGGTAATCTCCCAGCCTTCTCCCGCAGGAACCACATCCAAGTGTGCCAAGATATCCAGACTTCTGGGAAGCTTTGCATCCATATCCGCTGTTCCCACATAGTTTTCCATATTGTTTACGGAAAAACCGTAGCCCTCACAAAGGGACATGGCCTCCTCTAAAGCCTTCTTGGGACCTTCTCCGAAGGGTGCTCCCGGCTTTGTCTCTCCCTGAACGGAATCAATGGCAATCAGTCTGCCCAAGTCCTTAACAAATTCCTCTTCATGCTCTGCCAACCAAGTTTTGATACTCTTTTCCATAGGGTCCTTCCTTTCTTCTTGCTTAAACTTCGTATGCTCTTAGCTATACCTTTATGCCCAAGGCCTTCTCTAGCAATATTATGCATTTTGCCCTTGGGCATTCTATGCCAATATTGATATCTCCTGCCTTAAGGCTTTTTCACTGATGTTTTTTACCCCTTTTTTTAGTTTCTGGAGAACTCGCTGAGCTTTAGATTTTCATTTCTATCCAAAACCATACCGATGGACCAGGGATGGGCGAAAAGCAATAAGGGTCTATCCTTTAAGTCCTTTACCAGCTTCATATCAGAGGTTCCGGAAATGGCGGAAACATCTATTTCCGTATAATTTTCAATCCAGCGAATATGCTCGTAGGGAAGCATTTCCAAGCGCACCTCCACATTATACTCGTTTTTCAGACGGTAGGTTAATACTTCAAATTGCAGAGATCCTACAACGCCTACAATAATCTCCTCCATACCGCTGTTATACTCCTGAAAAATCTGAATGGCACCTTCCTGGGCAATCTGAGAAACCCCCTTTAGGAACTGTTTTCTCTTCATGGTATCAATCTGCCGTACTCTGGCAAAATGCTCCGGAGCGAAGGTAGGAATTCCCTCATAGACAAACTTTTTGTTGGAAAGCTCCAGGGTATCTCCGATAGAAAAGATTCCCGGATCAAAAACACCGATAATGTCTCCTCCATAGGCCTTATCCACGATTTTTCGCTCGTCTGCCATCATCTGGGTAGGCTGGGAAAGCTTCACCTTTCTGCCTCCCTGAATATGGTTTACTTCCATTCCCGCATCAAATTCTCCGGAGCAGATCCGCATAAAAGCCACTCTATCACGGTGCTTTGGGTCCATATTGGCCTGAATTTTAAAGACAAAGGCGGAAAATGCCTCCTCCACCGGATCAATCATGCCCTGGTCGGACTTTCTGGGAAGGGGAGACTTGGTCATCGCCAAGAAATGCTGCAAAAAGGTCTCCACACCAAAGTTGGTTAAGGCAGAACCGAAGAATACCGGAGTAAGTTCTCCCGCATCCACTCTCTTTTCATCAAAGGCATCCGCAGCCCCGTCCAAAAGCTCCAAATCCTCCTGTAGCTTTTCAAAGTACTCCTGAGAAATATGATTGGGAAGCTCCGGATCCTTATAATCAAAAACTTCCTTTTCTACCGCCTTCTTTCCTCCCGCATTGCTGTGGAAAAGGCTGACCTGCTCGGTTTCTCTGTCATACACCCCCTTAAAGTTATGGCCGCAGCCGATGGGCCAGTTAATAGGGCAGGTTCTGATTCCCAATACCTCCTCAATTTCATCCAAAAGGGCATAAGGGTCTCTGGCCTCTCTATCAAACTTATTGATGAAGGTGAAAATAGGGATATGTCGCATAACACAGACTTTAAAGAGCTTAATGGTCTGGGGCTCCACACCCTTTGCTCCGTCAATGACCATCACCGCACTGTCTGCCGCCATCAAGGTTCTATAGGTATCCTCCGAGAAGTCCTGGTGTCCCGGGGTATCCAAAATGTTAATACACTTTCCGTCATAGTTAAACTGAAGTACGGAAGAGGTTACGGAAATTCCTCTTTCCTTCTCAATCTCCATCCAGTCGGAAACCGCATGCTTTGCAGACTTTCTTCCTTTTACCGTTCCTGCCAAGTTGATGGCACCTCCATAGAGAAGAAACTTCTCTGTAAGGGTGGTTTTTCCTGCGTCCGGGTGGGAAATAATCGCAAAGGTTCTTCTTTTTTCAATTTCTTCTCTTAAATTCGCCATGGTTCTCCTATTTATATTTACAAACGCTTACTTCAAGCCTAACTAACCTGTCTTTTGTCTCTCTAAATCCAAGGAATCCTTAGATTCCTCCTATTACGATAAAAAAGGCTATGCCCAAGGGACATAGCCTACTTTCCGCTTTTATCTTCTCCGAAGGAAATCCGGAAGATCGATGTTGTTTTCTCTTCCTGTTCTAACTCTGCTGCTTGGGCTTTCCGGAGTCTCTACAGGTCTGGAAAGATTGACTTGCGGAGTGCTTGCATATCCCCCAAGATTAGTCTGCGTATTCTCTACAGGCACCTCCGGTCTTTGAGAAAGTCCGGGAGCAACAGGTCTTTGATTGCTAAGGAAAGAAGGAAGTCCGGGAGTAGTATTGCTTCCTGTTCCGGTATTGTTGGCAACGGAAGGAGTAATCTGTGGAGTCTGTGTATTTACCGTTCTTACAGTTTCTACAGTCTTGGTTCTCTCCTTGATACCGGTAGCAATAACGGTAATGGATACCTCATCCTGACTATCCTCATCATACATAGCACCGAAGATAATGTTGGCATTCTCGCCTACCAGCTCTTCTACATAGGAAGCCGCATCATTTGCCTCGATGAGACTGATGTCTCCGGAAATGTTGATGATAACATCGGTAGCGCCCTCGATGGTGCTCTCCAAGAGCGGAGAAGAAATCGCAATCTTTACAGCCTCGATAGCCTTGTCATCTCCCTTGGCCTTACCGATACCTACATGGGCAATTCCCTTATCCTTCATAACAGCAGAAACGTCTGCAAAGTCCAAGTTAATCAGTCCCGGTACATTAATCAAGTCGGTAATTCCCTGTACAGACTGCTGTAATACTTCGTCAGCCTTCTTCAAAGCCTCCGGAAGAGAGGTCTTCTTCTCCACAATCTCCAACAAACGATCGTTGGGGATTACAATCAAGGTATCCACCGCACTCTTTAAGGCATCAATACCTTCCATGGCATTCTTCATACGCTGCTTAGCTTCAAAGCGGAAGGGCTTGGTTACAACACCAACGGTAAGAATACCCATATCCTTCGCAATTCTGGCAATAATAGGAGCTGCACCGGTTCCGGTTCCGCCACCCATTCCACAGGTAACGAAAACCATGTCTGCGCCCTGTAATGCAGCGGTAATGTCCTCTGCACTTTCCTCAGCGGCCTTGGTACCGATTTCAGGCTTTCCTCCACATCCCAGTCCCTTAGTTAATTTCTCACCAATGGTCATAGCTGTAGAAGCCTTACTGGACTGTAAAGCCTGCTTATCTGTATTCACCCCTATAAATTCTACTCCGGCAATGCCCTCGTCCACCATGCGATTCACCGCATTATTTCCGGCACCACCAACTCCCACAACAATTATTTTTGCAGCCGCTTCGGACTCGGGAAGCTTAATTTCCAGCATATCTTCCTCCTTCAATCTATGACTTTTTTCCTTTTAGGAACGGACTCTTCTCCACATTAATCCTAACTATATCATTATAAGAATTTTCGGCATTTTGTAAAGACTTTCCTTAAGGATGATACACAGATTTCAAAGAAAGTGCAAGTTCAATTCTTCCTACAAGTTTATTTATTTTCTCGAAAGATATAGGCTTCCTTTTCTTTTCTGCCTTTAAACTCACTTAAATCCAGGGTTCCTTTCCTTCCTGAAAGAGCCGGCAGAATGTCCTTTAAGCTCATGACCTTCTGCTCCATGTCCTCATTTCCACCAAGGAGAACCCGAACCCCCCCCACATGAATAATGGCCTGCGTTCCGCTATATTCAATATAATCACAGCTGATTTTTTCCTGTTGCAGGGAAGCACTGAGATTCAAAATATCCTGAAACACTCCCTTATTTTCCACCGGAAGAGCCTTGTAAAGACTCACAGAGGAAAATTTCAGGCCCTTTACCTCCGGAATCCCGGGGGCTTTTTTCTTGGTGGATTCCACCACTACCCCGTCTCCGTCAAAATAAAAGTTGCTGGACATATATTGCACATAGCCCACCATATTTTTTTCATAGATAATAACTTCCACGCTCCAAGGATTCTTCCAACGCATTTCATACCGTTCAATAAAAGGAAGGCTTTTATGGGGACGAAACTTTTCTTTAAAAAAGGCATAGGCGGATTTCTCATCCCATTCATCTTGAAAGAGCAATGCCTTAATTTCTTTTTCGCTGTACTGCTTATTCCCCAAAATCTTCACATCCGAAATGCGAATACTGACTATCAGCAAAAGTAGTAAAAGAAAAAAAAGAATCAGTCCATAATGTATTAATTGTTTCTGTTCTTTTCTTCTGTTCATTTTCTGTTCATCTTCCCTTATCACTCCCAAAGCTTCCTTACTTCTATAGTATACATCGTCAAACGCTGATTTTTTCTTAAGTTTCCGAAAAAACGCTGATTTCCTACTCTTATTTTTCTGAAGAAATCGACTCATCCAAAGTAGTTTGATAGGAAACATTCAGGCAGATTCCGATCTCCGCCAGCAAAATCACAAGGGAGGTTCCTCCGTAGCTGATAAAGGGGAGGGTAATTCCGGTGTTGGGAATAGAGTTTGTCGCTACCGCAATATTTAAAATTGCCTGTAAAGCAATGTGGGACATCACGCCGATAACCAGCAAAGAACCGAAAAGGTCTTTGGCATTTTTTGCAATCTCATAGAGACGAAAAAGAATAAGTGCATAAACCAGCATCACGCCAAGGCCCCCCACAAAGCCCAGCTCTTCGCAAATAATGGTAAAAATCATATCATTCTGGGACTCGGGCATTATAAACTTCTGAATACTCTCTCCCAGTCCCCTTCCGAAAATGCCTCCGGAACCGATGGCATAAAGCCCCTGCAATGTTTGAAAGGTTTCATCTTCATAGGAAGAAGGATCCTTCCAGGCTAAAATTCTGGTAATCTGATAGCCGTGTAGCACCTTCATTTTTTGCAACAGCAAAGAAAGAGGATAGGCGCCAAGATACGCCGCTATTCCTCCTCCCAAGAGCATCAAATGATACTTATAGCTTTTTACCGCTACAAAGAGCATAAATGCCGCAATTCCCGCTACAATCATAGCGGTGGACAGGTTGGTATAAGCAATGATTGCTGCCGGAACCAGTGCCCAGGCTGCCGCTTTTAACATGGGAACGAAACCGTCAAGCTTCCTTCCCTTATGAGTTAAAAGAGTGGCAAAGAGAATAATAATGGCAGGTTTCATCAGCTCTGAAGGCTGGAAACGTACACCGAAAATTACAATCCAGCGGTTGGAACCGTGGGATGCCACACCAATCAGGCTGGTGACGATTACCGCCACAAAGGCTATGGCATAAATCACCAGATTTAACTTGGCAAAGATATGGTAGTCAATAAATCGGGAGGTAAAAAGCATGATAAGAAATCCAAATCCGGCAAAGAAAGCCTGTCGTTTCAGGTAAAACATCTCTCCCAAATTATCTCTTTCCGCCGTATAGGAAGAGGCGGAATACAGCATCAGTAGCCCAAAAAGGGTAATGGAAAAGACCATTACCACCAGGGAAATATCATAAAATCGTTTTAGCCTTCTTTTTCCAGCCACTGATTTCCTCCTCTTAAAGATTCTTCATGCAGTCTTTACAGTCTCACGCAGTCCTTACAGGTTCTTCACGCAGTCTTTAAAGATTCTGCCTCTTTCCTCATAGTCCTTAAACATGCCCCAGGAGGCACAGGCCGGACTTAAAAGCACGTAATCTCCGGGATCCGCATAGGCCGCGCAATCCTTTACCGCCTCATCCATATCCTCGGCAAACATCACATTCTGGAAGCCGTTTTTCTTAGCGGTTTCCGCAATCTGATTTCTGGTTTCTCCAATCAAAACCAGGTACTTTACTCTTCCTTTAAACTCCTTCACCCAGGGATCAAAATCCACGTGCTTATCATATCCGCCCCCGATTAAAACCACCGGGCCCGGCATTGCTCTAAGGGCTTGGATTGCCGCATCCACATTGGTACCCTTGGAATCGTTGTAATATTTTACACCGGAACGCTCCCGAACAAATTCAATTCTGTGCTCCACAGGCTTAAACTTCTTGCAAACCTTGATAATCTTGTCCATGGGTACGCCCATTTTCAGACCGACTCCTACGGCGCAGAGGATATTTTCATAATTATGCTTTCCCAGCAAATGCACATCCTTGGTGGTGAAAAGCTTCTCCTCCTTATCCGCCTTCTTATAATAGAAGGTATCTCCTCTCAGGAAAAGAGACTCCTTTTCCTTGGTATCCTTCGGCTCTTCCTCGGAAGAAAACCATAGCACCTTCGGCTTTAGGCTTCTTTTCTTTCCGAACTTCCGAAGCTCCGGATCCATATAGTTTAAAACGATACTGTCTTCCTCTTCCTGATTCTCCGCAATGGATTCCTTCACCGCAATATAGTTTTTCATGGTCTTGTGTCGGTCCAGATGATCCGGGGTAATGTTGGTGATGGCGGAAACATCCGGCCGAAAATCCACGATGGTTTCCAGCTGAAAGGAACTTACCTCGCAAACGGTGGCAGACTGCTCTTCTGTCTCCAGGGCCTCTGCCGTAAAGGGATTTCCGATGTTTCCCACCACATGGGTATCGCTGTATTCGCTTTTCAAAATTTCCCCGATAAGGCTCACTGTGGTGGTCTTCCCATTGGTTCCCGTTACCGCACAAAGCTTTCCCTTGCTGGATTGGTAGGCCAGTTCGATTTCTCCAATAATAGGGATTTGGGCGGTGGAAAGCATTTTCACATAAGGCTCATCTAAGGGGATTCCGGGACTGATGACAGAGGCGTTAATATGCAGCAAATCAGAGGCCAAGAGCTTGCCCTTAATCAGGCTCACCTTGTCCTTCTTTTTAAACTGGCTCAGCAAGGCTCGATCCTCAACCTTGGGGTTTTTATCGAAGAAAATCACTTCTCCCCCCATGGCAAGAATCTGCTTTGCCGCCGCAACACCGCTCCGTCCTGTTCCCAAAACCAAAATTTTCTGCTTGTCCATCTTCGTCCCTTTAACCTCTTTGAAATCCCTTTCCCTGTGCTTGTAAGTTCTGCAAAGCCCTATCTTCTCCCCTTTAGGCCTGCAAATTTATTTCCCTAAATTTTTCTTGCTCTTTTTTAGCTTTTTCTTTTTGCTTTTTCTTTTTTACTCTTTCATTTTTTATAAAATCATAAAGCAGAAAAAACATAGCAAAATCGTAACAATGGTAAAAATTGTCACCACCTTGGTCTCGGACCAGCCCAAGAGCTCAAAATGATGATGTATGGGCGCCATTTTGAAAATTCTCTTTCCATGGCTCCATTTGAAGTAGCTTACCTGAATAATCACGGAAAGCACTTCCACGAAATAAATGAAGGCAAAAATCGGAATAAATAAGGCGATTTCCTGCTGAATGGCCATAGCCACCACAAAGCCTCCCAAAGCCAAAGAGCCGGTATCTCCCATAAATACCTTGGCAGGATAGGCATTGAAGCATAAAAAGCCCAAAAGTCCGCCCAAAACCGCTCCCATAAGAGGTGCCATATCTCCCGTTCCCAGGTGATTTTTCAAAAGTAAGAAAAATACAATTACCGCAGTTACAGAGGAGCAAAGACCGTCAATACCGTCCGTAAAATTCGCCCCGGTATCGGTAGCGGTAATAATAAAGAGGGAAATCGGGAAGAACAGAACCAGTCCCACACTGTAAGCTTCCTTACCAAAGAAAGGAATGCGAAAGGCTCCGCTATATTCCTTGGAATAGAAAATATAGGAGATATACAGGATGGAAATAATCGTCTGGCACAGCATCTTCTGCCTTGGATTAAAGCCCTCGGACTGATGCTTTACCACCTTCAGGTAGTCATCAATAAAGCCTACTACCCCAAAGCCCATCCCCAAAAGGTAGGCCGGTAAAATATGAGGGTAGGTTCCCGCAAAGGGAAGACAGGCTACGCTGATGGCAATCAGAAACAAGATGCCTCCCATGGTAGGAGTTCCCTGCTTTTTTAAATGGCTATTGGGGCCGTCCTCTCGAACCTCCTGACCAAACTTCAATTGGTGCAGAAGCTTGATTCCCTTTGGCGAAATCAAAAGCATCACCAAAAAGGAAATCCCTAAGCTTATTCCCTCCATAAACATTTTCCTTCCCCCTCATTTCTTTATCTTGCAGATGTACTTTCCGTACTTTCCGATGTACTGGGCAGCTCGTCCGGAACCTCTCCCTCGTCTTCCGCCTTCTCGTCCGTATCTACACTTCGCTTGACTACTTTACCCTCTTGTGCATCAGAGGTGCTACTGTCTTTCTTAGCAGAAGAATTGTTTCCCGACTTTTCGGAAGCGCCTTCTTTTTTGCCGGTTTCTGCATTTTCATCCTCTTCCTTGCTCTGATTCTCTCCCAAAATACCTTCTTCCGACTGTAAGTCCTTGTTCAAAGAGGCATTGGGATCCGTTTCTCCCTGCGGCTGAATATTTAAGAACTGTAAAGCATCGTTCATAATCTTTTGCTCAATCTTGGTGGCAAAGGAAGCGCTGGCCTGAGCCTCTCCTTCCAGATTGGGTGTATCCACCACCACATAGACCAAAAGCTGCGGATCCTCCACGGGAGCAAAGCCGCAGAAGGAAACCAGATAGTTTTTCGCAGATCTTGGCAATTTTTGGGCTGTTCCTGTCTTTCCTCCCACATGGTAGCCTTGAATCTGTGCCGGCTTTCCTGTTCCTCCCTCTACGGTCTGGAACAAAGCCTCTCGCAAAAAGGCACTGGTATCTTCGGAAACGGTAACCCGCATCAGCTCCGGTTGCACATCCTTAATTACCGTACCGTTGGCATTTAAAATCTGCTTTACCACATGGGGTCTGTAATAGGAGCCCCCATTGATGACACTGCAAAAGGCGGAGGCCATCTGGATCATGGTAACGTTAAAGTTTTGACCGAAGGAATTGGTGGCCAGAGTGGTCTTTCCCAAGGTATCCGCCGTATAGACCAAAGAGGAGGTATCCGCCTCTCCCGGAAGGTCCACGGTGGTTTTATCTCCAAAGCCGAATACATGCTGGTACTTTACAAAAGTTTCCGCCCCCTCTGCAAAGGCAGTATTCATCATATAAACGTTACAGGATTGCATCAAAGCCTGCTCCGCATCCAGAGTTCCATGACCGTCTCTCTTATGACAACGGATGTTCCAGGTATGAACACCGTCACTTAAGGTCACCTTTCCGTCACAGGTAAAGGTGGTTTTCGGCTTAATAACGGATTCCTCCAAAGCTCCCGCTATGGTGAAGGGCTTCACCGTAGAACCGGGCTCATAGGTGTCGGAAATTACAGGGTTTCGCCAGACCTCATTCCAGGCCGCCTGCCTTCCATAGGAAAGAAGCTCCTCCTGGGTAAAATACTGCCCCACCTCATCTGTAGATATGCTTTTGTTTTCATGCTCTCTTTTATATACGATTTGGGCTTCTTTTTTCCCAAGCTCCAAAAGAAGACTCTCCGGATATTCCGCATCATCCAGCTTTCTCGGCTCATTTAAGTCGTACTGCTTAGTGCTGGCCATAGCCAGGATTTCTCCGGTTTTCGGATCCATAACAATGGCAGAAGCCACCTTGGATCCTACATCCTGGGTTTGCCATTCCTGCAAATATTTTTCCACCGTCCTCTGAATGTTGTAGTTGATGGTGGTAACCAGGCTATTTCCGTCGGTAGCTTCCCGAATCACGGATTGCAGCTTCGTATCGGAATCCAGATATCCATAGGTTCTTCCATTGGTACCGATCAGGCTTTTATTATAAAACTGCTCCACCCCGGCCTGTCCGCTTTCCCCGTCATCCGTAGTAAAGCCGATGATATTACAAGCTAAATTTTTATAAGGATAATATCTTCTGTACTCTTCTTCAAAATCCAGCCCCTTAATCCGGTCTTTCTTTCCGTCTTTTTTATACTGCTTATTTTGTTCGTCTATATAGTCCAAAAATGCCGTCCGCTCTTCATAGGACAGCCTTTTTTTATACTTATAGTAGGCACTCTTTTTCCCGTCCGGTAAAGCATCCTGCTTGGCAATATAAGCTCTAAGTTCTCCCGCATCCTCTTTGAAAAACTCCTCCACCGCCTTCAAGCTGGCTTCCTCATAACGCTTGTCCTGATAGGAAGTCATGGTTCTGGCATCCACAATCAGATTGTAAACCTTCTGGCTGGTGGCCAAAATGGTTCCGTTTCTATCCATGATGTCTCCCCTTTTGGCAGGAAGCACCTTGGAACCATATTGGGTTTGCCTTTGTCTTAATACCTTTCTGTTAAAAGCCTCGTTGTTGTTTCGTACAATCTGAAACAGGGCAAAGGTCAATAAGAGAAAGAGAATCAGAAAAAAGCAAAAACCGATAATCAGTTTTTCTTGCATATAAAACGGCAGAATTTTCGTCTGCCGTCTTCTTCTCTGTTCAGCTTCAGGATTTGGGGATGTTTTCATACTGCCTTACGTACTCACTTTCCGACTTTTTATACTCTATTACCTGATTTTCCCCCGGATATACCATCCCCAGTTCCTTGGTGGCAATTTCATAGACCTCTTCCGGATTCACGCTGGTATTGATAGCATTCTGCAAAGCATCATTTTTCTGCCGCAGCTTATCCAAGCGGGTTTTCTCTACCTCGATTTTTCGAATTCTGGTATTCACCTCCGTCTGCAGCTGAATGTAATGAAAGCATAAACCGCCCATCACAAACATCATCGCTGTAACGCAAAATACCAGGAACAGATTGGCAGAGGTTTTTTCCTTCAGTCTTTCCTGCTGCAAAATGTGATTCTTCTCTCTTTCCCGAAGAATCTTTGCTCTCTCCTGCAAGACCCGTCTTTCCATGCCGGAGGCAGCTCTTTTCTTTCTCTGCTCCTGCTTTTTCTCTATTTTTTTCTTTTCTACTCGCTTCTTTGGGAGATACTGCTGTTTCACGGCCAAGCTTCCTTGCACATATTGCAGCTGTCTCCTCTCTCCCCTTTTCTTCATATACTCCCCTTTATTCCCCCGAAAATATCTTCATGCCCTCTGCGCAACTTTTCCAATGTCATGAACAGCCGGACAATTTCTGACTCCTTTATGCTCTTTCAAAAATCCTTAGCTTCGCACTTTTCGCTCTGGGATTTTCTTCCATTTCCTCTTCACTTGGGCAAATGGCTTTTCTACTGATGACCTTGCCCAAACTTTTTCTCCCGCAGGTACACACCGGAAAGTCCGGCGGGCAAATGCAAGGATTCTCCGCTTCCTTGAAGCTTCGCTTTACAATCCTGTCCTCCAGAGAATGGAAGCTGATAATACAGATCCTTCCCCCGGGATTCAAGGCTTCAATCATGCTTTTCAAAGAATTATCCAAAACCTCCAATTCCCGATTCAAGGCAATACGGATGGCTTGAAAAGTTCGTTTTGCAGGATGACCTCCCTGCAGACGAAACTTCATGGGAATGGCATGAGAAATGATTTCCGCCAATTCCTTGGTGGTTTCAATAGGTTTTTCCTGTCTTGCCAAAACAATGTGCTTTGCAATATTTTTTGCAAACTTGTCTTCCCCATAGTCCCTTATGATGTGAAACAAGGAGGATTCACTGTAGCTGTTCACCAAATCCTTTGCACTAAAGTCCTGTCTTTGATCCATCCGCATATCCAGGGGGGCATCAAAGCGATAGGAAAAGCCTCTTTCTTCTTCATCAAACTGATGGCTGGAAACGCCTAAGTCTAAAAGAATCCCGTCCACCTTTTCTATAGAAAGGGAAGATAGGATTTCCGGAAAATGCTCATAATTGTCCCGAATGATGTGAAGCTGCTTGGCAAAGGGCTTTAATCTTTCTGTTGCCGCCAGTATCGCATCCTCATCCTGGTCAATACCGATCAGCTGCCCCTTTTCTCCAAGTCTTTCTAAAATATGGAAAGAATGTCCTCCACCACCTAGAGTGCCATCCACGTAGATGCCATCCTTCTTGATGTTCAGACCCTCCATACATTCTTCAACCATAATACTTTTATGAGAAAATTCCATTATATGCCCATGCCTTCCATGTCTTTAGCCAACTCTTCCGTATCGGAAAAATCATTCTTCTCTTCATAGCTCTCGGAAGACCAGATTTCCGCATAGTCTCCCACACCCAGAAGCATCACATCTTTTTCCAATTCCGCCTTGTCCCTTAAGACCTGTGGAATGAGGATACGTCCCTGTTTATCACACTCCACCGACACTGCACTCCCCAGAATATAACGCTTTAACTTTCTCGCTTTTTCACTGGTCATGGGCAAAGCCTGTAGCTTTTCCTCTAATTTCTTCCATTCCGGAATGGCATAGAGGGAAAGACAGCCATCTAATGAACGGGTTAGGAAAAATTCACTATAACCATCCTCACGGAACTTGGCAGGAATCATCATCCTGCCCTTAGTATCTAAATTTAAATGATACTCTCCCGTAAACATACTTACCACTTTCTCCCACTTTTTCCCACTTCTCCATTATAATACCGAGTTTTCAGGGAAATGGCAAGACAAGATACTAGAATTTTCCCACTTCCTTCCCCTGTTTTTTCGAAAGAACAAAGACGGAAAATCTCTAAATAGTAAAATGCAGAAAAACGTGAATAAAAGCCGTAAATTCAAAGCTTTCTCCACCCTATGCTCTCGAAAAAGTCAAGATGGAAAGAAGCAGTCATGTCAAAAAAGCATAAAAAAAGAAGATGAGCAAAAAGTCATCTTCTTAAAATTTATGTTTTGCCATTGTTGGAACATGGTTTGCTATTGTCAGGGTATGTTTTGCTCTTGTCAGAGCATGTCTTTCTGTGATTTAAGCAAAAGCGGTCTAAGGTGAAAGGAAAGTTGCTCCTTGGATATCCATTAAACATTGAAACGGAACAGTACCACATCTCCGTCCTGCATCACATATTCCTTACCTTCCATCCGCACAAGACCTTTTTCTCTCGCCGCAGAAAGAGATCCGTTATCCAGCAAATCCTTGTAATTTACCACTTCCGCCTTAATAAAGCCTCTTTCAAAGTCGGTGTGAATCTTTCCTGCCGCCTGAGGTGCCTTGGTTCCCTTCTTAATGGTCCAAGCTCTGGTCTCCTTCTCTCCTGCTGTAAGATAAGACATCAACCCAAGCAGAGAATAGGACGCGCGAACAATCTTATCCAAGCCTGACTCGCTTAAACCAAGAGACTCCAGATACTCTCCCTTTTCCTCCTCGGAAAGCTCGGAAATTTCCTGCTCAATCTGGGCGGAAATCACGAAGCTTTCGGAATGGTTCTTCTTTGCATACTCCCGAACCTTTGCCACATGGGGATTACTTTCTCCGTCATCTGCAAGACTTTCCTCCGCCACATTGCAGGCATAAATCACAGGCTTTCTGGTAAGAAGCCCGATGCTGTCCAGTAAAGCTCCCTCTTCTTCGTCTGTCTCAAAGTTGATGGCCAGCTTCCCCTCTTCCAGATGAGCATGCAGCTTTTCCAAAAGAGCATATTCCTTCTTGGCATCCTTATCATTATTGGCAAGCTTCTTGGTCTTTTGCATTCTTCTGTCCAAAAGCTCTAAGTCAGAGAAAATCAGCTCCAACTCAATGGTTTCAATATCTCTGATAGGGTCTACGGAACCGTCCACATGGATTACATTGTCATCTTCGAAGCAACGCACCACATGCACAATGGCATCCGTTTCCCGGATATTTCCTAAAAACTGGTTTCCCAAGCCTTCTCCCTTGGAAGCGCCCCGAACCAGACCCGCAATATCCACAAACTCGATAACCGCCGGAGTGATTTTTTCAGAATGATACAGGTCAGACAAAAGCTTCAAACGCTCGTCCGGCACAGCCACCACGCCTACATTGGGGTCAATGGTACAGAAGGGGTAGTTGGCAGACTCCGCCCCCGCCTTGGTAATGGCATTAAAGAGGGTGGACTTTCCCACATTTGGCAAACCGACAATTCCTAATTTCATATTTATTATATCTCCTTTAATTATGTTGTTTTTCAAGGCTTTTATATTATATCATTCAAAAAACACGTCTATTAAGCAGGATATATTATACAGTATACGAAGTTTAATTGCAATTTTGCCTTATTTGTATCCATGTCCATTTCTTTGTTTAAATATTATCACAAGATAAACATATCCTTTATCTCTTTTTCATAATCAAGTACATTATACGGTTAGCTATAAGACTCTTCCCTCTTTTTGGAGATATCCATTGCATCAGAAATAGTATCCGCTGTTAAAAGTGCATCAATATGTGCCCATACCCTATTACTCATGACAATTTTCTTTCCAACCCTAATTTCCTTTGAAGGTATGATTGCCGGTCCAAGCGTATATACAAAATGCATATTTGATAGAATCACATCCGGTATCTCAGGAATAAATTGATGAAGTTTATCTGTAATTACATAACTTTCAATATGATGTATGGACTGAAGCTTTCCATCATATCTGAAAGCAATATATGTTAACGGCTCTTTAGGCCATCTACCTTTTCCACCGCCAACCGGGCAGCAATACTTATGATATTTACGAACTATATCCAGATAAGTAATATCGCTCTCAAAGCTCTTTCCTTTCTCTGAAATTACTTCAGCGTTCGTCTTTCCAAGGGAAACAACATATACCCAATTTGTATTCTGATTTTGCGTTGTCATAATCCTACCTATATACCTCTTCAGCTCATCCAAAATATACTTTTGTGAATGTGTAGACTCAAATCTAACTTTGTCCACCATTTCATAAATACTCTTCCATGATAGATGTAACAATCTTGTATCCTTTATACGGGGTAACTTACGATATGCGTATTCTTCACTACATTCAGACAAAGAAACAATAGCTTTATGCTTCGCAGGATTAGTCTTGAAGCCTTCGCGTGTTGAATACAATTGTAATTGACTATACCCCGGAAGAATCCAACCTCTTTTTGCCTCAATAATCACATAAAAATTTTGATTGTCTGTGATTTCTAAGTCAGTTATTCCTTTATCCGCCTCAGACACTTGATATCTTACAATTGTATCTTCACTGTTTATCTTTATTTTTAGCAAATCCTCAATACATTTTTCCAGTAATCTGGGGCATTTTATAAGACACCAAGCAATACTTTTAGTAATATCATTTTCTAAATCACCTATTAAATCAAAGACATTTGTAACCGCTCGACCATGCGCTATTAATTCTGCCATAAACCTTATTTCCTTCCCACCACTACAGTAAGGCTCTAAAAATCTGCACAATATCCTTCTCTAAAAAAGTATCCTATGCATCTTCCATCCCTTCAATTACTATAATACGCTTTGCCATTTCTTCAATTCTCCTGCTCAGTCCAATATTCAAATTCCTCCCAAGCATCATCCGTCCAGTATTTAATCATCCAGATTCACCTCATGAACAGTGCCACCGGTTTTCTCCATCTGGGCCATATTCCTTCTTAAGCGGTCCATATTTTCTTCACTAAAAAACGGGTCTGTTGTAACTTCAAAAGGTATCCTTTGCTCTCTGGTAACTTTTGTTGCGAACATAGTATATGCAGCAGATACTGATAGCCCCATATCCTTACATGTTTTCTCCATTTTCTCTTTTAATTTTTCATCCATTCGAAAATTTACCATTGTCTGTGCCATAGCTACACCTCCTATTCTAAGCCAAGTGTAACGGATGTGTACTTCATTTACAATCATTCACTATTATATTGATATACTTATGGTCTTTCTTATGGCCTAAAATAAATCTCCCGATAAACCTTGATCATTGATTGACTTTCTGTGAAATTGTTCTATCTCTTGCATAAAACAATCCGCTTCTTTCCTATCCAGGATAATGCTTACATTCTTCTCTTTATGGAGTTTCTTCTCATGCAAACCATAAAAAATGGGATTTCTAACTTTCATGGTCATCTTCAGACAATGAAACGGACGATTTTTCGTTTTTATTTGTTCTATATCTTCCAGTTTAAATTTAAAATGTAATACACTTCCTCCTCTACTTCCATAAGTATAGTATTGAACAACTTCGTTTTCATCAATTTCTAATTTCACCCCGTTTATGAAGAGAGAATATCCCATAAACCATACAAGGAGTGGAACGACAATCAGCACAATTACTATAATCATTTTATCGGAAAAGTCAGTAGGATAACGCATAAGTTGCTTCAGTACCCAGATAACCATAAAAGAAAATATTACCAAGGTCAAGCAGCCTATCCTATTAAAGTTAGACTTATGAGGATAGGTCAAGACAAGTTCTGGTTCCTCTTGTAAAAATTCTAATTTCATATTTCCCCCTGTCTTTCGCATCCTTTCCTTTTTGAAAATTAGCATTTTCATACTCTATGTTGGATATTGCTCGGCAACTAAAATTACCATTAGAGGTCGAACTTCTTGACTCCTGCAAATATGCTACCGGATTAAGATATGCATGCATTATATTACTCAATCATTATTCTTAATTTTCTTGCACTCCCTATCACATCTTCCCATTCTAATGCACCTACGTAATAGTTCGTTTTACGGTAGTATCTACATCCATGGTTGAACGCATATCCACACCTACCAAAGAAGATACTAAAAGCCCACCCTTTAACACAAAATTATCTCTATATCGTGATAAAGAAACTCTCTCCAGAAGTCTTTCCATCAGATATATTCTTAGCATTATCTGGGATTTGTCACTACTTCCCCCTGCTTTATTTTTTATCTTTGCCTTTACAGCTGTAGCGCTTTTCATCATAGTAATACCTCTGTATATTGTCTCACCTTATCCGAAATTCCCATGATGCGAGCATATTCCATGAGCTTATGGATATTTTTGTCACTACCCGAAAAATAAGTTCTCAAAGCCATCTGGAATACTTGAATATCCATTCTATTTTTATTCTTGATAATATCACAGATACAGCGCTCTCTATCATAGATTCGTACTTTATTACCGGTAAAGGTCTTCTCCTCTGTCAAGCCAAGCTCTATCCATTCCGGTCTTACAGTATGAACTATAATACCTTTATCTTTTAGATGTTTCGCATTATATCCTCGTCCAACAGTAACCACCGGTGCAAAAGATTCTCTATCAGAAAGATTATGAATATACAAAGCTGTCTCATGAGAAAAAATAATTTTTCTATTTCTAAGTTGAATCAAATATAGTCTATCTTCCCACACATCAGGCGATATATAGATGCCGGGAGCTACCTTTTCCATATCCTTCTTACGGACATAATCCAGAACTGCACACTTTGATACTCCTTCATTTTGAGCATCAATTAATCGAATATATCCATTCTGTTCTTCAAGTAATTGATCAAAGATATTTACTTCGTTCATATGAGCCCCCCATTCGCTATAATTTTAAAATTTAGTAGCGAAAAGGTCAATATCTTCTCGCTACAATATCCTGTTTATGTAGCGAGAAGGTATATATCTATTTAGACCGTCTGTATTCTCTTATCCTTCAATTTTTGCCGAGATCATTCCTTTCTTAAGACTGCCGCTAACTGTGATGCTGTGCCCGAAGAAAAGCTCATCATCATCAAGGTAAGCGGTAAAGGAACCTCCCGCTGTCACCCAAAGCAAACTTAGACTAATTCTTTTGGCAAAGCTTTCTTCCGTAATTAAAGCAGCCTCTTCATCAGATTCTGCCCATTCGCAAGCCAGTTTCGTGAGCTTCCCTGCGGCAAATTTCCGAAGATCCACATCCCATTTTTCCTGTTCTAAAACCATTATTTTCAGCGCTTTTTTGGCCCTTGTAATACCTGCTTTATTATCCTTGTCTACATGTAAGGAAATATGAATCTTGCCACGAAGCCAGGCTATGTTTCCCTCAAAGCTTTTAAGCAGCTTATCATAAGTTAGCTCACCCAATACATCATCCTGCAAAACCACGGGTTTTCTATACTCTATAAGCATTTCTTCAAGCTCCGGACAAACTGCATCCTCTTCCAGAATATCTACAACTAAAAAATGATTCTTACTAGGCAATACTCCCTCAGGAACTTCCTCCGGCAGTTTTTCACGCACCCTTAGTTTGTAAATGGTTTCCTCTTCAAACTGAAATGGAGGCTCCTCTTTGTCTATAACCGGAAATTCGATCCGTCCCTCTTCTTTGTGAAGCTCTCCTGTTTCACAGTCCACATAGGCTAAAAAATACTCATCCCAGTCCCAAAACCCATTTCTTAGACTTCCTCCGCCTCCTTCGTGCCTTAGGACAATGATTTCTCTTTCCTTTTTCTCAAAAGTATCTTCCCATTCTGAAAGCGTCATTTTATTTCTACGCCTCATGTACTCCAGTAGATTCATGCTTTTCGCCTCTCTTTTCAAAATCCCGGTCAATATCCGCTTTCCAGGCACCACCAACAAACATCGTCTCCATATCCGAAACCTTGCATTCTCTAATACGTGTTACAGCTTCATCTATAACCCGGTAATTAAGCGCTGTTCCCACCTCATCACAGTGGTAGTTTGCTGCCCTATCACGCTTAATTCCCATGTTTCCCGCAACCTCTATGGCATCAATATTTGCTCCCAGAAAAAGAAATTCCCAATGATACTTCTCTTGTTGACTTTGAATAAGCTTCTTTACATCCGTAAAGGAATACTTTCTACTGGCATTTTCAAGGCCGTCCGTTGTGATTACAAACAAAGTCTTAGCGGGCCTGTCTTCGTCTCTTGCATACTTATGAACATTCGCAATATGACGAATTGCTCCCCCCACCGCGTCCAAGAGTGCCGTGCATCCACGAACATAGTAGTCCGCTTCCGTAAGCTTTTTTACATTTCCAATAGGGGCTCTGTCGTGAATTACTTCCGTCTCATCGTCAAACAAAACAGTAGATACAAATACTTCTCCGGCTTCCTTTTGTTGCTTTTCTATCATGGCATTAAATCCGCCGATAGTATCGGATTCAAGCCCGGCCATAGAGCCGCTTCTATCAAGGATAAATACAAGTTCCGTTAGATTTTCTCTCATAGGGATTCCCTCCATCATTTGCTTGTTTGCATGTTTACGAGGGTATCCTATCTCTTTCCGCTTTATTTTCGGTCACTTGTCAGGCGACATTTAAATAGCCTGCATTCCCAGGAGTGGTTCGCCATGTTCAAAAAGAGCCAGATTGATTTCATAGATATCATAAGCTTCCCGCTCTATAAAGTATTGCACAATAAGATCCTGCTTACTGCAGGGAGATAAGGCCCAACCCGCCCTTGAAAGCAAATCCTTTGTGTCATCCAGATTCAATTTCAATGCAACAGCTAGAGCCAGCGCTGTAGATTTACTCGGATTCTTTGTGGTTCCGCATTTCAGTTTGGAAAATGCCTTTCTGTCCAGGTTTGCTTTCTTCTGCACTTCAACATCAGTAAGGCCTTTTTGATCGGCAAAAGAGAAAACCAGCTCCATAAAGCTTTTGTCCAGATTCTTTACCGCATCCTCCAAGCTTCGAACTTCGGAAACCAGGCACTTTTCCGGACTGATATGCGCCCCGTAAACAGAGCTCACTCTAACGGGATCAGCATTAGAACTTTTTCCTCTAACATATGATTCCGAATACTCTTCCGAAATCTTTTCTTCTACATAATGATTATTGATATATTCATCAATATCGCCATAGAGCTCCGTTGATAGGGAATATGATTTTTCATCAAAAACCACAAGATAAAGCTCTATGTCATTTTCCGACATAAAGCTTTCTATCTCCGACAGGGCAATCCTAAGAGCAATTCCCTTGGGAAAGCCATAGCTTCCTGATGCCAAAAGAGGGATAGCAAGACTGAGAATATGATGTTCAATGGCAAGTTTAAAGATACTGCGGTAACATTTTCTTATAATTATTTCTTCGTCTGAGTTCCCACCCTGCCAGGCTGTTCCTACCGTATGGATAATATACTTTGCAGGCAGATTGTATCCATCCGTAATAAAGGAGCTTCCGGGAGCAATAGCCCCTATTTCCTGTCGTCTCCGCAAAAGCTTTTCTTCCCCGGCAGCCTTATAGACAGCACTGTCTATTCCCGCAGCATATCCCGGCATAGGGTTAGCAGGATTCACTATGGCATCCACCTGCATTTTTGTAATATCGTTTCGGATGATTTGAAATGGCATAGCACTCTCCACTAATCTCTTTGAGACACTTTTGGAGCAAAAAGGAAAGCTAAGTTATCAAGAAAAGCTACAGAAGGTTTGGCCCCGATGTTTGCTCAGCTCCCCTCTATATCCTCCCTTTCCTTATCGGACAAAATTTGTAGCTATCCCCTCTTCTTGCTCCGGCAAACCGTATTTTTCTTTTCCAAGGGCAATGCTCTTCATTAAAAAGGCCATATTTCTAGCCAGAGTTCTCATGGTCTGCAGGCCCTCCAAGTCTTCTTTCGCCTCTCCTTTTTCGCATCCGTGAACGCTGTTCCAGTATTGGCTGGAGGCCACCGGCATTCCACAGATGGTAAAATACTTATTCAATTCATCAAAGGTCGCGGATAAGCCGCCTCGTCTTGCCACTACCACACTGGCGCCCACCTTCATGGTCTTATCAAAATGTGTACTGTAGAACAGTCTGTCCAGACAGGCAATCAGGGTAGCATTTGCGGAGGCATAATAAACCGGAGATGCCACTACTAAAGCATCTGCGGCTTCAAACTTCTCTGCCAGTTCATTTACCGGGTCATTGAAGACACATTTTCCATTTTTATAACAATATCCACAGGAAATACAGCCTCGTATATCTTTGTTACCAATTTGCACGACCTCAACTTCTATCTCTTCCTTCTCAAATACCTTAATCATCTCCTCCAGGGCAATGCTTGTATTGCCCCCGATGCGTGGACTTCCGTTAATAATCAATGTCTTCATAAATTGTTCTCCTGACTTTTTTGTATCTCCTGTTGTGTATCTCCTCTAACTTTCCTTCTCGGGCTGATAATGGCGAGTTCTTCTCCATGGGTGATGTCATAGTATGCCGAAAGCGCATGCTCCATGTCGTGACAGGGCTGCCTTGGCTTTTACCTTATAAGTAATCAAATCCCAAGGATCTCCCTCATACTTCGCCCCTGCAGCAATGGCCTTGCTACAGTCCAAGACACTTCCGCTTCCGTAGCTCAGCAGAATCCTTTTTCCGAACTGCTTCATTACTTCCGGAAGTTCTTGAATTACGTCTTTTCCGAAAATGAGTCTTGTCGGGGTTTGATAGTCAAAGTTTTGCATATTTTCCTCCTGTTTTTAGATTTCCATACTATCCGGATTAAGAAGAAAATCATAAACGCTCATCACCAATATGCCTTCTTCATTATAAAGTGGTGCCACAGCATCCTTTGTAATAATAATCTTTTTAAATCCATCGCCTGTATTCACCAACGAGCGTTGCTCCTGTTCCATCTTTTCTTTATCAGGTAATGCATAGGCCGATTGAATATAAAATCTCTTTGAGCCTTTATTGCAAACGAAGTCCACTTCCAACTGTTTTCTAATTTTCTTACCATTTTTATCTACTTCATTCATCACAACAACCCCTACGTCCACATTATATCCACGAACTTTTAGTTCATTAAATATAATGTTTTCCATTACGTGAGTCTCCTCCACCTGCCTAAAATTAAGTCTAGCATTCCTAAGTCCCAGATCGGTAAAGTAATACTTTGATGGAGTATTAATGTACTTTTTGCCCTTAATATCATATCGAATTGCACTATCTATAAGAAATGAATCTCTAAGATAATCTATATATTTGATTATCGTATCTTTGCTTATGGACTTGTTCTTAACACTTTTAAATGTCGCTGATAGCTTACTTGGGTTCGTAAGAGAACCAATTGCTGACGATAAAATATTAAGAAGTTCTTCTAATTCCGCCTTATTTCGTATATTATTTCTTCCGGTAATATCGGAAATGTAGGTTTCTTCAAACAGGGATTTTAAAAAATCGGATTTCTGATCAGCCGTTTCAAAACCTAGGACAAGCGGTATTCCACCAAACAGTACATAATCCCTCCAGCCTTCTTGTTTGTCACCATCATATACGCTCATAAATTCGCCAAATGTTAGAGGATACATATGAACTTCATCCCCACGTCCACGAAATTCTGTAATAATATCCTTTGATAAGAATTTTGCATTACTTCCCGTTACATATACATCTACATTTTGCTTTCTTCCGAGGCTATTAAGAACTGATTCAAAATCATCAAGCATCTGGACTTCATCTAACAGAACATAATACATTCTTTCATCCGACATTTTCTCCATTATATATGGAAATAAGACCTCCGGATCTCTATACCTTTTATTCTCAAAAGAGTCAAACGCAATCTCAATAATATGATTTTCAGCAACTCCTTCATTTACCAAATACTCTTTAAAAAGATTAAATAAAAGATATGATTTTCCACATCTTCGCATACCCGTCACAACCTTAATTAATCCGTTATGCCTTTTCGAAATAAGCTTATTCAAATATACATCTCTACCTATTTTCATATTGGTGCACCTCGTCACATATTAGACAAAAATACAGATTCCGCATTTTTGTCTAATAGAAGTATACATCCTATCAAAGGCTCAATCAATACTCTAGAGCCAAGAATGCATAAGTTTATCACTGCTTGTTTTTGCCATTGTAGCGGAATACCTATGATTAGGGCTATTTCCCTGGTATAAACGCTCCCATCAATGTATTTACTCTACCAACACAAAAATGGCCAGCCGCCAAAGTGCGCTTAGCCATGTATTGTTACTACATTATATTCTGTAGAAAATAATTAAGTTGCATTCCGTCCTTCAAGGCATTTCGTTTTTATAGTGATTCCCTGAAAATCTCTGCAATATCCTTCTCTAAAAGAGGCGCCCAGGCCTCTTCCAGACCTTCATTTTCAGCAACATGCTTTGCCATTTCGTCGATTCTGCTCTCATCAATTCCCACATCTTTAAGATGCATAGGAATATTGATGGACTCGAAAAAACGGTAGGTTTCGTCAATCGCCTTATTGGCAATCTCAAATTTATCAAGAGAAGCATCTATGCCAAATACATTGATGCCGTACTTTACGAAGCGCTCCACCGTCTTTTCATTTAAGATATGCTTCATCCATCTTGGCGTGATAATGGCCAAGCCCTCTCCATGGGTAATATCATAGTAGGCGGAAAGAGCGTGTTCCATGCCGTGGCAGGGCCAGACGGATTCACTGTTTCCAAGGGAATAAATGCCGTTACAACCATAGGTACAGCAAAGCATCATTTCAGCCCTTGCGGTATAGTCTTCCGGATTCTCCAGACATTTTCTTGTATTAATCATCAGGCTCTTTAAAGCAGACTCCATAAAACCGTCATTTAAGAGGGTAGAGTCCTCACAGAAATACTGCTCGAAAATATGGTTCATGGCATCCGCACAGCCTGCTGCAGTCTGCTTCTTGGATACACTAAAGGTATAAACAGGATCCAAGAAGGAAACCACAGGATAAAGCAGGGGATCACTATAGCCCGTCTTATCATTGGTTTCGGTTCTGGAAATTACGCCTCCCGCATCATACTCACTGCCTGTCGCAGCAAGAGTAATAATATCCACAATCGGAAGTGCTTCCTTGGCCTTTACCTTATAGGTAATCAAATCCCAAGGATCTCCCTCATACTTCGCCCCTGCGGCAATGGCCTTGGTGCAGTCCAAAACACTTCCGCCTCCAACAGAAAGAATCACATCAATATTCTTTTCTTTACAGATTTTCACGCCGTCAAGAACACTGGGATCATACTTGGGATTGGGTTGAATATCGGGAAGCTCATAAATCTCATAGTCCTTCAAAAGCTCCTTTACCTTGTCATAAAGACCAATCTTTTTGATGCTTCCACTTCCGTAGCTAAGCAGAATCCTTTTTCCGAACTGCTTCATTACTTCCGGAAGTTCTTCGATAACGTCTTTTCCGAAAATGAGTCTTGTCGGGGTTTGATAGTCAAAGTTTTGCATAGTTTCCTCCTGTATTCTTTTTTGGTTTTTAATTTCGTTTATTAGCTTACTATGGTTTTATCTTACTCTTGTTTACCTTGCTAGGGTTTTGTCTTGCTAAGGTTTTTCTTGCACTTTTTTTCTTGCGCTAAGTTCTCCAAGCTCTCCATTTTTCATTCCCTTTAATACACTATAATCCACTCCCCCTTTTTATTTGATCCGATTCTTTTAATTGCTCCTTTATCCATTAATTTTTGAAGTGTTCTCTTTACTGTTGACTCCGAACATCCTATCCTCTTAGCCATTTCGACTCTGGTTAATGATGGATTTTCATATACTATATCAAAAATCTGTTTTTCTCTTCCTTCCAATTTTATTGTGTCATTTATTGGGTCATTTATCGGGTCATTTATTGGGTCAGCTTGAACCGATAAAAACTTTCCACTAATATGCATCTCTCTGTTATGCAGCTCATGCTTCTCGTCTAGAAGCAGGTTTCTAAGAAATTTCTCCAAAAAATCTGTCGTCTCATAAATACCTTTTTGAATGTTCGTATAGTTAGCTCTTACTAAAGCGTTTCTAAAATACCAAGAATTTTCAGCAAAACTATCATTCTCAGCATCAAACCCAAGCATCCTTAAATATTTAATAAAGAACACGGCTGTTGTTCTGGTATTTCCTTCACAAAAAACATGAATCTGCCACAGCCTGGAAATAAATATCGCCAAATGATGAATTGTTTCATCCAGGCTAAGTCCATTATATTTAAAATTTCTTTCTTGGGAAAAATCATAGTCCAATGTCTCGCGAAGATTTGTTGCAGAACCATAGGAAACCGTATCACCATTCAATACCCATTCCTTCTTGGTGATGTTGTAGTCTCTAATTTTCCCTGCATGAGAATAAATCCCTGCGAATAATTCACGATGTATCGAGATGTACTGCATAGGTGAAAAAATGAACGCTTTATCAGAAAGTAACTTTGCAATTCTGGCAGAAACTTTGTCTGCTTCTTCTGTTCTCTCCTCCGAATCTGAACGCCCATCTTTATCCTCGTAATAACTATTAATCAGCGCTCCGGCTTCATCAATAGTTATTTCACCATCAATGCTCTTTATTGCAGTTTCATAAAGATATTTCGATGGCTTCAAGCCATCAACATCCTGTAAGCCAATCGCGGTAGACCACGCCTGCCCCAATTCTTTTCGTGTAGGCGGTAAGTTTCTTATATATTCATCGAACGGATCCTTTTTTATATCCTTCATCATCCTCCTCCGATTCCCTTCGTTCTCCTTTAATATTCTATACTTTTAAATTATATTTGAGCACCCAAATATTTGCAAATTGAATTGCCTATCCTTATTCTCACAATTTTCCAAAAAAATAATCCGCCATCCTCTTTAGATAGCGAACTATTTTCTCAAATATTCATGAAACTCTATAATTGCAATATTTTACTGCAAACTCTTATACACGGAATAAGCCTTTCTGGGTCTTCCGCCTCTTTCATAGGCATCCTTTAATCCGAAGTGCATCTCCTGCAATGCCCCTCCTACATTGTGCATCTCCCCGGGCTGGTCATACTCCCTGGCCAGGAAGAAGGCTTCCACATAGGGATTGTTCTTGGCAATGTCATAAGCCTTGGCAATCTGATCTGCCTGCACATCCTCGTTTGTGGCATTAAAGCCCTGCTCGGAAAGAATCAGGTGTCTTACCTTACCGCTTGGAGAAAGGTACTCCGGCTTCTGTAAATAATCTGTGAGAACATTTAAGTTCTTCATATTGATAATCAAAGAATTTTCACTGTTTGTTGCCTTTCCGTCATCCTCAAAGTTCGGGTCGGAAAGTCCTTCCGGATAGGGATGCCAAGCAATACCGTAATCCAAATCCCGTAATCTGTCATTTAACAAACGCAGTAAGTCCTTTGCCTTATAATATCCTGCGGAAGGAGAATGCTCTGTCCAAACATAGTCAAAGGGAATGTATATATTGGCAGAGGGGTTATTCTGCTTAATGGCCGTGTACCAAATGCGGAAAGCATGGGCATACTGGTCCGCATAGTTTTCAATACTGCTGTGAGGAGTAAAATTCCATACGTTAGGATAGTTTATCTCATTCCCGATAACCCAGTTATCCACGGAATCCTTATATAAGGAAGCAAAACGATTGGCAAGCCTGGTGGTTGCATCGATTCCGGCCTGTGTGGCCACATTATAGCCATAGTAATGGGCTTCCTGTCCGCTAATTCCATCAGGAAGAGACTGGGGCTCCGGATTATTTCTCGGAGTGTTTAGCATAATGGCGGTAACGCTTACCCCGTTTGCCTTGGTATTCCGGAAGTTATCCATGAAGTTTTGCTCATAGTTGGTAAAGTTGTATATGATGTGCTTTACCCCTAAATCTCTCACGGAAGTGGCATCAAAAAGGGTATCTCTTGTTGCCAAGCCCTTCTTGGAACCGGATCTGGAAAATACCGTATCATTCTGCGCCGCTGCATTCCCTGCGGAGGCCCCTACACCCTTGGTTTGCACGGCTCCATTTACCACCCAGGCACCGTCGCCGTTTACCTGATACCCCTCCACCGTTGTGTTTGTTAAGAGATATCCGTCATTTTGAAAATAATAGGACTCGGCAATACCGTCGCCGTTTCCATCCACCCAGTTCCAGCCGGTAAGATAGCTTCCATCCGCATTTTCATACCACCATCCGGTACCATTACTTTTCCATGTTCCTGCAAATGCTGTCAGACTCATCCCTAAAGTCATAGCCGACGCCAAAAGAGGAATCAATGTTTTTCTTCTCATAATCTACTCCTTATACAGAAAATACTTTTCTTATTCTACCGAAAATCGCCAGGAAAGGCTAGTATATTTCCGACATTTTCTTAAATAATAATTATATTTCCCGGAAAAGAAAAACTGCCCCGCGATATACGCAGGACAGCTGATTTAAAATCTTGATTATGCCGTCATGGAGGAAGTTACTGCTTTCAGCTTTTTCAAACTACTATTGGAGCTGTTTCTTCCTCTTTCGGCTATATTAAACTACTGCAGGAGCTACTTCTTCCGCTGCTACCTTTACCTTCTTGCTCATTCTTGTGCGGATATCATATACCAGCATGAACGCTACAAGGATAAACCCAAGGTATCCGTTCAATCCGTAAAGCACATTTACCAAAGAACGATAAGGTAAGAAGCAAGCGATAACGCAACCAATGATTCCTAATACTACGGTATAAAGCTTATACTTCTTGGTTCCTTCTTTCTCAATTCTTCCGATACTGGTCCAAAGAAGAGGAACGGAGGTGGTATAAATTCCGCAGAAGATAATTACCGCAAAAATACTTGCCAAAGCAGGAGAAATGGTATTTGCCAAGATTAAAGCGGGAATATCCGCCTGGCTGGTTACATCGATATGAGAAATCAATGCAACGCTGGCAATCACCATGGTTCCCATAATAAACACTGCAGAGAAAAGCATTCCGATATTTACTTCCTTTACCCGGTTCTTAGAACCGATTTCAGCCAGGAAGCTGGCGAACCATAGAAGCATGAAGCCTGCATAGGAAGCTCCGGAGAGGAAGGGATTACCGTTACCTACCTGAACAATTTCATGCTTTCCGGTATCTACTGCCTTTAAATTCTCCCAGAAATTGCCTGCACCGTTAAAAATACTGATAACGGAAACCACAAGGATGAAAAATACGATGATGGGTCCAATCTTTCCTAAGGCTTCGATAACACCGTCCAATCCGAAAATTACGGTAGCAATAACAAATACGGTAAGGATTACGGCTCCTACACCATTGGGAAGTCCCCATTGCTGTGCAGCTGTAGCATTGGCTCCGCCACACATTACGATAAAGCAGGCATAGCAGAACAGTGCTGAAAAGTAGTCGAAGAAGTTTCCAATATACTTTCCACAATAGTGGGTGTAAATATCTCCACCTCTCTTTAGCTTCAAACGATTGCCGTTTGTTGCGAAGGAAAGATCGGTATAGATATAGATTGCTGCATTCACAGCGATGACAATCCATAGCTTTGATCCGTAAGAAGCCACGTACTGAATAATCTCTTGCATGGTGGCAAATCCGGCCCCAATGTAGAAAGCAATGCAAGCTCCACAGAAGCTAACCACTTTCATGAACTGCAAACTCTTTTTTTCCATTATTCTACTCCTTATTTTTCTTTTAATTCATTCATTTTTTAAGATGAATGTAAAGCAAATTGATAGTTTCGTTCTTCCTCCTTTCCCCTGATGTTTAATTGTTACTGTCCTCTATATTGTTTCCACATTATATCCGATAATTGAATACTATTCAATCTATTTTTCGGATATTAGGGAAATTTTTTTAGTTATTTCTTACTATTTTTCATTTCCTGTCGCAATATTTTTTGTTTATATTTTAACAAGCCCATTTATGTATAAGAAAATTTTGTCACTTTTTCCTTCATTTTTGGGTACAAAAATAAGCGTAACCGAAGGAATGTATGTCATCCCTACAGCTGCACTTTTTATACAATCGGCGGGGGGGCCTATAACAACTAAATTGTACGCAAAACAACCGGATTGCGCGCAAATTGTATAGGCAAAACCCCTGCCTTTTGTTTTTCTTTCCAAGACTTCTTTATACCTTTCCTAAAGGAAAGAGATCAGCCCGAAAGTTATGTACCTTCTCCGAGAGAGATTAAGAAATATATCCCTTTGCTCTTAAAATCTCTTCAGACTTTGCTAAATTGCTTTCAGAAACACGGATAATCGGCCCTGTACAGCCCATTCCGGATTCTGCATAAATCTTTTCTTTCCAAAGCTCCAATACCGCATCATCCAAATCTGTTACTTCAATGCCGTAAACAGCAGCGGTAACAATCTCCTTCTCCGGCATGGGAACGGATTCTCCCTGCTCCTTGGGCTTATTTGCCTCTCTGATTTCTGCAAGAATGCCATCTAAGCCGGCTTTCTTTGCCAATGCAAACTCTTCCTTTGCTACCCCAAAGACATTGCCCTTAATCAGGTCTCTTGCAAAGCGAAGAGCATTTGCCAAAACCGGTGCTCCGGAAGCTCTGGAAACAATCATCACCAGCTGGTTATAGTTCTCACCGATTCCAGGACCATAGCCATAGCCCTGAGCCTCAAAAGAGCCTCCTGTGTTGAAGGAAGAAAGCATCTTGGACAATACATTTCCGGTTAAGGAATCACACACCAATACATCCGGTGTTCCCCGAAGAACGTCATTTCCACGAAGAACCGCACCGCCGTCGGATCTGGAGGACTCTGCGAAGCGAAGAGGATAACCGTTGGACTGCAATTTCTTTAAGGCCTTCTCTGTCTGTCTTGCACCGTCTACATTTAAAATACCTACAGTAGGCTCTTTGATTCCGCAAGCCTTTGCTGTGATGATTCCGTAAAGGGCATTCTTCACCATTCCTTCAATACGATCTGTACTGGAGGTTCCTGTAGTATTGGCAATGAACATCTCCTTGCCGAATGCAGGAGTAATGGCTCTTCCTACAGTGGATACACCGATGGGGAAGGGATAGTGCATGGTTACCGCACCGTCAATCTTATGCTCCTTTAAAAGAGCATCCATCTTGTCATGTCCCTCTTCATCATTGTCCACCACAAGGGTTTCTACCGCATCATTTTTCAAAGAACCGATATAGAGTACGTCCACCCCATCCTTAGCCGCATCCACGGCAGCCTTCATGGAATTTTCCTCTCCGTGCTCCGAGCCCATACCTGTTAAAGCAATTCTCGGTTTCTTAGAAAAAGAGCCTGTTTCCAAACCTTCCGCCATAGCCAAAAAGGTATCCACAATGAGCTCTTTTATTTCTTTTGCCATAATTCTCACCCTTTCTTCTATGCGCCCAAAATAGACTGTGCAAATTCCTTCATGGATTTCGCGATTAAGGAACGGATTTCTTCTTCAGATACTGCTCCGCCCTGACCCTTTCCGGTATTTTTCTGAATCAGGAAGGAGACACCGTCAAAGAGGTTTGTCATACGGCCAAGGAAGAGAGATCCCTTTCCGATAATCATAACTCTCTCCATATCTCCCTTTTCAATGCTTTCCTTGGCAAATCCCACATAAGGAACACCGGAAGGAATATGACCCTGAGTCGGTGCATATCCTACCAAGCCCTTCTCCTCACAGAACTTTGCCAAATCAGCCTTCTCAAGCCATCCCTTCTTAACAGCAAGAGCAGCGATCATCTTATAGTTTGCCATAGGAACATCTCCGGCTCCTGCAGGCTTGGTAATATCCGCATTCTGCATCTCAGGAGAGAACTTATCCACATCATTTACGGTAAGGCCTGCCTTCTCCAAAGGATCCGCTACTAAGGAACCGATAACGTTCTGTGGTGCGGCACCTGTTCCAACGGTATGTCTTCCGATAATATCCAGGTTGATTTCAGCAGAAACACCGTCATTTTCAGAAACTACGATGGAGAAGGAGCCTAAGCAATCCTCCAGCATGGGAAGCTCTTTCTTTACATGGTCTTTTCCGTTCATGGCAAGCTTAGGTACGCAACCACCACCGATAACAAGAACGGTATGGAAAGCTCCTGCCTTTACCAAAGAAGCCGCCTCAATCATAGCGTGGGAAGGTCCTGCACAGAAGCCTCTTGCATCGGAGCCGGTAGCATTTTCCAGTCCGGCAATCTCCGCTACAGCCTTCGCAAAGTTTCCGCCACCTCTCTGGTTTACGTCTCCGCAGGCTTCCTCGGAACAGTCGATAACATATTCAATGGAAAGCGGGTCTACATTGGAGGACTTTAAGGAGTGAAGAACAGCCAAAACGGAGCTTGCTTTATTCATCAAGTTCTCCAGCATTACTTCTGCGGAAAGGTTTACATCAATGTCATGGGCTCTCTTTACACATCCTACCAGCTTTCCTTCGTAGAAAAGAGGCTCTGCCTCGTGAGCGTCCACAAATCCCTTAATCACGGAATTCTCTACACCTTCTTGTACTCTGGCAAGGATTGCTTCTGTGATTACAGGATCCTTAGCAAGCTCTCCCTTGTTTGCTGCTACGAAGTCCTTATCCAGGTAGAAAACCTCGAAGCAGTCACAAGCCTGTGCCAAAAGAAGGAACTCATTCTCCGGCATAATCTCTCCAAAATGACCATAACGGTTGGCATTTTCTACCTTCTTATCGAAATAGGGGAACTCCACCTTGGCAAACTCCTCGGGAGTCTTGTTTCCGATATATACCTGGTTTGGCCAGTAAGCTACACAATCCTCAAAGCTACGAACGTGCTTTCCCATTTCCTTTAAGAACTCACCGTCAGGATTTACCAGTCTTTCCTGCACAATGGTGGAGCCGTGCTGCAACATCAAGCCGGGAGTATATGCCAAACAATATCCGGAACCTTTAATGACACTATTCATTTTGATCACCTCATAATTTATTGTTAAGTTTTACAAATTTACCAAAGAAAAGATAGTTCTTTTTCTATTTTTAGTACTTTTTTTGAAAAGAATTTTGAGAAAAAAGGGAGCCCGTAAAAAGCTCCCTCGGTTTTAAAGGTACTTGCAATATTCAGAGCGAATACTATTCATTTCGTTGACAATATCGTCTACATCTAAAACCATTTCCATCATACTAACCTGGTCTTCATAAACAGATTCGTCAAACTCTGCCTTCAACTCTGGTTCGCAAACATGATATACCGTGAGTCCAAGCTGGACCCCAGTCAATGGGCCGGCAAAAGTAGGATCTCCTGCTGTAACGGTCTCAGCTGCAAGTCCTGCAGCCTCCCCCTCAGCAGCGCCAAGTACAACAACCAGATTCTCTGGTCCGAACTTATCAGCAAAATCCTTTACTCTCTTTTGATTTTCCAAGTCCATTGCGCCTGCGCTCGTTCAAACGAAGCACTCGGTGGAAGCAAATACTACTTCTCCGCCGGCGGTCTCTACACAAGCCTGAATAGCAGGTCCTGGTACACCGTCACGGTCACCGATGATGATAACTTTTTTACCCTTTAAAATAGCCATCTTTTCTCTCCTTTCTTTAAAGATATGTATCGTAATGACTTTCGTCAAATACGCAAATGAAACGATTGCTTACTGGTTTAAAGCAACATACTTTTCAACCATCTTCTGGATGGACTCTTCTGTTGCATCATCCTTAACCAGCTCTTCCACCTTCTGTCCATCCTTATAGATAGCCATAACGGGAAGTCCTAAAATCTTCTGGCCGATAGCCAATCTTCTAGCCTTTGTAGTATTCAGAGAAGTGAACTTTAACTTACCCTCATACTTGTCAGCCAAAGAATGTACGAATGGCATAAGTGCAGCACAGGGAACACATCCATCTCCGAAGAAATCTACAAATACATAGCCGGATGCCTTCAGCACTTCCTCTTCGAAGGTATTCTTATCAACCTCTAACATCTTGTCCTCCTTTATTTGTGTTCATTAATATATTTCTCTGCCTGGGTGGCTGCAATAGCACCATCCGCAGCAGCAGTAACCACTTGTCTAAGACTCTTTACACGTACATCTCCAACGGTGAAAACGCCGGGAATATTGGTGTGCATATCTTCATCTGTGGGAATATATCCTCTGTCATCCATTTCCAGATTGGTTTCCTGGAAAATCTCTGTGGTAGGAATTCTGCCGATAAATCCGAAAATTCCGAACATTCCGTCCTCTTCGCTGGCTTCCAATACCTGCTCTTCTCCGGTAACCACATTCTTTACCTTAATCTTCTGAAGAATATCATCTCCGGACAGCTCTTCTACTACGGTATCCCACATAATATGCAGCTTCTCATTCTGGAAAGCTCTCTCCTGAATAGACTTTGCCGCTCTCAACTCATGTCTTCTGTGAATAAGAGTAACGGAGCTTGCAAACTTTGTCAAATACATAGCCTCTTCCACCGCAGAGTCTCCGCCGCCTACTACAAATACGGGAAGATCCTCGAAGAAGTTGGCATCACAGGTTGCACAGTAGGAAACGCCTTTTCCTAAGAATTCCTTCTCTCCCTTACATCCGATTGGACGTGGATTAGCTCCTGTGGCAATAATCAGAGTCTTACCCTCGTAGGTCTCCTTGGTACCGATGAGTCTTTTAACATCTCCGTCCAATTCTACAGCCTTGATGGTATCATGGGCTCTTTCGCAGCCAAAATGCTCTGCCTGCTCAGTCATTCTCTTAATTAGAGAAGGACCGGATTCGCCTTCCACAATCTGTCCGGGATAGTTCTCTATAGAATCGGTAATGGCAATCTGTCCGCCATCCTGTCCCTTCTCCACAATCAAGGTGGAAAGTCTGGCTCTTCCTGCATAAAGACCTGCAGCCAATCCTCCGGGACCTGCTCCCAGAATAAGCACGTCATAAATCTTGGACATGGTTTTTCTCTCCTTTAGATATTAATAATGTATGATTATACAAAACAGACTACGTCTATCTTGTGTGTAGCCGATAGGAATGGTCTTTGTTATGGTAACAAAAACAGCTTTTCTTTCTCAATAGCTTTCTCTCTTTTTAGAGATAAAAAAATTCAAAGTACAATAAATAATTGTTATAGTGTTCGATTTATATTCCTTATAAAAATTTCTTCAGGGCAGGGTCTCTGCCCTGAAGAATGAGTATTACGCAGTGTTTTTATAAAACACAAGCTTACTTGAAAATAGTCTGATCGGAAACTTCTGTGCAAAGAGCCTTTAAAGCTTTCTCTACAATCTTTCTTCTCAGAGCCTTCTCCTCTTCCGGTTTCATAGCCGGATTTCCCAGTGGGTGAGGAATAGCGATTGCCGGAACGATACGGTTAGCACCTACTGTCATAGAGATAGGTGTAACTGTACAAATGTGTACTACAGGAATTCCTGTTGCTTCGATACCTTTTACCATTGTTGCACCGCAACGTGTACAGGTTCCTCACGTGCTGGTAAGAATGACCGCATCTACATGGTCTTTCTTAAGTTTTGCACCGATTTCCTCAGCAAACTTCTTAGCAGAAGCTACTGCAGTTCCGTTACCTACTGTAGTATAGAAGTAATCGTAAAGCTTTCCGATCTTTCCTTCCTTCTCTAAATCTCTAAGAACGTCAACAGGTAATACTCTGTCAGCATCCTGATTTGCATAGCTGGGGTCATATCCGCCGTGAGCAGTCTCATAGGTCTCTGCTGTTAAGTCATTTACGCCCTTTAAGCTGTACTCGCCGTAACGAGTAGCGTTGGAAGACTCAATATGATCCGGATTGCCCTTTGGAACAATACCGCCGGAGGTTACTAAAGCGATGGTAGCCTTAGACATATCCTTGATAGCGGGCATTGGAGCCACACGGTCGAAGGAAGGCATTGGATACTCTGTGGTAAATTCCTTACCGGAAATCTTAGCCAAAAGCATCTCTACCGCACGCTTTGATCCTCTCTTATCCTCGAAGAAGTTTACACGGATTCCCTGTGGGATATATCCCTCTTCCTTGGAGGAACCGATCTTCTCTCCTCTTGCAAGCTTCAAGCCAAGAGGTGCCATCTTCTTTACTGCATCTCTCATACCTGCAGCACTGTTCTTGGTAGAAACGATATAGATCTTGCTCTTTGCCTCATCAGCACCCGGGTTCTCAACGTACATACCTGTGATAACAGGGATATGAAGCTCCTCCTGAACTGCTGCCGCAATGGTTGCGCAGGCAAATCCGTAACGGCCGGCGTTAAATGCAGGACCTGCAATGAATAAATCCGGCTTAAGCTCAGCAACCTTCTTTAAAATCTCCGGCTTTACCTTGTCGGTATTCTCTCCGAAGTAGCTATCTCCGCAAACGATGGTTCCAACGATTTCAGCCTCATCACCGAAAGCCTGCTGGAAAGCAAGTCCCGGGCCCATAGCGCCCTCATGGTACTCCATAGGATAATCTGCCTTATCCTCTCCACCGACCTGAGCGAAGAACTGGTTAATATATTGAACAACCTTTAATTTTCCCATTTTCTTCTCCTTATCTTGCACTCAGCTTGTTAAAGCCAACCTCAGAGGTAGCACCGGTAATAACCTGAATTTCTACTTCCAAGGAACCGTCAGCCTTCACTGTAGTATCACTAGCTCCCGCAATCTTGGTCATGTAATCCAGAGTTCCGATTACCTTATCCAACTTCGGAAGGGTGATAAGCTGGTTAGCATTTCCACCGGTAACTAAAGCATTCGCTGCCACATCCGCATCTGCCAAGGACTGAGACTTTCCGTCTCTTCCTGCATACTCATCAGTGATGATTACAGTCTTGATGCCCTCAGCTTCAATCTTCTTACAGTTCATAATCAAGTCTGTATCCGGGTTACCGAAACCTTCCTCAGTAATGATAACTGCATCTAAGTGAAGCATCTTGCAGAGCTTAGCGGTCTGGTTGGAGGAACGCTCTTTATCAGCAAGGTAAACGTTCTCGTTGGTAATGATATGGGCCACAAAGTTAATGGTCTTACCGTGCTCTTCGAAAAGATCCTCTATAACAGGGTTGTTCTCGTGAACATAGCTTGGGTTCTTATCACAAGCGGATACGCAGTTTCCGGAAATGATAGCGCCGTCCATAGACTCTGTCGGATACAGAATGGTGGGAAGAATCTTCTTTGCATCTACGCCGTAAACATAGGTGTCATGCAGTAATCCCTGAGACTGAAGCATCTGAACATATCCAACTCTTGGAAGATCCGGAAATGCCTTTGCGCCTTCCATAAGATCCAAGGTCTCATATACCTTAGTCTCATCAGGAGTAAGCTCTTTAGCCTTCTCAGCAATAAATGCAGCGGTCTTCAAGCCTGCCAAACGAACAGCCTGCTCGTAGTCATGGGACTCTGTTCCTTCTACCGGCTTGCATACACAGGTGAGGTTTACAGTCTTGGAGAATGGAGTATATTCTGCTCCAAGTCCGCACATATCGATAACACCCTCCTGGAAACCAACGATAGGTCCTGCAGTAATTACTGCCATTCCCTTTAAGCAATAGGTCTTTCCGGATCCTACGGTATCCACAGGAGCAACCACTCCGGGGAATACGCCGCCCTTTCCTTCTACCTTGACTCTTGGCTCAATCACATCCTTAACCGGTGTGATACGAACGGATTCACCAGGTCTTGCCACATCAAATTCCACTTCTTTAATCTTCTCTTCTGACAGAAAAACTTCGCTCAGTTCTTTCTTGGATACATAGAGAACGTGGTCTTTGATTTCTGTTTTCTCGGCAAACTGGATGTCATTAATGAAAATCTTACCTAATTCCAGCTTCACTTTCATTTCCTCCTTTTAAGTATGATTCATAAAAAGCGCCAAGCACAATGCCTAACTGCTCCTTTATGTCCTTAATGTAACACTAAAGACTCTAACCCGCTGTCCAGCAGGGTCCAGTCCAAGGTCTGGAAATCCTTCTGTACCTTTTCCTCGTGAATTCGTTCGTTTTCTTCGAACTTCTCACAGGTATTCAAGGCATACTCGATCAAATCCAGGGACTTCATATCAAATCCTTCTTCCGGTGTCTTGTCCAGAAGTACGGATTCGTAGGGAGTTTCATTGGGTTTAATGGAGCCATCTAAAGGATGGGTCAGAATCTTTCCTCCCATATGTACCATATCCCGTACCGCCTTAAGGGTATCCATGAAGGAAATCTCCTTGTAGTCAATCTCTATCTTCACGCTTGGATATTTCTTCGGTACATTTTCTTTCACCAAAGGGTTATTGGTAACAATCACTAAGGTTCTCATTACACTTCTCCTTTCTAAAAAACACAAAACAGGGGAACGAGAAATTTCTCGCATCCCCTGTTTCATTAGATTCAGAGTCCCCAACATATTCATCCTTTTACCTGAAAGATTCATCGTTTTTCAACAACTTGCCTCTTCGGTGGCTTTCGCGCTCTCTGAACATGCCTTATTTATGGTGCTTGTCAGCATTTTAACAACACTTGTAGAGTTTTTCAACAAAATTGTTTTATATATTGTTTTATTCTATAAGTATTTTCTACAAAATAATTTTTATACTATCAAAAAAATTTTTATATTGATGAATTCGTATTTCAAAATATTGATTTAGCATATTTTTACAAAATATCTATAAAAATTACTTTTTTATCCATAGTAAGATTCTATAAGTCCAAAGCTTTATGGAATTGTCCAATTTCACAAAAGAAGATCTCCAAGGTATAATCAAATTACCCTAGACGAAAGTCTGAAATAGCCATAACAAATACGAAAGAAAAAAGTGCTGCCGGGCAGCACTTTTTTCTTTACTACTATTTAAGGAATAGAATTAGAAAAAAGGATTATTCATCCTATATTTCTTTTATTTTTTCACATGCTCTTTCACTACACGGAATAGAGCAAGCAGAGCCAAGACATTCGGAATAACCATCAGACCGTTAAAGAAGTCCGCCATATCCCAAACCAATTCTACCTTTAATGTTGTTCCTACAATAATACAAGCTACAACAATCAGGGAGTAAAGAGTGACCGCCTTCTTTCCGAAGAGATACTGTACATTTACCGCTCCGAAGAAATGCCATCCCAAAACAGTGGAGAAAGCAAAGAAGAACAGACAAATGGCTACAAAGAAATGTCCAAAATTACCGAAGCCAGCTACAAAGGCTCTCTGGGTTAAAGCAATACCGGTATACAGAGGCTTCTGGGTTGCGGGATCCAGCTGTCCATAGATACCGCTGGTTAAAATAACGAATACCGTAAAATTCAAAACAACAAAGGTATCAATAAATACGGAAACCATTGCGCAAAGTCCCTGATCATCCGGGCACTTCGCCTTTGCTCTGGCATGAGCATGAGGAGTGGAACCCATTCCGGCTTCGTTAGAGAAGAGTCCTCTTGCAACGCCGAAACGAATAGCTTGACGAATGGTGATACCAAGTGCCGCACCGGTTACTGCCTGAGGATTAAAAGCACCGATAAAGATAGATGCCAATGCTCCCGGCAAAGCGGTGATATGCATAAGGATAAAGACTACCGCACCCAGAATATATACGCCTGCCATAATCGGAACAATTTTCTCCAGTACAGCTGCCAATCTCTTGGTTCCGCCAAGGAAGATGAAGGCTGCAATCGCTGCAACAAAGATACCGATAGCTATAGGAGGAATTTCAAAGTTCATAATATGGAAGACTTCCTGGAACGCTGCACCGATAGAGTTGGACTGCACCATATTTCCCATAAAGCCTAAAGCCAAGATGATGAATACCGCAAAGAGTCCGGCCAAAACCTTACCCAGTGCACCGGAAAATGCAGCCTTAATGTAATATACAGGACCTCCGGTTATATCGCCATCCTTCTCTTCTTTATACACCTGAGCCAATACGGCCTCGCCATAGATGGTTGCCATTCCAAAAAATGCGGAAACCCACATCCAAAAAATTGCACCCGGGCCTCCACTGACAATCGCTGTTGCAGCACCCGCCAGATTACCGGTTCCTACCTGGGCCGCAATCGCAGTCGCAATGGCCTGGAAGGGTGACATCTCTCCTTTTTCATGCTTCTCACCCTTTAAGGAAAAGTGTCCGAAAACCAACTTAAATCCTTCTCCAAGGCGTCTTAGCTGAATAAAACGCAGGCGAATCGTGTAATAGATTCCGGTTCCACACAGCAAGAAGATCAGCAGAAAGCTCCAAAGGAACGTATTTCCTTTTCCAATAAAATCCTGTAAAACATTCATGGCTTTTCTCCTTTTCATTAAAGAAAAATGTTTGATTGTGAATATTTTATCCAGAATTTTTCTCTATAGCAATTTTTTCCGACTTTATATAGTAAATTTCTATATACATAGTCCATTTTGCTGAATTTTTCTTGCGATTTTGTATAGTTTTTTAAAGCTTTCCAAAAATTTAAACAACTATCTCCCATGCAGTTTAGCAAGAACGAAATAAAAAAAGCCATAAAGAATCAAAATCGTTTGCACTACATTATTTTCATTCGTTACAGCTCTAATTCGTCTTATTACGCTAAAAAATCTTTTTCCTTTATAAATTGTAAAAGCACTTCTCCCAGAATAATCTGCCCTTCAGGAAGAAGATGTACCCGGTCCGGAAAGCGGGGAAGAGCTAAAGCAAAGGGGCTAAAGCACAGAATTCCTTTTTCCTTGCAAAATGCCTTTAGGGAAGCATCCCATTTTCCATCCAAGGTAGAAAAGGCTTCATAAGAACGATCTCCGGGAAAGGACAGAGAGGGAGGGGCAATATACAGGATATGTTCCTTCGGGAAGGGAATTCCGTAGCGAGGACAGTCCTCAAAAAATTCTGCAAGCCTTTTAATGACTCTTTCTCCGTCAGGTCTTCCAAAGCTTAAGTAATCGTTGATTCCCAGAAAAAGAATCATTCTATCTTCAGGTCCAAAACCCTCGCAGGCTTTCTTCAAGTCCTCCCACTCAAAGGGAAGTTCCGGAATGCATCGCCCCACCTTTGCTTCCACCAGAAGGGAATAGTCAGGAAATGCCTGTTCCAAGCTATAATAATACCGTTCTTCCAAGGGTAAACGCAGATCCTGATGCTTTTCATTGGGAAGATAGCCGTAGCTTATAGAATCTCCGTAAATCAGTAGTTTTTTCATCTTGCACTCCCCCTCTTATTTTGCAGCGGGCCCGGCCACACGCTCCGATTCTCCGGAAACCTTTTTCGTAATTTTTTCCCGATCAAAATACTGAATCATGGCTTTTGCACATTTTCTACTGGTAGAAAATGCATCCTTAAGGGTGGCAATGCCCAGGACTTCTTCCTTTTGAAAATAATCCAATACCCAAACCTTAACCTTCTCCAAATCCTGTGCAAGAATCAAAAGCTCAGGATCCTCTCCTACCTTCACCACTCTTCCTTCCACTACGGTATTTTGCAAAATATCCTGAAAATCTTCTTCCTTGGCCTTTCCTCTTTCCAGCTCTTCCAATTTCAAGAGCTGGTAGCCGGCATTTTCCAGAGTCGTTAAAATGTTCTTTTCTATTCCTTGATAATTTGCGTCTTTAAAATCCTCTTGGGAGGAAAGATAGAGCAGATCCCCCTTAGTTTGCAGCTCGGGAAGGAGAGAAAGCAGGGCATCAAAGACCTTGGCATTGCCCTTTTTCCATAACTTTTCCCGTAATTCCGCCTTTGCCATACCGATGCGATAGGGATGGGCTTTTCGGAATTTTTCCAACTCTTCCTTGCATTTACTCTCCCAATAAAATTTATTGTCTCCATGAAGATAAACTGTTCCCTGCTGCAAAGGAAGCTCACAAAGCTTTCCGTTACCCCGTAGCTCCTCCACAAGGGGAAGCAATTCCTCATTTTCCAAAGAAAGGTCTTTTCCCGCCTCCTTTAGGCCGGCACCAAATTTTGCCTCCAGGAAATAACTTTCCAAAGTCTCCTCTAAAGAGCCCTCTTCCTTTCGTCTTAAGGCATCAATTTCCTCTTCCCGGAAACGTTTTTTCTTCTTGGCATTGGCCTCCAGAACAGTTCCTCCGCCAATGGTTTCCACAGGGCTGTAAAACCGAAGAAGGAAGGGATCCCCTTTGGCAAAAACCATTTCCTGCTCTAAAAGAATCTGACAATATCCCTCTTCCCCTGCCTTAAGCTCCTCTTTGTCCAGAAGAATAATCCGACAAAGCAGTTCTATGGTACCGGTCAGAAAATGCAGTCTCTCTCTGTTTTTAACGGTTCTTTGGGAGGAGGGAAGAATGCGCACCTTAGCATCCAAAAGCTTGGTATTTTCAAAGCTGTTTTCCCGAGCCAGTACAGCGCCCTTCTTGATATCGCCCTTCTTTAATCCTGTAAGGTTCAAGGCCACTCTCTGTCCTGCCACCGCCTGCTCTGCATCCTGTTCATGAACCTGGATATTTCGGATGCGCACCGGAAGACGCTTGGGATAAATCTCCACCCCATCCCCCTTTGTCAAAGTTCCGGAAATCAAGGTACCGGTAATAATGGTTCCCAAGCCCTGCAGGCTGAAGATCCTGTCAATAGGGAGTCTGGGTAGACCGCTGGGGCTTTTTTCCGGAAGAGTTTTCACCATTTCCAAAATAGCATCCTTGCAGCCATCGATTCCCGCTCCGGTTTTCGTGGATACCTCCACAATCTTAGCCTTCTCCAGCATGGTTCCCCGGAATTCCTCCCGAATGTCCTCTTTCACCATGGAAATCCAGTCCTCATCCACCAAATCACATTTGGTCAGCACCACAATGCAATTCTCAATGCCAAGCAGAGAAAGGATGTCCAAATGCTCTCTGGTCTGGGGCATGATTCCCTCATCCGCCGCCACAACCAGGAGCACCATATCCATACCGCAAACTCCGGAAACCATCTGCTGAATAAATTTCTCATGTCCCGGTACATCGATGACACCGCAGCGGGTGCCGTCCTTTAAGTCAAACCAGGTAAAGCCCAGCTCAATGGTAATCCCCCGATCCTGTTCTTCCTTTAAGCGATCCGTCTCTCTTCCGGTTAAAGCACGAATAAGAGAAGTTTTGCCATGGTCAATGTGTCCGGCAGTTCCGATAATGATATGTTTCATGAAGTCCTCCAAAGCAAGTATTTACAGGCTCCCCTTCTTTTTGGCATAAAGGATGACCTGAGCGATGATACTGATCACAAACAAAAGCAAAGAAAGCATCTGACTAACCGCAATGCCGGTTCCGAAGAACATCAGGGAATCCGCCCGAAGTCCTTCAATAAAGAAGCGTCCAAAACCGTATAGCATTAAGTAAAAGAGAAAAATCTGTCCGTCATAATTCTTTCTTTTAGAGTAAAAATAAAGAAAGGCAAAAACACAGAGATTCCACATACTCTCATAGAAAAATGTGGGATGCACCTGAATATAGGATACGCCGGAAATATATTGCAAATTCGAGAGCACATCACTATTCAGCATCCCCGGATTCACAATACTTTCCTTAATCCGCATGGCCAGTAAGGAATTCGTATATCCCCCAAAGGCTTCCGCATTGAAGAAATTTCCCCAACGGCCGATAGCCTGCCCCAAAATCAATCCGATGGCACCGGAATCCGCCATCGGCAGAAAGTTCAGCTTTCTCTTCTTACAAAAGCCTATACAGGTGGCAATGGCCGCCAATACGCCGCCGTAAATTGCCAATCCTCCCTGACGAATATTGGGAATCTCCAACAAATGCTTGGAATAATATTCCCACTCGAAAATCACATAGTAGAGCCTGGCGCCGATGACTCCCAGAACAATCACAATCAAGGCAAAGTCCTGAATATCATCCACCTTGTGGCCATGCTTGGCATAATCCCTTGAAGCCACCGACATGCCCAGAAGCATTCCGATTCCAATAATAATGCCGTAGAAAGCTATAGAAAAACCAAAAACCGAGATACTGTTCTGTAATTTTTCAATGCCGATTCCCAGGTGGGGAAAATATAAATCATAGTTTTCCATTCTCTGTCCTTTCCTTTGATGATACGTGCCCTATCTTCCGACACTTTAAGTCTCAAATATAGCAGCTCAGAAGCTCATCGCTATCCCCGCAATCCCTTCACTATCCCTGCAATCCCTTCACTGTCCCTTGCCTTTCTTGAACGGCAAAACTTAAGCCTCCAAAAGCTTTAAGAACTCTTCCTCCGTTATAATCGGAACTCCCAGCTCCTTGGCCTTCTTGTTCTTACTGCTTCCGGAAGTACTGTCATTGTTGATTAAGTAGTCCGTGTTTTGAGACACGGAAGAGCTACTCTGCCCCCCGGCCTTTCGGATTTCCTCCTCTAAAGCCTTACGATTGGGAAAATGATGAACCGCTCCGGTAATCACGAAATGCTTTCCGCTGATTCCGCTTTTTTCCTCTTTCTCTTCCTTTTCCAAATGCAAAATAGAGAGAAGTTCCAAAACTATGCGCCTGTTTTCTTCCTTTTGAAAATACTCTGCAATACTATCTGCCAAGACCTGCCCAATGCCCTTCACCTGAAGGATTTCTTCTTTTGTAGCGTCCATCAGCTTGTATGGATCCTGAGAAAAGGCCTCTGCCAACATTCTACCGTTGCTAACACCGATTCCCTCGATTCCCAGACCATAAAGAAGTCTACCCAGATTGGAAGTTTTAGCCTTTTCGATATTTTCCTGAATTTTCTCAAAGGACTTTAGGCCAAAGCCCTCCATACCGATAATTTCTTCCCTATACTTTTCCAAGGAAAAGAGATCCGGAAACTCCTGGATAATGCCTCTGCCCAGCCATTTTTCCAAGGTCATCTCGGAAAGTCCCTCGATATTCAGGGCATCTCGACTGACAAATAGAGCAAACTGCTTAATCCGCTTTGCCGGACAATGGGGATTTGTGCAATAGAGCATCTTGGTTTCTTTGTCCTTAACAATCCTGGTTTCTCCCTGACAGGCGGGACAATGCTTGGGAATCTCCAAATTCCCTGACTTTGTTTTATTTTCCCCAATCTGGGGAATAATCATATTTGCCTTATAAACCGTGATTTCATCTCCGATACCAAGAGCCAAATCCTCGCAATAGGTGATATTGTGAAGACTGGCTCTGCTGACCAGGGTGCCCTCCAGCTCCACCGGAGTAAAAATCGCCACCGGATTAATCAAGCCTGTTCTGCTGGGAGACCATTCCACGGAAAGAAGCTTTGTAGTTTCCTCCTCATCCTGCCATTTAAAGGCAATGGCATTCCGGGGGAATTTCGCGGTTCTTCCCAAGCTTTCTCCATAGGCGATATCGTTATATAAAAGCACCAGCCCATCGGAGGGGAAGTCATTTTTCGGCATCAGCTTGGAAAACTCCGCCACCGCCTCTTGGATATTTTCAGCGTTCACCATTTTTCGATGTACCACGGAAAATCCCTGCTTTTCCAGAAAGCGGAACTCTTCCTCATGCTGGTTATGAAAATCCGGAGCTTTTCCCTCTTCCTCCGCAAGCACCAGGCTAAACAACGAAATCTGCACCCTTCTTTCCTTCGTCACCTTCGGATCCAGCTGACGAACGGAACCGGAGCAAAGATTTCTGGGGTTTTTGTATTTGGCTCCCTCTTCCGGAAGTTCTTCATTGATTCTTTCAAAATCGGAATAGGAAATAAAGGCCTCTCCACGCACCACAAGATGCCCCTTAAAAGGAATCTGTAATGGCAAATTTTGGAAGGTCTTGGCGTTTTCCGTAACCAATTCTCCTATGATACCGTTTCCTCTGGTCACCGCCTTTAACAGCTTTCCCTCCTGATAATGCAAAACGATGGTTAATCCGTCCAATTTCCAGGAAAGAATTCCCTCCTGCCCCTGCAAAAAGCTTTGCAAATCCTCTACAGACTTGGTTTTATCCAACGAAAGCATCGGTGTTTCATGGGCTTCCTTGGGTAGAGCGGTAGCTACCGCATAGCCTACATTTTGGCTGGGGCTTCCGGAAAGTACCACGCCGCTCTCCTTTTCCAGACTCAGCAAAGTATCATAGGCCTTGTCGTACTCTAAGTTGGAGACAATCTCTCTTCCCTCCTGATAATAGGCCTTAGCCGCCTCATTCAAAAAGGAAATCAACTCCTTCATTCGGGCAATACTATCCTGCTTATCGGCTTCTTGCAATCCGCTATTTTCTTCTATTTTGCTATTTTCTTGACTCCCCATACTTATCCTCTTACTTCCTAAGCTATCATTCTTGCGCTTCGGACTATCCCTCAAAAAAGCTCTAACTCTTCTCTTTTTATCTCGAAATATTCTCCGGGTTTCATTTTTCCCAGTTCTATATTCATCACCCGAATCCGCTTTAAGCGGGTCACTTCATAGCCAAGGGCTTCGCACATTCTACGAATCTGGCGATTTAAGCCTTCCGTTAAGACAATGTGAAACTGCTTCCGCTGAATCTCCTTGGGCAACTTCGGATCCTGCCAAAGCACTGCCCGTCTGGTAGTCCTCTCCAGTTCCGGAAGGTAAACTCCCGAGGACATTTCCTGTAAAAACTCCTTAGTAATCGGCTTATCCACCGAAACAATGTATTCTTTTTCCTTATAGCCGCTGGCTTTATTGATTTGATTCACCAAATCTCCCTGATTGGTCAAAAGCAACAAGCCTTCAGAGTCTTTATCCAGACGACCGATTGGGTAGATTCTTTCCTTATAGCCTATGGCCTCAATGACATTTTTCCCTCTGTCCTTCTCTCCTGTGGTACAAATAATGCCTCTTGGCTTATAATATTTCAGCAGTACAGGCTTGGGTTTTTCCTTCTTATGCCCTTTTCCGGAAATAAGCTTCCCATCTAGGAGAATCTCCTCTTTTCCCAGAATTTCCATACCAAGGCTGGCTTTCTCTCCGTTTACCAAAAGCTTGCCTTCGGAAATATAACGGTCCGCCTCTCTTCTGGAACAAATTCCCATGGCACTGAGCCATTTATTGATACGCATCCTTCCCCCTTATTCCTAATGAATAAACATGGCATCCCCAAAACTGAAGAAACGATACTTTTCCTTAACCGCCTCTTCATAGGCATGCAAGATTTTCTCCCTGCTGGACAATGCGGATACCAGCATAAGAAGGGTGGACTCCGGCAAATGGAAGTTGGTAATCAAGGCATCCATCACCTTAAAAGAAAATCCCGGATAGATGAAAATATCTGTCCAGCCGGACTTGGCTTCTATTTTTCCACTTTCTCTTGCGGCGGACTCCAGGGCTCTGCAGGAGGTGGTTCCGGTACAGATGACTCTTCCTCCTCTTTTTTTGCAGGCTTCTATCTTCTCCGCCACCTCTTGGGAAACGGAATAATATTCGGAATGCATGTGATGCTTCTCCACTTCCTCCATTTTCACCGGCCGGAAGGTACCAAGGCCTACATGAAGGGTGATGCGAAGAATCTCAACTCCCTTAGCCTCACACTGCTCCAGTAGCTCTTTTGTCCAATGCAGTCCCGCCGTAGGGGCTGCCGCAGAGCCCTCTTCTTTAGCATAGACGGTATTATAACGGGTTCTATCCTCTAATTTATGGGTAATATAAGGAGGAAGAGGCATTTCTCCCAACTTGTCCAATACCTCTTCAAAAATTCCGCTGAATTCAAAGCGAATCAGCCGGTTTCCCTCCTCTAAAATATCTACTATCTCCGCCTTAAGTCTTCCATCCCCAAAGGAAATTCTTGCGCCGGGCTTTAATTTCTTTCCGGGCTTTACCAGACACTCCCAGTGCTCCTTATCTTTTCGATGTAATAAAAGCACCTCCACCTGCGCTCCGGTATCTTCCTTCACCCCGTATAATCTGGCAGGAATCACCTTGGTTTCATTTAAAACCAGACAGTCTCCCGGATGCAAATAATCCAGGATATCATAAAAATGCTTATGCTCGATTTCTCCCGTTTCCTTATTTAAAAGCATGAGTCGAGAGGAGGAGCGATTCATCAGGGGATCCTGCGCAATCAATTCCTCCGGTAAATCATAATAAAAATCCTTGGTATTCATGGAATTCCCTTCTGTAACACTATCTTCTATCCGTTACCGGATGATAATGCTTTAGCTGTACTATTTCTTTGGATAAAGGCTATATCTGCCAGGTCATCTATCCGTTACCGGCAGCTGTACTTTCTGTAGTTCCTTCTGAGGTTGTTGTAGCTGTTGTTTCCAAACCGACATCAGCTAAAGTTTCTCCGCCGGCATTTTCTGCCGATGTCGGTTTTTCAGAAGCTGAAGAATTGGCTTCCCCGCCGGGAGCCGGAGAAACACTGCCATCGGATTCTGTAACTGCAGCCGGCCCATCATCATTTACCTCTAAAAGAGAGACCTCGGAATCAATGGAGGCCTGATCCTGGGTATAGATTCTTCCGGTCTGGAAGGCATCATAAAGAACAGCCAGTCGAGAATCTGAAGACAGAGCCTCTAAAAGCTGAGAATCCACCGCATTGATTAAATCCTGCACATTGGCGTGGGAGGCAATATAGGCATGGATAAATTTTGTTTGCTCCGGAGTTTTATTCTCCACCAGTTCAAAGGAATTTTGATCATTTACCCGCATATAGCAGTACATCAAAGCCGGTGCCGGCGTTTTTGCCCTTCTGAAATGCACCTGATACTGCAGGAAAATAAGCTTTTCATTTTTCCCGATACCCGGCACCGCGTAGGTTTTTATATTGTCATAGGCTTCAATATATCCGGCTTGGGTTTTCAGCTGCTTTTGTAACCTTTCTCTTTGCTCCTTGCTTTGATTTTCCACACCACTAAGACGATAGAGGGTATCCACATCCGCAGCAAGCTTCGCCTGAAAATACTCCTGGAAAAATTTCTCCAATACATCATCATTGTATTCCGCCAAGGTCTGATCCGTATCTTCTTCCACATCCGAAGAACTGACAATGTTGGAAGCGCTGGCCTTCAGCTTCGGCTTCTCCTGATAGGGTGAAGCGCCAAAGCCCAATGCTTCCAATATTTTAATCAGCACGATTAAGACCAACACAATAATCGGTATCAGAAAAAAGGATTGCTCATGAAAATCCCTTCTCTTTTTCTGAATCTTATGCAGTTTTCTTTGTCGTTGATTTCTTTTCTTTAAAATAATCTTTTCTCGACTTTTTTTCGACAACATTTTCTTTACATCATCTAAATTATCAAGATTTTTTCCCATATTTTTTGTCCTATCTTTGTTCAGTTTAACTTTTCTATCATAACGCACTTTAGGTAAAAAATACAGCAAAAAAGCGTGTTCCTTGCGAAACACGCTTTTCTTAAAGATTCGTTTAGGGATTCTTTCTAATTACTCAAGAATCTTAACAACTCTTCCGGATCCTACAGTTCTTCCACCCTCACGGATAGCGAAACGAAGTCCCTCTTCCATAGCGATTGGGTGAATAAGATCTACTTCCATCTCAGTGTTATCACCGGGCATAACCATCTCTACGCCGTCTGGCAGCATGCAGATACCGGTTACGTCAGTGGTTCTGAAATAGAACTGAGGACGATAGTTGGTGAAGAAAGGAGTATGACGTCCACCTTCATCCTTTGTTAATACGTAAACCTGAGCGGTAAACTTCTTGTGGCACTTTACAGAACCCGGCTTACAGATAACCTGTCCTCTTTCGATCTGGTCACGGTTGATACCACGGAGAAGAAGACCAACGTTATCTCCTGCCATAGCCTCATCAAGCTGCTTACGGAACATCTCGATACCGGTGATAACGGACTTCTGAGTCTCCTCGTTGATTCCAACGATTTCAACTTCATCAGATACATGAAGAACTCCACGCTCTACTCTACCGGTAGCAACAGTTCCACGTCCTGTGATGGTGAAGATATCCTCAACAGGCATAAGGAAAGGCTTATCAGTCTCACGAGCTGGCTCTGGGATATAGCTGTCTACAGCATCCATAAGTTCCATGATCTTATCGCCCCACTCGGACTTCGGATCTTCAAGAGCCTTTAATGCGGAGCCCTTGATTACAGGGATGTCATCTCCAGGGAACTCATACTCGGAAAGAAGCTCTCTAACTTCCATCTCTACAAGCTCAAGAAGCTCTGGATCGTCAACCATGTCACACTTGTTCAGGAATACAACGATAGCAGGAACACCTACCTGACGTGCAAGAAGGATGTGCTCTCTTGTCTGCGCCATAACACCGTCGGTAGCAGCTACTACGAGGATAGCTCCATCCATCTGAGCAGCACCGGTGATCATGTTCTTAACATAGTCGGCGTGTCCCGGGCAGTCAACGTGAGCATAGTGTCTCTTCTCTGTCTCGTACTCAACGTGAGAGGTGTTGATGGTGATTCCTCTTTCTCTCTCTTCCGGAGCCTTATCGATGTTAGCGAAGTCTGTTGCTGTGTTACCAGCTACACGGTCTGCTAAAACCTTGGTAATAGCAGCTGTAAGAGTTGTCTTACCGTGGTCTACGTGTCCGATAGTTCCGATGTTACAGTGTGGTTTGGTTCGCTCAAAATGCGCCTTTGCCATTTCAATACCCTCCTAATAAATGTAATACAACGAAAATCATGCCAAGCACCAACGCATGCATAGCATGCGAATTGCAGTACATCCCAAGTTCGTCCGAAAAAGAACCCAGTGACCATGATTTTATCATTAGTTTTCCTTGAAAGCAAGCCTTTTTCTGTAGTCTGAAGGGCCACAGAAAAGGCCTGTTAAATCTTCTTTTTTCTATCCCATAGTTAAGTTTTTCTATGGAATAAATACATTCTTTTTCCTACGTAATTCTATTATTTCTTTACGTTGGAAAGAACCTTTTCCTGAACGTTCTTAGGACACTTCTCATACTTCTCGAAGAACATGGAGTAGTTTGCTCTACCCTGAGTCTTGGAACGAAGGTCTGTTGCATATCCGAACATCTCTGACAATGGAACGAAGGCATTAACCTGCTTTCCGGAAGGGATGTCTTCCATGCTTTCGATTCTACCACGACGAGAGTTTACGTCTCCGATTACGTTACCCATATACTCTTCCGGTGTAGTAATCTCCACCTTCATGATAGGCTCTAAAAGGATTGGATCAGCCTTCTGCATAGCGTTCTTGAAGGCAATAGATCCGGCAAACTCGAAGGCACGCTCGTTAGAGTCGACCTCGTGGTAAGATCCGTCGTAAACGTTGGCATTAACACCCAATACAGGGAATCCTGCAAGTACTCCGGAGTTGGCAGCTTCACGAATACCCTTCTCGATTGCAGGGATGTATTCTTTAGGAATAGATCCACCCACAACGGTAGACTGGAACTTGAAGAGCTCTTCTCCATTCGGATCCATAGGCTCGAACTTAACCTTACAGTGTCCGTACATACCGGAACCACCGGACTGGTGAATGTACTTTCCTTCCACATCAACAGGCTTTGTGAAAGTCTCTTTGTAAGCAACTTCGGGAGCACCAACGTTTGCCTCTACCTTAAACTCACGAAGCAGACGGTCTACGATAATCTCAAGGTGCAACTCTCCCATTCCGGAGATGATGGTCTGTCCTGTTTCCTCGTTGGTTCTAACACGGAAGGTAGGATCTTCTTCAGCAAGCTTTGCCAAAGCCTCACCCATCTTACCCTGAGAAGCCTTAGTCTTAGGCTCGATAGCTACAGAGATAACAGGCTCCGGGAATTCCATGGACTCGAGGATGATGGGGTGCTGCTCATCACAAATGGTATCTCCTGTGGAAGTAAGCTTAAATCCTACTGCCGCAGCGATATCTCCGGAGAATACCTCATCCAACTCGTTTCTCTTGTTTGCATGCATCTGTAGCAAACGTCCAACTCTTTCCTTCTTTTCCTTTGTGGAGTTCAGAACATAAGAACCGGTCTTTAATGTTCCGGAATACACACGGAAATATGCTAACTTACCAACGAAGGGGTCAGTCATAATCTTGAAGGCAAGAGCAGCGAAAGGTGCATTGTCGGAAGAAGGTCTGCTGTCAGGCTCTCCATCCATATCGGTTCCCTGAATATCGGGAATGTCTGTAGGTGCGGGTAAGAAATCAATAACCGCATCCAAAAGCTTCTGCACACCCTTGTTACGATAAGCAGTACCGCAAAGGCAAGGAATAGCCTGTCCTGCAATGGTACCCTTACGAAGGGCTGCCTTTAATTCCTGCTCGCTTGGAATCTCTCCCTCAAGGTATTTCTCCATAAGGTCGTCGTCCAACTCGGAAATCTGCTCTACCAACTTCTCACGATATTCCTCAGCCAAGTCCTTGAACTCTTCAGGAACATCTGTGATCTCGATATCTTCACCCTTGTCATCCTTGTAGAAGTAAGCTCTCATCTCGAAGAGGTCGATTACTCCTTTGAAGGTGTCTTCTCTTCCCATCGGAACCTGGGTAATGATACAGTTCTTACCCAAACGGTCTACGATAGTCTGTACAGAGTGGAAGAAATCCGCTCCTACAACGTCCATCTTGTTGATGAACGCCATACGGGGTACATTGTAGGTATCTGCCTGACGCCATACGTTCTCAGACTGAGGCTCTACACCGCTCTTTGCGTCAAATACACCTACTGCGCCGTCCAAAACACGAAGAGAACGCTCAACCTCTACGGTAAAGTCTACGTGTCCCGGGGTGTCAATAAGGTTGATTCTATATTCCGGTGCTCCGGGGATCTTCTTGTGCTCCTTCTCAGGAATCCAGTGGCAAGTAGTTGCAGCGGAGGTGATGGTGATACCTCTCTCCTGCTCCTGCTCCATCCAGTCCATGGTAGCACTACCTTCGTGGGTTTCTCCAATCTTGTGGTTTACACCGGTGTAATAGAGGATACGCTCGGAAAGTGTTGTTTTACCGGCGTCAATATGCGCCATGATACCAATATTTCTTGTGTGCTCAAGGGAATACTGTCTTTCAGCCAATGTCTTTCCTCCTATTAGAATCTGTAATGAGCAAATGCCTTATTGGCCTCAGCCATTCTATGCATCTCCTCTTTACGCTTTACTGCAGCACCTGTGTTGTTGGCTGCATCCATAATTTCATTTGCTAATCTTTCTGCCTGGGTCTTCTCAGAACGCTTTCTGGAAAACTCTGTAAGCCATCTTAATGCCAATGTCTGGCGTCTCTCAGGCTTTACTTCCATTGGTACCTGGTATGTGGCACCACCAACTCTCTTTGCCTTTACTTCAAGTACAGGCATGATGTTGTTCATTGCTTCTTCAAATACTTCTACAGCATCCTTCTCTGCCTTAGCGGCAACCTTCTCGAATGCTCCATAAACGATCTTCTGTGCAACACCCTTCTTACCATCTAACATGATGGAGTTTACAAGCTTAGTTACAATCTTGGAATTGTAAATTGGGTCTGCCAGTACATCTCTGTGTAGCGTATGTCCTTTACGTGGCACGTTACTTCCCTCCTTAAATACTGGATTTAGATCAACGGTACTCTCTTAGGAAAATGTTTTTCCCATCTTCTTTGAGTTCATGCGGAAATGGACACAGGCTTATCTATCTTTGTGACCAAATTTTCCGTCATAACCATGTCTAAATGAAAACTACGATTTCGGCTTAAGCCTTCTTTGCCTTAGGTCTCTTTGCGCCGTACTTGGAACGAGCCTGCATACGATTTGCAACGCCTGCGGTATCCAAAGTACCACGAATGATGTGATAACGTGTACCGGGAAGATCCTTAACACGGCCACCACGAATCATAACAACAGAGTGCTCCTGAAGGTTGTGTCCTTCTCCGGGAATGTAGGATGTTACTTCGATTCCGTTGGAAAGACGTACTCTGGCGATCTTACGAAGAGCAGAGTTCGGCTTCTTCGGTGTTGCAGTCTTTACGGCTGTACAAACACCTCTCTTTTGTGGAGCGCTGTTCGTAGTTGCTCTCTTCTGTAAAGAGTTGAACCCTTTCTGAAGAGCAGGGGCAGTGGACTTTTTCTTACTGGTCTCTCTACCCTTTCTAACGAGCTGGTTAAATGTTGGCATTTTGGTCTCCTTTCATAATAGTTTTGCTCCCTTTATGTGACCACCTTGCGAAAGGCATGCATAAAGAAAGGCGCGAGAAAACTCACGCCCAACAAATATAAGCTTGAGATAAAGAAAAGTCAAGAAAAAACATGGCTTTTTTTGAGGAAAAATCCCAGTTCCATACATAGCAAACCCGGTATCTCTTTCCCTTCCGTTTTCTCCTCCTCTTTCTCCTTCGCTTTCGCTTCCTTGTTCCCCTATTTTTTGTATCCTATCCCCCCTTTTCACATCTTCATCAGCCCACTTAAATTTTGTTGCTTTTGTACATTATTATTCTTCCATCTTATTGCAGTATTCACAAATTTATTTTCTTATCTTTTGGACATTGTATACTTCTTATAATTATTCCAAATATTATCAATTAATTATTTTAAATATCATTGATATTGACTAGCCTTTTTCACTATGCTAAGGTAATCTCGTTTCTTATTGGTTAGAAATGACTAACTCCATTATCGCATATATGGACTTTTGGAAGATTGTGGTTAGTCAAACATTTCAGACAATCATTTTCTTTATTTCTAACTATATCATCACACGCACTATCTCTTGTAGAGGTAGAAAGGAGTTCCTTATGAAAAGGAAAGCATTTTCATGCGCTGTCCTTTCCATAGCCACCGCACTGCTGATCCCCGGTATCAGCTTGGCCAGCCCGGCAAACACCGTTGGACAATGGTTTAACCGTTCCGGAAAATGGTATTATGGAAAATATGAAGACAGCTTACGAAAGGAATGGATTGTTTCTGATGGTGACTGGTATTACCTCCACAAAGAATCAGGAGAGCTCCAGTCTGGATGGCTGAGTTTGAACGGAAAGAAATATTTTCTTAACACTCTGCACAATGGGCAATTCGGAAAATTACTTACCGGATGGCAATGGATTGACGGTTACTGCTATTTCTTTGAAGCGGAAGATCCTAAGACTCTGGGAGAGTTAAAGCTATCCGGCAGCAAGGATGGCTATCAGCTGGACGAAAACGGACGCTACCTTTCCAATGGCAAGGTAGTGTATGAAGCCGGAAAAGGACTTCCCGGCACAGAAAGCGGCCAAAGCGTTGCCGGTGTCAGCAGAACACTCCCCTCCGCTTCTAGCGATTCCCCTTATAGAAGCCGTTCCCGTAGAAGCAGTTCCGACAGCCAGATTCAACCCCCAAAGGAGGAGGCAAAGCCGGAACAGCCGAAGGAAGATAAAAAACCTGAAAGTCCCAAGGAAGATAAGAAACCTGAAGTTCCTAAGGAGGATACGAAGCCTGAGACTCCTAAGGAAGAGGAAAAAAAGCAAAGTCTTATGGACGGTGTTTATTTCGGAACTTCCAAGGAGGGGATCCACTTCCAAGAAAAAGGTCCAAATATTGTTAAGGTTCGAATTGAAAATGGAAAAATCGTCTCTGCAGAAAGCGTGGTTTTTACCGATGATACAGAGCCGGAATTTTTCGCGAACTACAGAGATCAGCTTCTGGAAAGAGTAAAGGGACTAGATTCGGTTGAAGAGGTAAAAAAATCTGTTACAGGAAAGAGCGGAAAATACTATGACGGATTGGCAGGGGCTACCAGAACTCTCCGTTCCCATACCTCCGCAGTGGAAAATGCCTTAAGCCAGGCGAAAAAGAAGGAAGGCAACAAGGAATATCCCTTTAGCTATATGGAGTTTGAAAGCCGTCCCAATCCCAGTCAAAGTGGTAAGAGCTTAGACCTTAGTGCAACTCGCTTAAAGCTTCATTTCCAAAATGGAGAAAGTAAAGTTGTTGGTCCGGAAGACTTTGCACAGTATGGTATCACAAGCAGTCCTGCTCAGGGCTCTCCTATTAAGGAAGGAACCAAGGAAATTCTGGTGCATTTCCTGCAAAAGGATATGGAGATTGACCTGGTAAGTGCCATTGTGCCAAGAGCAGAGATTCGAAAGAAATACCCCACAGAAATCCATGTACACTATACAGATGGAGACAGTTATACTCTCTCTTTGGATAAGGAAAACTTCCGTTACACCATTCCTGCCAAGGGAAAGATTGACCATATGCACCTAATGGACGGAAATAAGGAAGTGGCTAGATCTCAGTATGATGCCGCTGCCAACCAGTGGAGCTTCTCCTTAAAGGATGTTCCCCATGAGGGCTTCAGTTCCTGGGGCTATGAGCTTTATACCGTAAAGGTAGATACCAGTCAGGATACTTCCCCCATCGCTTCCTTTACGCTGGATACCCATTTGGCAAAGAAGGAATACCACGTGGGAGATGCTTTAAAGATTAATGACTTAATCGTAGAGGCGGTTACCGAGCAGGGAAACAATAAGATTTACCAGAACTGGGATTTGGCCAAGGCCGCAGGCTTTAGTGTCAGCCCTGAAAATAACACTACATTAAACACCGTGGGAGAAAATACCATTACTGTTCGCTACCAAAAGGGCGGCGTGGACTTATCTCAGACTTTTACCGTAAACGTAAAAGATCTGGCTAATCAGGTTCCTGCTAAAGTAGAGATTCGTACCAAGGCGGGAGAACTGGTAAAGCGCTACAGCTTTACCAAAGCTCAATGGGAAGAAAAACAGGGTATGCTTTCCTATGTGCAGGTTCCTGTTCCCAAGAAGTTTGAAACAGCATGGAACAACAAGGAATTTACCGCAAAAGCCTTCAATAAGGATGGCGACGAATTGAAGGTGGAAATCAACAGAAAAGGACTTCTTTTCCGTGTTCAGTTCCCGGACTACACCCATGACATCGCTTATCAAAATGCTATGTTAAGCCTTAGCTTTAAGTTCGAGGAAAATGCTCCGGAAGAAAAGGAAGAAAACGAGAAAGTAAATCCGGAAACACCAAATCCCGAAAAACCTAAGGAGGAGAATCAGCTGACCGATGGGATTTACTATGGAACCGCCAAGGAAGGCATCCATTTTCAGGAAAAGGGAGCGAATATCGTAAAGGTTCGGATTGAAAACGGAAAGATTGCTTCCGCAGAAAGTGTTGTTTTTACCGATGACACACAGCCGGATTTTTTTGCCAAATACAGAGATCAACTTTTGGAAAGAGTCAAGGGCCTGAACTCTGTTGACGAAGTGAAAAAATCCGTTAACGGTAAGAGTGGAAAGTATTATGACGGATTGGCAGGAGCCACCAGAACCCTTCGTTCCCATACCTCCGCCCTGGAAAATGCTTTAAATCAGGCGAAGAAGCAAGAAGGTCGGGAGGCTTTCCCCTTTAGCTATATGGAATTTGCAAGCCGCCCTAACCCCAGTCAGAGCGGTAAGACTTTGGATTTAAGCGAAACTCGCCTAAAGCTACATTTTCCCAATGGAGAAACGAAGGTTGTAAGTCCCGAGGAATTTACGCAGTACGGTATCAGCACCAGTCCTGCACAGGGCTCTCCCATTAAGGAAGGAACCAAGGAGATTCTGGTACATTTTCTGCAAAAGGATATGGATATCGACTTGGTCAGCGCCATCGTACCGAGAGCGGAGATTCGCAAGAAATATCCTACAGAAATCCACGTACATTACGCAAATGGAGACAGCTACACCATTTCACTGGATAAAGAGAACTTCCGGTATACCATTCCCGCCAAGGGAAAGATTGACCACATGCACTTAATGGATGGAGACAAGGAAGTGGCAAGATCCGTTTACGATGCCACAGCCAACCAGTGGAGCTTCTCCTTAAAGAACGTACCTCACGAAGGCTTCAGCTCCTGGGGTTATGAGCTTTACACCGTAAAGGTGGACACGAGCAAGGATAACTCCCCCATCGCTTCCTTTAAGCTGGACTCTCATTTGGCAAAGAAGGAATATCATGTGGGAGATGCTCTAAAGATTGATGATTTAATCGTAGAAGCTGTAACGGAGCAGGGTAACAATAAGCTGTACCAAAACTGGGAGCTGGCAAAGGCCGCAGGCTTTAGCTCCACTCCGGAAAATAACACAAGCTTAAATACTGTAGGCGAAAACACCGTTACCGTTCACTATCAAAAGGGCGACGTGGATTTATCCCAGAGCTTTACCGTAAATGTAAAGGATCTGGCTAATCAGGTTCCCGCCAAGGTGGAGATTCGTACCAAGGCAGGAGAACTGGTAAAGCGCTATAGCTTTACGCAGGAAGAATGGGAACAGAGTAGCGGAGGAATTAAGCGTTTTAATCAGTCTGTTCCCAAGAAGTTCCAAGAAGCTTGGAACGCCAAGGAGTTTATGGCAAAGGCCTATAATAAGGACGGTGAAGAGTTAACAGCAGTGAGTACCAGCAGGGGAATTATGTTCCGTGTAGAATTCCCGAACTACAGCTCCAGTAACTTTGTAGGAACCGGAACCTTCTCTTTAAACTTTAAGTTCGAGGAAAATGCACCGGTTGAAAAGGAAGAAACTGAGAAGCCTAAACCCGAAACACCAAAGCCAGACACTCCAAAACCTGATACGAAGCCGGAGACTCCTAAAGAGGAGACTCCGAAAAAGGACGAGACCGCGTCCTCTTCTACCATTGAGAAGCCAAAGGATAGCACTACCACCACGGAAGAATCCGTTGAAGCAGTAATCCCGAGACACGTAGAAGTATATTGGCGTGGAGAAAAGATTGTAGATAAAGACTACAGCTTGGAAGAAGTGAAGAAACGCAAAGGACAACTTATCTTCAAAGGTGTAAAGGTTCCTGCAAAAATGAAAGGACAGAACAAAGAGGATAACTTTACCATAGTAATAAAAAACAGCAAAGGTGAAAATCTCCCCTTTGAACTTAAAGACTATAGCTCTAATAGTCATGCCAGAATTCACATCCAATTGAAAAAGGTAAATCCTGAATGGACTCCCATGCGGATAGACTATGTCTGGAGCTATGAAGAGGATCCGACGGAAACTAAACCTTCCACAGGAGATGAAAGCTCAGTAGATGATCTTCTTCCCAGCCATGCAGAAGTTTTTTGGCACGGAGAAAAACTTGTGGAAAAAGACATTTCCAAAGAGCAGATTCAAGCTGCAAAGGGACGTTTAACATATGATGTTTCTATTCCGGGCAAAAAGAAGAGAAATTTCACCAGCGATTACAGCGTAGTTGTTAAAAACCAAAAGGGCAAGGAGCTTCCCCAGAATCATGTCGCTTGGAATCCCGATAAAATATCCAGCCTTATGGTAAACCTTAAGAATCCCCATCCTCAGTGGGGAAAAATGAATTTGACCTTCATTTGGAAATATGAGGAGGATACGGAAAATACCACTCCCGAAGATCCTAAGAAGGAGGAGGAAAGCAATCCGGCAGAGAAGCCTAAGGAAGAGACAGATCCCAGCTATATCAAAACCTTCTATGGAGAAAGCGAAGTTGTCCCCTATGACTACACCGTAAAGGTAAAGGTAACTTGGGATAGCAAGGCAAAGAAGATTCTCAAGGTAGAGGATAATGATACTTTTTCCGGAAGCAATTCCGGCTTCTGGGACAATGTAAGAAGAAGTTCTATGCCTGCTTTAACGGGAAAGAACAGAGATACTGTAGATGACATCGATGCAGTTGCGGGATGCACTTTTAGTAGAAATGCTTTGGTAGAAGCTGTTCGAAAGGCTATTCCGGAGGAATAAATGTAATAGAAATACAGGAGGTAGAAGCTTTTCTTCTACCTCCATTTTTCTAAACAATTTCAAAATTTTTATGATCAAAATTCTGAAAATTCTATTGACAAAATATTCACTTTTAGGGTAATATAACGACGTTCCTTTCCTCTACGGAAGGAACTCCGAGGTGTGGCTCAGTTTGGTAGAGCACCTGGTTTGGGACCAGGGGGTCGCAAGTTCGAATCTTGTCACCTCGATTTTTTATTGGAAAATTAGTTTTATTAAAACCATTAAAGGGGCTTTTATAAAGCCTCTTTTTCTTTTTGTTTCTTCTTTATTTCCATTTGCACATTTCAATGTAGTATTTGCACAAAAAGCTATTTTACAGTATATTTCAACAAATAAAACCAAAAAAAAGGATATAATATAGCATAATATTTCTATGGAAAATACTTTTTAGGGAGCGCAAAGAATATGAATCCATCAAAAATACAGCTTTCTTTTGAAGATATTTTATTAGAGTTTAATCAAGACACCCTACGATACTCTATTGACACCGGAAAGACCAAATGGGAAACAAAGGCAGATTTTTCTCCTTATATTGTTTTGCAGGAAAAGAAGGTTAACTTATCTACCGGAGCCAAACAGGGTAACGAGATCGCTACGGTAGGGAAAAAGCAAGATGAACCGGCAAGGTCTCTTCTCTACTTTAAAGATGCCAAGAGCAAAAGCCATGAGCTGATTCATACCGGTGTAGGGGAAGGAATTCGTAGCATTTACAAAGATTTTATTCTCCCTTCGTCCTATAACAATAAAAAAGAAGAGCTTCTCTCCTTCTCTTTTGAAACCTATGTCTGGATTGAGTACAGCACAAAGCAGGTCTATTTTGAATGGATTCCCTTAACAGAAGCGCCTATAGATTATATTGATAAAATCCTCTTTCCGGGACCTTTCTCTTTTCAGAAGGAAAGCTCTTCCTGGTACAGTATTATCCCTAAGGAGCAGGGCCTCCTGATTCCCAATACCTGGGACGTAAGCTTTCATCAGGACGGCTTTAAGGGACGCTTCGGTACAGCCAGCGCCTACCTCCCAATTTTCGGACAAATCAAGGATGGGGAGGGCTATCTTGCGGAAAGTCTTACCCCTTGGAACATGGGCTATGAAGCGGTACATGAAGCAGGTAGCATGGAAACCAGCATAGAATTTCGTATTGAACCCAGTCTTGGGCAAATGGAATATCGGCGGATTGTGCGCTATCTCTTCCTATCAAATTGCGACTACAACAGTCTTTTAAAGACTTATCGGAAGCTGGCAAGGGAGGAAGGCAAGCTAAAAACACTAAAGGAAAAGGAAGTTGCTAATCCTTCTATAGGAAAACTTTTGGGAGCTTCCTTTGTCCATAAAGGGATTAAAACCTGTGTCCAGCCGGATTCGGAATTCTTTGACAAGAATGCTCCGGATAAAAATAACCACCTCACTACTTTCCGAAAAAGGGCAGAGGAAATGAGAGCCCTAAAAGCGGATGGCGTAGAGAAGCTCTACTTCCATTTGGATGGCTGGGGAGATGCTGGCTACGATAATAAGCACCCGGATGTGGGGCCTGCCTGCATAGAAGCCGGTGGTTGGGAAGGTATGCGGGAATTGTCCGATACCATGAAAGAACTGGGCTTCCTCTTCGGTATCCATGACCAGTACAGAGATTTCTATAAAAAGGCGGAAAGCTATCAAGACGACCTTGCCTGCAAAAGTCCCGATGGCAGCATTTTCACCCACGCCCGATGGGCAGGCGGTCCCCAAGCCTACCTCTGTACCAGTCAGGCTACCTACTATGTCCGAAGAAACTTTGAGAGACTCTTGGGAGAGGGAATACATTTAGACGGAGCTTATCTTGATGTCTTTACCTGTAACGAGGGAGATGAATGTGCAAATCCCAGGCATAAAATGCGCCGCAAAGATTCCTATGAATACCGATGCCAGTGCTTCCGTTATCTTCTGAGTAAAGACATTTTGCCAAGCTCCGAAGAGGTAAATGATTGGGCTGTCCCTTGGCTGGTTTTCTGCCACTACGCTCCCTATGACTTTATGCTTCGGGAGCCGGGAAGCCCCAAGTACGGAATCCCCATCCCCATGTTTAATCTGGTCTACCATGACTGTCTGGTTATTCCCTGGATGATGGAAAAGCTGCCAGAGGAGGATTATATGCTTTATGCCCTGCTAAACGGCGGTGCCCCTTATCTTATTCGAGATCCGGCCTATCTCGGCATTGACGGAGCCTTTACTTTGGAAGAGGAAATGCCTTGGGAAAAGCATTTGGAAAGGGTACGCATCGTTAGCGATTTCCATGAAAATGTGGGAGATACCGAGCTTGTAAAGCATGAAATTCTGGATGATAAGGGATATCGGCAACGATCTACATTTGCAAACGGATATGCTGTAGAGGTGGATTTACAGACAGGTAGTTATAGAATTTCTAAAGACTAAGCCGGACTATTCCGCTAGGAAAGAAGCTTTGGATGCCTCCATTTCGCTTCAAAAATGTATCTTGTTTCACACAGAACATTCCTTTTTATAAAGTATATGCCTCTTCATAAAGCATATACCCATTCATAAACTGTAGTTCGTTTCAGAAAAAATTGGTTCATCGCAAGTGCTTGCAAATCACTTTTGCAAGACTTGTAAAGAATAAAGCAAGAGCAAAGGAGAAAATTATGAAAAAAAGAACAGAAAAACTCTTGGCATTGGCTACCCTATTAGCCATGGGAACTACTGCATTGGCTTCCTGCGGGAATAAGGCAGCAAGCGGAGAAAGTGCTTCCGGAGAAGCAAAGTCCGAAGGAAAAGTAGCCCTTTCCATGGCAATTTGGGATGAAAAGCAAAGAGCCATGACCGAGTCTTTAGCAGAAGCTTATACCAAGGCTCATCCGGATGTCAGCATTGAAGTACAGCTTACCCCCTATAAGGGCGGAGAATACTGGACCAAGCTGGAGGCTGCTGCCACAGGCGGAAAGGCTCCTGATGTATTCTGGTTAAATGTACTCCATACCGACAGCTATGTGGATGGGGGAATCCTGGCAGATCTTAGCGATGCTATCGCCAAGTCCGATATTAAGGATAATTTCCCTGAGTCTTTGGTAAACAACTATGTTCGTGACGGAAAGAACTACGCCGTTCCTAAGGATTTTGATACCAATGCCCTTTGGTACAACAAGGAAATCTTTGATGAGGCCGGTGTAAGCTATCCCACAAACGATATGAGCTATGAGGACTTGGTAGCTAAGGCTGAGGAGTTGAAGCAGGCAGGTCTGGATGAGGGTGTTTATCCCTTTGCCTGCCCTGTAGACTTCCAAACCTGGTACTATCAGACCGTTTTTGCCAACGGTGGTTGGATTCTCAGTGAAGACAAGAAAACTTCCGGATATGAGGATCCCAAAACCCAGGGCGGAATTCAGTGCTGGATTGATATGATTGATAAGGAACTATCTCCCAGCTCTGCAGCTCTTTCCGAGACCTCTGCAGATGCCATGTTTGAAGGGGGACAGCTGGCAATGACCTTTGCCGGATCCTATATGGTTCCCGAGTATACTTCCAACGACAATATCAAGGATAAGATTGATTGTGTAGAGCTTCCCAGCTTTAATGGAGTAGACACAAACTGTATCAACGGTTTGGGCTTTGCGGTTTACGAGGGAAGTAAGAATAAGGAAGCAGCTACAGATTTCGCCATCTGGCTCAGCAGTAAGGAAGCTATGGACATTCAAGGAAATACCGGTGTGGTTATTTCCGCAAGAAATGAATCTCAGGATCTCTTTGCCAAGTCCAGCGACAAGTATGCTTTAGCAGTCTATACCGCCCACACAGACAAGGCATATCCCCTTCCTGTATGTAAAAATGCGGCACAGCTCTACGATATGGAATCTAAGGCTTTACAAAAGGCCTATAGCGGAGAGGAAAGTCTTGCAGAGGCTTGTAAGGCTTTAAAGACGGAAGCTGATGCATTCCTTGCCAAGAATCAATAAGCTTTACTATCCCGGGAGAAAAAGCTTCCGGGATATTTTCTCTTTAGGGTAAAGGAGTAAATATGAAATCAGCGGAGAAATTACAAGGGAAAAAGGCCGGACTATCCTGGAAGGTAAAAGACTGGATTGCAGCTTATATTTTTATTGCCCCGGTCACCATAGGACTTATGGTCTTTTATATTTGGCCCTTCATCCAAAACTTTTGGTTCAGTTTTAACGATGTCAATAAGTTCAATGTAACCCATTTTATCGGCTTGGATAACTATCGCCAGATGCTTTCCGACAAAGAGGTTTTTCAAAGCTTTGGAAACACCCTGAAATATGTGGTAGTGACCGTGCCGGTAGGCCTCTTTCTTTCTCTGGTCATTGCGGCCTTGCTGAATGCCAAGATAAAAGGAAAGTCTATTTACCGCACCCTATACTTCCTTCCCTCCGTCACCATGGCGGCGGCTGTTGCCATGGTTTGGAAATGGGTTTTTAACGAGAAAATGGGCATTTTAAATGCTGTAATCACCTCCTTCGGAGGCCCTCGAATCGGCTGGCTAACCAATTCCAAAACCGCTATTTTCGTCATTATGCTGGTAGGACTTTGGATGACTGTAGGTTATAACATGATTATTCTTCTAGCCGGTATGCAGGGAATATCCAAAACCTATTATGAGGCGGCAGCCATTGACGGTGCAGGTTCCCTGACTCAGTTTTTTAAGATTACCATCCCCTTACTGACCCCCACCATTTTCTTTGTCATGATTACCTCCATTATCAGCGCCTTTCAGGTCTTTGATGTAGTGTATATGATGGTATTGAAATCAAATCCTGCCTATGAATCCACCCAGACTGTGGTGATGCTCTTCTACCGACAGGCCTTTGATTACGGCTATAAGGGCTATGCGGCGGCCATTTCCATCTTGATTTTTGCTGTAATTATGCTGATTACCTTGATACAGTTCTCTGTACAAAAGAAGTGGGTAAATTATTAGAAAGGAGGAACATGATGAATCAGAAATTTTCTTGGAAAAAGCTCCTTGTTCATTTGGTTTTATTTGCCGGTCTCGGCGTAACCATCTTCCCCTTTCTTTGGATGGTGCTGACCTCCTTTAAGACCAGCGGTGAAGCCATGCAAATACCACCCACCATTTTCCCAAAGAAATTTATTACTGTGGCTTATACCCAGATTGTAAGTTCCCTGCCCTTTGCAAGGATTTATTTTAATACGATTTTATCTACAGTGATTACGGTAGTGGCACAGCTACTCTTCTGCGCCATGGCGGGCTATGCCTTTGCCAGAATAAAGTTTCCCTTTAAAAATCTCATCTTTATTCTGCTGCTTTCCGTCCTTATGGTGCCGGGACAGATTTTCCTGATTCCTCAGTATCTGATTATTCAGAAAATGGGGCTTTTGGATAGTATCCCCGCCCTCTTTATTCCGAACCTTTTCAGCGCCTTCGGAACCTTCTTGATGCGGCAATTTTTCCTCTCCCTACCGGAGGAACTGGAAGAAGCGGCCATTATTGACGGTTGCAACCGCTATCAGATTTTCGGGAAAATCATGTTACCCTTGGTGAAACCGGGGCTTGTGACCTTAAGCATTTTCACCTTTAAATTTGCTTGGAATGACTTTATGTGGCCCCTCATTGTAAACACCTCTCCCAAAAACATGATTCTGGGACCTGCCCTCTCCACCTTACAGGGCCAGTACACCACCCAGTATCCCATGCAGATGGCGGGAGCGGTGATGGCGGTGATTCCCGTCATTTTGATTTTCTTCCTCTTCCAAAAACAGTTTATCGAAGGGGTGGCACAATCAGGAATTAAGGGATAAAAGAGGATGCCTTCCCCTTTCTTTTCTTCTCCGGCATTTTCCTGTATAATTTGGAAATACTGTATGTACTAAGGGGGATTTCGATATGGAATGGCAAAACTTTACATTAATCGGCTTGGGTTTGATCGGGGGATCCATTGCGAAAGCCATCAAAAAAAAGTACCCGCAGGCAAAAATTTCCGTACTGGATAAGGATCAACATTCCGTAGACATGGCCATTTCGGAGGGAATCGTGGAGAAAGGACTGCAAAGTATTGAAGAAATCCCTTCGGATACGGAGCTTCTCTTTTTGTGCACTCCGGTGGAATGGAACCGAATATTCTTACGGGAACTGGCACCTAAGCTTTCCTCTCATACCCTGCTGACTGATGTGGGTTCCACCAAACGCTCCATTATGGAAGAAGCGGAAGCTTTAGGACTTGCCTCCCGTTTTTGCGGTGGACACCCTATGGCAGGTTCGGAGTCTTCCGGATACCAAGCCTCCGACTATCTTCTTTTGGAAAATGCTTATTATCTCCTGACTCCGGGGCAGGGCTTTCCTACAGAGTCTATCGAGAAAATGAAAAGTTTCCTCTCCTCCATTGGCAGCATTCCCTTTGTGATGAGTCCGGAGGAGCATGATAAGGCTGTAGCCTGTGTGAGTCATCTCCCCCACCTGATTGCTGCAAGTCTTGTAAAGCTTCTGAAGGAAGAGGATGAGAAGGGGACCATGAAAAAGCTGGCTGCCGGAGGCTTTAAAGACATTAGCCGTATCGCCTCCTCTTCTCCCATTATGTGGCAGCAAATCTGCCTCAGTAATAAGGAACCGATTCTGCAAATGATTGCCCATTACCAAGATTTACTGGAGGAAATCAAAGCTTCCATAGAAAAAGAAGAGCCCCAGGGTATTGCAGAGCTCTTCCGGGAATCCGGAGAATACCGGAATTCCATGGACAGCTCCGCCCAGGGGCTGATTCATAGCGAATATGCAATTTCTCTTCATGTGCAGGATCATCCGGGAGCCATTTCCATTATTTCCACCATTCTGGCTTCCAATATGGTCAGCATCCGAAATCTCGGCATCAATCATAACCGTGAAAAAGGGGAAGGTGCCCTGCAAATCTCCTTCTACACTGGAGAAGATTGTGAAATGGCGAAGAAGCTTCTCCATAAATATGGCTTTATCTTCTAAAGCTTGGGATTAGCTTCTTCGTCTTCTACAATTTCTGCCTTAAATACCATAATGGTATCTGCATCGGAACAGCAAAACTCTGCTGTTCCTTCTTCTTGTCCGGGAATCTTTCCGCCGTAACGTAATATATCAATATAAGGAAAGGCACAGTGCATGGCCATAGGGCAAATCTCTCCCCGCTCCGTATCAAAATCAAAGGTCTGTCCTACATGGTGTCCTCTATGGCAGCCCATCTTGCCTCTTCTGTCGGTAACCGTTAATTTGATTCTTGGTCTCTTTCCCATAGCGCCCTACTCTTTCTCAACAAAAATGTATATAAAACTGCATCTAAACAGCTTGGTTTATCTTCTTTATATTAAGACAAAGCAAGAAAAAAGGCTAGGAAAAAGCAAAAATTATGTTTATAATTTTATGCAGTGCATTTATCAAATATTCTTATACTATCCCTAAATTCCGGGGAGCCATTAAAGCTAATGATAAAAAATCCGGAAATATTTTCTTCTTACAGCTCCATTTGCGCCCTAAGCTCTTCCTGCAAGGACTTCTTCTGATCCTGCAATAAAAGGTACTGGTTATACTGTGAATAGGTTTCATTTCCTACCTCGGACAAGAAGGCCAAGGCATACTTACTCTTACTAAGCTCCGATAAGAAGAGCAGCAACTCCTGTCCTTCTCCAAAGACTTCTCCTAAGAAGTGAAGAGCGTTGCTGAGCATCTTCCCGGTTTCTTCCACATCCTTCTTTCTTGCCTCTTCTTTCTCTTGGAAAGCAAACTTCAGAAGCCCGAACTTTTCCTCCTCTGAGGCTTGGCTTTGTTCCTGTAAAAGCTTTAAGTACTCCGACAGGGTGCTAAGCAGATGGGCATAGCGCTTTTCCTGATCTTTGGAAAGCATTTTTGCTTCCTTAGCCCGTTTTCTCTGTTGCTCCAAAGTCCTTTCTTCCTGCCCCAGTACCTGCTCCAAGGGAAGCTCCTGCATTTTCTCCTTCGCCTTCTTTAAGAGACCGAAGATATGCTCCTGTTCTTTTTGTTCCTGCTTGTAACGATAAAATCCATTCTGCAAAGCCTCCACCAAAAGGGATAGCAAGCTGATTTTTTCGTCAAAGGGAGCCTGTACAAAGAGACTGACATCCTTGATTTCTTTTCCTGCCAAAATATCCGGTACATGATAGATTTCTCTGTATTTGCAATACAGGTCATAATAAAGGGCAAAGTCCTTAGCCACCTCTTCATCTGCAAGATATTCCGCCATCAGCTTTTCTTCCAAAGGATAATGAAGCTCCTCGTAGACCTGCATAATTTTGGACAAATCCTCCCAGGCTCTGGCGGTAACAAAGCGTTTTCCGTCTAAATCCTGCTTTACAAAGTAGAAATTTTCCTTCTTGATTTCCAGGTAGGAAAGGATGGCAGAATGAAGCCCTGCATTATAGGCATAGTTTTTAAAGCTGGAAAAATCCTCCTGAATCTCGATTTTTCGCAGTCTGTCCAAGGTTACAATGTCAAAGTCCCGAACGGATTTGTTATACTCTGTAGGGTTTCCTGCAGTCACCAGCACAAAGCCCTCCGGAACCTGATGCATACCGAAGGTCTTATACTGAAGAAATTGCAGCATGGTAGGTGCCAATGTTTCCGACACCGCATTGATTTCATCCAGGAAGAGGATTCCTTCGGAAATGCCGGTCTTTTCAATTTGTTCATAAACGGAGGCCACAATCTCCGACATGGTATATTCCGTAATAGAAACCTCCCTGTCTCCATACATTTTCTTGGAAATATAGGGCAGTCCGATGGCAGACTGTCTGGTATGGTGGGTAATGGTGTAGGAAATCAGATTGATGCCCAGCTCCTCTGCCACCTGCTCCACGATAGCGGTTTTTCCGATTCCCGGAGGTCCCATCAAGAACAAAGGTCTTTGCCTTTCCACCGGAATTTTATAGCAACCGGAGGCATCCTTTTGGTGATAGGCCTTCACCGTCCTTTTGATTTCTTCTTTTGCTTCTTCTATATTCATAAAGTTCTCCTTATAGTCTCTTCGCTTTTTTACTAATCCTTCTCCCTTTGGTACAGCTTCATCGCCCAGAAGGGAACATTGTCATCATCAATATCCTCTCCCTTGGGGAAGACAAAGGCGGTAACATAGGGCGGTGCCTCCTTGGGATAACGCCCCTTCCCATCGGTAAAATACATTAGCCCCTTTAAATTCTTCAGTTCTCCCCGTTTCTGTAAATCCGAAACATAGCGGAAAACCGGGCGGAAGTCCGTTCCGTAGCCTCCCTTTACCGCAAAATTTTTGCTGTATTGTTCTAAATCCTCTACATTTTCCAGACAAATGTCTTTCCGTAATTCATCATCACATTCCAGGATATGTACCTTTACCTTTTGGAAAAAGGCGTCCTTTTGCTTTAAAATGCCGGCAGTTTCCTCCAAAAAGCCCTTAACCATCTCCCCCTTGGTGGAATGAGAGGTGTCAATGGCAATGACCAGCTCCTGCAACTTTCTGCCTTCTCTATACTCGTTTTCCTCGATAAGGGGCATATTTCCGTACTGCTCTAAACCATAGTAATAATAGCCGTAGTCAAAGGAATCCAAATCTACTTCCATCTCTTCCCGATCCACGGACAACCTCCTAAGAAAATCCCTAAAATCCGTATATTTCTTCTGTTCCAAACGCAAAAACCAAGCCAGACTCCCCTGTTCCTCTTGTTTTTCCTTAGAGGAATGTTCGATTTCCTGCTCCGTCCTTTTACTGATGTCCTCCCATTCCTTGGAAAGCGCATCTCGCTTTTTCTTTGCTTCCCGCTCTTCTCTCTCCTCCTGCTCCTTACGCTGTCTTTCTTCCTCTTTTCTATCCCCCTGCTGTCCCCTAGAAGAATCCTCTCCTTGCTTATCTTCATGAAAAGGAGCTTTCCTGTCCCCGGAAGAGTCTTTAGAAGGCATAGATTCCTGAGCAGAACCATCCTTCGCATTAGGATCTATATCTTTAGAATCTGTATTTTGAGATTCGGTATTTTGGGATTCTATATCTTTGGAATCTTTATTTTGAGAATCTGTATTTTGAGAATCTCTATCTTTGGAATCTTCGTCCTTAGAATCCTTCTCTTCAGAATGCTCAGCCGAAGTATTATCACCACTGTCCTTTTTCTCCCCCTCATTCTCTTCCCCGGAAGGGTTGTCATTGGGCGTAAAATCCTCCGGCAAAGGAAGGGGCGCCCCATCGCTATCCCCCTCTCCTTCCTGTCCGGGAGCATCCTTTCTGTCTATGACCTTCCAAAATACATGGTCGTCCTTGTAAAACTCCCGTTCTAAGCGTTCCCAGGCATCATAATCCAAATCCGCCTCTTCCAAATACTGATAAATTCGCTCCGCACTTAAGGTTTTGATTTTCTCTTCCAATCTTTGGAAGGTATTCTCCCGATATTCCCCCGCAGGTCTTTTCAGTAAATCCACATCCAAAGAATCCAACACATATTCCACATGAATATCACAGGCCATGTTCCAAAGCTCTTCCTTCTTATCTTCATTTTTAAACATATGCCGAAAAAGGCAATGGAGCAGGCTATGCATATAAAGACGATTTAACTTTTGGGGGCTTTCCATAAAAAGCTGGAAGATGAACTCGGGATGAAAATGAATCCGCTCCCCCTCTGTTCCCATCCTTTGGGTATTAAAATCCATCTCATAGGGAAGCCTATCCAAAGCTCTTGCCAAATGCCGCATGGAAAGACTTAGTTCATAACGAGATTGATTTAAAATCCTGCTGCCAAGGTCATTTAAACTTCCCTGGGCGGTAGGACGTCTTTCTTCCCTCTTTCCCTTCATTTTCCTTCCTTTCCATACACAATTTCACAAAATTACTATATCCACGAGAATTTCGCTCAATCAGCGAGCATTATCCCGCATCATTTCTTCCAAATCATTCTTCCCTAAACTTTTCCTCTTACAAATCCGAAATATCAAAGAACATCTCCTCCTTTTTCTTGGGAAAATGCTTTTCCTGATAAGCTAAAAACAGGGCCGTAAGCTCCGGATGCTCCTGCTTCCACAAGAGAGAAAGAGCCTTCTCGCAGGCCTCCTTAGACAAAATTTCCAAAGACAAATAATAACGAATCCACTCCTCTTCTCCCTCTTCCAAGAGAAAGGAAATGGAGAATTCTCCTTCTTCTTTCAAAAAATGAAGATACTCTTCCTTGGCCCAGTCCAGTAATTCCATAGGATATCGGAGTCTGCAAAGGGCAATCAACACCGCCGCCTCTTTGGTATCATAGGTAGCCCTTTGGAAATGCTTATCATAAAGACGAAAATCTATTTGGGAACGACCTACTGTTTGCCTGTAGCTGTAGCCGCAGCCCTCTATCGTATCGTGAATCTGCCTGGCCATGGTATTTTCCCGAACCTTATCCACATATCCGGGAAAAAGCAGGGCACACTCCCCTTTTTCCATCGTCAGATGCAGAAGAATCTGCCTGTCACTGTCCCCTAAGATATCTCTAAGAATCTGAAAACGTCCCTCTCTAAGCAAATGTACATCAATTTCCTGCAGACTTCTGCACTGCCGGAAGCTGCCGTCATAATAATCTTCAATGCTGTCAAAGAGACGAATATGAGAAAGGTGAACACAGTTAAAAAAGGAAAAACTTCTTAGGGTGTGCACCGTCTCCGGAAGCTCCACCGAGCATAAATCCTCCCTGCCGTCAAAGGCATGGCTGCCAATCACCCGCACCGGAAGGATGAGTCCCGCTTCGTTTTCCACCATTTTCGGAATCAGCAAATGACGGATACGTCCCTCATATCCGGTGATTTCCGCATATTTTCCATTCCTATCTTCTTTCTCTTCAAAGAGAAATCCCATACTTTCCCCTTATTCCCCTATATTTCTAAACTATATTTCTAAACTATATTTCTAAACTATATTTCTAAACTATATTTCAGAAGATTTATAATCTCACCCTACATTTTATAATCTTCCCCTACATGAAGAAGTTCATAGCAAACGAGAGATTGCACGCTACCCGTAGGATACTCGTTAAGAATAAAAAATCCCATTCGCAGAATTCTAACACAGAATTGCGAATGGGAAAATCTCTTGATTCAATTCTTTATTAAATCTTTCCAACTAAGTCAATTCCGGGCTTTAAGGTCTTTTCTCCCGGTGTCCATCTTGCAGGGCAAACTTCATTGCCATGCTCAGCTACAAACTGGCAGGCCTGAACCTTACGAAGAAGCTCATCCGCATTTCTTCCGATATTTCCGGCACTTACTTCATAGGTTACAATCTTTCCTTCCGGATTCACAATGAAACTTCCTCTTTCTGCAAGGCTTCCGTTCTCCGGAAATACTTCAAAGGCCTTGGAAAGGCTATGGCTGGGATCGGAGAGCATCGGAAAGCTTAATTTTCCAATCTTGGAAGATGCATCGTGCCAAGCCTTATGCACGAAATGAGTATCGGTAGATACGGAATAGATTTCACAGCCAATCTTCTGAAACTCCGCATACTTGTTCTGCAAATCTTCCAACTCTGTAGGACAAACAAAGCTAAAATCCGCGGGATAGAAAAAGAATACGGACCACTTTCCTAAAATGTCCTTCTTCTCCACAGTGCAAAAGCTGTCCTTGTGGTAAGCGTTAACGGAAAAATCCTCCACTTCCTTGTTTAATAATGACATACTACCTCCTTTTTCTATAAGCTGTTACTACTATGGAGTAACAGAAGTTTTAAAACAATAATTATTATCATTATTCTATAGGAGTATTCTATCATTGTCAATGCAAAAATACAGTCGACTTTTTATTTTTGCTGTTGCTCTTTTATTTTTGCAAAATAGATTCCGTAAGTTCATCCAGCGTCTTTCCGTAGGCCGGTAAAAACTCCTCCATAAAAATACGAAGCTCCGGAAGCTCCTTCGCCAGATTTTCTATGATCTTTTCTGTGGATTGTAAAGCTGTGGAAAATTCCTGATTGCCGGCTCTGATTTCCTCCCTACACTTAATTAAGGCGGAAAGCTTATCCGCCGCCTTTAAGAGCCTATTTTCATAGACAGCATTCTCCTCCTCAGCCGGGAAGAACAGTTCCCTGTACGCCCCCTGCATATCCTTAGGCAAAGCCAGAAGCAATTGCTCCTCCGCCTCCTTTTCCACTTCTTTATAGGCGGCACGAAGAGTTTCCTTTCCATATTTTACGGGAGTGGGCATATCTCCGGTGAGAATTTCGGAGGCATCATGATACAAGGCTCTCAAGGCTAATTTTTCCGGAGAGAGCTTCTTTCCCAGGCGAAGATTTCCTATGGTCGCCAGGGCATGGCTTAAAATTGCCACCTCCAGGCAATGCTCGGAAAGATTCTCTTCCCTGGCATTTCGCATCAAAGCCCAGCGGTCAATGTATTTCATTCGGGAAAGCAGGGCAAAAAAGGAATAAATCAAGTTGTTCTCCTTTCTTAGTTCCTTCAATTATTCAAAGGCTTTTCTTCTTTCATAATTCCTTCGATTATTCAGAAGCTTCTCTTCTTTCATTGTTCCTTCAATTATTCAGAAACTTTTCTTCTTTTCTATCCATCTTCATTTTCCGAAAATCAATAAAAGGGCAAAAAGCAGAGTAATAATAAAGCAAAATGCAGAATCAGGAAGAAGGAAAAATGGTTCTTCTCATTTTCATTCAGAAGGAAGTAAATGGTAGCCGGGGGGCAAAGATAAAACAAGCTCCTGTAACCTTCCCCCAGTGCCTTCCCCTTCTCCTCTTTCCAACGCTTGGCAATGCTTCCTTCCAAAAAATACGCTAAGGCCATGGAAGAAAGGCAGTAGACGAAAAGAATGGTTATCTGCCAGGGCAGAAATCCTGTGGAAGAAAAGAGAAGACGAAAGATTACCGCCGCAAGGGGCGGACAAATGCTTAACATCAGACATAAAAATTCCTGATCCGGAGCACTTGGCTTTGCCTCCTTTCCCTTTTTGGAAAAGAGAAGAATTTCTCTTTTTTCAGAAGGATTCTTCTCATGCTGCATAGACTCTTCCGCTCCTATCTTGTTCCGCTGTTCTTCCGCATTTTGGGAAGACTTTGCCTCTTCCGCCCAAAGCTTTAAAAGCTCCTCCGGAATCTTCCTGCCACAGCCTTTACAAACCTTATCCCCCTTCTTTAACTCCGTGTAGCAATACCCGCAGACCTTTTTCGGCGTAATACGAATGACGGGAGTCTTACAATAGGGGCATACAGTAGCCGAATCTTCAATTTCCCTTTGACAATGCTTACATATCATGAAACACATCCTCTTCATAGGCATAGGGAAGAATTCTCTTCTTCCACTCCGCTTCTTCCAGTTCCTCAATTCTTCTTTGGAGGGAAAAATATCGTCCCTCTCGTCCTTCTTCCTCCCACCAAACCCGAAAGACTTCCGCATCCGATTCCTGATGCTTTAACAGCATCTCCTGCATCAATATCCTAAGTTCTCTTTGCAACTCTTCTATTTGCAGACTCTCTATCTCTATCTGCGGATTTTCTCTTCGAGAGACCGTACTTCGCAGATTTTCTCTTTGCAACGCTTCTTCTTTCATTCGATTCTCTTTTCGTTTACTGTGCTTATTTTCTTAAAAACACAATACTTTCTTTGCGAGAAAAAAGGAAGACCAACATCCCTGTCTTCCTTTTCCTTGTTAAATTCCTTTAAAAATTCCGAACTTATTACGAATACGAAATATCCTTATTCTGTTCGCTTACTTACAGCTCTTTCGTTTCCTAGTATTATCTTCTTCTACCCATCAAGCGAAGGATACGAATAAAGAGGTTAATGATATTCATATACAACTGTAAGGCAGTGTAGCAAGCATAGCTTGGAGTGGAGGGGAACTGCTGTCCTCTAGCCCAATCATATCCCACATACAAGGAGAAGATAAAAATACCGATTAGTAAGAAAATATCGGGATAAAAAATTCCCATAAAGAAAGTTACCAGCTCAGCTACCGCCAAGCCGATTAAAGCTATGAACAGTACTTTTCCTATGGATAGGAAAGCATTCGGCATAAATACCGCCGCAACCGTCATAGTAAGAACCACCACAAAGGTTAATACCGCCGCAATAAAAATCAAATGGGCAGGATAAAACATCAAGGTCAAGGAGAGAATAGCTCCAAAGCCTAAAACATTCATAGCGTAACCGATGATGGACAGAAGGTAATTTCCCTTTGTCGCAATCCAGCTCCCTACCAAACAGGTGACGAAAAACCCTATTGTAAATATTACAGGGTGAACAGAATAAACCTGCGGAAATACGTAGGGCAGTCTGAAGCACAAAAACGAGGTAAGTGCTAAACCGAAGAGCAGATGCACACCAATCAGTACATTATACTGCCTTCTGGAAAGCTCACGCTGGTAGGAAGGAATTTCCTGCTGCCAGTTCTGCATATTGTCATTCTCATAATTGTTCATGTTGTTCATATTCTCCATGAAGTCCTCCTTTCAGAATCTTCTACAGTATAGCATAGAAATACTATTTTGCACCAAAATTTCAAGAAAATTAATTTTTTCTCATTTCCCCCTTTTCCAAAGTAAACCAAAAGTCCACTCCGGTTAAAGTATTCTTACAGCCACATTCCTGATGATGGCTGTCCATAATAGCCTTTACAATGCTAAGCCCCAGGCCGGAACCGCCGTAGGAACGGGAATGTGCCTTATCCACCTTGTAAAATTTCTCAAACACTCTGGGTAAATCCTCTTCGGGAATGGGATTTCCGGTATTTCGCACATGGATTTCCACCGTCTTTGGTCCACGATTTTCCGTATAAATGCTGATTTGCTTCGGTTCTCCCACATGGTGAATGGCATTTTGTAAATAATTCATCAAGACCTCTTCCACCTTGAACTCATCTCCCCAAAGGAAAAGTCCCTCCGGAATATCCACCTCCACGGAAATCCCTTCCTGTTTCAAAAGAATCTCCATAGTGCTGAGCACTCCCTTGGTAAGCTTTGCCATATCCAAAAGGCTGAAATCCGGCAAATCCTTTCCCTGCTCCATGGCGGAAAGGCTCATCAGCTCTTTTACCATATGGTTCATTCGCTTCGCCTCATCCACAATGACGGAGGAATAATAGGCTCTGCTTTCCTCGTCTTCACAAAGTCCCTCTCCCAGTCCCTCCGCATAGCCCATAATCAGAGCAATTGGGGTCTTTAGTTCATGGGAAACATTGGCCACAAATTCCTGTCTTTTTTGGTCGATGAGATTTTTGTTCTCTATATCGCTTTGCAGTTCATTGTTGGCTTTTTTTAAATCTCCTATGGTATCCTCCAGCCTTTGAGAAAGGCTGTTCATGGACTCTCCCAAAACCTCGATTTCCTCCAGATTGCTCCCCTGAAAACGGGCGGTAAAATCCAGTTGGCTCATCTTTTGGGACAGCTTAGCCAGCTCCTTTAAAGGTCTTGTCACTCTTCGCCCGGTAAAATATACCGCCAGGGTACCGAAGAACAGAATACTGCCCCCTAAAAATAGGAGAAGGTAATTAAAGAAGGATACCGCTTCCTTTAAGCTGGCCAGGGGCATGGACATCATAAAGGAGGTACTGTTATTGGAAAAATATCCCCAGGCTTCCAGATATCCTGTTTCTTTATTCTCCCCCTTTGTTTTCAATATCGTGAAATTATCTCCCTTATTTAAAATCTTCCTTGTATCCTCATCCGCTTTTCCGAAAATATAGGAAGATAGTCTATGAATCAGGGACTGGGGATTGGCAGAGGAGGTATATACCCCGTCGCTACTGTCATCCATCACGATAATGGAGATATTTTCCTTCTCCGTTAAAAAGCGAACATATTTGCTGGCGGCAGTTTCCTTCCCTTCCTGACTTTCCGCTTCCGTAGGAAAGTCCTTGGAAAAGCCCTCTCCCTGCTGCAAAATCCGGTCCAGCTCCATATAAGCCTTCTCCAGCACATGCACCTTTCGTTTTTCATAAAGGCTTTCCAGAAAAAAGCTGTTTCCCACCAGAAGAAGAATCAAAAGCATGGAAAACACAAAGGCAAAAAGCAGGGTAAAGCGCCTTTGCAAACTGTTTCGTTTTCGACATTTTTCAGCCAAGATACCCTCCTATTCCACCTCGAATTTATAGCCCATGCCCCAAACTGTCTTGATATACTCTCCCTTGTCCATTAACTTGGCACGAAGCTTTTTCACATGGGTATCGATGGTTCTGGCATCTCCAAAGTAATCGTAATTCCAAACGTTGTTAAGAATTTTTTCTCTGGACAAGGCAATACCTTTATTTTCCACAAAATACTGCAAAAGCTCATATTCCTTAAAACTAAGCTCTATAGGCTTTCCGTTCACCGTAACGCTGTGGGCCGCCTCATCAATCACGATGCCTCCCACCTCCAAAAGCTCTTCCTTCTGCACCCCGGAACGGCGAAGTAAAGCTTCCACTCTCGCCACCAAAATCTTCGGGGAGAAGGGCTTGGAAATGTATTCATCCGCCCCGTAATCAAAGCCCTTTAACTCATCATTTTCCTCGGAACGGGCAGTCAGCATAATCACCGGTACCTTGGAATGCTCACGAATGGTCTTTAAGGTGGTCCAACCGTCCATCTTAGGCATCATCACGTCTAAAATAATCAGGGCAATGCTTTTCTCCTTGAAAAATAAATCAATGGCTTCCTCTCCGTTTCCGGCCAAAAGCACTTCGTAGTCCTTCATTTTCAGAAAGTCCTTCAGCAATTTCTGCATTCTTTCTTCATCATCCACCACTAAAATCTTAATCTTTTCCATTGCGCCCCTTCCTACCCTCCTAAAAGCTCCGGAATAAAGCGGGAGGGTTTCACCTTTTTACTGTATCGTTCTTTTGTGACATAGATGTGAATTTTCTTTCTGGCTCTGGTCAATGCCACATAAAAGCTTCTTCTTTCTTCTTCCAGTTCTTCTTGGGTTTTGGCTCTTCCGTCCGGAATAATTCCCTCGATGCAGTCCGGCAAAAAGACCTCATCAAACTCCAATCCCTTTGCCCCGTGGTAGGTCATGATTCGAACCCCTTCCCCGCTTTCTTCCTTCTGCCTTTGCAGGCAGTCCGCATTGAATTTTTCCACAAATCGGAAAAAGGCTTCCACCCCTTCCGTCTGCTCCGCCATGGCCGTAAGCTCCTCCAAAAGACTTTGTAATTCCTCAAAGTCCCGATTTCTCTTCTTGGCAAAGCTTTCTAAATACTGCTCATAGCCCATATCTTTTCGGATATAGAGGATTCTTTCCTGTACCGGAAGCTCCTGCATTTTCTGAAGCTGAGCTTCCAAAAGAAGCAGGGCTCTTTCCTCTTTTCTTCCTCTGTAAGCCTTTTTCAAATCTGAAAAGGGCCTTTCTTCCCTTTGGATTTTCTCCCGAAGCAAACCCCGATAGGGTTTATTCAGGATTTGCAGAAGCTCTCCCCTGCTTTCAATATTCATGCTCAGGCGAAGATAGGCCAGAATATCCTTTCCCACAAAGTGCTGAAAGACATTTTGCACCTCTTCCGTAAGGCTGTAGGGAATACCTCGCTCCATAAAGAGAGGCAGTAGGGCGGGGATTTGCTTTCTGCTTCTGCATAGAATAGCCATCTCTTCCAAGGGACAGCTTTCTTCCTTCGCTTCTTCGATATGCTGTACCAAAAGTTTTGCTTCTTCCTTTCCCGTGGCTAAGGCGTAATACTTAGCCTTCCCCCCGCTTCCCTGCCTGCCCTGAAGCTTCTTTTGAAAACGCTCCTTATTCTTTCCGATGAGCCTCTTGCTTAGCTCCACGATTTCCCTATAGGAACGGAAGTTATCGCTTAAAAAAATCCTTTCGCAGTTCGGGTAATCCTTGGTAAAGGAGAGAAGAATGCCGGGACTTGCCCCTCTGAAGCCGTAAATGCTTTGATCCTCATCTCCCACCACAAAGAGGGCATTGGGAGATTTTGCCAAGGCCTTGATAATCTCATACTGTACCAGGGAAAGGTCTTGAAATTCATCCACTAAAATATGGGAAAAACGACCTTGCCAGGCCTTTGCCAAGTCTCCCTTTTCCATCAGGATGCGGAGCACCTCTAAAAGCAGGTCCTCAAAATCCAGTTTTCCCCTCTTCTTCCTGCTCTCTTCATAAAAATGATAGAGAGCCAGAAAATCCTCCTGCTTCTCCTTTTGCAGGTAGGCAATTCTCTCCCTTTCCCCTATGGATTTAAAGTAGGAAATCCGGGCAATCAGGCCGGGAAGCAGCTCCTGCACCTCCTCCCGAAGAATTCCCTTTTCCAGATAGTATTGAGAAAGCCAATCCATCTTCTCATAAAGGTTCACAAGATCTTCTTTTTTGTAGCCCAGATCCTCTCGAAGTAAGGAAAAGCAAAGGGCATGAATGGTAGAAAATCTCGGTCTTCCCGCCCTAATCCCCATTTTTCGAAAAAAGCGTTCCTCCATCTCCTTACTGGAAGCTCTGGTAAAGGAAAGAAGCAGGATTTTTTCCGCAGGAACTCCCCTTTCCAAAAGGGTGCAAAGTCGTTCCGTAAGAACGGTGGTTTTCCCGGAGCCCGGTCCCGCCACCACCAGGGCCTTCTCCGCCCCTGTCTCTATCGCCTGTCTTTGCTCCCGGGTAAATTCCATGAATTCCTGCCTGCTCCTTTCCTAATGTTTCTTCTTTTTATCATTCATCTCTTTATGTAAAAGAATTATAGGCGATTGAGGGAGGGGCTTCAATCTATTCTTAAAAATCTCCCTTACAAAAAGTCAAGGCTTGCTTTATGTCATTTTTTATAAGCGAGATGTAAACAAATGAAAATAGTGATTATCCCTATAGGTCTGTAAGAGGGTAGTCTGAGCCCGTCGGTACTTGCGAAAAACAAAGGCACTGCCGTTTTTCGCTTAGTATCCGCTACGTGGCGAAGCTAGCGAGAGCGTGCCCGATTACAGACCTATAGGGAATAATCACGTTATAGATTATTTACAAATTCCTATAAAAAAAAGACAAGGCAAGCCTTGTCTTTTCCTTCAAATCTTACTGCTTGGGAACCGCCACGAAAACTTCCTCGTAAACTCTTCCCTTCTGGGTAAGGGCTCTGGCTTCCGCCATGGTGTCAAAGTAAATATCCACCATCTTTCCCTTTACACCGGAACCAATGTCTTCCACGGTATACACGGTATCACCGATAAAAATCTTGGTTCCCAGTGGCAGTACCGTTAAGTCTGCCGCAATGGTATGCTTCGCTTGGGTTTTTGCTCCGGAATAGGTCATTCCGTCTCCGCTGTATCCTACCAGCTGGAACTTTCCAAGGGATGCACCCTTCGTATAGTTTGCACTTTCTGCTGTTCCCTGACTGATTTCATTGGCAAGTCCTTCAGGGATATCGGTAAATTCAATAACATCTTCTTTGGCTACAGGGGGCGCTCCCACTTCTTCCGCCCTTCCCACGATGGAAAAGGAAGAAAGTAACATCAGGCTACTCAAGGAAAAAACGATTCCTTTTTTGATTTGTTTAAGCATAAAAATCCTCCTTGCTTTTTGCATTCTAGCACAGAGGAATTCTGTTTTTCTTTCATTTATCTTACAAAATCGCAAAAAAATCCGTTTTTTATGAATTTATGGTGATTTTCTCTAAAAAATCCTGCTTCTTTCCCCATAGAAAAACCACTAAAAGGAGTATTTCTTCCGGGGCAGAGCATGAAAAAAGCTCTTAAGGCAAAAGATTCTCCGCCTGATTCGCCAATAGAAGCTCTAAAGCCAAGCTGTCAGAGATTCTTCCCTTTCTGTTCTCTTCTTCTAAACGAAGTAAACTATGGAAGAGATTTTGCAAGCCGGACTGAGTATAGGTTCTGGCCTGGCCGATATACTTTCGAACTCTCCAGGAATCCATGGAAAGCCGAGTTTCCATCTCTCTCTCCCGAAGTCCCTCTGTCAAATATTCTCTGACGATAAGAAGCTTTTCCACATTTTTCCGAATCAGATTCTGAATTTTCGCCGGTTTTTCCTCTAAACGTAGAAGGTCTCCGTAATATTGAAAGACCTTTTCCTGATCTCCCCGGCCTAAGGCCTCAATCAAGTCAAAAACTCTGTCCTCCGGCAGCTTCTCCACCACCGCTTCCACCGCCTCTTGGGTAATTTCTTCCCCATCTCCGATATAGTCCACACAGTTCTTACAGGCATTCACAATACGATACAGACTGCTGCCGCTTCTGGAAAGGAGGAGACCAAGGACATTTTCCCGAATCTTCTTTCCTTCCTTTTTTAACTGCTGCAAAGCAAAACGCTGAAGAAAGGCCTGGTCCTGCTCCATGCAGGCAAGACAAAGCCCCCGTTCCTTCACCACTTTATAGAGGCTACTTCGTTTGTCTATCTTCTCTTCAATAAAAAGGAGCACCGTTTCCTTGGGACTGTTTTTCAAATACTGAATAAAATCTTCCGAAAGCTTTTTTCTACCGGTGCATTTTCCCTCAAAAACCATAAGTCGGTAGGGAGCAAAGAAGGGCAGAGTTTCCACCGCGGAAATCAGCTCATCCGTAGGGGGAAGCTCCTCCACCACCATGCAGTTAATGCCTTCATTTTCCGAAAATGCTTGGAAGAAGGCTTTCTTATAATAGGACAGCAAATAATCCTCCTCCCCATAGAGGAGATAAAGGGGCAGAAAATTCTTTTCTTTCAGATGTTCCTGAATCTTCTTCTGAGCCTCCAGAAACTCTTCTCTTTCGCCTTTTTTATATCCCAAACTGTCCTCCTTGCCGAAAAAAATGCTCTGTGCTAAAGTGGAGAAAACATTGAAAGGAATCTCCATGGAAAAGTACCGTACTCTGCTGGAATCATTTGAAAAACGAGGGAAAAAACCTCTTGCATTATATCTACATATCCCCTTCTGTGCAAGAAAATGTGCCTACTGCGATTTCCTCTCCTTTCCTTCCAAGGAGGAGCAAAAAATTGCCTACATGGCAAAGCTTCGGGAGGAATTGGAGTGGCGAAGCAGGGATTTTCAAAAGGGGCAGTATGAGGTCCTCTCCCTCTTTATCGGCGGAGGCACCCCCAGTGCCGTTCCATACGAAGAAATCGAAAAGACCATGGAAGTCATCCGAAACTGCTATCCGATCTATTCCGATTGGGAGGCCAGCATTGAGTGTAACCCGGAATCCGCAAGCAAGGAAGCCTTGGAGGCTTATCAGCGTTCCGGAATTAACCGTCTCTCCTTCGGTTTACAAAGTACCCAGGAGGAGGAGCTTCGTTTTCTGGGAAGGGAGCATCAGTTCTCCACCTTCCTCACCGCCTATCAGGAGGCCAGAAAGCTGGGCTTTAAAAATATCAATATCGATTTAATGAACGGAATTCCTTTGCAGACTCCCGAAAGCTATAAAAGGACCTTAAAAAACATCAGCCTCCTAAAGCCTGAGCACCTTTCCATTTACAACCTAATCATCGAAAAAGGAACCCGCTTTTATGCTCTGGCCAAGGAGGGGAAGCTGCCTCTTCCTTCCGAGGAAGAGCTTTTGGAAATGGATGCCCTTACGAAGGAATGGACCGGTAAAATGGGGATGTCCCCCTACGAGGTGAGTAATTATGCCAAGGAGGGCTTCTTTTCCGTGCATAACTACGGCTACTGGTCCAATGTTCCCTACCTGGGCTTTGGTATTCATTCCTCTTCTTATTTTCAGCATAAGCGGTGGAAAAATACAAATAAGCTCCCCCTATACCTCTCTTTACCCTTTTTCGAAAAAGGAGATTCTTCCGCTGTCCAGTCGGGGCAAAGGCCTGTTGAAAAAAGCCTTGACGAGACTTTTTCCTCTTCTACTTTTCTAAGTTTGCAAAAGCAAAAAAGCCATCCCTCCATCGAGGAACAGCTTTGTGAAGATGTGCAAGTCTTAACGAAAGAAGAGGAAATGGAAGAGTTCTTCTACCTTGGCCTGCGAAGAACCGCCGGCGTTTCCGAAATCGACTTTGTGAAACGCTTTTCCGTGGATATGCATAAGATTTTCGGTGCTGTGCTGGAAAAGCAATGTAAGGAAGGCTATCTGCTCCATGACAATGCCCACTATCGTTTTACCGAAGTGGGCATGAATCTTTCCAATGTTTTGCTGGCAGAATTTTTACTTTAAAAACTTTCCGGCGGCCGGCTTCAAAAATCGCAGGGCTTACGGAGACATTATGACATCTAACGATCTCGGTAAATATCATTTTCTTCATCATACATCATGGCCTGATTTCTGCCATGATACTTTGCGTCATACAGAGCCCGATCTGCCCGTTTTACCACCTCTTCCGCATCCTCATCGCTTTCATGAAAGCCGGAATAGCCTATGGAAACGGTCATATTCAGCTCTTCCTCTCCATGCTTAATCGGGTGGCTTGCCACCGCTTCACAAATTTTGTTGCAAACCTTTTCCGCATAAAGATCATTTAAATCATACAGTACACAAAGGAACTCATCTCCTCCCCATCGAATCACATCGTCGGAGGAACGCACCGTCTCCTGAATCACCTTCACCAAGTGCTGTAGACATTGGTCTCCAAAGCTGTGGCCATAGCGGTCATTATAGCTCTTGAAATAATCCACATCCATCATCAAAATCTTGGCATTGACTCCTATGGTTTTATAACGGTTATAACTATGCTCCAGAATACGCTTTCCGGCCTTTCGGCTTTTTGCCCCGGTAAGCTCATCCATGGCATTTTCCTCTGAAAGCTCCTGAATTCTGGAAACATACTTCCGTCTGGAACGGTAAAACAGCACCAGATTCAAAGACACAATCACAAAGGTGAAAATACCGCCTAAAAAGAACAGAATTCGATAGTTAATCTTCTGTATGGTTTTATCCATGAAATGGACATCCTTCTTAATATCCTCCACATCCAAATCCATGGAAATAACCCAGTCATAGGGCTTATAAAGCTTAGAGTAGATGATTTTTTCATCCACCTCTTCTCCCGCCTCATTACGGAAAACGATCTTGGTAAAAACCTGTCCATCCCGTAGAATTCCATCTAATTCTTCCTTATTATGAAAAATTCCGGAAAGCTTCTCGTTGGTGGAAAGGTATTTCCCCTCCATGCTCTTGTCTCTGGGGTGCATCAGGGTGACTGCATAATTGTCTCCCCCTTCATAGTTCAAGACCTTTTTCACCCAGATATAACTGTTTTCCCCATAATAATGCTGGTCAATACTTTGTCGGAAAAGCTTTTCCGCCTGCTCTTTCGGCAAAGCATCATGCAGATCATCCAAATCCTGCACCAAATTATCTACAGTTTGCTGGATATATGCCTTTTTCTGATCCAGGGTGATTCCCACCATGGATCTCCGGTAAGAGGTCCGGATATAGACCAAAAGCAAAAACAAAAACAGAATAGCCTGTGTAGAAGCTATCACAATTAAAAACGCAACTGAGCCTATTCCCTTTTCTTCTTCTTTTTTATTCATCTTCTTCCTTTAGTTTTTCTCTGTAGAAAGGGCAGAATAAGCTCCTGTACTTTCCCTGATTTTTCGGACAATGTCCTTTCCCCGGCACTTCCCTGTGCAGGGCGTTTACTTACTGAATATGGCGAATCCAACCCTCCGGGGCTTCCATTTCTCCATCCTGTATCGCAATAAGGGTTCTATATAACTCATCCATAATTTTTCCGGGCTTCTCCATACCGCTGGGGAAGCAAATTTCTTCCTCATGATTCTGAATTTTACCTACCGGAGAAATCACTGCTGCGGTACCGCAAAGTCCGCACTCCTTAAAGCTTTTCAGTTCCTCCAAACGGACAGCTCTCTCCTCCACCGGAATGTGAAGAATATGCTCTGCTACGTAGATTAAAGATTTTCTGGTAATGGAAGGTAGAATAGAATCGGACTTCGGTACCACCAAACGATCCTTTTCATCTACGAAAAGCACATTGGCACCACCGGTTTCTTCCACAAACTCCCTCTTTCCCGCATCCAGATAAAGATTTTCCGTAAATCCCTTTTCCACCGCAATTTCATGGGAATGTAAACTCATAGCATAGTTTAATCCTGCCTTAATGGCTCCGGTTCCATGGGGAGCCGCCCGGTCAAAATCGGAAATCATCAGCGCGATGGGTACCGCCCCTCCCTTAAAATAAGGGCCAACAGGGGTGGTAAAAATACGGAAGGTATATTCATCCGCAGGCTTTACCCCGATGACGATGCCGGAGGCAAATTCATAGGGACGGATATACAGAGTCGCTCCGGATCCAAAGGGAGGAACCCAGTCCGCATTGGCTTTTACGGTTTCATCCAAAGCCTCTAAGAAACGATCCTTAGGAAAGCCCGGCATCTCCAAAAACTCGGCGGAATGAAACATTCTTTCCGCATTCATATCCGGACGGAAGCAGACGATGGAGCCATCCTTCCAGCGATAGGCCTTTAAGCCTTCAAACACCTGCTGGCAATACTGCAGAATTCCTGCGGACTCATTGAGCACCACGTTACTGTCTTCGCTAAGACAGCCTGCATCCCAAGCCCCCTCCTTCCAATAGGAAATGTAACGCTTATCGGTTTTATGATATGCGAACCCAATGTTTGCGTAATCCAAGTTCTTTGCCATCTTCTTACTCCTCCTATTATTCTCGTCTACTTTTCTTACTATTATTAATATTGTTTCAAAATGAATGGAAAAAATGCCGTCTAGTCCTCATCCAGCTTTAGCACGGACATGAAAGCGCTTTGGGGAATTTCCACGTTACCGAACTGTCGCATACGCTTCTTTCCTTCCTTCTGCTTCTCCAAAAGCTTCTTCTTTCGAGAAATATCTCCGCCGTAGCACTTAGCCAAAACGTCCTTTCGAAGGGCTTTCACAGTTTCTCTTGCCACCACATGACCGCCGATTGCCGCCTGAATGGGAATCTCAAAAAGCTGTCTGGGGATTTCATTCTTCAGCTTCTCACACATTTTCTTTCCTCTTTCGTAGGCAGAGCCTGCGTGGACAATGAAGGAAAGGGCATCAATCTGCTGCTTGTTCACCAAAATATCCAGCTTCACCATCTTACCTTCCTGATAGCCCTTTAATTCATAGTCGAAGCTTGCATAGCCCCGGCTCCTGGATTTTAGGGCATCAAAGAAGTCATAGATAATCTCGTTTAAGGGTAAATCATACTTCAAAACCGCTCTGGTTTGATCAATGTATTCCGTACTCTTATAGATGCCTCTTCGCTCCTGACAAAGAGTCATAATGGCTCCCACAAATTCCGAGGTCACCATAATTTCCGCCTCCACAATGGGCTCTTCCATATGGGCAATCTCCGCCGGATCCGGAAGATTGGAAGGATTGGTCAGCTCCATCATGGAGCCGTCCGTCTTATACACATGGTAAATAACGGAGGGCGCCGTGGTTACCAGATCCAAATCGTACTCTCTTTCCAATCTTTCCTGTACCACATCCAGATGCAGTAAGCCTAAAAATCCGCAGCGAAAGCCGAAGCCCAAAGCCGCAGAGGTTTCCGCCTCATAATTCAGTGCCGCGTCATTTAATTGCAGCTTTTCCAAAGCATCCCGAAGATCCGGATATTTCTGGCTGTCGGAGGGATAGATTCCGCAGTATACCATGGACTGCACCTTCTTATAACCGGGAAGGGCTTCCTTCGCAGGCTTATCCACAGTGGTGACCGTATCACCCACCCTGGCATCCCGGATATTTTTAATGGATGCGGTAATATAGCCTACCATACCGGGAGTCAATTCCTCCCCGGGGATAAACTGTCCAGGCGCAAAGGTTCCCACCTCTGTTACGGTAAATTCCGCACCGGTGGCCATGAAACGAATATTGCTGCCCTTTTTAACGCTACCTTCCTTAATTCTGCAGAAAATGATAACCCCCTTATAGCTGTCATATAAGGAGTCAAAAACCAGGGCCTGCAAGGGATTCTCAATGGAACCGCCGGGAGGAGGAAGACGCTTTACCACCGCTTCCAATACCTCTTTCACATTCAAACCGGTTTTCGCGGAAATCCGGGGGGCATCCAAGGCTTCAATACCGATAACGTCCTCGATTTCATGGGCTACCAAATCCGGATCCGCGGAGGGCAGGTCTACTTTATTGATGACCGGAATAATTTCCAGATTATGATCTAAGGCCAAATAGGTATTGGCCAAAGTCTGGGCTTGAATTCCCTGTGTGGCATCCACCACCAAAATAGCACCGTCACAGGCCGCCAATGCACGGCTTACCTCATAGTTAAAGTCCACGTGTCCGGGAGTATCGATAAGATTGAAGATGTATTCTTCCCCATCCTCCGCCTTATACACAATACGAACGGTCTGGGATTTGATGGTGATTCCTCGTTCCCGCTCAATGTCCATATTGTCCAGAACCTGAGACTGCATCTCTCTTTCCGTCAAGGTGCCTGTCATTTCAATGATACGATCCGCCAAAGTGGATTTTCCGTGATCGATATGGGCGATAATACAAAAATTGCGAATTCGCTCTTGCTTAATTTTTTCCATTCTGTCTCCTATAAAGAATGAATAGGGGGTTCCTTTCCTAAATCTAAGGCATATCCCCCATAAAACTCATCTTTCATGCAATAGAATCATTCGGAACTATACCATAAGAAGGAAGATTTTTCCACAAAATGCTATTGCTGTATTTCCCTCCTGTATTTATACTACATTTTATCTCTGTATTTCCTTTATTTTTCTGCATACACGCCTTGACAGTTCTAGCTGTTTTCGCTATTATTGTTGCGTATGTTTTCAAACTGTCCGTGTCCAGATATTTGAAAACAAGAGAGAATACAAGAATACATTCTATTTTGTTCCCATAGGATTTTGTTTTCCGCGGCAGGAAAGTCTTATGGAAGAAAGGGTTTTAATCATGGCAAATATCAAATCTGCAAAAAAGAGAATTCAGGTAGCGGCACAGAGAAATGAAAGAAACAAGGCAATCCGTTCCGAAGTTAAGACTTACATGAAGAAGGTTTTCACTGCTGTAGAGGCCGGTGACAAGGCAACTGCCGAGACCATGCTGGTTAAGGCACAGAAGAAGATTGCAATGGCACGTAGCAAGGGCATCTACAAGGCTAACAACGCTTCTCGTAAGATTTCTCAGATTTACACAGCTGTAAATAAGATGCAGTAAACTGCACAAAAAGGCTCCCCTATTTTGGGGGAGTTTTTTTATTGCTTTTTTCCGGCTTTAGGACTAGGATAGGGGAAATATCTTTTTGTTTTCAATATTTTCTTTACAGCTTCCATACCGCTAACTTTTCTTTATCGCATTTATTTTGCATTCTTTTTGCATTCTTTTTGCATTCTTTTTGCATTCTTTTTGCATTCTTTTTGCATTCACAGGCTATTCATCATCCATAATATTTATCTTTAACTTCTTCTATCCAAGGAGCACAATATGTTTCTTTCCCGTCCCCTATTCTTTTTGGCTCTCTTTGCCCTATTGGGAGAATTGATTCTTACTCCCGAAATTCCTTTTTCCTACCGTTTCTTATTTCTCTTTTGCCTGCTGTTTCTATCCCTCTTTCTCTTCCGGCAAAAGAAAAATCGGCTGTTTTTTTGCTCCCTCCTTTGCCTTACTCTGTTTATGCTAAACTTCTATTCCGTAAATCATCGTTACCGGGCGGAAAGGGAAAGCATTGGTTATATCCTTCCTTTACAGGCTGTACTGAGAGGTAAAGTGATGTATGTCGAGGAGCAGGAAAAGAAATGGAAGCTCCTTCTCAGCTCCTGTATCGTAGATACCGCCTTGAAAAAAAAGAATTCTTCTTTAAAGAATGAAGAAAAATATCAAAAAAGAAATGATCTGCACTTTCAAAAGCTGATTCTTTATCTCCCGAAGGAATCCACCTGGGAAAGTTCTATGCCCCTTCCGCTTCCGGGACAAATCTGCTCTGTGAAAGGTCATTTTTTAGAGCTTAGCCCTGCCACCAACGAAGGGGAGTTTTCTCTCCCCTCCTATTATAAGGGGGAAGGAATTTCCGGTGTATTTCAAGCCAAGACTATAGAGCTGGTCCGGGGAGAGTCCTCCCCCTTTGCCAAAGAGTTGTTCACTCTGAAGCAAAGCCTTGGAAACAGAATAGATGCACTTTTCCCTGAAGAGACGGCAGGCTTTTTAAAAAGTCTATTCTTGGGAGAACGTTCAGGAATCACCTTATCGGAAAAAAGCCTCTATCAAAGTGCCGGTATATCCCATATTCTGGCCATATCCGGCCTGCATCTTTCTCTTCTGGGAGGCTTTTTCTACCGGCTGCTTCGGAAAATAAAGCTATCTTCCCTACTTTCCTCTCTTATCACTTCCTTCTTTCTTTTCTCCTATTTTCTTTTTACCGGTTCTTCCCACTCCGCCTTTCGGGCGCTTTTCATGCTTTTTCTCCGTTTTGCCGCCATACAGCTTGGCAAAGGAAAGGATCTGCTGTCTCAGCTTTCCTTCGCTTTACTGTTTTTACTTTGGCTGAATCCTCTCTCCCTCTATTCCATCGGCATGCAGTGCTCCTTTTTCACCCTCTTTGTTTTCTTTCTTTTGGAAGAAAGACCCGGAAAAGCAGTTCGAAAAAAGAAAGAAAAAGCCCTTTCCAAAATTTGTAAAAAGCATACGCTTGGCTTTTCCAAGCATCCCTCTCTTCTTTTGAAATTTCCTGCTTATCTTTCCAAGCTTATTCCCTGCTTACTTTCTACTCTACCCCATCGTTTACAAGGCAGCTTCCTTTTTTATCTGGCTATGCTCCCACTTTTTTCCTTAACCCAGTTCTCTTTTCCCCTATATGCCCCTTTATTAAACCTGCTTCTACTCCCGCTCCTTCCCTTTTTCTTTCTCCTTGGGGCAGTATCTATCTTTCTTTCCTATCTGCCGGAGCAAGATTTTCTACTTCTTCGTCTTCTTAGCTTTTCCTCCCGATTTCTGCTAAACCTTCTGTTTCAAATTTTTCACCTTTTCATGGAAAAAAGCCTTGCTCTCCCCTTTTCTCAGATTCTCTTTGGGAAAATGCAAGTAATCTCTGTGATGTTTTATTTTCTTTTTCTCTACCTTCTCTTTTTCTTTCCCAAAACTTTGAATGGAAGACATTCAATCCCCTGTCTTTGCAGAGTGCATCCTATTTTCTTGTCCCTTTTACTCTCCCTGGGCTTTTTGCTTTCCCTTCCTCTCTACCTGCCCAAGCCCCCTAAAGAACTGGAAATTGCCGCCCTTGATGTGGGCCAGGGTGATGGCTTTGTTCTTCGAAAGGGAAATCTGGTCTTTACCATCGACAACGGTTCCACCAGTAAGAACTTATTTCCGGAACAAATCTTCTTTCCCTATTGTAAGGCCAAAAGAATTCAGCATATCGATTATGCCCTGCTCACCCACTGTGACCGGGATCATATCAGCGGTATACAGGCTCTCTTGGAAAAGAATCCCTCAATAAGCTTATCCCATTTAATTCTTCCCGCCTCCGCCTTGCAGGATCATCGTTATGACTTGTTAAAGCGTTTAGCCTACAATCACGGAGCGGATGTTTCTTATTGGCAAAAGGGAGATGAACTGGTCTTTTCCGAACAGGGAATCCGTCTTTCCGCGAAAGAAAATGCTTGGGCAGAAAATCTCTCTACAAGCAAAAAAAGAGGCCCCGATACCAGGGGGCATCAGCTTCATATTCGTTGCTTTTATCCCAATGATTCTGCCCATATCGAAGAAGCTAATGCCCACTCCATCGGCTGCCTTTTGGAGTACGGACATTTTCGTATGCTTTTCACCGGAGATATGCCTAAGGAGTCTGAAGAGGCACTATTGGAAAATTGCAGGGAGACGGAAGCATCTCCCATAGTCGATGTTTTGAAGCTCGCACATCACGGATCCAAAACCTCCTCCTGCCCCAGTTTTCTGTCGGAAACCCGGGCAAAATTTGCCTTATTTTCCTATGGAAAGAAGAATCGCTACGGACATCCTCACAAAAGCACTGTGGAAAACTGTAAGAAGTATCGGCTCTTTCCTTTGGAAACGGCCAAGCTGGGAGAAATTCTCATCAAGACAAATGGAGAGCAGTTTGAAATCACTGCTCCCCAAGCTTAAGTATTTTCCAAAGCATCCGGACGCTTAATCACAGCAGCGCCAAGACCATTCTCTCCAATATGGCAGGATATCAGTAAGGACAGAGGAGAAATCACAATTTCTTCCTCATAACGATTGGGAAAGGTCTCTGCCAGCTGTGTGCGAAACTCTTCCGCCTGGGCCAGATTGTCCGTATAAGCTACAGCAATATAGGACTTTCTAGCCTCCGGATCTCCCATTCGTTCCAGACTATCCTTCAAGCCTTCAATAATGGCTTCCCGAACTTGTCTTTCCGTCCTTACCTTCTTAAAGGAGTCTAACTTTCCTCCCTTATTGATGGATAGAACCGGTTTAATCTGCAAAAGACTGCCGATGGCTGCGGCAACCGGTGTAATTCTGCCGCCCCGTTTAAGGTACTTCAAGGTACTTACCCCGATATAAATGCCGTTATCTCCCGCAATGGAATTCAAAAGATGCTGTATTGCCTTCCCCGTATATCCCTTCTCCGCCAATTCTTTGGCGAAGAGGCATTGCATTCTCTGGGTAACCGAAACCCCTCTGCTATCCGAAACAAATACTCTGTCCAAATAGGGTTCTTCCTGGGAAAGCATCAGAGCTGTCTGGGTGGAACCGGACAGTCCGGAGCTTAACGGAACATGAACGATTTCATCATTTTCCAAAAGCAGGGCATCCCAGGCCTTCATGAGACTCTCCATGGAGGGCTGGGAAGTGGAAACTTCCTCTCCCTCTGCCAGCTTTTCAAAAAAAAGCTCCCGACTCATATTGATTCCTTCAAAGTACTCCTGATCTCCCATTCGAAAGGGCATGGGAACTACAGTAATCCCGAATATCTCACTTTCTTCCTTCCGTATTCCCGATCCGGAATCTGTACAGATTCCTATTTTCATGAATAACTCCTTCCAGGTACTCTAGCGTCCTTACTTCTAAGCTTCTCTATACTTCCGTCCTTGGCTATACTTCCGGCCTTGGCTACACTTCCGGCCTTGACTACACTTCCGTCCTTGGCTACACTTCCATCCTTGGCTATGCTGCCACTCTACGCTATACTTCTTTACTTCTCCAGCAGGCTCTTTCCTGTCATTTCCTTCGGCTTTGGAATACCCATCAAATCCAAAAGGGTTGGAGTTACATCCGCAAGGCATCCCCCTTCCTTCAGCTTTAACGACTTGTCCGCTGCCACAAGGATGAAAGGTACCGGATTGGTGGTATGGGCGGTATAGGGCTCTCCCGTCTTCTCGTCCACCATCATATCCGCATTTCCGTGATCGGCCAGAATGAAGAGATTACCTCCCACTTCCTGCACAGCCTCCACAACCTTTCCCACGCACTCATCCACCACTTCAATAGCCTTGATGGCTGCAGGAAGAACACCGGTATGTCCTACCATATCCGGATTGGCAAAGTTTGCCACAATAGCATCATATTTTCCGGAACGAATCGCCTCTGTAAGCTTCTCCGTTACCGTGTAACAGCTCATCTCCGGCTTTAAATCATAGGTTGCCACATCCTTGGGAGAGGGAACCAGAATACGATCTTCACCGCTAAAGGGCTCTTCCTTTCCTCCATTAAAGAAGAAGGTAACATGAGCATATTTCTCCGTTTCCGCAATACGAAGCTGAGTCTTTCCCAGGGAGGACAGATACTCTCCGTAGGTATTGGAAATATCTTCCTTATGGAAAGCCACTTCCTTATTGGGAATAGTGGGGTCATAATCGGTGAAGCAGACAAAATATACCTCTTTTCTGGCCCCACGGTTAAAGAAGCTAAAGTCATCATCACAGAAGCAATGACAGATCTCTCTTGCTCTATCCGGACGGAAGTTAAAGAAAATGCAAGCATCTCCGTCAGAAATAAGATGAGTCGCTCCATTTTTCTCGATTACCGTAGGTAATACGAATTCATCAAAAACTTCCTTGGCGTAGGACGCACTGATAGCCTCCTCTACGGAAGACGCCTTCTCACCGATTCCTTGGGTCATCGCCAGGTAAGCCTTTTCCACTCTGTCGTAGTTTTTGTCTCTATCCATAGCATAGTATCTTCCGGCAATGCTGGCTACTTCTCCCACACCGATTTCCTGCATTTTCTTTTCAATCTGCATAAGGAAATGCTTTCCGGAATCGGGAGGAGTATCTCTTCCATCCAAAAAAGCATGAAGATAAACCTTCTTAAGACCGGCACGCTTTGCCAGCTCCAAAAGTCCATAAATATGTTCAATGTGAGAGTGTACTCCTCCATCGGACAAAAGGCCCATAAAATGTAAGGCGGAGTCCTTTTTCTTGCAATGCTCCACAGCGCCCTTTAAGGCAGCATTTTCAAAAAAATCTCCATCCTGAATAGCCTTGGAAATACGGGTCAATTCCTGATAAACAATTCTGCCCGCTCCCATGTTCATGTGTCCAACCTCGGAATTTCCCATCTGTCCGTCGGGAAGACCTACAGCCAGTCCGGAAGCCTGTCCTTCCACATAGGGATAATCCTTTTTCAAATGATCCATCACCGGCGTATTCGCCAAAGCGATAGCATTTCCCTCTTTGCTCTTCCGATCTCCGTAGCCGTCCAGAATTAATAAAACTGTACTTTTTTTCATCGCAACGCCTCTTTCTCTATATCTAATTTTCTCTATACAAAACACTCTTTGCCATCTTCCTTTTTCTTTCATTTTTCTTGGAAAACAGCAGTCTTAGGAACTCATCCCTAAGCTTAGAGTCTAGCCTAAACTGTTCCTTCCGTCAATGCAAGCTTTCACGGATTTCCCCTCCCCACAATGAAAAAAGTATTAATTTTTCAAATTTCACACAATTCATTTTTGTCCACATAAGATAGGAATATTCCGCGCATAAAAAAATCCACAAGTCTCTCCCTCTTTTTTATGGAAAAGACTGTGGATTTATAAAACAGATGCTTACTTTTGCTGAATAGAATTTCTGTACTTTTCTTTCAGCTGAAGTGCTTTTTAATAGTTGTCAGCCTTACGCTCGAAGTAAGCCTTAGGATGATTACAGCATGGGCAAGTCTCAGGTGCTTCCTCTCCCTCATAGATGAAACCGCAGTTTCTGCAGTGCCACAGGGTAGGCTGCTCAGCCTTAAAGGTAGTATCATCCAAGATTCCCTGCAAAAGCTGTAAGAAACGCTCTTCATGAGTCTTCTCAACCTGAGCAACAAGGCGGAACTTTGCAGCAAGCTCCTGGAAGCCTTCCTTTGCCGCTACTTCTGCAAAGGTCTTATACATATCGGTCCACTCATAATGCTCACCGGCAGCTGCCGCCTTCAAGTTCTCCTGGGTGTTTCCGATTCCGCCGCCAAGTCCGGCCAGCTCCTTAAACCACATCTTTCCGTGGTATTCCTCATTGGCCGCAGTCTCCTCTAAGATTGCTGCAATCTGCTGATAACCGTCCTTCTTTGCCTGAGAAGCAAAATAGGTGTACTTGTTTCTTGCCTGAGACTCTCCTGCAAAGGCAGTCCATAAATTCTTCTCTGTTTCTGTTCCCTTATAATTTGCCATGCTACTCTCCTTTCCCGACAAGCATTATCGCCTGCCTAAAAATTGAAACAGAGGAGCGCTCCTCCTCTGTTTCAAGACTCAACCTGCGCTATTACAAAAACATTTTATAATAGCCACAAGAAAAGACAAGTTTTTCCTTTGTACAATCTGCTGTACTTGCCCCAAGTGTTACCAGGACAGGCACTACACTCTTACCAACTGTTGTGCTTAGCTGAAGTATCTCTTCAACAGACCCTGGAATGCCTTACCGTGTCTAGCCTCGTCACGAGCCATCTCATGAACAGTATCGTGGATAGCATCCAAATCCTGAGCCTTAGCTCTCTTTGCAAGATCAACCTTACCTGCAGTAGCACCGTTCTCAGCCTTTACACGAGCGATAAGATTCTCCTTTGTGGAAGGAGATACAACCTCTCCTAAGAGCTCTGCGAAACGAGATGCGTGATCTGCCTCTTCGAAAGCAGCCTGTCTGTAGTAATCACCAACCTCAGGGTATCCCTCTCTGTAAGCTGCTCTACTCATAGCAAGGTACATACCAACCTCACAGCACTCTCCCTCGAAGTTAGCTCTTAAATCCTTCTTGATATCCTCGGAAACATCCTTAGCTACTCCGATTACATGCTCTGCTGCCCATGTAAGCTCTCCGCTCTGCTCAACGAACTTGTCGCTGCTAGCCTTACATACAGGACACTTCTCAGGAGCAGTCTCTCCCTCATACACATAACCACATACTGAACAAACCCAAGTCTTCATAACTTCTCTCCTTTTCCGCCTTTTTTAAGGCAAATGCTCAAACTCAACTTATTTTTGTGAATCCCGGGAGCCCTCCAAAGCTCCGCATTCATCACATATTCCTCGGAACACCAAATCATGACCTGTAATGGCTCCCGGAATATACATTTCCGCCTCCGAATCCAGTGCTTCCGCAACCTTCATAGGAATGTCATAAACCTTCCCGCATCTCTCACATACAAAGTGATAATGGGGTTTTACGGTAGGATCGAAACGATCCGCTCCTGATACGAAGCTAAGTTTCCGAATTTCTCCTAAATCCGAAAGTAACTTTAAGTTCCGATATACCGTTGCCAAACTGATGCTGGGATCCTTTTGGCGTAGTTCTGCAAATATTACATCTGCAGTAGGATGGTCTTCATGCTCCCTAATCTGATCCAGTACCTCTGCACGCTGTCGTGAATAATTCATCGGCCGTCCTTTCTTTTATTGCTTTGTCTTTCAAAAGTTCCTGAGGCTTTCAAAAAACAAAATTGATAATTACTATCAACATGGCATACTATAATCGCTTTTTTTGTCCTTGTCAACGGATTTTGAAAATTTTTTTGTTTTTTAAAAAATACTGAAAGTTAGTTCCATCTAACTATTTTTCCTCTTTCTTCTCTTGCTTTACGAGGAAATGGCATAGCTTTCACCAAGCCTTCGTTCCTCCGGTTTCACGATATACCGGTTCCGATCGGGATATTTCGATAGACCGGTTTCGATATAAGATAGAACAAAAAAAGAAGTCACCATAGTTAAACTATGATAACTTCTTTCCATAGACATAATAATCCATTCTATTTTTAAGTGGGACTCCACCGGAAGAAAAGAATCAGCAGATAAACCTTGCCTCTTCTTTTTTCTTTCAACTCCAATGGTCTTAAAAATACTATAAAGCTTATCTAAGGAGAGAAAGAACTCCCTGTGGCTGCTGGTTAGCCTGAGAAAGCATAGACTGTGCAGCCTGGTTAAGAATGTTATTCTTAGTGAAAGCTGCCATTTCCTTAGCCATATCCGTATCACGGATTCTGGACTCAGCTGCAGTCATGTTCTCGTTAGTGGTCTTAAGGTTGTTGATGGTGTGCTCAAGACGGTTCTGAGATGCTCCAAGCTTTGCTCTGTGTGTAGATACAGTGTTGATAGCCTCGTTGATCTTGGTGATAGCAGAGTTAGCATCAGATACTGTAGACACTGAGATTGCACTAACACCTAAGCTGGTTGCATCCATCTTTGCAGCGGCAATCTCCAAAGTCTCTCCGGAAGTTGGTCCAATCTGAACAGTGATAGCGGAAGAAGCACCGATTGGCTTAACACCGTTGTAGTCAGTGGTGGAAGCAATTCTGTCGATTTCTGCCTTCAAAGCAGTAACCTCTTCTCCGATAGCTGCACGAGCGGTACTGTTGTAGGTTCCGTTAGCAGACTGGGTAGCCAGAGTTACCATACGCTGTAACATAGAGTGAGTCTCTGTTAAAGCACCTTCAGCAGTCTGGATTAAGCCGATTGCATCACTTGCGTTTGCAGAAGCCTGATCAAGACCGTTGATCTTGGAACGCATCTGCTCGGAAATAGCAAGACCTGCTGCATCATCTGCAGAACGGTTGATTCTATAACCGGAAGACAGCTTCTCCAAGTTCTTCTGTCCGTTAGAAGCGTTAGAAGAAAGGTTTCTGTAAGCGTTGTTTGCTGCAATGTTGTGTTGAATAACCATAGTAATATCCTCCTGATTTCGGCATGCCAGAACCTCCCTGTCCTATGCAAATCTCCTTTTCCGGCGCCAGAAAAGAAGAATTTTCTTTGCCTTTTCTTGTCTTTCGACTGATTTTGCCTTTTGGCTGTTAGGGTCCGAAGACCGGTGTCCTCTTCCTATGGAAGAGATGTTTTGTAGCAAGTTTTTTTGTTTTATTCTTGTTACAGTATATATATCGGAGGCAAGTATTAAAAAATAAGTATTATGTGAAAAATTTTTTTTATGATAAAATATCGATGGTATTTATTGCTTTATTACTATTTATGAGAAAAAAGGAAACTCTTTGTTTTCTATTACTTACAACAAAGGAGAAAGGATAAATTTCATGGGACAGATTCAGGTAGAAAGAACGGACATTGAGGGATTATGCATTATTACGCCCACCATCCATCAGGACAGCAGAGGCTATTTTATGGAAAGCTACAATGAAAGAGATTTTAAGGAGCAGGGACTTAATCTTCGTTTTGTACAGGACAATCAGAGTATGTCTGTAAAGGGTGTATTACGGGGACTGCATTTTCAAAAGCAATATCCCCAGGGAAAACTTGTTCGCGTATTAAAAGGAAGAGTTTATGATGTGGCTGTAGACTTAAGAAAGAACAGCAAAACTTACGGTAAGCATTTCGGCATTACCCTTAGTGAAGAAAATAAAAAGATGTTCTATATTCCGGAGGGCTTTGCTCATGGCTTCCTTGTACTTTCCGATACCGCGGAATTTGCCTATAAGGTAACAGACTTCTACCATCCCGGAGACGAAGGCGGTCTGGCATGGAATGATCCAAGCATCGGCATTCAGTGGCCGGAGTTAAAGGGTACTTATGCCGGAAATGCGAAAAAAGACGGTTACGCTATGGAAGACGGCAGTCCTCTTCTTCTCTCCGAAAAGGATGAGCTCTGGCTTCCTTTGGCAGAAACCTTTTCCTTCTAAAGCATGCGTATTCCTACTCTTTTTACTTATACCGTTCCTAAAGACTTTGCAGATAAGACGATAGAAGCTTTTCTTCTGGAACAGGGTTACACAAAAAGCCTTCTTTCCGCTTTAAAGAGAGTTCATTTTTTTGAGGCGGAAAGGGAGCATTACGGGATTGAAAAAAATGGTCAATGGGCCTTTACCGTGGATCATTTGGCGGAGGGGGATTGCCTGTCTGTCTACCTTCCCGCGGAGGACGAGAACAGTGCTCCGCCTTATGACTTTCCTTTGGACATTGTTTATGAAGACCGGGATATCCTCCTGCTAAATAAGCCTGCAGGACTTCCCTGTCATCCCTCTCCGGGACATTTTGAAAAGACTTTAGCCGGTGCCGTAGTTTTTTATCAGATGCAGAATACTTCTGCATCTTCTTTTGTTTGTCACTTTATCCACAGATTGGACTTGGATACCAGCGGTTTAATCCTTCTGGCGAAGAATCGTCTGGCGGCATCGATTCTAAACAAAGATATGAAGGAGGGACGCGTCCAAAGAAGCTATCTGGCTTTTTGTCAGGGAAATCCCGAATTTTCCCTAGGTTCTGTTCCTGGATTCAGACGTGTTCATGAGAGCGAAAAAGAAGAATTTGATTATGCCTTTGCCATATCTGCGCCTATCGCCAGAGTAGAAGAAGAAAAAATGCTGAGAACCGTGGATTTTCAAAAAGGGCAGGAAGCCCTCAGTTATTTTAATGTCTTAGACTATTTTCCCGGGAAAAACTATTCTCTTCTGCAACTCCAGCTGGCCACCGGCAGGACCCATCAGATTCGCGTCCACCTCTCTTACCTCTCCTGCCCCCTACTGGGGGATAGTCTATACGGCAATGGGAAAGAAAGTGTTTTTTTACAAAATATAGGCTTGTCCCGTCAGGCTCTCCACTCCTACTCCATTTCCTTTACCCATCCCATTCGAAAAGAAAAAATGTTCTTTCAGCGAGAGCTGCCTCCGGATTTATCTATGCTCCAAACATAAACTTCAGGGCAAAAGAAAAAAGGATGCTAAAAGAAAAAAAGGATGCCAAAAGAAAAAGTGCTCAGACCCGGTCTGAGCACTTTTTCTTTTATCTTATGTAACGTCTCTTTTAATTCATAACGAGTATCGTGCGCAAAGCGTGCGATATCTCGTTTAGTTAAGCTTTTTTATTTTCCTTAGGCAATACAATATTTAAGAATACTGCAATGATAGTTGCCAATACTACAGGAGACTTTCCAAAAATCATGGTGAAGGATGTCGGGAACTGTCCTAAGGATGCGGGAGCCTGTGCAATTCCCACACCAACTGCTGCTGCAAGTCCTACCACTGTAGTAGAGCGTGCAGTCAACGGTTCCTGGGTAATCAGCTTAATTCCAGTCATCGCGATGGTGGAGAATACGGTAATGGTAGCTCCTCCCAATACGCACTGAGGAATTGTGGTAAGTAATGCGGAGAACTTCGGGCAAAGACCGCAAGCCAGGATAAACAAACCGGTTGTTGCGAACACTCTTCTTGCTACTACCTTGTTGGAAATTACGATACCTACGTTCTGAGAGTAAGTCGCAGTTGGAAGTCCGCCAAAGAATGCAGTCAGGAAGTTGGTTGCACCGTAAGCAATGATTCCGCCACGAAGCTCATCATCACTGGGCTCTCTGTTAAATCCGCCCATGGTGGTTGCCGTAAAGTCACCGATAGCCTGAATGGAGTTAATCGCAAAAAGTAAACCGATGGAAATACAAGCAGGTACACTAAACTGAACACCAAAAGGCAGGAAGTGAGGAAGAGAGAACCAGGAAGCGGTTCCGATTTCCTTGAAAGAAATCATTCCAAAGCCAAGAGCCACCAAATATCCCACTACCATTCCCAAAAGGATGGAAGCCAGTTTAAAGACACCCTTACCGAAGGTGCTGAAGCACATTACAGCAATCAAGGTGATAAAAGCCACAAGCCAGTTCTGCCAAGAGCCGTAAATCAAAGCTGTGGTAAGTCCCTTCTTGGCAATCAACTCAGCGTTGTTTGCCACTCCACCTGCCATATAGTTTACCGCTGTGGGATAAAGAGAAAGGCCGATGGTAAACACAACGGTTCCGGTAATAAGTGGAGGGAAGAATTTACGAATTCTTTTTACAAAGATTCCTACAATAATTGCAACAATTCCACCAACCATCATAGCACCCACGATGGTTCCTACTCCGCCGCCTTCTCCGGCAATCGCCTGCATACTGGGAAGGTATGCAAAGCTGATTCCTAAAATCATCGGAAGACCTGCTCCAAATACGCCCTTCTTTAAGGGAAAAAGCTGGAAGAAGGTACAAATTGCAGACATCGTCAAGGATGCCTGAATCAAGATAATTCTTTGTCCGATTTCCAATCCTGCTACGTTGGAAATAATAATAGCCGGCGTTACACAACCGATAATCATGGCTACCAGATGCTGTAACGCCAAAGAAATGGTAGGTGCCACATCCGGCTTTCCATCCCATTTAAACAACTCGTCCATTTTGTTTTGCTCTACACCCATTTTCGCTCCTCCTGACCAAAAATATTTTTTGGGAACAAATTAATTTTTTGACTTCACTTATACTAGCTAAATTTTTAACAGAATACAACTTGGCATTTCTTACAGAAATCATTTTCCCCTTTTGTGAAAGATTCTTAATGAAATGCAAAGTAGCCTTCCTCTGTTAATAGCGCATCCATGCGGATATCCGTTTTCTCCATGGGAATCTTATCGTAAAGTAAGCAGGAAAAGCATAAACATAGCTTTTTCCCCCTGCTCTTTTCCAAGAATCGATCGTAGTAGCCTGCTCCATGTCCCAGTCTGCCTCCTCTTTGATCTGCCATTACACAAGGTATCAAAGACAAATCAAAGCACCGGTCCGTGGAAGAAGGGATTTCTTGCCTTGGTTCTAAAATTCCATAGGTCTGGGGAATCAGCTCCTCCATACTATGAATCTCTACCGCCTCCATCAGATGCTCTTTTCCCGGAATACATCGGGGAACGCACACTCTTTTCCCCATCTGTAAAGCCGTTTCCAAAATGATTCTGGTGTCCACCTCCCCTTCCATACTCACATAGGAGAAGATCCTTTCCGCTTCCAGAAAAAAAGGAGATTGCAAAAGGCGAAGATGAATTTCCCTATTGGCCTTGTCCAGCTGTTCTGCGGAAATTCCTCTCTTTCTTTCCTTTGCAAGCTCTCTAAGTGCATCCTTTTTCTTTTTCTGATCCAAAAATGAAAAAAATGCCATACTTCCTCCTAAAGACAGTTCAACCCTTACAAGGAGAAAGTATAGCATGAATCTTTTTAATTATAAACAAAAATAAAATTTATATAAGCAAATTATAAATTGACTTCCCTATTTTATTTCACAATAAAGTAGGAGAGCTATCTCTTTATTCTGTCACCGGAACCTTTGTCCAATCCAGCTTTTTCAAGTTTTCCATAAGCTCTTCTATGGTTCTTCCCCTTACCTCCACACGCTTTACAGCTGTTTTTTCCACATCATGAATCGTCTCTGTTTCTGTTGCGCTCTCCTTCGTCTTTTCTGTTCCCGATAATTTATCCTTGGAATCCGCCTTCTCTACCTTTTGTGCCTTACCCGCTTTTTTACCGCCCTTTAACGCTTCCTTTTCTGCCGCTCTCTTCGCTTCCTGCTTTTCTTCCAGTTTCTTTGCTTCCCGCTTTTTATCCTGCTCTTCCGCAATCTTTCTGGCAGAGCTTGTACTCTTCTCCAAGCTGGCAATCAGCATGGTGGTGCCGTCCTCTTGGGTTTTTGCCGCAATACTCTTGATGTCCTCCACATTGGTCTTATTGGCCCCGTTATCATTCCCTATCCCTGTCTGTGCCATAAGCATAGACTTTACGGTCTGATCCAATGTATTTAATTGCTCTCTTTCAAATTTCTTATCCGTTGCCATTTTTTCAATTTCTTCATTGCTTAGAACAACGGTAAATTCCTTATTGCTCTTTCCTGCTAAGGCATCATTCTCTTTTCCCTTTTCCGCAATACGAAAATCTACAAAATTTCGAGAACGGCGCAGATTCTTTAAGTAGGTTTTCGCCTTGTCAGAAAGTCCCTCCTCGGCACTCAGTGCTTTCGTCTTTTCCGCCTTAGTCGCCTGTGTCCCCTTGGCTGCCACTTCCTTCGCTCTACCGGATAGCTCCAAGCTGTCTCTTTGTACTACAGCTTCTTTCCCTCCTGTAGCCTTTGCAAGCTCCGCTTCCTTGCCGGAGGCTTGTTTATCCACTTTTTGGCTTTCCTTGGTTTTTCCGCTCTCAACCTTGGATAAAATCTTGTTTTGGTAGGAATCCTTTCCTACGGCACGCACATTTTCCAGCATATTGCCTCCTTTACTACAGCCCATTTCCGGAAAAAACTAAAGTATTTCCAAAAATAAGCAGGTGAAAAACGCCCTTATACAGGGAGAAACATTTCTATACAGGATATTTCGTCATTTTCTCTTAAAAAATAAGGATATAGAGTATTTCCCTCTATATCCTAGTAGATTATTTCTAAATTTTTGATAGCCGTTCTAAAAATGGCATAATTCAAAGCCTTAAGAGAAGGTATCTCCCTATATTCGTCAAAAGGATTGTAACTCCGCTTTAGCAAATCCCCATAAAGGAAAAGCTGAAATGAATCCTATCCTTGACTTTCACCAAAAACTCCTCATGGGTATGGGAGCCCCAGCTGTCATCTCCTCCCACCCCCATCTGGGCCTTGGAAAGACGCAGGATACTATGATGAATCGGAGGAAGTTCATAACCGTGGCAGGCATTTTCAATTTCATGGGGAGTCCAGGGCAGAGCTGAAACATTCATTTGCCCCTCTTCATTTTCCGCTAAGAAAACTAAGCCCCTACCCTTCTCATCAGTGAGAGTCGCCAGTCGTACCTCCGCCTTGTTTCCGGACTCCTGGGGGAAAACATAGGGGACAAAATTATCCCTTACCTTCCCATGATAAATGCCCAATTTTCCGCCATGCTTTCTGTCGGCATAACAGTCCTCTTCGCCCAAGCCGTACCAGGAAAAGTTTTCCAAATCCGCATTTAGAGTAAAGAGAGCCCCAAATTCCGGAAGCTCGGACAGTTGTTTCAGAAGGACAGGATCTCCCTCCTTGGGCAGACTATAGTCCAGACTTACGCTGATTTTTCCATCCGGGAAAACGCTGTATTGCATCTGGCAGCTGCTTCTCGGATTGGTAGGTAAATGATAGCTGTAACGAATAAGGAAGCAATCCTTCTCCATTTTCATCAGCACCTCTTGCGGTTTTTCCAACATTAGGCTTGCCTCAGGGCTTCTTGTACTTAAATACTGACTTGCTGTTTTCCACTGGGCATAGCGAAAAGCCATCAGATTTCCCGTGTCATTGTCGGTGGGAGCACGCCAGAAGTTAGGTCTTGGCATGGCCTCCAAATACTCTTTTCCTCCATATCGGTAGGATACCAGCCCGCCCTGAATCAAAGAAAAGATTGCCTCAAAAGAACTGCCTCGTACACCAATGTTGTGGGGCGAAGATAGAATCTGAAAATCTTCCGGAATCCCTTCCGAGGTATCGCTCCATTCTTCCAAAAGCTTCTCCCAGCTTCTCACCCAATGTTCCTCCTGTTGTTCTTCCCCCAACAGATACAGCCTCAAAGTCTCTTTTTTCTCTACCGTATAGCTTCTTTCCGAAAAGGCCATCTCCAAGCCTTTTTCTCCGTACAAACTATCCTTCTTTAAATGAAAACTAATCCGAAGAGTATACTCTCCCTCCAATTCTTCTTTTAAAAACGGATTAGGGATTCTCCCCTCAGATTGGGGCGGAACATTTGTCTCCAACAAACACTCCTTCCAAAGCTTTCCGTAACGATAAAGGGATAGTTTACAATCCAGTTCTGAAGTGGATTGGAAAAGAGAACGATTCTTTATCAAAATCTCCTCCTCTTCCAGGGTACAAAAAATATTTTGATAGAGATATTTCACTTCCTGCATCTGGGGCTTTGGATTTCTATCCCCCCCAAAAACAATGCCGTTGGCACTGAATTGAAAATCCGAAGGCCTGTCGGAAAAATCTCCCCCATAGGCTAAAAATTTTTCACCGTAACGATTTTTCTTCCAAAGGCTTTGGTCCACATAGTCCCAAATAAAGCCTCCCTGAAACAAGGGCTCCTCCTCCGCATACTCCGTGTACTTATACAAAGCCCCTAAGGAATTCCCCATGGAATGGGCATATTCACAAAGCAGGAAGGGCTTTTCCCTGTGCTTGGAAAGATAGTCTTTGATTTCCGTAACCGGTGGGTACATTCGACTTTCCATATCACTGCTGTCCGGATAGGAGCGGTCATTAAAGAGTCCCTCATAATGCACCAGTCTGGAGGAATCCAAGCTGCGAAGACGTTTTGCCATCTCATGAATGACAGATCCACCGAAGCTTTCATTTCCGCAGGAGAAAATCAGGATGGAGGGATGGTTTTTGTCCCTCTGCCACATATTTTCAATTCTTTGTAAAAGCATGGCCTCCCATTCTTTTTTATCCTTGGGAAGCACATAGTCTATATCTTTTGTAAAGGCATAGGTGTCCCAGCTGCCGTGGGTTTCCATATTACACTCATCCATTACATAAAGGCCGTACTCATCTGCCAGACGGTAGAGGGCGGAATTGTTGGGATAATGAGAGGTACGAAGGGCATTGATATTGTTTCGCTTCATGGTTTGGATATCCTTCTCCATCTCCGAAACACTTACTGCTCTTCCCGTTAAGCTGCTGAAATCATGCCGGTTTACGCCCTTAAATACAATCCGCTTTCCGTTGATTTTCATCAGTCCGTCTTCTAAAGCAAAATGTCGGAACCCGGGTTTTTCCACGATATATTCCAGTACTTCTCCCTCCTCCGTGCAAAGCTCCAGCACCAAAGTATAAAGATTGGGAGCCTCCGCAGACCAAAGCTTGGGCGCTTCTATGGAAATGGAAAATTCCGCTATGTTTTCCTCTGAAGCAACCTGTTCCTTTGATACGGTCTGTTCCTTTGATACGGTCTGTTCCTTTAGCTCGGTCATTTCCCCCGAAACAAGGATTTCTCCCTTAGAAACAATCTTTTTCTCTGAAGCAAAGCCTCTTCCCTTAGGAAGCGTTATTCCTCCATCATAAAGAGTATAGCGAAGAATGCCCTTTTCTTTCTCTTCTCCTTTTACCTTCTCCTGGGCTTCGATTCTTCCCAAAAAGCAAAGCTTTCCTTCTTTAAAGTCCCGGCTCAATTCCGTCTGAAGATGCAGGTCTGCCAAATGCAGCTTGGGCAGGGTATAGAGATAAACATCCCGGAAAATTCCGGAAAAGCGGAAGAAGTCCTGATCCTCACACCAGGAGGCTGCGGACCATTTGTAAACCTGAACCGCCAGCTTATTTTCCCCCTCCTTTAAAAAGCCCTCCAGAGAAAATTCAGCAGGAGTGAAGGAGTCGCTGTGATAGCCGATATAAGCTCCGTTACAATACAGCGCAAAGGCACTTTCCACCCCTTGAAAAGAAATATGCACCGGCTGCTTTCCCCACTCCTTCGGCAGGATAAAATATTTTACATAGGAAGCCACCGGATTAAAATGCCGGGGAATTTCTCCCGGACGGATGCTTTCATGTCCCTCCCAGGGGTACTGCACATTGGCATACTGGGGTGCATCATAGCCCTCCAGCTGGATATGGGCAGGCACCACAATATCTTCCCAATCCTTACAGGAATACTCCGGGCTTTCAAAATGCGGAATACTGTCCTCTATTCTTCTTGCATAATGAAACTTCCATAAGCCATTCAAACTTTTTCGCAGGGAACTTTTTCCCAGCTTTTCTTCTGTAGCATTGCGGTAGGCAATATGATCCGAATGGGGCAAAAGGACGTTTTCCTGATAATATTCCGGATTTTTGATTTCTTCATAACGAAACATAGATTTATTCCTCTCCATACGAAGTATAAACTAACTCTATTTACTCGTCTGTTATTCTACGGCAAAGCCAAGCCTCCCGTCCATAGTTTCCCCTTCCCATAGGATTAATTTTGAGCAAAATGAGTCCTATTCCGGATTTTTGAAAATAAATTTTATTGTGTGTATAAATTCCATTTTTAAAGAGAAAAGTTCTTTTTTATATCCTCTTTTTTTACAAAAAATAAAAATAATATTTATTTAATTTTGCTTTACAAAAGAAATTTTTCGTGCTATCCTATAGACACAAGAAAGAAAAAAACAGCAAAAAATCTTTAGCTCGAAGAGAAAGAGTTAGAGATTTGCAAAGTGCAAACGGAAGGTTTGCGAACTATAATCAAGAAAGAGAGGTACAATCCAATGGACGAAGAACAGTACTTCTACTGGAGACTTAACTGAGTAGAGAAAACCTAACTCTTGTATAGCAGGAATTATGCTATCGGTTTGCAGAAGACTTTCTTCTTATTTTCTGAAAAGAGCAGGTTTCCAATAGAATCGGTTTCCCATCATAAACGCTTTAAATATATAAAATCATGGTGAAATTCCATTTTGAAATTATAGAGAAGCGATTCTGAAAAGGTGGTACAAACCAATGGCTAGATAAGACAATTGAATATTAAGCATTTCCTGAAGATGAAACCCGATGTTTCCCGAGGAATGCTATCGGATGTACAGCATCCACGATGAAAACAATGACGAGCCTCTTCTCTGAAATAAGAGGAAAGGGAATTCCGATACGAATGTTTCAGAGAAGGAGCATTAGTATAGAGGAGGAATTAATCGTAAGAAAGGCAAAGGACTTGCTTTTCAAAAGATAGATAAGCGATAAGTGAATCGTTTATCATACAAAAGAATATTGAATAAGAAACAAGAAAAGTAGAATAAAGCTACTAAGCTTGAAAAAAGTCCCTTCATAAAGGGATTCCAGTGATGGACGAAAAAGCAGTCTATTCATATAAAAGAAAGGATCTTCGAATGTATACTCGAAGGTCCTTTCTCTTGTTTCTATAATGTCCTGTAGCGTTTCATCAATACGTCTTGTTCTAGAAGTCCGTCCCATTCTATAAGCCCGTCTTGCCTTATCGCCCGGAACTTATTGTTTTTTTCCTATCATTTCCTGACAGATCTTCAAAAGCACCGGAATCATCTTTTTGAAAGAATTCAGATTCAAATATTCGTAAATACCATGGTAGTTCTCTCCTCCTGTAGACAGGTTGGGGCAGGGTAAGCCCATGAAAGAAAGCTTGGCACCGTCTGTGCCTCCACGAATGGGGCAGACCTTCGGGGTAACTCCCTCTTTTTCAAAGGCTGTTTTTGCCACATCAATCAAATACATATGAGGGCGAACCTTTTCCACCATATTATAGTAGCTGTCTTTCACTTCTACGGAAAACTGTGCCCCCTTCTCTCCGTATTTCTGATTCAGCTTCTCTCCCGCCTCCTGGAAAATTCTCTTCTTCTCTTGGAATTTCTCCCAATCATGGTCACGGATAATATAGTCCAAAGTAGCCAGACTTTCCTCTCCCACAAAGGAACATAGATGGAAGAATCCTTCATACCCTTCCGTGTTGGCAGGCGTACAGTTTGGCAGTAAAGCATTAAACTCCATCGCCAAAAGATTGGCATTCATCATCTTATCCTTTGCAGAACCGGGATGGACATTCACGCCATGAATCTTCACCTTTCCGCTGGCAGCGTTAAAATTCTCATATTCCACCTCTCCCAGAGTGCCACCGTCCACGGTATAAGCCACCTCTGCGCCGAAAAGAGGAACATCAAAGAGGTCTGCTCCTGCCCCAACCTCTTCATCCGGTGTAAAACCTATGCAAATGTCTCCATGACGAAACTCCGGATGGGTCTGAATATATTCCACCATAGCCATGATTTCCGCAACGCCCGCCTTATCATCCGCTCCCAATAAGGTTTTTCCGTTGGTAACCATTAAATCCTGTCCAACCGCCTCTAAAAGCTTTGGAAAGACTTTCGGAGAAAGAACTTCGGTTTCGTTTAAAGCAATATCTTTTCCATCATAATTACTTACAATTCTGGGCTCCACATTCTTACCTCTTGCAGAGGGAGAAGTATCCATGTGGGCAATAAATCCTAAAGCAGGAGTCTTTTCCTGCTCTTCCTTCGATAAATTGGAAGGAATTTTCCCGTATACGTAGGCATGGTCGGTACACTGTACGTCCTTTACCCCCAGTTCCTTTAAATCCGCTTCCAGAACTCTTGCCAGATCAAACTGCTTCTCGCTGGAAGGAATCTTTTCCTGATCCGGTACGGATTCCGTATCAATTTTTAAGTAACGAATCAAACGTTCTACTGCATCCATAATTTCTCCTTTACTTGTACTCATTGCTTCAGTCACTATTTGTTCCCTTAATCGGTAGACTTTACGGTACTGTCTCTTTCACTTCTATGGTCATCCCGAAGATAACTGTCCTCTGAAACCGGTCGCATTTCCTCCAAACGATAGGGAGTCTCCTGATACACAAAATTTAACCAATTACTATAGGTACAGTTGGAGCTGGAACGCCAGGATAAAATCGGGGTATTCTCCGGATTGTCATCAGGATAATAGTTCACCGGAACCTCCGGATTTATTCCTTTGGCCAAATCTCTTTTATACTCCTTATCCAAGTCATACCGGTCATACTCGGAATGGCCGGTAACAAAGATTTGGCGGGAAGAGCAGGCCAAAATCAAGTAGCTTCCCGCCTCTTCACTGTCCGCTACCACATAAAGCTCTTTATTTTTCTTTACTGCCTCTTCATCCAGTCCGGTATAACGGGATTGGGGAACATAAAACTCATCATCCATTCCCCTCATCAGCATTTTCTTTCTATGAAGAACCCTGTGGGAATAAATTCCGCTTAATTTCTTCTCCAAAGGCACTTTCTGAATTCCATAATGATAGTACAGCCCCGCCTGGGCTCCCCAACAGATATGGAAGGTGGAAAACACATGGGTTTTTGACCATTCCATAACCTCCGTAAGTTCTTTCCAGTATCCAACCTCTTCAAAAGGCATCTTTTCCACCGGAGCTCCGGTGATGATTAGGCCGTCAAAATACTCGTCCTGTACAGAAGAGAAATTCACATAAAAGGTATTTAAATGAACGGAGCTGGTATGGGTAGAAACATGGGATTCCATCTTCATCAGTGTGATTTCCGTCTGAATCGGAAAGTTGGAAAGCACCCTAAGTAAATCCAGCTCCGTATCTTCCTTTAAGGGCATCAGGTTGAGAATGGCAATATGCAGAGGTCGAATATTCTGAGATACCGCCCTCTGTTCATCCATAACGAAAATATTTTCCTTCTCTAATATATCCTTTGCAGGCAAATGGTTCTGTACTTTAATTGGCATAGCTTCCCCCTTTTCTTCTATCCGAAACGCTTATACAAGGTGGCATGATCCTTAATACACTGCCAGGTGCTGGAGCTGTAGCCGGTTACCACCAAAAGATTCTTTCCATTTGCTCCTTTTCCGCTGCTGACAGCGCAAAACATGGATTGACGAACAAAGCCCGTTTTCGCCATAGTCACACTGGCGCCTCCGGTATCCTGCCCTTTTATTCTTTGTACAAACAGGTTCGTCAGCTTAATACCGTTCTCGTGCTTATTGGTGGCAGGAATCTGATAGTTCTCCGTGGAAAGAACCTCTCTGGCTATGGAATTTCGCATAGCCGCCGCCATAATTTCCCCAATATCCTTCACATTCATATGATGGGTACTGTGATAAAGCCCTGTAGCATTCTGGAATTTACAGTCTGAAGATAGCCCCAAGTCCTGGGCTTTTTTATTCATTAAAGCTACAAATCCTGCTTCAGAACCGGCAATTTCCTTAGCCAGAGCCAATACCGCATCCGCTCCGGAGGGTAGAATTACCCCATAGAGTAAATCCTTTACCCGAACCTGCTCCCCTGCTACAAAACCGCAGTTGCTGGCACCTCTTGCCTTCACATAGTCCACAATATCCTGGGTAATGGTAATCTTCTTTTCTAAATCCGGAAGATTCTCAACCGCCACAAGTAAAGTCATCACCTTTGTCATAGAGGCCGGATTCATGCTTGCAGAGCTGTTCTTCTCACCTAAGATTGTACCTTGATCCAAGTCAAAAACCACTGCATAATTGGCATTCACATCTGAGCCGATAGACTTGGTTTGCCCATTTCCCGAAAGCTTCGCCAAATTCCACTTTCTTTCCTGGGTAACAGCAGTATTTTGACCGCTACTCTTCGTCGTATTTTGAGAGGATGTGCCACCCGGATTGGCTACCGGGTTGCTTCCGCCGGAATTCGCAGATCCACTATTTCCGCTCCCATTATTCCCCTGATTATTATAAAGAAGATCTTCAATATACTGGTAGGTGGGATCCTTTCCTCTTCCTACACCGTTTCCATTAACGGAAACCGGACCGTAGTCTGAAATTCCGTAAACTCTCTCTTCCGCATAAATCAATGTACTCTGTAATATGGATAATAACAACACCATAGAGCACAAGCATTTTTTGATTCTCATTCTTTTTCTCATCTTTTCCTGATTACTTCTTCCTCTAATATTTTAACTTTTTAAAAGAAAAGTCTATCCCTTCCTGTTAAAAATTTTACCATTTCACTTGAATCCCAATTCCTCTTTCCTATTACTCTCTTCATAATCTTGGAATACGGGAAAACATTTTCATCATAAAGGGCAAAGCAGAAAAGCACAAGGGATAAAGCTTACAAAATCATGTCAACTATACGCCGGCCTTTGTTATACACAGATATCCGCCTTGATTTTTTCAAATATTTTCTCTCCGATTCTTTTTACATTCTTAATTTCTTCAATACTGGAAAATCCGCCGTATTCCTCCCTGTAACGAATGATATTTTTCGCCGTGGCGGGACCAATCCCTTTTAAGCTTTCCAGCTCCTGCTCTGTAGCGGTGTTGATATTGATTTTCTTTTCCATCTGATTTTTTGGAATTCCCTCTCGGCTATCTGCTATACCGTCTTCTTTCTTTTCGCCGACTTCTTTCTTTTCGCCATCCTCTCCGATTTCTGCTTTACTTCCTGCTTTACTTTCTTCTTCGCTATCTTCTTTACTTATCTCCGGATCCTCTTCTTTTTTCGCCTTTTTACTCCCTTCTAGGTTTTCCCGCTTTTCTTGGCTTTCCACTTCTACCGAATCTTCTATTTTTTGATTTTCTCGTCCCTCTTGCTTTTCTTCTGCAGTTTTGCTCTGCTCTTCCGGCAGCTTTACCTTTCTCTTTGCCTCTAAGCTTTCATAAGCGCCCCGGGCCAGAAACGCTTCTTTCTCTTCCCCCGCAGCCCCCTTATAGATAATCTTTCTTTCCCGTTCCTGATTCATCAAAAATAAAAATCCCAGAAGCATAATCATCAGAAGCAATAAAATAATTTTTCCCCGTTTCAAGGAAGACAGACATAAATTGGGCATAAGAAGCTCCTTTCTGAAAAATAAATAGATAGCAGAATCCTTGAAAAAATGAACTAATGGCAGAATGATTGAAAAAATGAATAAATGGCAGAATACTTGAAAATGAACTAATAAATAAATGAATAGGTGAAAATCAGAATACTAAAAAAGAAAGGTATAGGTGAAAATAAGAAAACATGAAAACAAATAGATAGATGGAAATAAGAAAACGTGAAAACAAATGGATAGATAAAAATAAAAATATCTGAAAATGGATGAATAAAAGAACAGATAAAACAAGAAGAATAGAATCTTAATAAAACTAAAGAAGAAGACTATGAACTTTAGTATACCATATTCTTCCTTATAAATTCTCTTCGCATAAAGAATTTATAAGGAAGAATATTTCTATAAAAAAATTTTAAAAAACAGAAAAGGCTATGCTTCCGATTCCTTCTCTGCCAAAATCAACTCTTTGGCATAGGGCAGGGTTTTAATCCAATCGCAGAAGGTATGCCATTCTTCTAACTTATGGCTCTTTCTGGAAAAATACATATTGATAAGACTCTCGTAATTCATGGTACAGGTCCGCATTTGCTGATAAGAGCTGGGAAGCAACTGGATAATGGTGTACCAATCCTCCTTGTTTTTCTTCTCCAGAAAACGAAGACGAATGCGTTCCAGATCCTCCACGGTTCTTTTTAAACTCTCCAGCCCTTCCTCGGTGAGATGGTCATGGGAAAAGTCCTCAATGCTAAATTCCTTGGAATGGATTTTGTGCATGGTAGAGGTGGAATTGGCTACAGTTGCCACTTTATATGTGTCATACTCCTTCCACCAATAAAGAGGAGCCGTGATGTCCACGGAGACAAAGATTTGGCGGATAAACTTTCTATGATCGGAACCGGCCAGTCGTAAACGCCTTGCCAGATTCATGTCATTGGGTCCAAGCTGATAATTTCCTTCTTCATCATAATAAGAGTCCGCCCTATCCCAGGAATTCATAGGATTTCTGGCACCTCTCATGGCATTTTCTATATTCATTACAGATGTTCTTTCACACTTTAACATAGCTCTTCCTTTCTCATGCAAAACTGATGGCAGTATAACATGGGACGTTTTTCTAAGCCAGACTAATATAGCTTTTTAGAATACTTTTAGCCTTTTTCCTTTATAGCGCGATTACTCCGGACTTTCGCTTCCGTTATTTTTTTAGAACATTTTTCCTAAAAATCAAAGTTTATCCCCCTATTCTTTAGCCTTTTTGAGCAAATCGTGCTATAATACACTACAGCGTTTGGTTTTTATACTTGAAGAATTATGGAGGTAGAACATGACAGTACCTGAGAGACTTTCCGCACTTAGAAAGATTATGAAGGAAAAAGGCATTACTATGCTGATTGTTCCCACTGCGGATTTCCATCAAAGCGAATATGTTGGAGAGCATTTTAAAGAGAGAATGTTTATCACCGGATTTACCGGTTCTGCCGGAACTGCTCTTATCGGTTTAGAGGAAGCAAGACTTTGGACTGACGGTCGTTATTTTATCCAGGCTGCTAAGCAGTTGGAAGGAACCACCGTCGAGCTGATGAAGATGTTCGAGCCGGGAGTACCTAGCCTGGAGGCCTTCTTGGAGGAGCATTTGAAGGAGGGCGATACCCTTGCCTTTGACGGTCGTGCCGTATCCGTAGGAGAAGGGCAGGAATACGCTCGTATTGCCGAGAAAAAGAAAGCTAAGATTCTCTATGACGAGGACTTTGTGGATCCGGTTTGGAAGGATCGTCCGGCACTTTCCGAAGAGCCTGCCTTTGATCTGGATGAAAAATATGCCGGTGAAAGTGTAAGCAGTAAGATGGCTCGTATTCGTAAGGAAATGGAAGATGCGGGATGCAATACCCATATCGTTTCCACCCTGGATGATACCTGTTGGACTCTGAATATTCGCGGTAATGATATCGAATTCTTCCCTCTTGTTCTCAGCTATGCCATCATTCGTATGGATCGTTTCGACTTATACATTGACGAAAGAAAGCTGGACAAGGCTTTGCAGGAAAAGCTGGCTAAGGATGGTGTAGTGCTTCATCCCTACAATGCCATTTATGAGGATGTAAAAAAGCTTTCCGACAGAGATATCGTCATGATTGACCCGAGCAAGCTAAACTATGCTCTCTTCAACAATATTCCTAAGTCTGTAAAGACCGTAGAAAAGAGAAATCCTGCCATCTTAATGAAGGCTATCAAGAATCCTGTTGAGATTGAAAATATTCGTAAAGCCCAGATTAAAGATAGCGTTGCACACCTTCGCTTTATGAAGTGGCTGAAGGAAAATATCGGTAAGATTAAGATTACAGAGATGTCTGCCGCAGCAAAGCTGGATGAGTTCCGTGCCGAAATGGGCAACTTTATTCGTCCAAGCTTCGAGCCCATTTCTTCCTTTGGTCCTCATTCCGCTATTGTGCACTACACCTCTTCTCCTGAAACCGATGTGGAATTCCATACCGGAACACTTTACTTAAGTGATACCGGAGCAGGCTTCTATGAGGGTTCCACAGACATTACCAGAACCTTTGCTTTAGGAGAGGTTCCTCAGCAGATGAAGGATGATTTTACTTTGGTTGCTATCAGTAACCTCCACCTTGCCAATGCAAAGTTCTTGGAGGGATGTACCGGTTTGGTATTGGATATCCTTTCCCGTCAGCCATTCTGGGATAGAAACTTGAACTTCAATCATGGTACAGGCCACGGCGTAGGATATCTTCTGAACATTCATGAAGGCCCTGCAGGCTTCCGTTGGAAGTTCCGTGCCGGAGAAACCGAAGTACTTCAAGAGGGCATGGTGATTACCGATGAGCCGGGATTCTATGTTGAAGGCTCCCACGGTATCCGTCTGGAAAATGAACTTCTCGCCAGAAAGGGAGAGAAGAACGAGTATGGACAGTTCATGTATTTTGAAACCATCTCTCTGATTCCTTTCGACCTGGATGCCATCAATCCGGATATGTTAAATGCTGAGGATAAGAAGCTCTTAAACGACTACCATGCAAGAGTTTATGAGACCATTGCTCCACTACTTAAGGAAGACGAGAAGGAATTCTTAAAGAAGTACACCAGAGCAATCTAATCTATAATTCTATATTAAAATGAAGAGACTGTAATATAGAGTCCTCAAAAAAGAAAAAAGTGTTCAGATGCAAATAATCTGAACACTTTTTTGGTATAAGCCGCAAATTATGCCTAAAAATATCAGTACTTATACCGCTTGTTACATTTACAGGAAAAGGGACCATAAAAAATCAAAATAAATAGATTTTCGTCAATATAGGTCTGTACATGGGGTAGTCTGAGCCCGCCGGTACTTGCGAAAAACAAGAGAAACGAAGTTTTTCGCTTAGTATCCACAAGGACAGACTTTTCATCAGAAAAGTCGTCCTGTTACAGACCAACTTCCGAAGGAATTTGCTTTGCGATCGAGTAGGAGGCGGCGACTA